>NZ_JAVKSG010000033.1:0-40717 GCF_039583785.1 Mycobacterium sp.
CCGTGACGAACTCCTCGATGCCGGCGACAGCCACCGCGCCGTCGAGTGGAGACGGTGCCGCGCCTCCCTGAACGGCGACGGCGTTCTCGAGGTCCGCGCGATGTACGACCATCTCGACGGCCAACCGTCGCCGCCACCACGACACTCGATGATCGCCGAGGCTGGAGAACGTCCACACGTCCTTCTCCGGGTCTGCTCCTCGCACGGCGCCGACCGCGCGATCCAGATTTTCGAGAAACCACCCCGACAGGTCGGCGTTGTCTTCCGGTGAGGGCGCTAACGAACCGAAGCTGGCCGGTTCGCCGGTCTCGACGATGGTGGCAATCCACGCCAGGATCCCGCCGGTGTGACGCACCAAACCTGCGGCGTCCCAATCCGGGCAATCAGGTACCGGCCGAACCCAATTCGACTCGGCAGCGATGATGAGTGCGCGACCATCCTTTGAGACGACATCCTGGAATGCGTCATAAGTCACCAGTCCATCTCCTTGTCACGGCCTGGCGGCCATGTGGCCAACACGTCTGGCGTATCGCGTCGGTAATGAGGTACTTCTCTGCCAAGCGTCCCAACCGTACCGCTGTCGAGGAGTGGGCAGCTGTGCCGGCAGTGCTGATGGTGAAAGCCTGCCCAGCGCCAGATGAGAGAGCACGCTCTGCTCATCGCGACACCAGGGTCGCGGACACAGGCCTGGCATGCCAGGCCGATCAATCTATAGCGACGGCCCCTACAGCGACGGCAGGATGTCGAGCAGGAAGTTGCCGCCGGTGGCAACTGCGTGCTGCAGGTCGCCGAAGACGGCGGCGAGGTCCCAATCGCCGACCGTGGTGGAGTGAGCGCCGGCGAAGGCGGTGCTGCCGGTACCGATGACTGTGGCGAGATTATTGTCGCTGAACGAAACACTGCTGCCGCCGGCGATGGCCTGGTCGAATGCACTGCCGGTGTTGAGGACGGCGGCGATGTCGCCGATGCCGACAGCTTCGGCCTCGGCGTTGGTGCCCGAGACGGTTGCCGAGTCGGAGTTGCCATTGGCAATGGCGTCGACGCCGGCCCCGTTGGCCAGCGCGAGGTCGGCGCTACCGCCCCCGGCCGAGGCGTCGCTGCCGGCGCCGTTGGTGAATGCCGTGTCGAAGTTGCCGCCAGCGGTCGCGTTGCTACCGGCCCCGAGGGCGGTCGCATCGTTGAGTTGTCCCAGGCCGGCGTTGGCGGTGCTGTTGGCCCCCTCGGCGGTGGCGATGTCAAGCCCGCCGCCGATTCCGACGACCGCCTTGCTGGCGTCGCCGTCGGCGGTGGCGATGTCGAAGTTGCTGCCTACCCCCGCGCCGGCGTCGCTGCCCTCGCCGTTGGCGATGGCGACGACAAAATTGCCACCTACCCCGGCGCCGGCATTGCTGCTGTCGCCGTTGGCGATTGCGACGTCGAAGTTGCCGGCCAACCCGGCACCGGCATTGCTATCGGCGCCGTCGGCGAATGCGGCGTCAAGGAATCCACCGCTGGCGTTGGCATTGCTGCCGTTACCGATGGCGACCGCCAAGCTACCTAGGGCCGCGGTGGCGGTGGCGGTGTTGTCTGTTGTCGGGAACAGGTCCACCCCGCTGATGGATATCTGCATATCCAATGGCGACGCCGTCGCAGCGGGGACTGAAAGGCCACTCAGCGATTGATCGATCAACGAATACGGATCGCTCGACGGGTTTGCCGAGGCGACCCCCGCAGTGGCGGTCAGCGCGGCACCCAGACCCATTCCGGCTGCCGCCATCCCCAGTCGATCGATGCGAATCGCGTGCCTCATCGGCCAGCCTTTCCTGGGGGGCGCACCCCGCGGGTGCTCACAATCGTCGCTCCAGCGGAGAGGTCGAATGCCGCGGAATTTACTCCGGAAAGGACCCCGGCACACGTGTTTGACACAAGTTGAACTATGCGGCTTTGTGCCTGCTAGCGTGCGGTACGGACGGACGTCAAGGAGGATCGGTGAAGACCATTCCCAAGCTGTTGGTCTTCGGACTTGTCGAGCTCCTCTTGTTCGGCTCGATGCTCTTTGTGCCGGCGGGCACGCTCGACTATTGGCAAGCGTGGGTTTTTCTGGTGGTGGTCGGGGTTTCGGCGTGGACCCCGATCGTCTTCCTGCTGCGCTCGAATCCCGCTGCGCTACAGGCCCGGATGAGTGCGGGGCCGACAGCCGAAACCCGGCTGGCGCAGCGGGTCGTCATCGCCGGCTTGTACCTGACGATGGCGGTAATGGTCGTGGTCAGTGTTCTCGACCATCGCTGTGGCTGGTCGTCGGTGCCCACCGCGGTCTGTCTGGTCGGCGATGTTTTGGTCGCCGCCGGCCTGGGTGTGGTGGGGCTGGTGATCATTCAGAACAGCTACGCGGCGGCCACCGTGCGGGTGCAGGCAGGCCAGCAGGTGGTCTGCACCGGTTTATATGGCCTGGTGCGGCATCCCATGTACACCGGCAACGTCATCATGCTGATCGGCATCCCCCTCGCGCTCGGTTCCTACTGCGGACTCGTCTTCGTCGTACCCGGCCTGATCGTTCTCGCGGTACGCATCGGCGACGAGGAGAAGCTGCTCACGGAGGGATTGGACGGGTACCGCGACTACACGCATAAGGTCCGCTACCGGTTAGCGCCGCGAATCTGGTGACAGCGGTTGTCACTGGTCGCCGGCCCGGCTGGCATGTCTGCTCAACTCCTCACTCAAGCTTCTCAAGGACTTTGCGTTGATTAACGTGGGCACCGCGAGGTGGACGTCGAGGGCGGTGTTGATCGCCGCGATCGTCCGCATCGCCGACAGCGAATCGCCGCCGAGGTCGAAGAACGACTCATCGACCCCGACGCGGTCGACTCCTAACACCTCGGCCCAGATGCCGACCAGAATCTGCTCGATCAGCGTCGCCGGGGCGCGATAACCAGAACCGTTGCCGTGCTGTCCGATTGGCGCTACCGACGTGGTCAGCGGCTGGACGAACAGCTCCCGCTGGTCTAAGTCGATCGACGACAACGGCTGTGTCGGATCGCCGGACATGGTCACCAGCACCCGCTGCATGCGTTCGATCAGCGCGTCGATGGCGGGCGCGTCGAACACATCCGCGCGATATTGGACGACAAGTTCCAGTTCGTGGCCCGGCACGGCCTGGATCGCAAGCGGGTAGTGGTAATAGTCGCGGTTGGTAAGCCCGTCGATGACCAGCCCGTCAGTGCCCGACAGCGCAGCCGCATCCGTCGGATAGTTCTCGTAGACGAAAACGGTGTCGAACAATCTTTCGTGACCGGTCGCGCGATGGATGTCGCGCAGCGCCAGATGCTGGTGTTCGAGGGTGTGGTTGTGATCGTGGCGCAACTGGTCGAGCAGGTCGGTGGTGGTGGTTGCGTCATTGATAATCGCCCGTACCGGCACGGTGTTGATCAGCAGGCCGATCATCGACTCCGCGCCGGTCACCTCTGCAGGGCGGCCCGAGACGACGGTGCCGAAGGCGACGTCGTGGTGGCCGGTCAGCCACCTCAGCACCGTCGCGAAGGCGCCCTGCAGGACGGTGTTGACGGTGGTCTGCGACGAGCGGGCCAGCTCGGAAACGGCCCGGGTGGTGCGTTCGGGTACCCGCGACGATGCGACGTCTCGCGGTCCCAACCCCAACCGGTCCGGCGGGCCGATCACCGTGGGGGTTGCAAATCCGGCCAGCACCTCCAGCCAGGCGGCGCGGGCGGCATGACGATCCCGACCGGCCAGCCAGGCGATGAACCTGCGGTATGGCACGGCCGCGGGCAGCCGCTGCCCGTAGTAGCCGGCGAACAACTCCTGCAACAGGTTCGGCAGTGACCAGCCGTCGAGCACGATGTGGTGATTGGTCAGCACGAATCGGTGCCGATCCTCTCCGGTGCGGACCAACGCCGCGCGGAACGACGGCTGGTCGGCCAGATCGCAGACCGCGGCTCGTTCGGCCGCGCACACCCGGTCGATCTGCTCGTCGCGGTCGAGGTCCGCTCCGCACAGGTCGACGAACCGCCACCCAGCGACGGGATCGGCCGGGATGATCTGCACCGGCTCGTCGAAGTGCGGACAGAAGCGGGCAGCCAGCTGGGGATGCCGGATCACGACCGCCTGCACCGCATCGCGCAGCCGACGCGAATCCAGCGGACCGGTCAGCGTGATATCCAGCTGCACCGCGTAGACGTCGTCGCGGCCCTGCGCGGCGCTGGCGTGAAAGAACAGACCCTGTTGCAGGGGCGTCAACGGCAGGATATCGGCGACCTGGTATTGCCGGCACAGTTCGTCGATCTGTTGCTGGCGTAGCCGGGCCGGCGCGATATCCGACGGCGTCAACCCACCCCCACCCCGCCTGACATACGCGCAGATACCGGCCAGGGCGTCGAACCACAGCCGACTCAGCCGACTGACCCGCGCGTGATCGAGTGCCGAGGGTGCCCACGTCCAGCCGGCCTGCAGCTGCGGGCCGGTGTCGGTGTCGACCATGGCGGCGTTGAGCTCCACGGTGTGTAGCAACGGCATCGGGATAGCGGTGGCAACCCCGGCCACCGGGCCGCTCTCCGGGCTGATCCGCCACCCATCATCGGATGCCGTGGCAGCCGAACCGCCAAGACGCCCAAGGTAATTGAAACCGATTGCCGGATCCGCTCCGGCCAGGTCGACGTCGGCGTTCAGATAACGCAGCAGGCCGTAGGTCAACGGATCCGGGGTGTCGCGCAGCTGTTCTTTGGCGGCTTTGATCACTGACCCCAGCCCGACATCACCGGCCACCACCTGCACCCAGGACAGCCCGCCGGCGGGCCCCCCGAGGTTCAAAGCCACCGGATACTTGGTGGTGAACCAGCCCACCGTGCGCGACAGGTCGACGTCGGCGGACAGCTCCTCGTGGCGCCCGTGGCCCTCGACATCGATGCCGACCAGCGCGCCACCGGTGCCCTGAAACTCCGCGCATGCCAAGGCAAACGCGATCAGCAGTATGTCGTGTATGCCGGCATGAAACGCGGTCGGCACTGCACCGAGCAGCATCTGGCTGGTCTCGGTATCGAGCAGCGCCGACAGCTGGCCCGCGCGGGCAAAGGTGTCCAGCTCGGGGCGCACGGCCGGCAGCGCAGCCGGCGCCGCCGCGGCCCGACGCCAGGCCTCGGCCAGCAGATCCGCGTCTGCGCTGTGGGCATGTTCAGCCAACAGCGATGCCCACCGGGCAAAAGAGGTGCCCGTCGCCGGCAATTCCACCGGCTGGCCGGAGCGATGCGCAGACCAGGCAATGTTGATGTCCTCCAGCAGGATTCGCCACGACACCCCGTCGACCGCGAGATGATGAACGATCACCAGCAGCTGGGCGGTGGACGCCGCCCACACCGCGCTGAGCATCGCCCCGCCGGCCGGATCGAGCAGCGACCGCGCCGTCACGACCGTGTCGTCGGATATCGCATCGACGGTTCGCAGGCACGCCTGCGCATCCACCGAACCGGCCTCGGGCGCATGTAACGACCAACCGCCGGCGCCGTCGTCGGCGACCCGCAGTCGCAGCATCGCGTGCCGATCCAGCAAAGCCTGCAACAGCACCACCACGTCGGCTTCGGTCACCCCGGCGGGGGCTTGCAGCAGCACCGTCTGGTTGAACTCATCCGTCGGGCCGTCGATGTCGTGCAGCCAGTGCATGATCGGTGTGGCAGCCACCGGCCCCACACCATTGTCGATCACCTCGGCCGCGCCGGTGCTCACCCCGGCCACCCGCGCCAGCCGGGCCACGGTCTGCTCCACGAACACGTCCCGCGGCCGGCACACCACGCCGGCGGCCCGGGCCCTGGCCACCACCTGCATGGACAAGATGCTGTCGCCGCCCAACTCGAAGAACGACTCGTCCACGCCGACCTGCTCGAGGCCGAGCACTTGCGCGTAGATGTCGGCCAGGATCTCCTCGACGGCGTCGGCGGGGGCGCGGTAACGGTCGACGTCGTGGTAATCGGGGGCGGGCAGAGCGCGAGTGTCCAACTTGCCGTTGACGGTGAGCGGCAGCGCATCCACAGCTACCACCGCGGTCGGGATCATGTACGCGGGCAGCCGCTCGGACAACGCAGCGCGGACCACAGCCGGGTCGGCTGCGCCGGTGATGTAACCGACCAGCCGCTTATCGCCGGGACGGTCCTCGCGGGCGATCACCACCGCCTGCGCTACCCCCGCCTGCTCACTCAGCGCGGCCTGCACCTCACCGAGCTCGATGCGATACCCGCGAATCTTGACCTGCTCATCGGCCCGACCCAGATACCGCAACTGTCCATCAGCGTTCCAGCACACCAGATCTCCGGTGCGATACATACGTGTCGGGGGTGCTCCCGCACCGACGAACGGGCACGCCACAAACCGCGACCCGGTCAACCCGGCCCGGCCCGCATACCCGTACGCCGTTCCGGCGCCGGCCACATACAACTCGCCGACCACACCCTGCGGCACCGGCCGCAGCCCGCCGTCCAGCACGAAAAACCCGAGATGCGCCAACGGCATACCGATCGGGCTCACGGTGGCATCGACGTCGTCGGCGACGATCTCCCGGAAGGAGGCATGGACCGTCGTCTCGGTGATGCCGTACATATTGACCAGGCGGGGCAGGCCCGGATGGCTGTCCAGCCACGCACCGAGACGCTGCGGTTCCAGCGCTTCACCGCCGAACACCACGGCTTCGAGGCTGAGCTGACGGCCCAGCTCGGGCGACAACCCGTCGGCGGTCTGCAGCGCGTAAAACGCGGACGGCGTCTGGCTCAAGACGTTGACCCGTTCGGTTACCAGCAGGGCGTGGAAATCCTCCGGCGAGCGCGCCACCGAATCGGGCACCAGCACCAGCCGGCCGCCATGCAGCAGCGCACCGAAGATCTCCCACACCGAGAAGTCGAAGGCCAGGGAGTGGGATTGCGTCCACACCTGTCCGGCCGACAGCCCTAACTCGACGTCCAGCACGTCGAGCAACCGCGTCACGTTCCGGTGCGCAATCGCCACCCCCTTCGGGGTTCCGGTGGTGCCCGAGGTGTAGATCAGGTAGGCGATGTCGTCGGGGTCGGGCAGTGGTACTGCGGTTGCGGGTTGGTTGCCGACGGCGGCATCGGCGATATCGATGACCGACAGGTCGCGTCCGTCCAGCCGGTCGGTCAGCTCTGCGGTGGTGATCGCCGCGATCGGTGCGGCGTCGTCGAGGACGAACCGAATCCGCGCCGCGGGCACCGCCGGATCGATCGGTAGATACGCCGCGCCGGTTTTCAGCACCGCCATAATCGCGACGACCGCCTCGGCCGACCGCGGCAACAGTAGCGCCACCCGTTGCCCCGCACCCGCGCCCCGGCCAATCAATAGCTGCGCCAACCGGTTCGACGCCTCGTCAAGCTCTCGATACGTCATCGAGTGCCCGCCGACGGTGAGCGCTGTCGCGTCCGGAGTCCCCGCCACCTGCGCGGCGAATCCCGCCGGAATCGACACCGGCGCTCTCGCCGGCGCGGTCAGCGACGCCCGGTTACCCCAGTCCGCCAGCCGGGCCTGCTCAACCTCGTCGAGCAGGTCGATCGACGACAACCGCCGATCCGGATCGGCGGTCATTGCCGCGACCACGCGCTGCAACCGCTCGATCAGCGCGTCGATACTGGCGGCGTCGAAGACGTCGGTGCGAAATTCGACCGCTCCGCCGATGCCGGCGGGCTCGCCGGCGCTGGTCCAGCGTTCGGCCAAGGAGAACGACAGGTCCACCCGGGCGGTGTGGGTGTCCACCGGCAGCGGGGTGACTGACAGGTCGCCGAGCCGCAACCCGGCGGCGGGGTCGCCGGCTTCGCCGGGCAGGTTCTGCCACGCCAGCATCACCTGAACGAGCGGGTGATGGGTCAGGCTTCGGGTCGGGTTGAGCCGCTCGACCAGTACCTCGAAGGGCACGTCTTGGTGTTCGTAGGCGGCCAGGCTGCGTTGCCGCACGTGGTCCAGCAGCTCGGCAACAGTGGGGTCACCGGCCAGATCGAGCCGCAGCACCAAGGTGTTGACGAAAAACCCGACCAGTCCGTCCAGTGCCGGGTCACGTCGCCCGGCGATCGGAAACCCTACTGCCACATCAGAACTGGCACTGAGCTTGGCCAGCAGAACCCCCAGGGCGGCCTGGATCACCATGAAGCTGGTCGCGCTGTGTTCGCGAGCCACCCGAACAACCTGCTGCTGCAACTCAACCGGCCAGTCCACCGCCGCGGTAGCGCCGCGCTGATCGGCGACCAGCGGATAGGGCCGATCGGTGGGCAACTGCAGCCGCTCGGGCATCCCGGCCAGGGCCTGCTGCCAATAATCCACCTGCGCGGCGATGCGGCTACGGCTGTCGTCGATGTCACCGAATTGCGCGCGCTGCCACAACGTGTAATCGACGTATTGCACCGGCAATTCGGTCCACCCCGGGGTTTGGCCCGCCGACCTGCTGGCATACGCCGTCTCGAGGTCATTCATCAGCGGCGCGACGGACCAGCCGTCCGCGACGATGTGGTGCGCCACCGCCACCAGCACGTGCTCGTCGTCAGCGACATGGAAAAGCTTTACGCGCAAGGGTATCTCGGTAGCCAGGTCGAAACTGTGCCGCGTCGCCTCGCCGACCGCATCCGCCAGCCGGCTGGCCGGCCAGGCGGTGGCGTCGACAATCTGCCAGCCGAAGTCGGCCCGCTCGGGCGGTAGCACGCACTGCTGGGGTATCCCGTCGGTGGTTACGAACAGGGTGCGCAGGCTTTCGTGGCGGCCCACCACGTCGGACAACGCGGTGGCCAGCACGTCGGCATCGAGCAGCCCGCGCAGCCGCAACGCCACCGCCAAGTTGTACACCGGTGACGGGCCGTGCAATTGGTCGATGAACCACAGCCGCTGCTGGGCGAAGGACAACGGAATGACGGCAGGCCGTGCAACGGCGGCCACCAACGGCTGGAGTGCGTCGTCGTCGGTGCCGATCCGGTGCGCCAACTGGGCCACTGCGGGCGCCTCGAACACGGCGCGCACCTTGAGGCTGCCGCCCGTTTCGTTGTTGACGGCGGCGACCAGGCGCATGGCCGCCAGCGAATCTCCACCCAAGTCGAAGAACGAGTCGTCCACGCCGACCCGTTCGAGCCCGAGCACCTGCGCGTAGATGCCCGCCAGGATTTCCTCGGCGGCGCCGCGTGGGGCGCGGTAACGGTCGGTGTCGTCGTACTCCGGCACCGGCAAGGCCCGTTTGTCGAGTTTGCCGTTGACCGTCAGGGGCAGCGCCTTCAGCGCCAGCACGGCGGCCGGAACCATGTAGGCCGGGAGTCGCTCGGCCAACGCGGCACGAACCGCGGCCGGCTCGGCGGTCCCGGTCACATACCCCACCAGACGGGGTTGCCCCGGATGGTCTTCGCGGGCGATCACCACCGCCTGCTGCACCCCGTCGAGGGCGACCAGAGCGGCCTCCACTTCACCGGGCTCGATGCGATACCCACGGATCTTGACCTGCTCGTCGGCGCGCCCGAGGTAGTGCAGTTGGCCGTCGGGGCGCCAGCGCACCAGGTCTCCGGTGCGATACATCCGGGTCGGGGGTGCTCCCGCTGCGACGAACGGACACGCCACAAACCGCGACCCGGTCAGGCCGGCCCGGCCCAGATACCCAAGGCCCACACCACGACCGGCCACATACAACTCGCCGACGACACCGGCCGGCACCGGCCGCAACCATTCGTCGAGCACGAACAGCGCCGTCGTCGACACCGGCGCACCGATCGGCACCGCGTCGACGCCCACCGACAGCGGTGCGCTCAGCGAGGCATACACCGTGGCCTCGGTGGGGCCGTAGGCGTTGATCACCACCCGACCTGGCGCCCATCGATCCACCACCTCGGACGGACAGGTCTCACCACCGAGTAGCAACGCCACCGACTCCAGCCCCTCCGGGCGCAGGGCGTCCACCGCCGACGGGGTTTGGGTGAGCACGTTGACCTGTTCGGCGATCAGCAGCGCCTGGAAGTCATCCGGTGAGCGGACCACCGAATCGGGGACCACCACCAGACGCCCACCACCTAACAACGCAGCCCAGATCTCCCACACCGAGAAGTCGAACGCATACGAGTGACATTGCGTCCACACCTGCGTGGCGGGCAGGCCCGGAGGCGAGGACGCCGCCAAGTGGTTCAGGTTGTGGTGCGTGACGGCAACGCCTTTGGGTGTTCCGGTGGTGCCCGAGGTGTAGATCAGATAGGCGATGTCATCGGGGTCGGGCATCGGCAATGCGGTGCTGGGCAGGCTGTCGACAGCGGGGCCATCGACCTCGATGACCAGCAGGTCGCGCCCGTGCAACCGGGTGCGCAACCCGGCGCTGGTGATCGCGGCGACCGGGGCGGCGTCGTCGAGCATGAACCCGATCCGCGGGTCGGGCAGCGCGGGGTCGATCGCCAGGTAAGCCGCCCCGGTTTTCAGGACCGCGAGCATCGCGACCACGGCCTGAGCCGAGCGCTCCAGTACCAATGCCACGCACGCACCCCGGCCGACGCCTCGGCCGGCGAGCACGTGCGCCAACCGATTAGCGGCCTCGTCGAGCTGCCGGTAGGTGATCGACAGGTGCCCGAAGGTCACCGCTTCTGCGGCTGGTTTCCGGGCCACCTGTGCGGCGAACAGCGTCGGAACCGACACCCGAGTGGGTGCGGGGTGAGTCAACGCCGCCCGGTGGCCCCACCGATCCAGGTCGGCATGCTCGGCTTGATCGAGCAGATCGATCGACGACAGCCGACGGGCCGGATCGACGGTCATTGCCGCCAGCGCCCGCCGCAACCGCTTGACCAACAGCGCGACGCCGGCGGCGTCGAACACGTCGGTGCGAAATTCCACCGCACCGTCGATCCCGGCGGGTTCACCGGCGTTACTCCACCGTTCGGCCAACGAAAACGACAGGTCCACCCGGGCGGTGTGGGTGTCCACCGGCATCGGGGTGACGGCGAGGTCGCCGAGCGTCAACCCGGCGGTGGGCTCGCCGGTATCGGCCGGTAGGTATTGCCAGTCCAACAACACTTGCACCAGTGGGTGATGAGTCAGGGACCGGGTGGGGTTGAGCCGCTCGACGATGACTTCGAAGGGCACGTCTTGGTGCTCGTAGGCGGCCAGGCTGCGCGCCCGGACCTGGTCCAGCACCTCGGCGATGGTGGGGTCACCGGTCAGATCGACGCGCAGCACCAAGGTGTTGACGAAGAAACCGACCAAGTCGTCCAGCGCTGGATCGCGCCGTCCCGCGATCGGAAACCCGACTGCCACATCAGAACTCGCGCTGAGCTTGGCCAGCAGGATGGCTAGGGCGGCCTGGATCAGCATGAAGCTGGTCGCGTTGTGCTCGCGGGCCACCCGAACAATCTGCTGCTGCAACTCAACCGGCCAGTCCACCGCCACGGTGGCGCCGCGCTGATCGGCGACCAGCGGATAGGGCCGATCGGTGGGCAGCTGTAGCCGCTCGGGCAGGCCGGCCAGAGCGCCCTCCCAGTAGGCGAGCTGCGCGGCAATGGGACTGCCGTCGTCGTCGACGTCGCCGAGCTGCGCGCGCTGCCACAGGGTGTAATCCACGTACTGCACTGGCAATTCGGGCCAGCCGGGCGCATGTCCGGCGCACCGGTCGGCATAGGCCATCCCCAGATCCCGGACCAGCGGGGTGACCGACAAGCCGTCGGCGGCGATATGGTGCACCACGCCCACCAGCACATGCTCGTTGTCGCTGACCCGGAAAACCTCTGCCTGCAAAGGGATCTCGGCAGAAAGATCGAAAGCGTACTTCGTCGCCCGAGCGACCGCTTCCGCCAGCCGGTCGGCCGGCCATCCGCTGGCGTCGACGACCTGCCAGCCGAAGTCGGCCCGTTCGGGCGGCAGCACGCACTGCCGAGGGGTCCCGTCGGTGGCGACGAACAGCGTGCGCAGGCTTTCGTGGCGGTCAACCACATCGCAGAGCGCCGCAGCCAACGCCTCGGTGTCGAGCGGCCCACGGAGCCGCAACGCCACCGCCATGTTGTACACCGGTGACGGTCCTTGCAATTGGTCGATGAACCACAGCCGCTGCTGGGCAAAGGACAACGGAATCACCGCAGGCCGCTCGCGGGCCGTCAATGCCGGAGCGGCCGGTTGGGCGATGTGTGGTCGTGCCCACTGGGCCAGTGCGGCGACGGTGGCTTGGTCGAAGATGGTTTGGACGGGGATGTCGATCCCGAGCTCGGCGCTGATGCGTGCGGCCAGTCGCATGGCCAGCAGCGAGTGCCCGCCCAGGTCGAAGAACGAGTCGTCGATGCCGACGTTGTCGACGCCAAGCACGTTGGCGTAGAGGTCGGCCAGGGTTTGTTCGACGGCGTCGGTGGGGGCGCGGTAGTGGTCGAGGTGTGGGTATTCGGGCGCGGGTAGGGCGCGAGTGTCGAGCTTGCCGTTGACCGTCAGGGGCAGCGCGGTCAGTGCGACGACGGCGGCGGGCACCATGTAGGCGGGCAGCGTCGAGGCCAGCGCCGCGCGCGTGTGGGCGGGGTCGGCGGTGCCGGTGATGTAGCCGACCAGGCGCTTGTCGCCAGGGTGGTCTTCGCGGGCGATCACCGCGGCCTGCTCGACGCCGGCCTGGGCGGCCAGGGCGGCCTGGACGTCGCCGAGTTCGATGCGGTAGCCGCGGATTTTGACCTGCTCGTCGGCGCGCCCGAGGTAGTGCAGTTGCCCGTCGTCACCCCAGCGCACCAGGTCTCCGGTGCGATACATCCGGGTCGGGGGTGCTCCCGCGGCGACGAACGGACACGCCACAAACCGCGACCCGGTCAAGCCGGCCCGCCGCCAATACCCGTACCCCGCGCCCGCGCCGGCTACGTACAATTCCCCGACCACACCGGCGGGCACCGGCTGCAACCAGCCGTTTAGTACAAAAAAGGCGAGGTGGCCTAACGGGGCCCCGACCGGGCTGGCGGTGCTCTCGACGTCATCTTCGACGATCTCCCGGAACGAGGCATGCACCGTTGTCTCAGTGGTGCCATACAAGTTGAGCAGGCGCGGTAAACCCGGGTGGTTGTTCCGCCATGTGCGAAGACGCTGGGGTTCTAGCGCCTCACCGGCGAACAACACAGCCTGGAGTTTCAGCTGACGGCCGAGGTCCGGCTCCAGCGCATCCGCGGTTTGTAACGCGTAAAACGCCGACGGCGTCTGGCTTAACACGCTGACCTGTTCGTGGATCAGCAACTCGTGGAAATCTTGCGGTGAGCGCGCCATCCACTCGGGGACCACCACCAGCCGCCCACCGCGGAGCAGCGCCCCCCAGATCTCGCACACCGAGACGTCGAACGCCAGGGAATGCCATTGCGACCAGACCTGCCCCGGCGACAACTCGACGTCCAGGGAGTCCAGTAGCGCCGCGACGTTGCGGTGGCTGATGGCCACCCCCTTAGGGACACCGGTCGTGCCCGACGTGTAGATGAGGTAGGCAATGTCATCGGCGGCCGGCGCCGGCAATCCAGTGCTGGGTTGGGTGTCGATAACGGGGTCTTCGACATCAATGACCAGCAGGTCGCGTCCGTCCAGCCGGGGGCGCAACTCGGCCGTGGTGATCGCCGCGATTGGTGCAGCGTCATCGAGCATGAACTCAATCCGACTCGCCGGTACCGCCGGGTCGATCGGCACATACGCGGCCCCGGTTTTGAGCACCGCCAGGATCGCCACGATAGCCTCGGTCGAACGGGTAAACAGCAGCGCCACATGCTGTCCCGGGCCCACTCCATGATCGGCCAAAAGGTGCGCCAATCGGTTGGCAGCCTCCTCCAGTTGGTGATATGTCAGGGACAGGTCCCCGCAGACGATGGCCACCGCCTCGGGGGCGCGTTGCACCTGCGCGGCAAACACCGCCGGAATCGACGTCAGCGCCGAAGCCGGCGCGCTGAGCGCCGCCCGATTAGCCCACCCATCCAGCCGTGCGTGTTCCGCCTCGTCGAGTACATCGATCGACGACAGCGGCCGGGTCGGGTCGGCGGTCATGGCCACCAGCACCCGGGTGAAGCGCTCGAAAAGTGTGCCGATGCCGACGGCGTCGAACACTTCGGTGTCGAACTCGCCACGTAGGCGTAGTTCGGTCCCGGGCAGGGCTTGCACCGCAAGCGGGTAGTGGTTGTATTCGCGGTTGCTGAATTCCGAGACGGTCAGCCCGTCGACGCCCAGCGGTGCGGTGGTGTCGAGCGGGTAGTTCTCATAGACGAACAACGTGTCGAACAGCTGCTCGTGGCCGGTGAGGCGGTGGATCTCGCTCAGCGCCAGGTGCTGGTGGTCCAGGGTCTGGTTGTGGATGGTGTGCAGTTGGGCCAGCAGGTCGGCGGTGGTGGTGACCGCGGTCAGGGCAGCGCGCGCCGGCACGGTGTTGATGAACAGTCCCACCATCGACTCGGCGCCGGGTACCTCGGCGGGCCGGCCGGACACGGTGGTGCCGAAGGCGACGTCCCGGCGGCCGGTCATCCCGCACAGCAGTTGGGCGTAGGCGGCCTGCAACACGACGTTGACCGTGGTGTGGCAGCCGCGGGCCAGCTCGCGGGCCGCGGTGGTGATCGGCTCGGGCACCGTGAACGAGGCCACCGCGCGTCGGCCCAGCCCCGACTGGCCGGGCGGGCCGACCAGAGTGGGGGTGTCGAAACCGGCCAGCACCGCACGCCACGCGGCGCGGGCGGCGTCGTGGTCGCGGCCGGCCAGCCAGGACACGAACCGGCGATAGGACCCGGGCGCCGGCAGGCGTTGCCCGTCGTAGCTGGCGAACAACTCGCGCACCAGGATCGGCAGCGACCAGCCATCCATCACGATGTGGTGATTGGTCAGCACAAACCGGTGGGAATTCTCAGCGAGGCGGATCAACGCCGCCCGGAACACCGGCTGATCGCCCAGGTCGCACACCGCGGCCCGCTCGGCGGCGCACACCCGATCGATCTGTTCGGCCACGCCGCCCTCGACACCATCGACGTCCAGATCGATGTCGACATAGCGCCACGGCACCCACGGATCGGCGGGGATGATCTGCACCGGCTCGTCGAACTGCTCGGAGAATCGGGCCGCCAGGTGCGGATGCCGGTGCACCACCGTATGCAACGCAGCACGCAATCGGTGCACATCGACAAGACCGGACAGCCCGATATCGAGTTGCACCGCATACACGTCGTCGGCACTGCCCCGCGTCGCACTGGCGTGAAACAACAGCCCTTGCTGCAACGGAGTCAGCGGCAGAACATCAGCGATCCGCATACAACCGCTCAAGCTCATCAATCTGCTGCTGGCTCAACGGAGTAAGCGCAAGATCGCTTGGCGTTAGCCCGCCCCCGCCGTGGCGGACATGCTCGCAAATCCCGGCCAGGGCCTCGAACCACAACCCGCTCAGCCGGCGGACCTGCGCTTCGTCCAGCACCGAGGTCGCCCACGTCCATGTCGCGTGCAGATACGGGCCGGCATCGGTGTCGACGGTGCCGGCATTGAGCTCCAGGGTGTGCGCCAGCGGCATCGGTAACCTCGAGCTGACGCTGAGACGAGCCAGGCCGTCGTAGCAGATCCGCCACCCGTCGCCGGACTCGTCCGTCGCCGTGCCTGCCCGCCCGAGGTAGTTGAACCCGATCGCGGGGTCGGACCCGAACGGGTCCAGGTCAGGATTGAGATAGCGCAACACGCCATAGCTCAACGGATCCGGCAGCGTCCGAAGCTGCTCTTTGGCGTCCTTGACCAGCGTCCCCAGCCCCGGTTCACCGGCCACCACCTGCGCCCAGGACAGCCCACCGACAGCCAGCGCGACCGGGTATTTGGCGGTGAACCATCCCACCGTGCGCGACAGGTCGACGTCGGGGCTCAGCTCATCGTGGCGGCCGTGGCCCTCCACGTCGATTCCGATCGGCGTGCCGCCGGTGCCCAAGAACTCCGCGCATGCCAAGGCGAAGGCGATCAACAAAATATCGTTGACCCCGGCGTGAAACGCGGTCGGCACCTCAGCCAACAGCATGCTGGTGGTCTCGGTATCCAATGACACCGACACGTTGCCCGCGCTGACGTAGGTGTCGACGTCGGGGCGCGCCGCCGGAAGCGCGTCCGGGAGCGCCGCGATCCGCCGCCACAAGAACGCCTGCTCCACGACTTCCGGACGGCGTGCATGCTCGAGCAGTAGCTCCGACCACCGGGCGAACGACGTCCCGGGCGCCGGCAGCTCGATCGGATGCCCGCTGTGATGCTGGGACCAGGCGATGTTGAGGTCCTCCAACAGGATTCGCCACGACACCCCGTCGACGGCCAAGTGGTGCACCATCGGCACCAGCCGACCCGTGGACGCCACCCACAGCGCGCTCAACATCACTCCGGCCGCCGGGTTCAACCGCGAACGAGCTTCGAGGACAGCCTCATCGGTCAACACGTCGACGACCTGCAGACAATCCCGCGCATCCACCGAACCGGCGTCGGGCACCTGCAGCGACCAGCCCCCGGCGCCGTCGTCTTCGACACGCAGCCGCAGCATGGCGTGCCGATCCAGCAAGGCCTGCAATAACACCAGCACGTCGGCCTCGTTGACCCCGGCCGGAGCCTGCACCACCGTCGTCTGGTTGAACTGATCGATCGGGCCCGCCGTGGAGTGCAGCCAGCGCATGATCGGGATGGCAACCACTGTTCCGATGCCTTCGTCGACCGGGCCGGCCACCCCGCGGGCCACGCCGGCCAGCCGGGCCACCGTCTGTTCGACGAAGACATCGCGCGGCCGGCACACCAGACCTGCGGCCCGCGCCCGTGCCACCACCTGCATCGCCAAGATACTGTCGCCGCCCAGCTCGAAGAACGATTCGTCGACTCCGACCCGCTCCAGCCCCAGCACCTGGGCGTAAATGCCGACCAGGATCTCCTCCACCGCATGGGTCGGGGCGCGGTAATGATCCGCGTCCTGATATTCCGGGGCGGGCAGGGCGCGGGTGTCGAGTTTGCCGTTGACCGTCAACGGCAGCGCATCGATCGCCACCACCGCGGCCGGGACCAGGTAGGCCGGCAGCCGCTCGGCCAGCGCGGCCCGCGCGGCGGCCGGATCAGCGGTCCCGGTGACATACCCGACCAGCCGCTTGTCGCCGGGACGGTCTTCGCGGGCGATCACCACCGCCTGCTCGACCCCGGCCAGCGCGCTCAGCGCCGCCTGGACTTCGCCGAGCTCGATGCGGTGTCCACGGATCTTGACCTGCTGGTCGGCGCGCCCCACGTAGCGCAGCTGCCCATCGGTGCCCCACCACGCCAAATCCCCGGTGCGATACATCCGGGTCGGGGGTGCGCCTGCACCAACGAACGGACACGCCACAAACCGCGACGCGGACAACCCGCCCCGGCCCACGTAGCCGTATGCCACCCCGGCTCCGGCCACATACAACTCCCCGACCACCCCGGCCGGCACGGGCTGCAACCACGCGTCGAGCACGAAGAAGCCGAGGTGGGCCAACGGCACTCCGATGGGGCTGGTGGTGCTGTCGATATCGCTCTGGAAGATCTCCCGGAACGACGCGTGCACCGTCGTCTCGGTGATGCCGTACATGTTGATCAGGCGCGGGAATCCCGGGTGGGCCTGCAGCCACGGAGCTAGCCGGTGGGGTTCCAGCGCTTCGCCGCCGAACACCACGGCTTGCAGCTTCAGCTCGCGTCCCAGCTCGGGCTGCAGCGTCTCGGCGGTTTGTAACGCATAAAACGCCGACGGGGTCTGGCTGAGCACAGTGACCTGTTCGGTCACCAGCAGAGCGTGCAGATCTTCCGGCGAGCGGACTGTCGCGTCGGGCACCACAACCACGCGGCCGCCGTAGAGCAGCGCACCCCAGATCTCCCACACCGAGAAGTCGAAGGCCAGCGAATGGCACTGCGACCACACCTGTCCGGCCAACTCCAGATCGGCATCGAGGGTCTCCAGTAGCCGCGTCACGTTACGGTGCGCAATAGCCACGCCCTTCGGCGTCCCGGTAGTGCCCGAGGTGTAGATGAGGTAGGCGATTTCGTCGGGAGCCGGCTCTGGCAGCGCGGTCACCGGCTCGTCGGCCACGGCGGGATCGTCGACGTCGATGACCACCAGGTGATGGCCGGCCAACTGCGGTCGCAACTCGGCGGTGGTGATCGCGGCGATCGGCGCCGCATCGCTGAGCACGAACGCAATCCGGGTGGCCGGCACCGACGGGTCGATCGGCACATACGCCGCACCCGTTTTCAGCACCGCCAGCATCGCCACGACTGCCTCAGCCGAGCGGGACAACAGCAATGCCACCCGCTGCCCGGGTCCGACGCCCGCGCGATCCAACCGATGCGCCAACCGGTCGGCGGCCCGCTCGACCTCGCGATAGGTCCACGACCGTGGCACGTCGCTGATCGCGATCGCCTCGGGGGCGCGGGCGACCTGCGCGGCGAACATCGCCGGGATCGACGCCGGCACCGGCGCCGGTGCAGTCAACACGGCCCGGTTACCCCAGCCATCCAGCCGGTCCCGCTCGTCGTCGTCGAGCAACCCCATCGACGAGAGGCGGCGGCCCGGATCGGCCGTCATCGCCACCAGCAGCCGCCCCAGCCGTCGCGCGATATCGGCGGTGTCGTAATCCGACAACGGCCCACCGGCGCCCGCCGTGCTGAGGAAAAGCTGGTCGCCGGCGCCGGAGAAGATCAACCCGAACTCGCCCACCTGTCCCGGATTGGTGAACGACGCGGATGCCTCGACGCCGGCGAAGTCCATCGTCATCTTCGACGGCATGAAGTTGACACTCACCCGGTTGGCGCGGTGCTCCGAGCCGTAAGGCTGGCCCTTGCGTTCCAGGGAGTGCACCGGAAACCGCTGATGCTGCAGCGCTTCCCGTATCCGCGTGTCGACGTGCGCGCAGAAACCGGTGACCGTGGCTCCCGGTGAAACCCGCAAGACCAGCGGCACCGCCCCGGAAACCATCCCGGGCAGCATCTTCGATTCCGGACGTACCCGCCGGCTGACCGGGAAGTCGAGCACCACCTCGTTGCCCTCGGCGCACCACTCTCGCACCAAGAGGGCACACGCCGCGGTGATGACTGACGATTGAGGCATGTTCCACTTCTCGGACAACTGCGCAACACCCCGGAGCACGGCGGGGTCCAGTCGAACCGGCGCAGCGGGCAACCGCTGATCACCCTCACCGGTGGTACTCGGCAGCCGGTAAGTCGGTTCGCTTTCCGCTGGCAGGTTCTCGGTCCAGTAGGCCTGATCGTCCAGATAATCCGTGGACGCTTCGTACTCCGCCTCGCAGCGAACCAAGTCCTGCAACGAGCCGAAGAAGGTCGGCGGAATGGGTGCATCGGACGCCATTGCCGCGTAGACAGTGGCAATCCGATGGGCAAGAAGCGTGATTCCGGACCCGTCGATGACGATGTGGTGGAAGCACCCGAACAAGTGGAACTCATCGGCCCATGTTTGAAAGAGCGCAAAACTGAACATCGGCCCGGTCGCCGGCATGGGGGTGCGCTGGATCGACGCGGCTATCCGGCGCGCTTCGGCGACCGGATGGTTCGAGTCGCTGAGGTCGTAGAAGGCGATCTCGATATCCGGGTCGAGCACCCGCTGGAAAACCTGGCCGTCGCCCTCGAAGATGGCGGCCCGGGCCGGTTCGGCTTCGTGCAGCACACGCCGGATCGCCCGGTCCAGCAGATCGCGCTGCACGGTGCCGTCGAATCGCACCAGCACGCCGAGTTGCCATTTCGTACCGGAGCGACCGGTTTCCTGGGCGAGCCAGATGTCTAGTTGTCCCCGCGTCAGCGGAAGTGCACGATCATCATGATCCATCCGGGCTACCCATCGAGACCCCCTGTCCCGTCGCCAACCTCTCGCGCAGACTCTTCGGCCGAATGTCAGGCCAGTGCTCTTCGATGTAGTCCAGACACGCCGCGCGGTCCCTCTCGCCGTACACCACCTGCCAACCGGCCGGAACATCCGCGAAAGCCGGCCACAGGCTGTGTTGCTCTTCGTCGTTGACCAAGACGAAAAAGCTGCCGTCGGCGTCGTCGAACGGATTGATGCTCACGCGTCTCCAGACCGTTTACTCGACATGGGTGTAACAAGTTCTAGACGATACTAAAAGCCCCGACGGCTTGTCCAAGGGATCGGATGAATTCTCCTTAAAAGTGGAGATGGCGGCGGGCGCAGCGCTTCCTGGGCGGGGGCCCCGCCGCCGACGGCTCGTCGTGGACACGTGCGTCTGCGCTGCACCGCGATGGCCTAACCGGAAGCGCCCGACGTCGCTGCCGTACGCAGTTGAGACCGCAAGATCCGGTACTCCAACAAGCCGGCCCGCATCTGCTCGTAGATCGCGGACCCCGGAAGCGCGAGAAAGTTGGCCACCCGAGCATTTCCGTCGCCGTACACCTGTTCCCAGTTACTGCTCGCCAGATCGCGCGAGGCCAGTACGTTCGCCGTGATGTCACGGTCGTCGTCGGTGACAAATCCGAGCTTCTGCAGCCGCGCCCGGACGCAGTCCCAGTCGTCGGGGCTCAGGAAGTCGGTGTGCAAAAACCATGCTCCCGGGCGGCAGATCCGGCGGACTTGGCTCAGGAACGTGGGCAGATTCCCGTACGAATGCGACGACTCGACATTGAGGACGGCGTCGCACGATTCGTCGGCCAGCGGGATGTCCAATGCGTCGCCCACGTGGAAGTCCGTCGAATCGGAAAGGTGCGTCTTTCGGCAGAACCCGATCGCTTCCGCGGACATGTCAATGCCGATGACCTGGGCGTTGAACTTTTCCGCGACGAGCCTGGAGTTGCCTCCGCGCCCACAGCCGATTTCGACGACGGTGCGGTCATTCAGGTCGATCGAGCCGATCACCTCGAACACCAGCCGGACCGAGTTGGCGTTGAAGGTGCCGTCGCGAACGGCGAACGCGGATTCGTTGCCGGAATCGGTTGGCACATAACCGTAATTGAGGAAAAACGACGAGTCGGCCACGCCGATGGCCTCGAAGCGGCGGCTCAGCAGATCGTAAAAGCTGCGCCACCCGCCGGCGGTCGTCGACAGTAGGTCATCAGCCAGGTGCGCCGACATCGCAACCCGGGAGTCATCCTGCACCGAAGCTCCGCTCTGTTGATCCATTATGTCGCCTTACCCGGCAGACCCGGCCGCACCGACGGGTTCCGCCCCGACCGACTCAGGCACCTGACCGGCCAGGTATTCGGCCAGCGACCCGATGGTCGGATAGTCGAATACCGCGGTCGCGGTGATCGTGAACGCACCGCCGAATTGGGGGAGCAACCTGTTACTGAACTCGACTGCCATCAGTGAATCCGTGCCCAGTTCCAGGAAGCGGCTGGTCGCGGCAGGCGGCTGGGCGAGCCTCAGGAAGTTCTGCACTTCGCGCCGGAGGTACTCGGTGAGGAAGCTGCCGCGCTCGGCCTCGGGCACCTCGTGCAGCCGCCGAAGCAACTCGCTGTCGCCGGTTGCCGCTGCGACGGCACTCGGGAGCACGTGGTCCAGGATCGCCGGGCGAGTGCCGCCGAGCCCCTTCGCCGCACGCGCCCAGTTGGCTTTCAGGACGGTCGCCTGCCCGGTGCCGTGGGCGATGATCTCGCCGAGGCCGGTCAGCGCGGCCGAGGGCTCCAGTGGAATCAGGCCTTGCGCACTGAGATTGGCGCGCGCGGCATGCGAGGTGGCCATGCCACCCTTCGCCCAGGGGCCCCAGTTGATGCTGGTCGCGGGCAGACCGTGGGCCCTGCGGTCGGCAGCGAGTCCGTCGAGCAGCGCGTTGGCCGTCGCGTAGTTGGCCTGGCCGGGTGAACCGATCACGCTGGACGCCGACGAGTACACCAGGAAGAACTCCAGGTCGTCGGCTCGTGTCAACCGATCCAGGTGGCAGGCGCCGAACGCTTTGGGCGCCAATACCGTCCGGAAACGTTCCAGGCTCTGCTGGGTGAGCAGCGCGTCGTCGAGCACGCCCGCCAGGTGTGCCACGCCCGCGAGCGGCGGCAGCTCCGCCCGGATCCGCTCCAGCAGCTCTCCGGCCTGCGCCGGATCGCCGACGTCGGCGGTGAAGGTGTGGATGCGGCACCGGTACCGCTCCGCCATGTCGGCAATGGCGCGCTGCGTATCCGCGTCCGGCATACGTCGACTGGTCAGCACGATGTCGCCGGCCCCGAGCTGGGCCAGGTGCGCTGCGGTGTGCAGACCGAGTGCGCCGAGGCCGCCGGTGATCAGATAGCTCCGATCACCGCGCGGCTGTAGCGGTTTGGGCATCTGCAACACGATCTTGCCGATGTGCCGTGCCTGCTGCATGCGACGGAACGCGGTCTTCGCCTCGGTGAGCGGGTAGACCTCGACGGCGATAGGCGCAAGCTCGCCGCCCGCCATGCTGTCGGCCAACTCCGCCAGCAAGGTGCCCGTCCGCTCGGGTTCGTGCTCGATGCAGTAGTCCAGCGCGATGATCTCGTAGTCGATATCGGGACGGGCCGCCGCCATCTGTTCGCGCGTCCAGATGTCCCGCTTGGCGATCTCGGCGAACCGGCCGCCCGGTGCGGTGGCCCGCACGGTCGCTTCGATGAACCCGTCGTTGGTGAGGCTGTTGAGCACCACGTCGACGCCCGCACCGCCGGTGTCGGCCAGGATCTGGTCGGCGAAATCTGTGCTGCGCGAGTCGTAGACGTGTTCCACGCCCATCTCGCGCAGCGCCGCCCGCTTGTAGGTGCTGGCGGTGGCGAAGACGGTCGCACCGCGCTGCTGGGCGATCTGGATCGCCGCCAGACCGACGCCGCCACTGGCGGCGTGAATGAGCACCCGGTCACCGGGCCCCACCTTCGCCCAGTCGAACGCGAGCCGGGTCGTCAACGCCCCTGCGGGGATGGTGGCCGCGGCTACCGCGCTCACGCCGTCCGGCACCGGCGCCAGGAACTGGGCCGGCACATTGACCCGGCTGGCGAAACCGCCCGGCATGAAGCCGAAGACACGCTCACCGACCTCGAATTCGGTGACGCCGTCTCCCAACGCCGTGACGACGCCGGCGAGGTCGCCGCCCCCGATCCGTCCGGGATCGCCCGGATACAGGCCGAGCACGTTGAGCACATCCCGGAAGTTGAGGCCCGCGGCCTCGACCCTGATCTGCACCTGCCCCGCGCTGGGCGGCGGCACCTGTGTCTCGATCAGACGAAGGTTGTCGATGGCGCCGCGTTCGGTCGGCTCCAGCAGGTAATCTCCGGCACCAGGTATCGGGAGATGGCCGTCGCGTGACCACGGCAGTAGCCGCGGCACCAAGTACTTTCCCTGGCGCAGTGCGAGTTCGGGCTCTTGCAGGGGTGCGCCGGCTGCACCGAGCAGCCCGGTCAGTGCGTGCACGGCGTCGTCGAATCCGTCGCAGTCGACCAGCCTGCAACTCAGGGCCGGTTGCTCGGTGATGACGGTGCGGCCGAACCCCCACAGCGCCGATTGCACCGGGTCGACCGGTTCGCCGGCCTCGGTCGCCACGGCTCGTTCGGTGACGATCCACAGTCCGCCGGTCAGTTTCAGGTCCGGCTGGGCCTGCAGCGTCCGTACGACGGTGAGCAGCCGATCGATCTCGATCTCCAGCCGCGCGGCGAATTCGGCACCCGCCTCTGGCGCGCCGGGCCGCCGGTTGCTGCGCCAGACGATGCCGGCGACCGGGGCGCCGCGCTCGGCCGCCCGGGTGAACAGCCGGCTCCACGATTCCGGATCGGTGTCGTG
Organism: Mycobacterium sp.; assembly: GCF_039583785.1. Lineage (GTDB taxonomy): Bacteria > Actinomycetota > Actinomycetes > Mycobacteriales > Mycobacteriaceae > Mycobacterium. Next base: position 23,651 of record NZ_JAVKSG010000033.1, read on the forward strand.
GTCCAACGAGACGCAATCGGGAAGGTGGGCGGCCAACTCGTCGAATCCGGCGATCAGCCAGGTGCCGTCGCCGGTGCCGGTAGCGGTGCCCGGTGCCGGCGGCGCTATCTCCTGCCAGCCAAGGGTGTACAGGTTCCGGGTGCCGTCGCCGCCGAGTCCGCGCAACAACGCCTCGCGGGGCGCGCGTTTCACCGTGAACTCGCGAATTTCGCCGAGCTGGCGACCGTCGCGATCCACGAAATCGAGGTCGAAGACCTGTGTTTCGCTGTCGATACCGCCGCTCTGCCACCGCGCGCGGCAGTAGAACCGCTTCGGCAGCCGCTCACGCAGCACCACTCGTCCGTAGCGAAGCGGCAGGTAGAGATCTGCGACGTCGCCTTCTTCGGCGGCTGCGAGCACCGCCGGGAAGGCGGGGAAGGCGATTCCGGTGCACAGGTCGAGCAGCACCGGGTGGATCGGCTCGTTACCAAGCTGTTCGGCGAGCTCGTCGCCGATGGCGATATCGCCGACCGCCTCACCGTCGCCGGCCCACAGCGATTTGAGCGAGGTGGACCAGGTCGGACCCCAGGTCAGTTCCATGTCGGCGAAGGTGTCGAACAGCTGCTGCGGCCGTGTGCGGGCCAACCGTTCGCATGCGGCATCGATGGATTCCGTCGGCTCCGGCGCGGCCTCGACATCAGCGGCATCGCCGACGATCCGGCCATCGGCGTTCAACGACCACTCGGTTTCGCGGTCACGGTATGGGCGGCTGTGCACCTGGAAGGTCCAGCCACCGCCGTCTTCGACCGGGTGCACGGTTAGTTGCACCTCCCGGGAAGTTTTCTCGCCCAGGATGATCGGCTCGTAGAAGAAGACGTCACGGACCTGCGCCGGGGTCCCGACCGCGGCAATGGCCATCGTCGCGTAGGTTGCGCCCGGAACGACAACGGTGCCGTAGATGACGTGATGGGCCAGCCACGGCTGCGAATTGATGGACCACCGGCTGGTGTAGACGACGTCGCCGGTGGCGAGATCCTTGGCGCTACCCAGGATTGCGGATCCGGCAGCGCCATCGGCGCGGATGTCGGCAGACTTGGGCCAGAAGCGACGCCGCTGGAAAGGATAGGTGGGCAATTCGAGCTTCCGGCGTGGCCGATGGTGCAGCGCGGTGAAATCGGGCCGATGCCCGGCGACGTAGGCCGCGGCCAGCGCTTCTGTCATCTGACGCTGGGCATTGGTGTTCTTGCGCAGCGACACGATCGGCTGCGGAGCGGCTGAGGATTCCGGCCAGGCCTGCAGCGCGGCGCCGGTCAGAATCGGTTGCGGACCGATCTCCATCAGCACCGAACAGCCGAGCTGCGCCACGGTGTGCACGCTTTGGGCGAACTGCACCGGCTGCCGGGAATGCCGCCGCCAATAGCCGCCGTCCAGCGGGGTTTCCGCGGTGAGAACCTCGCCGGTGCGGTTGCAGACCAGCGGCAGGGTCGGCACCGTGAATTCGAATCCCTGTGCATACGACTCGAATTCGTCGAGCGCCGGTTCCAGCAGCTCGGAGTGGAAGGCGTGACTGGTGTCCAGCCAGGTGCAGCGGACGTCCTCGCCGGTCAGCCTGGCCACAATCTGTTCCAGATCCGCGACCGGACCCGACAGCACGGTGTTGGGGCCGTTGTAGGCGGCGACGGAAATCTGCCGGAATTCGTCGGCGACGCGCTCCACCCGTTCGGCGTCGGCGAACACCGCCACCATCCGGCCGCCCTCGGGCAGGTTGCCGAACAGCCGGCCGCGTTCGGCCATCAGGCGGGCCCCGTCCTCGAGGCTGAACACGCCGGCCACGCACGCCGCGGCGTACTGGCCCACGCTGTGCCCGAGCACCACGTCGGGCTCGATGCCCCACGACTGCCACAACCGGGCCAGGCCCATCTCGACCGCGAACAGCGCCGGTTGCGCAAAAGAGGTGTGCCGCAGTGCTTTTCTGGCGTCACCGTCGGCCTCGTCGTCGGTGTCGAACAGCACCTCCAGCAGTGCACGCGGCAGCAGTCCATCGACGGCCTCCGCGCATCGCCGCACGACGTCGGCGAACACCGGCTCGGTGTCGAACAATTCGCGCGCCATGCCCGGGTACTGACTGCCCTGACCGGTGAACAGCCACGCCGTCTTCGGCCGGTCACCGCACACGCCGCGCACCGCGCCCGGTCCCAGCCGGTCCTCGGCCAGCCCGGCCAGCAGCTCGCGGCCGCCCTGAACCGAATCCACCACGAACGCGGCCCGGTGCTCGAAATGCGAACGCCCCACTCCGGCGGTGAAGCACACATCGGCGAGGTCGGTCTTCGGGTGCGCGTCCAGCCAGGCTCCGTATAGCTGCGCCAACGCCGTCAGCGCCTGCGGTGATCGTGCCGACAGCGGTAGCACGCAGGCGGATTCCGCTGGTGCCGGCCCGGGTGCCGCCTCGGCATCGGGTGCCGGTTGCGACGGCGCTTCCTCGATCAGGACGTGTGCGTTGGTGCCGGAGAACCCGAAGGAGCTTGTTCCGGCGCGACGGGGCCTGCCGTTGGCCTGCCAAGCAATCGGCTTGTCCACCACCCGGACCGGCAGGGAAGCCCACGGAATGTTCGGCGACGGGTTCTCGAAGTGCAGGTTCTGCGGCAGAACTTCGTGCTGCAGCGACAACACCACCTTGATCAGGCCGGCGATGCCCGCTGCCGATTCGAGGTGTCCGATGTTGGTCTTCGCCGATCCGATCAGCAGCGGGTGCTTCGAGTCACGGCCGGCACCGTAGACGGCCGCGGCGGCCTGCACCTCGATCGGGTCTCCCAGTGAGGTGCCCGTGCCGTGCGCCTCGAGGTAATCGACGTCGCGACCCTCGACACCGGCACGAGCGAGAGTCATGGCGATAAGTCGTTGCTGCGCGCCACCGTTGGGCACTGTCAAACCGCTGGAAGCGCCGTCCTGATTGACCGCGCTGCCCCGGATGACCGCGCAAATCTGATCGCCGTCGCGCTGCGCATCGCTGAGCCGCTTGAGCACCAGAATCCCGCAGCCCTCACTGCGGGCGTAGCCGTTCGCGGCGGCGTCGAACGTCTTGCATCGGCCGTCGGCGGACAGCATCCTGGCGCGCGAGGTGGCAACGAGGGACGCCGGGCTCACCAAGACATTCACCCCACCGGCCAGCGCCATGTCGCAGTCACCGGAATGCAAAGCCTGGCAGGCCTGATGGACGGCCACCAGCGACGCACTGCACGCGGTGTCCACCGCCATCGCCGGCCCTTCCAGCCCCAGCGCGAACGCCACCCGGCCCGCGATGACATTGAGCGCATTGCCGGTGATGAAGTGGGCCTCGATGGTCTCCACCGAGTTGGCGTTGAGCAGCTGCGAATACTCGTTGGCGGCCACCCCCACGAACACCCCGGTTCGGCTGCCGCGCAACGACGCCGGCGCATACCCGGCCCTTTCCAGCCCTTCCCACGCAATCTCGAGCATCAGCCGTTGTTGCGGATCCATCCAGACGGCCTCACGCGGGGAGATTCCGAAGAACTCCGGATCGAATCCGTCGATCTTGTCCAGGTATCCGCCGTAGCGGGTGTAGATCTTGCCCGGCGCCTCAGGATCCGGGTCGTAATACTCGTCGACGTCGAAGCGGTCGTCCGGGATCTCCCGGATCGCATCGACACCGCCGGCCAGCAACTCCCAATACGCCTCCGGATCAGGGGCGCCCGGAAAACGGCAGGCCACCGCCACGATCGCGATCGGCTCGTCGCTGCGCATCGGGATTGAATCCGGTTGTGCCGCTGGCTTAGTGGACGTCGGCGCGCCGATACTGAGTACGTCGTCGAGCAAGTAGTCCGCCACGTCGACCAGGCGTGGATAGTCCATCGCCAAGGTCGCCGGCAACTCCTGGCCGATGGCCCGCTCGACCCGGGTCCGCAGCTCCACGGCCATCAGTGAATCCATGCCGACGGCGAAGAATCCGGACTCGTCGCGGATCTCTTCCGCGTCGAGCCGGGTCACCTCCGCGACGACGTCGCGCAAATAATCCACCACCAGTTGCTTACGTTGCTGCGCAGGAGCGGCGGTGAGCCGGTCCACCAGCTGGGTGGTCCCGGACGCTGAAGCCGGCGTCGACTCGGGCACCTCGTGCTGCAACTGAGCCAGGAATGCCCGCTTGCCCGCCAACTGGTAGAGCGGAAGGAAGGTGGCCCAGTCGATCCGGGCCACCACGCCTCCGACGGCAGAGGTCGCCATCAGATCAGCCAGACCGGCCAGTGCATCGGCGGGTGACAAGGTGGCGACACCGCGCTTGTTGAGCTGCGCGCGGGCGTCTTCGTCGGCCATGCCGGGGGCCGACCACGGACCGAAGTTGACGCTGGTCCCGGGCACACCAAGCTGGCGCTGCCGCCAAGCCAGCCCGTCGAGGAAGGCGTTGGCCGCGCTGTAGGCGGTTTGGCCGAAGCTGCCCCACACCCCGGAGATCGAGGAGGTGCTGACAAAGAAGTCCAGCTCCAGCTCGGCGACCGCCTCCGTCAAATGCCAAGCACCCCAGACCTTCCCGGCGAACACGCGATCGACCTCGTCGTCGTCCAGGTCTTGCAGGGGGGTGCTGCCGATCTCGCCCGCGGCGTGCACGATGCCGGCCAGCGGCGGCAGTTCGGCCTGCACGCCTGCCAGCAGGCGGGCGACGTGGTGCGGATTGGCGACGTCGGCCGCGGTGACCCGGATGTCGCAGCCGGATTGTTCCCGCAGCGCATCGATACGCTGCTGCGCGGCGTCGCTGGGGGAGCGGCGACTGGTGAGCACCAGCTGCCGGGCACCGTGCCCGGCCAGGTATCCGGCGATTTCCAGTCCGATCGCGCCCAGTCCGCCGGTCACCAGATAGGTTGCGTCAGAGCGCAATACCAACGGCGTCGCGACCGGCTGTCCGGTGCGTCGGGTCAGCCGGGGGAGGTAGACCGCGTGATCCCGCAGCGCGAACTGGTCTTCGGCGGGTGGCCCCGTCATCAGCTGGTCGATCAATCGCGACCACACTGTGTCATCCAAGGCACCTGTTGCCGACAGATCTGCCAGTCCACCCCACAGTCGTGGATGTTCCAGCGCGGCGGCCCGGCCGAAGCCCCACAGGGCACTCTGATCCGGCGCCACGTTGTCCGCGGCCGTGACGCGTTGCCCACCGCGGGTGATCAGCCAGATGGGTGTCCGCAGTTCGGCGGCGGCCGCGGCCCGGAAAAGCCGCCGTGTGCCGCTCAGGACCCGGATCTGCATCCGCTCCAGCGACCGCGTCGAGGTGGCACCGCTGCGGTCGAGGGCCGCGAGATGCAGTATCTGTGGCGCCGTTTCGTCGGAGGCCGCAGCGCGTAGCGTAGCTTCGAGTCGCTCCTCGTCTGCGTCGGTCACCGGCAACCCGAGAACCTGATGCCGATGTCCCCGCGCCGTCAGCAGGTCGGCCAACGGCGCCACGGCCTCGGCGTCATCGCCGATCAGCAGCCAGCTGGTGCCCTCGCCGGCTGGCGCGCCCGACGCCGCCGTAGAGGCGCATTTCTCCCAGCGGATCTCGTAGCGGGAGTCGGTGATCGACTGCGCCTTACGCTGTTGGTTATGCTGCGCGGCAACCTGTGTCAGCAGATCGACGGCCTGCTGATTGCCGCTGCCGCCATCGAGTAACGCGACGAGCTCCTCGATCTGGCCGTCCTCGAGCAGCCGGATCGTCTCGGTCCGCATGGCCTGGGTCTCGTCGAAGCTCTGGGTAGGCCGGACCCGCTTCTCGCGGAACCAGTACTGGCGGTGCTGGAACGGATAGGTGGGCAGGTCGAGTTTGCCCGCCGGCCGCCGCTGGAGTGCGCCGAAGTCGGGCAGGTGGCCGACGATGTAGGCGTTGGCAAGGGCTTCGGCGATCTGGCGGTGGTCGGCCTTGTTCTTGCGCAACGAGGGGATCGCCCGAGGCGCGGTGGCCGGATCAGGCCAGGCCCGCAGAGCCGCCGCGGTGAGCACCGGTTGCGGGCCGACCTCGAGCAGCATCGTGCAGTGCAGGTCGGCCAGGGTGCGCACACTCTTGGCGAACTCGACTGGCCGTCGCGCGTGCTGGCGCCAGTAGACGCCGTCCAGCTTCGCAGTTCTGCCCAGCGCAGCGCCGGTGCGGTTGCAGACCAATGTCCGTTGCGGTGCGGCGAACTCGAAGCGATTCGCGTACCCCTCGAAGTCGTCGAGCACGGTATCCAACAGCGCCGAATGGAAGGCGTGGCTGGTGTCCAACCAGTCGCAGCGCAGACCATCGGCTTCCAACCCGGCGACCGCCTGGTCCAGATCCTGCGCTGGTCCCGACAGCACGGTGTTGGCGCCGTTGTAAGCGGCCACCGACAGACTCGGAAAATGGTCCGTCACACTTTCCACCCGCTCGGCGTCGGCGAACACCGCGACCATCCGACCGCCGTCGGGCAAGCTGCCGAACAAGCGGCCGCGCTCGGCCAGCAGCAGGGCGCCGTCTTCGAGGCTGAACACACCCGCGACGCAGGCCGCGGTGTATTGGCCGACGCTGTGGCCGATCACCACGTCCGGTTCGAAGCCCCACGACTGCCAGAGCCGGGCCAGGCCCATCTCCACCGCGAACAGGGCAGGCTGGGCGTAGCTGGTTTGCCGCAGGGTGTCGTCACCGTCCGGATCGAAAATGACGTCCAGCAAAGGCTTGTCGAGCACGTCGTGTACCGCCGCCGCGCACCGGGTCATCGTGTCGGCGAACACCGGCTCGGTCTCGAACAACTCGCGCGCCATGCCGGCGTACTGGCTGCCCTGGCCCGGGAACAACCACGCCGTCCTCGGCTTGTCGGCGCACTCTGCGCGCATCAAACCCGTTGCCGGGCGATCCTCGGCCAGCGCACGGAGCAACTCACGCGCGGATTCGGTCGAATTGACCACCAACGCGGCCCGGTGCTCGAAGTGTGATCGTCCGGCTCCGGCGGTAAAGCAGAGATCGGCCAGCGACGTCTCGGGGTGGGCGGCGAGCCAGTCGCCGTATCCCGCGGCCAGGTCCACCAGGGCGGCCGGGCTACGTGCCGACAGCGGCAGCAGGCTGAACCGCCTGTCGTCTTCGGGCGGCGCGGGAGCCTGGCTCACCGCGACGGGCGCCTCCTCGACGATGACGTGCGCGTTGGTCCCGGAAAACCCGAACGAACTGACTCCGGCGATACGTGGCCGGCCGTCGCGCGTCCAGGGCTGGGCCTCGTCCACCACCCGTACCGCGAGCCGGTCCCACGGAATGTGCGGCGACGGGTTGGTGAAGTTCAGGTGCTTCGGCAGCACCTCGTGCTCCAGCGACAGGACGACCTTGATCAGACCCGCGATGCCGGCGGCGGCCTCCAGGTGCCCGATGTTCGTTTTCACCGACCCGATCAGCAGCGGCCGGCTGGCGGCACGCCCCTTGCCCAAGGCCGCGCCGGCGGCCTGGACTTCGATCGGGTCACCCAGCGACGTCCCGGTTCCGTGCGCCTCGAGGTAGCCGACATCGCCGGCCGCGACGCCCGCGCGCTCCAGCGCTTCGGCGATGACGCGTTGCTGGGCGACCCCGTTCGGCACCGTCAAACCGCCCGATGCGCCGTCCTGGTTGACTGCGCTGCCGCGGATCACGGCCCGGATCCGGTCACCGTCGCGGATCGCGTCCTGCAGGCGTTTGACGACAATGACACCGCAGCCCTCGCCGCGCACGTAGCCGTCCGCGGCCGCGTCGAAGGTCTTGCACTTGCCGTCCGGGGCCAGCATGTGCGCGTGCGAGAAGGTCATCGCGGTCTTGGCGCTGAGCATGACGTTCACGCCGCCGGCCAGCGCGAGGTCGCATTCTCCGAAGTGCAGCGCCTGGCAGGCCTGGTGTAAGGCCACCAGCGACGAGCTGCACGCCGTGTCGACGGACACCGCCGGACCCTGCAGCCCCAGCCCGTAGCTGATCCGGCCCGCCCCCGCCGCCGACGACGTCCCGATCGCCACGTAGGCCTCGATCTCGGCGGGGCTCAGCTGCTCGGAGATCAACCCCAGATAGTCGTGGGTGCCCAGACCCATGAACACACCGGTCTTGGTGTTCGCCAGAGCCGACGGCGCGGTGCCGGAATGCTCCACCGCCTGCCACGACGTCTCCAGCAACAGCCGGTGCTGCGGGTCGATCAACATCGTTTCCCGCTTCGACAGCCCGAAGAAGGGTGCGTCGAATCCCGTTACGTCATCGATGAAGCCGGCGCGGCGGCTGACGATCTTGCCGGGCGCGTCCGGATCCGGGTCGTAGTACTCCTCGACATCCCAGCGGTCTTGCGGCACCTCCGATATCGCGTCGCGGCCGTGCTGCAGCACATCCCAGAATTGCTCCGCGTCAGCAGCACCCGGAACGCGCAGCGCGTAGCCGACGATCGCAAACCCCTCGTTAACCCCCCGTGTTTCACGTGCCCGAATGGGTGTCTCGATGGTCAAGGGGCTGTCCTCTCGGCGGGTTTTGTTGTCGCTTGGCCGTGCGGGCGCCGCGGCCCGGAAAGTCGGCGAGCGTTAGGCACGACCTTGGAACGGGCGAGCGGGTAGCTCACTCCAACGGCCGCATAGTTGGACATGAGTAGAACAAGTTCCAAACCATACTGGAGGCCTGGACGCTTGATCCAGGGTTTCGGCAAAAACATCTCCGATGCCGGACTCGGTACGGCTGGCCGCCGCGTCCCGCGCCCAGGGACGAAGGTCAGTGCCGGTCAGCCGACACGCGACACGCCGGCGAACTCTTCCAGCACGTCGGCCGCGGCCGCCGCGCTGGTGGCGGGCTCGGTGATCCGGGTGGCGAACTCGCGGGCCCGGGCGACGTAGTCGTGGGCCAGGATGGTGCGCAGATCCGCGACCAGCGATTCCTCGGTCGCGCTGGAAAAGCGCCGGGCAGTGCCCACTTTCAGTCGTTTCACCGCGGCTCCGTAGACCGCGTGGACGAGGTCCCAGTAGAGGATCAGCTGCGGGACGCCCGCGCGCATGGCAATCGGCGTGGTGCTCGAGCCGCCGTGGTGGACGAGCGCGCGGCAGGCGGGGAAGACGGTCGTGAAATTCACTGCGCCCACCACCTTGACGTGGTCGACATGTGGGACGTCGCTGAAGTCGGAGCCGGCCGCGCCGACCAATGCCCGTTGTCCCAGCCGCGCGCAGGCGGCGGCGATCATCGCGATCGTGTCGGTCGGAGATTCCACCGGGATGCTGCCGAACCCGAAGTAGATCGGCGGTGTTCCGCCGGCAATCCATGCCGTGACCTCGGCATCGGTGTCCGTCGACAAACCGAGGGTCAGCGTGCCGACAAACGGGCGCTGATACCCGCGGTGCGCCCATTCGGCTGCCAGCCCCGGAAAGCAGGCCGCGTCGTAGGCCTGGATCTCCAGTGCTCCGCGGTCGGTGATCCGTCGCGGTGCGGAGCCGGTGGCGTCGGACAGGCCGAGTTCGCGGCGCTGGGCGCCCTCGACCTTCTTCATCCCACGCCACGACAACCACCAGAACGCCGTCACCGCCCAGCGGGCCACCGGCGCGGGCAGAAATCGGAGGGTCTGGCCGTTGGGCCGCAGCGGAAAGTAATGCAACGTGGCCAACGGAATGTCGTAGTACTCGGCGACGTTGGCGGCGGCGTCCTCGAAATTGATGCCGGTGAACAGCAGGTCGGCGCCGTCTGCCAGCGACATCAGCGTGGTGCTCATCTCCTGCCAACCACGCAGGAGCGGACCCGCGATAGCGAGCCGCGATGTGATCAGGTCCCGGATCCGCCAGGGGCGACTGAAGAAGCACGTCCAGAACTCGCGATGCGAGTCCAGGATCGACTGCGCCGCCGGTCCGAAGCCCACCGCCGTGACCCCGGCGGCCTCGGTGAAGCCGACCAGGTCGGGCGGGACGGCCATGCGCACGTCGTGCCCTCGGCGCACCAACTCACGACCGACCGCGAGGTTGGGCTCGATATCGCCGCGGCTGCCCCAACTGGCCAGCACAAACTTCATCCCGGGTCCTTACTTCGCAGCGGCGCCCGCGGTCAGAAATTCGCCGAGATACCGGGGCGATTTGAGGTTCAGCAAGCGCTTGCGGTCGGCTTTGAGATCGGCGTAGGTGAGCGCATCGACTTCGGCTGCCGAGTAGGCCAGTCGTGATTCCGGCGTGCCTTTGCGGACGACCCCGACGCCCATGTCGCATTTGAGCACCGCGACTCGCAGGTCGCGCCGCTGGCTGCGCAGATAGACGATCGACTTCCAGACGTCGCCGCTCCAGATGCCGATCACCAGCGGCCCTTTCTGTTGCGCGATGAAGTCTTCCCACGTTTCGGCGCGCCGCCCGATCAGCTCGAGCGCGGGGTTGCAGTCGTGCAGGAAGATGACGCCGTCGTCCTTCAGATAACGGAGGGTGTTTTCGACGTCGCGTACCACCTGCTGGTAGGTGTGCAGTCCGTCGATCAGTGCGACGTCGATGGGGCGCTCGGCGAGGAAGCTCGCCTGCTCGGCGAAGAAGGCGTCGCTGGTGGTCTCGAAGTAGTGCGTTGCGCGCGCCTTGGCGTTGGCCATCCTGCGAGTCCGCTCGGAGAGTTTGAACGCCGGGTCGACGGCGATCTTCTGGTCGGCTCCGACGCGCCGGAACGCCTGACCTTTGGAAACGCCGATCTCCAGGTACACCGGGTTGACCCGGCCGTCCAGGGCCCGCTGCACGGCCCGGATCCGGTTCGCGCCCGGCAGCGCGTCGGCCAACATGACGAGTCTGTCGTTGAAGTTCACCGCACGATCCTCTCCGCCAACTCGGTCTCTCACAAGAGGTTTGTTGAACGCGTGTGTGGTAAATCCCCGATCCGACGGTCGTGTCTCTTGACGAGGTAGGCGACCTTGGTCTAGACACCCTGGCCTCTCAATTCGACGCACGCATAATATCTGGGGCGTCGCACGTTGTGGCCGATTCGTGGGCTATCGGCTGGGCGTTCAAGTTTTGGCTTGTGACCATGACGTTGAGGAGTCGGATTCTGGCTGGCAGCGAACTGACTGCGCGCGAGGCGGAACGCGTCGTGTGGGACGTGATCGTGATCGGCACCGGCATGGGCGGCGCGATGTTGGGCTACCGGCTGGCGCGGTCCGGCCGCAGGGTGTTGTTCGTCGAGAAGGGGCGCTCAACACTGCCCGGGACGCCGGGAACGATTCGCGCGGCGATGCCGGAACTGGCCGAGCCGCTGGCGGCCCGTTCCGCGGGGGCCTATTACGACGCGTTGGCGCGGGGCGGGCGCTGCATCGATGAGATCGAAGACATCAGCGGACGCTTCTCAAAGCGGTTCGTGCCGTTCATCGGCAGCGGAACAGGTGGGTCGTCGGCGCTCTACGGCATGGTCTGCGAGCGATTCTTCACTGCCGATTTCACTCCCCGGCAGAACTTCCGCGACCCCGGTGACTCCACCGTGCCGGACGCCTGGCCGATCAGCTATCAGCAGATGGCGCCGTGGTATGCGGAGGCCGAGACATTGTTGGGGGTGCGCGGCCAGCCCGATCCGCTGCGCCCGGAGGCGGCCGGGGTCGGTCTGCCTGCGGCGCCGCCGTTTTCGGTAGATAACCAGCCGCTGGTCGACTATCTGGCGGGTCGCGGATTGCATCCCTATCACCTGCCGATGGCCTGCGAATACACCGAGGGTTGCGCCACCTGCCAGACCTATCTCTGCGATCAGTCATGTAAAAACGACGCCGCCCGCAACGGCGTGCTGCCCGCCCTGACCGAGCATGGCGCCCAGTTGCTGACGGAATGCCGGGTCGTGGGCTTGGATGCCGACCGCACCCAGGTCCGCCAAGTGATCTGCGAGCATCGCTCCGAGGTGCTGACCCTGCGAGCGAAGGTGGTGGTGCTGGCCGCCGGCGCGCTGGCCACCCCGGTGCTGTTGCTCGATTCCCGCTCAGGTGATTGGCCGCGGGGATTGGCCAACGGCTCCGACTGGGTGGGGCGCAACTTGATGCGCCATCTACTCGACCCGGTCGAGATCTGGCCGCAGCCCGGTCACACAACGACCGCCGCGAACAAGGAGATCGGGTTCAACGACTTCTACTTCTGGGAGGGCCAGAAATACGGCACCGTGCAGTCATTCGGCGCGATACCGCCGCTGGAGTGGCTGACCAACCGGCCCGGTGGGCGGGGGAGGGCACTGCGGCTGATGGGCCCGGCGGTGCGCAGAATCTACCGGCGGTTCTTCACCGGCGGGCTGGTGTTGGCCGCCATGACCGAAGACCTGCCCTATCTGGACAACCGGGTCCTGCCCAGCGACCGCCCCGGCGTGCACGGCCGCGCGCGGCTGCGAATCCAATATCGCCTGCACGCCAGTGAAATCGACCGCAGGACAACGTTTTTGCGGCAACTCAAAGAGGTGTTCAAGCCGTTTCGCACGATCCCGCTGGGCAGTGGGAAAGACAACACAAACCTGGGTCACGTCTGCGGCACATGCCGCTTCGGCACCGACCCCAAAACCAGCGTGCTCGACCCACACAACCGGGCGCACGAGCTGGACAACCTCTACGTGGTGGACACCTCGTTCTTCCCGTCCAGCGCCGGGTTGAACCCCAGCCTGACGGTCGCAGCCAACGCCTTACGGGTGGCCGCGCACGTCAACCACGCCCACTTCGCCACCTGACGACGACTGTTGAAGGATCGCTGATATGGATTTGTTTGTGCGCGAATCCGGCCCGGCTGGAGCGCCCGCCATCGTTTTCCTGCACGGCGGGGAAGTAAGCGGTCGATCCTGGCAGCCCGTTGTCGAACGATTGCAGCGGTACCGCTGTCTGGTCCCCGATCTGCCCCAGCACGGGAAGAGCTTGCAGCAAGGACCTTTCGAGATGGGCGCAGCCGCCATTGCGGTGGCCGAATTCATCGGGTCTCGGGTGGGCACTGGCCGAGTGCACCTGGTGGGCCATTCGCTCGGAGCCCAGGTAGGAGTGCAGTTGCTGGCGACAAAGCCAGACCTCGTCGATCGGGCGGTGCTGTGCGGCGCCGTAGTCGACGCGATGCCGATCGTTCGGCTGACAGCGCCCCTCCTGGGGTTGGTCGCCTGGATCTCACGGTCCGTCACTATGGGCAAGAATGCACGCTTTGTGAGGGTTCCGTCGGCCAAGGCCTATGACGACCGCGAGGATGTGCGTCCCATGCCGCCCGCGCAGGTCGCCCACCTCGTGGAGGCGTCCGCGGGGTTCACACTTCCCGAGAGACTCGACGAATCGACTTCGGCCGCATTGTTTCTCACTGGCTCCAAGGAGATGCGGTTCATCCGCCGCTCGTCGGCGACGCTCGCGCAACGAATGCCCAACGGAGTCGGCGGGGTCGCCATCGGAATGGACCACGACTGGCCCCTGCGCCATCCGGAGCTCTTCTCCCGGACCGTCGACGGCTGGCTCTCCGGGACGGCTCTGCCTTCCGAGATCGTCTTGTCGAACGCGGGTCATCACTGATCAAGGCGAGTGCGGCTACGAGGAGTGTCCCGAGGTCTTCATCACTTGCGCCACAGGGCACCCGTCCCGTCTATGTTCACTATCTCGGCGGATATTCCGTGCTTCGCGCGGTAGTCGGTGACTGCTTGTTCACACGCCTTCACCGCTTGGTAGTCATCGATGATGCAAAAACCGCCGGGCGACAGTCGTGGGTACAGCGCGTCGAGCGCTTGAATGGTGGATTCATACAGGTCGCCATCGAGCCTCAACACCGCGACCTGTTCAATCGCGGCGCCCGGCAGGGTGTCTTTGAACCAGCCGGGAAGAAAACAGACCCGATCATCCAGCAGCCCGTAGCGTTCGAAGTTCGCCCTGACATCGGCTTCCGACACTCCTAGAATTCCCGCCGCGAACTCCGATCGGATCCCCCTATCTGCTTGGTATTTCTCGGGATCCGAGCGCGGCACGCCTTGGAATGAATCGGCCAACCACACCCTGCGGGTCTCATCCCCGTAGGCTGCCAGGACGGCGCGCATCATGATGCAGGCCCCGCCGCGCCACACGCCACATTCGATCAGATCACCGGGGACGTCTTCGGCCAGTACCGTCTCGACGCAATGCTGCAGGCTCGTGAGTCGCTGCATGCCGATCATCGTCTCGGCCTCCGCCGGCCAGTCCAGGCCCAACTCGCGACCGTATTGGCCCGTTTCGTTGCGGACGGAGTGCAGGGTGTTGACCGCTTTGAAAAGCAGGCGCCGCCGAAGTGGCCACTCCGCGGGCATCCGCTCATGCATCCCGTATCTGGTGAGGTTGCGTCGGAGCAGGTCGAGGTACAGAGATCGGACGTCGTAATCGGTCACGGTCATAACTGCCTCAATCTGACGTTCCAGCATTACCGGCGCTGAGTCTAGGCAACTATCGGGCGTGTGTTGAACAGTTTTCCAGATCAGATCCCCCACAGTTTTCGGTCCAATTCAGTTCGGCGATTCGTCCCAAGCGCTGTTCGTCAATCTCGGGCGAGCGCGCGGTCGGCCAGCGCCCCGATTGCCGGTGCCAACAGCCGGGAGTATTCGAGCGTCAGGTGTTCCCAGTCGAAATACACCAGGGTGTTGCCGACGATCACCGGGCAGCTCTCAGCGGTGCAGAACAGGTCGGTGATGTTGGCGTAGTGTCCACCGCCGGCGTGGGTGGCGGCGGTTTCGGCGGCGATACCGGGGTCGTTCACCGCTGTCGACCGTGGCGGCGAGCAGGCGCTCGCGTCGTCGAGGTGGCCGGACAGGCAGATCGGCACCTGTGAGTGCGGATCGGGGATCGGCCCGAGCACCAGCACCTGCGCACCGGTGCCGCGCAGCTGCTGCACCAGGCGGGTCAGGCCGTCGATCCAGGCCGGGTCGTAGGACGTGAAACCCGACAGCCAGCCGCTGCCGTTGCCGGCACTGTAGCCCCGCCACATGCTCACCACGATCAGCCGCGGCTGCTCGGCCCGTAACCGGGCGATGATCTGAGCGCGCCACTGCTGGCAGTGTTCGAGGTGCTCGACGAGCTGAACGAGGTGGTTGGCGATGGGCAGGTCCATCGGTGGGCAGGCGCCCTTGCCCAGCATCTCCAGCCGCCAGTGCCGCCGCTCGGCGATCTGCCGGAACGCCGGGTTCCACATCGCGGCATGCGAGTCGCCAACCACGGCCACCGTCGTCGCCGAGGCGGTATCACCGGTCGCGCACTGCGGCTGTCCGGCCTCGAACGGCGTGCGCAGGCAGCCGTCGAACGAGTAGGCATTCTGTTCGGCGGCCGCGTCGGCGAGCGGCGGGTTGAGGTTCGACGGTACGGCGTTGAGTGCGGCGGAGGCCGTGACGGCGGCCTGCACCTGGGCGAACGCATGCTGCACCGCCGCGTCGTAGGCGCCCATCGCGGAGCCGGCGGGGGGAGGCGCCGAGGTGATGGTCAGCGCCGTCGCCGGTGCGCCGCGCCCGACCGGGGTGGGCGCCACGACCAGCAGCACCACGCCCACACAGACCGCAACCGCGGTGGCGGCACCGCCCAGCGCGAGGCTGGCCAGGGCAGAGCGGCGCAGGGCAGCGGCGAATCGCAACGGGTTCTCGACCAGACGCATGGTGAGCACCGCCAGCCCGCCGGAGAGCAGGGCCGCACCCAACCTGACGGCCAGCCCCACCGGATGCCCCAGCAACACCGGTGTGAGCACCAGCACCGGCCAGTGCCACAGATACCACGAATACGAGATCCGGCCGATCGCACGCATCGGCGACAATCCCAGAACGCGGCCACATCCCTGCGATGGTGCGCCACAGCCGGCACCGATCACCAGCACCGCGCCCAGGGTGGGCACCAGCGCAGCAATCCCCGGATACGGCGTGCCCGTACCGAACCGGTTGCAGGCCAGCAGGATCAGGGCCAGCCCCGCCAAGCCCGCGGTCGCGGCAGGCAGTGCTGGTAGTCGACGCCACTGCCCGGCCGTGAGCGCCACCAGGCCGCCGACGGCCAACTGCCAAGCCCGGGTGGGCAGCGAAAAGAACGCCGCGGCAGGCATCACATAGGTGACCGCCAGCGACAGCGCGAACGACACGGCCGCAACCAGCGCCAGCATCACCAGATACGGGCGCACCCGCGAGATGGCCCTGGCACCGCTGCGTCGGCGCGCACGTCGGATCAGCCAGGCCGTACCGATGATCAGGGGCGGCCACACCAGGTAGAACTGCTCCTCCACACCCAACGACCAATAATGCTGGAACGGCGAGGGCGGCAGGTGGCCGCCGAAGTAGTGGACGCCTTCAGCGATGAACCAGTAGTTGCCGACGTAGAGCGCGCTGGTGATGCCGTCACAAAGGACGTTGCGTACCTGCAATGGGGGTAACAGCAAAGCCGAGGCGATCATGGTGATGACGCCGACGGTGGCCGATGCCGGCAGCAGTCGGCGGGCCCGCGCCCCGTAGAAGCGGCTCAGCTTCACGGTGCCGGTGGTGCTGGTCTCGCGCCAGAGCAGCCCGGTGATCAGGAAGCCCGAGATGACGAAGAACACGTCCACGCCGACGAAGCCGCCGCCCACGCCGGGCACCTGTGCGTGGAAGAGGACCACGGCCACCACCGCGACCGCGCGCAAGCCCTCGATGTCCGGACGGAATTTTTTTTCTGCCGTGGGCCGATCCTGGACCCCTTCAGTAGGGCTAACACTTTCGGCCTGGACCAAGGTCACCTACCTGGCAGGAGGACGGCGTTCTTCGAATCGGGGAATTATCACACACCTGTTCAACAGGTTGGGTATGTTGGCCCATCATCACGGCATCGTCGTCGGCTCGGGAGCCTCTGGCTCTGTGGGCTGTCAAAGAGCTGACGAAAGGCGGCCCCAAGGTTGTCCGGTTTGAGGTGGGAACCTGGACATCGCCTCGACTTCCTTTCCAACGCAGAGGTTTTCGGGATTGTGGAAGCTCCGTTGAATCAGCGGTTAAGAGCCAGCTGGTTCAGTGCCGTGCCCGATGTAGTACGGCCTGATCCAGCCGAGAACCCGGAGCTGAATCGGTGAGCGTAGTCGTTGGTCCGACAGTGACAAGCCCAGCAGTGGATCGGACGAGTCTTCACCGCATATGGCACGCGATTCTGATGGGCATCGCGCTTCTGGTGGCTACGGCCTGTTACTTCGCGCCGGTCGTCCTCGTCGCGCTCGGCGTATTAC
>NZ_JAVKSG010000034.1:0-40648 GCF_039583785.1 Mycobacterium sp.
GGACCGGCCGGTCCGGCCGGTGCGGCGGCCGGAACAGCCGGCGGCACTGCGGCCGGGTCGCCGGGCAAAAGCGCGGGCGCCCCGGGCGGCGGTGGTGCGGGGGCGTCGGGCGGCGGGCCGGCCAGCGGGTCGGCGGGAGGCGGTGCCGGGTCGCCGGGTGGCGGCGGGGCCGGGGCGTCCACTCCGGGCGGCGGTGGCTCCGGATCGGCGAGCGCCACACCGCTTCCCATCATCAGCGCGGCAGTCACTCCCACCGCGCTGAACGCAGCGGCCAGAGGAACCTTGGGCCATCGCGACATCTGATCCCCTCCAAGTCACGGTCTGATACCAGTATGCCGTAGCGCAGCGGCCAGCTATTAATCCAGTGCGCGCCGCCCAGCCGGAAAGGGCGCCTCACAGAGGTCGCTGAGCTGGAGTTTCACCTTTCAGGGCCGGTCGTCGGCCGGGACGTCGAAGAGGTGCCGCTCGGCCGTCATGCCGGCCGCAGCAAGGCCGATCAAAGCCGCCGACGCGGCGAACATCGCCAGCACACCGTGCTCGTAGAACAGGCCGCCGGCGAACGACCCGGCCATGATGCCCCCTTGGAAAGCCGCCATGTACAGGCCGGACGCGCCGTCGGGATCGTCGGCACCGGCTCGCATCGCAGCAGCCTGCAGCATCGGCGACACCGCGTTCGCGAAGGCGCCCCACAATGCGATGGTGACGACCCCGACCAGGGCCGTCGCCAACGCCGGCAACCGGTGGAAGGTCAGCATGGTCAACACGAGCTGCGTCAGGTAGAGCCCGACCATGCAACTGATCGCCGCGGCCCGAGGATGGTGATCCAGCGGCCGGGCCACCAGCGGCATCGCGAGCAGTCCCGCGATCCCATAGATGGACAGCAACCAGGCGATATCCGGTCCGCGAATGCCCACCACGTCGCGGATGATCACCGCTATGAATGTGAATGAGATGTAGTGGCCGGTGACCGCGACCATGGTGAGCAAGCTCACGATCACCAGCCGCCGGTTGCGGTGATGCCGAGCACCCCGGCCGACCGAGGCCAACTGCTGGTCACGCAGCGTCATCGGCGGCACGACGACCCGCGCCGCGACGGTCACCACAGCGGCCACCGCGGTCACCGCCACAACGGCGACCCGCCAGTTCCACGCCAAGCTCATCGCCGCCGTCGCCGGGCTACCGACCACCACGGCCAGGCTGATGCCCACGTAGATCGATGTCGTGGCACGCCCGGAGTGGCTGGCCGGGACCAGCCGGATGGCGATCGGCGCAATCACCGAGAGCATCAGACCGTGGGTCACCGCCGAGAGTGCACGGGCGCCGGCGAGCACCACGAAATTGGGTGCAAACGCGGAGATGAGCTGAGAGACGGTCAGGCAGGTCAGCGACAGCAGCAGCGCGCGGCGGCGCGGCCAGTGCGCGGTCCAGCGGACCATCGGAATTGTCGTGACGGCGGCGACCAGCGCATACCAGGCCAGCAGGGTGCCGACCATGGGGATGCTGACGTGCAGGCTCCGCGCGATTGCCGGCAACGCGCCGACCGGCAGCAGTTCAGCCGTGACGTAGGTGAAGGCCGCGGCGGCCAGCACTGCCAGCTGGAGGGCAATTCGGGGAGTCCAGGGCCCGCTGGTAGCGGTTCGCCCTTCGGCGGCACGAGCAGGCACCACGGGCACTACTCAACCACGCGTGGCAACCATCCCGTGAAAGATCAGGACCGGACGAGTCGCGCAATCGCCGCCGATGCCTCGGCGAGCTTCTGGTCGGCCTCCGAACCGCCTTGAGCCACCGCGTGGGTGACGCAATGCCCGAGATGCTCGTCGAGCAGGTTCAGCGCCACCGACTGCAGCGCGCTGCTGGCCGCGCTGATTTGGGTGAGGACGTCGATGCAGTACTTGTCGTCTTCGATCATCTTGGCGATGCCGCGCACCTGGCCCTCGATACGCCGCAACCGTTTGGCGTAGTTGTCTTTCTGGGACGAGTATCCGTGTGCGGGTGCCATCTGCCCCTCCAACATTCCGTCGTGAAGATCGAGCTCGGGGCCATCGGGACGGCGCCGGTGTCCTCACCATTGTCAACCATTGGGCCGTCTGCGCGCCACGCAGGTAAAAAAGCGTCTCGCGTCCAGGACGGATATACCCCACAGGGGTATATTAATGATTTTGGCCGATCTACCGCCACACGCAATACTTGAGTGATGACCGACCAGAGTCCTGCCATCGACATCAAGCCCCGCAGTCGCGAGGTCACCGACGGCCTGGAAAAGGCCGCGTCGCGCGGAATGTTGCGCGCGGTCGGCATGGACGACGACGACTTCGCCAAGCCGCAGGTCGGGGTGGCCTCGTCGTGGAACGAGATCACCCCGTGCAACCTGTCGCTGGACCGGCTGGCCAAGGCCGTCAAAGAAGGCGTGTTCACCGCCGGCGGCTATCCCCTGGAGTTCGGCACGATTTCGGTGTCCGACGGCATCTCGATGGGCCACGAAGGTATGCACTTCTCGCTGGTGTCGCGGGAGATCATCGCCGACAGCGTCGAGACCGTGATGATGGCCGAGCGCCTCGACGCCTCGGTGCTGCTGGCCGGCTGCGACAAGTCGCTGCCCGGAATGCTGATGGCCGCGGCGCGACTGGATCTGGCCGCGGTGTTCCTCTACGCCGGGTCGATCCTGCCCGGCCGCGCCAAGCTGTCCGACGGCACCGAGCGCGACGTGACGATCATCGACGCGTTCGAGGCGGTCGGCGCCTGCGCCCGCGGGCTGATGCCACGCGAGGACGTCGACGCGATCGAACGCGCCATCTGCCCCGGCGAGGGCGCTTGCGGCGGCATGTTCACCGCCAACACGATGGCCAGCGCGGCCGAGGCATTGGGCATGTCGCTGCCCGGGAGCGCGGCGCCGCCGGCGACCGATCGCCGTCGCGACGGGTTCGCGCGGCGCAGCGGCGAGGCCGTCGTCGGGCTATTGCGGCGTGGGATCACCGCCCGCGACATCCTGACCAAGGAGGCGTTCGAGAACGCGATCGCGGTGGTGATGGCATTCGGCGGCTCGACCAACGCGGTGCTGCACCTGCTGGCGATCGCCCATGAGGCCGACGTGAAGTTGTCGCTGGCCGACTTCAGCCGGATCGGCGCCAAGGTGCCGCACCTGGCCGACGTTAAGCCGTTCGGCAAGCACGTGATGTTCGACGTCGACCGCATCGGCGGGGTGCCGGTGGTCATGAAAGCACTGTTGGACGCCAGTCTGCTGCACGGCGATTGCCTGACCGTGACAGGTAAGACGATGGCCGAGAACCTCGCGCACATCGCCCCGCCGGACCCGGACGGCAAGGTGCTGCGGGCGCTGGACAATCCGATCCATCCCACCGGCGGCATCACGATCCTGGGCGGATCACTGGCGCCCGACGGCGCGGTGGTCAAGTCCGCCGGCTTCGACTCCGACGTGTTCGAAGGCACCGCAAGGGTTTTCGAGCGCGAGCGGGCCGCACTCGACGCCCTGGAGGACGGCACCATCACGCACGGCGACGCGGTGGTGATCCGCTACGAAGGCCCCAAGGGCGGCCCCGGAATGCGCGAGATGCTCGCCATCACCGGCGCGATCAAGGGCGCTGGCCTCGGCAAGGACGTGTTGCTGCTGACCGACGGCCGGTTCTCCGGTGGCACCACCGGCCTGTGCGTCGGGCACGTCGCCCCCGAGGCGGCCGACGGCGGACCGATCGCCTTCCTGCGCGACGGCGACCGGATCCGGCTCGACGTCGCCAACGGCACCCTCGACGTGCTGGTCGACGCCGACGAGTTCGCCTCTCGTCGTGAGGGTTTCACCCCGCCGCCGCCGCGCTACACCACGGGCGTGCTGGCCAAGTACGTCAAGCTGGTCGGTTCGGCGGCCGACGGGGCGATCTGCGGGTAGGAGCTACTTCACCCGCGCGAACGCCAGTCCGTCCCAATGCTTGGCGCCGACGGTCTGCAGCACCGCGGTGTCGAGCCGGGGGTGCCGACCCATCAGCTCGAGAACCTTCCGGGTGCCGACCAGCACCGGATCGTCGCCCGGTGAGAGGATCTCCCCCTCGCGAATCACGTTGTCCACCACGATTATCGAGCCGGGATGGGTGAGCTTGACGGCCCAGTCCAGGTAGCCGGGGTTGTTCTCCTTGTCGGCGTCGATGAACACAAAGTCGAACGGGCCGTCGGTCACGGTCGGCAGGGTGTCCAGGGCCGCGCCGACGAGCACCTCGACCCGGTCGCCGACACCGGCGCGGTCGATGTTGGCGCGGGCCACCCCGGCGTGCACAGGCTCGTATTCCAACGTCGTGACTCGCCCCTCCGCGCCGGCGCCGCGGGCCAGGCAGATCGTGCTGTAACCACCCAGCGTCCCGATCTCCAAGATGCGACGCGCCCCGGTGGCGGCGACCAGCAGGTTCAGGAACTTGCCCTGCTGCGGCGAGACGGCAATCTGCGGCAACCCGGCCGCGTCGCTGGCCTCCAGGGCGGCCGTCAACGCCGGGTCGTCATCCAGCACAGTGGCATCCAGGAACTCGTCAACCTCGGCGGGAGTCGGCTGTTGGCTCATGGGTCAAGACTAGCCCGCCCGCCACCGCGTCCAGCTCCTTGCCATATACCCCCCTGGGGTATAGAGTGAGCGCTGTCCGGTACGAATTCCGAGAGGTGGAAAGATGTCCAACGAAGCGGGCACCCTGTTGAGCTGTGGTCACGACGGCTGCGGATGCCGGGTGCGTATCGAGGTGGCCTGCCACTGTTCAGGCGACCACGCCTACATCTGCAAGTGCGGCGACGAGATGGTCGAGGTCAGCTAGCGCACGCCTTCTTTCGCGTAGACCACCCGCAGTACGTGCCCGACTTCGGGCCCCATGACCAGTTCGGCCAGGGTGCACAGCGTCGTGACGTACTGCGGCCCGTGCGCCGGTTGCGCGTGGCAGAGGTGATGCGCGATTTCATGCAGTACGACCAGTTCACGTAACGCCCAGTCGGCGTCCCGATCGTCGGGAACCGCGATAACCGCTGTGCCGCCATGGTTTTCGTAGTGTGCCGCGGTCGACGCACGACGGGCGCGCACGTGCAGCGGTGCCGGGTCGCCCCACTGCCGCTGCACCGTCGACATGGCCAGCACCTCGTCGACGTAGCGTTGCACGGCGCCCAGCGACCCGAACTTTGCCTCCGGCGGCAGTGTCAACTGCGTGCCGAAGAAATCCACACTGCTCGAACCGTGTTCGGCGGCGCGGTCGAACAACGTCCGCACGAACGCCTCGGCGGCATAAACCCTGGAGCGCTGCGAGTCGCGCTCGACGTTCACCGTTCCAGGGCGGTCCGCGCTCCGGACAACTCTGGGCCGCTCCCCAGTCGTGCCCGCTTACCGGCCCGGTCCCCCGCCCGTCGCGCCGCCGACGAATACCCTGCGGCGGCCCGGCTGGACTGCCAGGTGCCGCGGGCCCTCGACGCGGTGCGGTAATAATCGCGCAGCTCTAATTCTTTGTCTCGCAGGGCAATCGCCGTTCCTGGCGGGCGGTGCCGATCATTCTTCGCTTCGCGTCGGGTCTGCTCACGGGCCTCGCCCAGCCGCTGGCCGACCCGCGCACCGAACGCCAGCTGAAAGTTGAGCCGGGCGGTGATCGTCGGGGTGGGTCGGTGCTCCCCCGACGAGATGTAGGAATCCGACGCGCGCACCATCTGCACGACCAGGCTGGCATACAGCGCGTGGGTGGCGTCGATGTCCTCGGCGAACCCGTAGGCGTAGACGAACGTCGAGTTCGACGCGACGTCGCAGCGCACGTCGTTGGCCGCGGCGATCACCACGAAGAGCTGGACATAGGTCCGTAGCCCCTTGGTGCCGGCGGTGCCGATGGTGATGGTGCGCTGCACCGGCGCCTGCGCGGGCGTGCGCTTGTCGGCGTGCGACCGGGCGACGGCCAGGTCGATGGACGTCGCGGTGGCCAGCCGTTGCGCGGCCGACATGAACGCCTCGGCCTCGTGGGCGTTGTCGGTGCCTTCGGCCTGACGCAGCAGGGCGGCGATGCGCGCCAGCATCTTGTCGTCACTCACGGCACCAACCTAAGCGAACTCAAAGCCGTTCCGGTTCCGCCATTCACAGTCGCGCGTTGATCCAGGACACGACGTCGTCGAGTACCTGCTGCTGCTCCGGCTCGTTGAACACCTCGTGGTACAGGCCCGGGTAGATCTTCAGCTCGACATCGCTGCTGCCTATCGCTTCGACCAGTTGCCGGCTGCCCTCGACCGGAATCAGCCGGTCGTCGGAACCGTGCACGACCAGCAGCGGGGCGCTGAGCGAGGGCGCGCGCTGCGGCATCGTCTCGCCGAGCATCAACAGCGCGCGGGCGACACCGCCGGGGATCTTGCCGTGATGGACAAGCGGGTCGGTGTTGTAGGCGTTCACCACGGCCGGGTCGCGAGACACCGCACCGGCGTCGAGCGCCTGCAGCGGAAGTCCGGGCGCGATCGCACCGATGGTCTTGGCGACCCAGCCCAGCAACGGCGATACCGCCAGCTGTGCCGCCACCGCCGGCCCGGACAGCACCATCAGGTCGTAGTCGTCAGGGTGCTCGACGCAGTAGGCGAACACGATGCCGCCGCCCATGCTGTGGCCGAGCACGATGCGCGTGAGGCCCGGGTGCTCCTTGGCGGCGATGCCGACCAGGGAGTCGAAGTCGCCGGTGTACTCGGAGATGTCCTTGACCAGAACCCGCTTGCCGCCGGAGCGGCCATGGCCGCGGTGGTCGAGGGCGTAGGTGATCAGTCCGTCGCGGCCGAACCGCGCAGCGACATGGTCGTAGCGGCGGGCGTGTTCGCCCAACCCGTGCGCGAGGACCACCACCCCGCGCGGCGTCGTGTCCGGAGTCCACACGTCGTAGACGATGCGTACGTCGTCGACACCGTCGAAGGCGTGTTCGGCACGCGTGATTGTCATCAGGGGCAGCGTAGACCCACCGCTGGACGCGGGCCGTAAGGTCCGTCCGATCTTCGCGGCCTGCTGCAGCGGCCCGTTCGCAACTCGACGTCGTACGGTCGAGCGGCCCGCTATGGCCGCTATTTCCCCGAGATGTGTGTCATAACTGGCCACTCGGCGCTAGCTGCAGCCCGGAGTAGCGTGACAGCGTGCCCGCCACTGTTCAGATCCGGCGCGCCGCCGACCGGGCGGTCACCACCACGGCGTGGCTGAACTCGCGGCATTCGTTTTCGTTCGGCGATCACTACGACCCCGGCAACACCCACCACGGCGTGCTGCTGGTCAGCAACGACGACATCGTGGCGCCCGGCGGGGGCTTTGACACCCACCCGCACCGCGATATGGAGATTGTCACCTGGGTGCTGGACGGCTCGCTGGCACACCGCGATTCGGCAGGCAACGAGGGAGTGGTCTATCCCGGCCTGGCGCAACGGATGTCGGCGGGCTTGGGAATCACACACTCGGAGCAGAACGCATCGGAAACCGACCGGGTTCGCTTCGTGCAGATGTGGGTGCAACCCGACGTGGCCGGACTCGAACCCGGCTATCAGCAGCAGGTGATCGGCAACGACGAGCTGAACGGGCGGCTGGTGACGATCGCCTCGGGAATCCCGGGACATGACGCCGCGATCAGCGTCCAGAACCGGTCTGCCGCGCTGCACGGCGCCCGGTTGCAGCCCGGCGACGAGCTGGCGCTGCCGGCTGCGCCGTATCTGCACTTGTTCGTCGCCCGCGGGCAGGTCGGGTTCGAGCAGACCACGCTGCGCGAAGGCGACGCGGTTCGTCTCACCGCGTCGAACGGCCGGCGGGTCGCCGCGCGGACACCGTCGGAATTGCTGGTCTGGGAGATGCACGCGGCGCTCGGCGACTAGGGTGAGCGCGGACGAACAGGAGCCGATGTGTCTGAACCGCAAGCCCGCCACGCATCGCCTGATGTCGCTTACGCCGATGACGACTCCGCTGCCTACCGTCTCGACACGCCGAGATCGACTCGCACCGTGAGATTTTGGGCTCTCCCGATTCTCGTCACAGTGGTGTTGCTGGCGGCGCTGGCCGCCTTCTACCTCGGCGGAATCCTGAAGCCGATGACCAACCTGCGTCATTTTCCGGTAGCGATCACCAACGAAGATGCCGGGCCGACGGGCGCACAGGTGGTCAAGGGCATGTTGGCCGCTTTCGACCACGATGCCTACGACGTCCGAGTGCTCGATCCTGCACAGGCCCGCAAACAGCTGGACACCGCGCAGATCTACGGCGTCGCCGTCATACCGCCGAACTTCTCGTCCAAGCTGCAGGCCTACGCGAAAAGTGCGCTCACCCCCGGGCGGGTCGAACGAGCGGTGATCGTCATCTCGACGAATCCGCGCGCGGGGACCCTCGGCGCCAGCATCGCCGGCCAGACCCTGCAGCGCGAGGTCGCTCTGATCGATCAGCGGGTCGGCCAACGGCTTTCGCAAGAGGTCGCCGAGCAGACCGGCAAGAAGCCCGAGCCCGGCGCCGTCGCGCTGATGCTGGCAAACCCCGTCGAGGTCAAGTCGACGGTACACAACGCGCTGGCGGAAGGCACCGGAAATGGGTTGTCCGCCTTCTACTATGCGCTACTGCTAGTGCTCGCCGGATTCATCGGGAGCATCGTGGTCAGCATGTTCGTCAATTCCATGCTTGGTATGGCGTCGACTGAATTTTTCCCGGTTTCCCCTCCGACCGAGAACGTTTCGCGCTTCCGCACCCTGTTGGTCACGTGGGCCATGATGGCCGTCGTCGCATTACTGGCGTCGGCCGCCTACCTGGTGATCAGCGCCGGTCTGGGTATGCCAGTCCAAAACAAGTTGACGCTATGGCTTTTCGGCGCGTTCGCGATCTTGACAGTAGGCGTCGCGTCGGCGTCGCTGATTGCGGCCATGGGCGCAATCGGGATCGTGGTGGGCTTGTTCGTGTTCGTCATTCTCGGTATCCCGGCGGCGGGCGCGGCGGTGCCGCTGCAGGCCACCCCGGCCTGGTTCGAGTGGCTGGCGAGTTTCGAGCCGCTGCACCAAGTGTTCGTCGGCGCAAGGTCTTTGCTCTATCTCGGCGGCCGCGCCGACGCGGGCCTGTCGCAATCGCTGGAGTGGTCCACGGTCGGCCTGGTGATCGGTGTGCTGTTCGGCGGCGCCGTCACCCGCCTCTACGACCGGCGCGGGCGAACCCCGGCGGTTGCGGCGACCGGAGCCGCTGCCGACCCCGCTGAGGTTCCATACCCGGAGCAGTGAACATCCAGCGGCCGAACGTCATTGGACTGCCGCTGATCCGTCACTCCGCTGTTATGCCCACCGCTGTGTAATACCTTGGGTAATGACGTTCGCGCCGAAGGGGTTGTCAGCTGTGCCACACCTCGCTGCTGCCTTCCGGCGTATCGCGGCCTGTTGCGCCAGCGGCGTGCTGTTCCTGACGCTGGCGACCAGCACGGGCCTACCGGTGGCTCGTGCCGAGGCCCGCGAGCTGCTGGCCAGTGCCATCGCGAATACCCAAGGCTCCTACCTGGTCTACAACTTCGGTGGCGGCCACCCGGCGCCGATGCTCAACGCCGCCGGCAACTGGTATGACGGGAACGGTGGCGGCCACCTGATGATCATCAAGTCCGCATCGCAACGGCTCGAACCACACCTGCTGGTGGACAGCCATCAGGGCTCTCAGTCACGCTGCGAACGCAATCCGCGTGCGCGCACCGGCGACGGCCTGATGCAGGCCTCGGAAACCTATACCGCACGGCAGGCTTGGCAGGCGCTGGGTAAACCGACCATCGCGATCAATGCGAACTTCTTCGACATCCGCGGCCAGCAGGGCGGCTCGTGGCGCTCGACGGGATGCAGTTCCCCGCTGGGCGCCTACGTCGACAACACCCGCGGCCAGGGCCGGGCCAATCAGGCTGTCACCGGGACCATCCCCTACGCCGGTAAGCAGGGCTTGTCCGGCGGTAACGAGAACTGGAGCGCGCTGGCGACCATGATCCTGCCGAATCGCGGCGCGCCATCGGTGTTGTGGCCCAAGGGCGGGCGCGACGGGCATGACTATGACGCCGCCACCGCGGTCGTCAACGGCTTGGTCGATCGCGGCGAAAGATTCGTCGCGGTGAGCGGACTCGGCCTGCTGGCGCCCGGAAACACCGGCCAGCTCCACGACGGTGGCCCGAGCGCCGCGCGGACCGCGCTGGCCTACTCCAAGCCGCGCGACGAGATGTATGTGTTCCAGGGCGGCAGCTACACGCCGGACAACATTCAGGATCTGTTCCGCGGACTCGGCAGCGACAATGCGGTGCTGCTGGACGGCGGGAGCTCCTCGGCGATCGTGCTGCGCCGCGACACCGGCGGCATGTGGGCCGGAGCCGGTGTGCCCAAAGGCAATTGCGACACCTATGAGGTGCTGTGCGACGCGCATGAGCGCTCGCTGCCAGGTTGGCTGGCGTTCAACTAGAACTTGGGTGTCAGATCCAGCGAGGTGATCGTCGTCATCTTGGTCACCAGCCAACGCGCATGTTCCCGCTTCATCGTCAGCCGAAAAGAGAAGTACTTCAGCGACGGAATATTTTTGGTCAGTGGGCTGGTGGAAGTGGTATTGGTGTAGACGATCGCATCAGCGTTGGGCCCGTCGAGTGATTCCACCGCCGCGTCGATCACCAACGTGCTGTTGGTAATTTGGGCTTGCTTGCTCGGCGCGGTGATCTTGTCGATGTACTTTCGATAGTCGGCCCCGAAATCCCCGCTGAGGTATTGCGTTGCACGGTCGGCCAGCTTGTCTACGTTATCCGGGTTGTAGGTCCACAACGTAGTGATCGCGCTGGCGGCGGTACGGGCGATCTGCATTTTGGTGCTCACCGTGGCCCGGTCCACCAGGTAAGGCCAAACGAAGGCGCTCGCGAAGGCAGCAGAACCGACGAACAGGGCAATCGCGGTCCCGACCACGATTGCAAGCCCCCGGCGCGGCCGCCGCACGGCCGGCGGATCGTCTTCGGCCTCGGTGCGCGCCTCGTCGGCGCTGGTGTCTTCGTCGGAGGTTAATTGTTGCCCGACTTCGGCTTCGGTAGGCCCAGCTTCATCGGATGCGGTATCCGCGGACTGGCCGTCGGCAATTCTTTCGCTTACACCACCCGTTGCAGGCTGCTGATTTTCCACTGTCCCCCTTCCTGTTTCGCGGTTAACACCCAACGAGTCGAGTTCTCGAATTCCTGCTTGCCGTCAGGAGATTTTGAGGTGACTGCGGTTGCCACCAGCAAGCTGGCGCTGCCGTCGTCATTCCAGCGTTCTACGCCGGCGTCGAGCACCGCGCCCTTGGTGGGTTCTGCTCTGGCGACACTGAGCAGGATCTCGTTCTTCTTATCCGTGTATTCCTTGGCGAAATCGCCGGTGGCTTGGGTTAGCACCCGCTCGACATAGTCGTTGGCATGAAATGGATCCAACGATGTGAATCCAGCCATGAAGTCGCGGACATAGCTCAAGACCGCTCTGTCACGCCGCGCGCTCTGCTGTTGCGATTCATGAGAAACCAAAACCAGGCTTGACACCGTGACCGCCCCGATTATCAGCGCCGAAGCGGCCGCGACGACCAGCGTTAATCCCCACCGTCGCGACGGCTTTACCGGCGGCACGCAGAACAATGGTTGCTCGTCAGCCTCAAACTTCCGACGTGGACTCATTTTTTACTCTCGGCCTGTCGCGGTTTCGTCAGCACGATGAGGTCGTCAACGAGCCAATTGCCGTCTGCAGCTCTGGCGAAAGCCACTCGAACGGTCGCACTGATATACCGTGCAGCAGGCGGCGCGCCTCGCTGACCCTGCATGAACAGCAGCATCGTGGCCTGAGTCGGCGTGACTGTTTGTATCGCGCTGTCTGTCACCCAATACTCGTTGACGACCGGGTTTGCCTTCTGCACAGCCTGCTGTTGGGCGAGAAGTTGGCCACGGTATTTCTCGGTCGTCAGCGACAGGGCGTGCGCGAAATCGTCGTGCAAAGATTTCGGATCGTAGGTCAGCAACGTCTCGACGATCTTGGGTCCTTGCAACACGATCTGAGCGCGGGTCCGGTCGACCGCTCGGTCATGCCGATACACCGCCACATAGCTCACCGCGGACCCTGCCGCGCATACCAGTGCGGCCGTCAGCACCGCCACCGCGATCAGTCGCCTGGTGTCACGGGCTCGCTGGTCCGGTTCGACTCTTCGCGCTTCTGTCCCCAGCAGCATGTCTGCGAATGTCCGGTGCCCAGAGTCCCACAGCGGCCAAAGCCAGCCCACCATCACCGATGCCGTGTCGAGCAGGTGAGCGACGTCTCTGGCAAGCAGTCGCCACGGTCCCGCGGCGCTTCCGCCTCGCCGCACCACCGTGATGTGGAAGAAACTACGACCCAGACTTTCACTGATTGTCGGTAGCAATATCCGGTTGACCGTCGTAAGCAGGTTAGCGACGCCAGCCACCGATACACACACCCACCACCACCGACTGCGAAATGGCACCGTCATCGCGACCAGCGCCATCGTCGCGATGACCGCGACGCCCGGCAGGATGTCGATGGCCAACGCGCCCGCGCGGAAATGCCACGGCGCCAGGTTGCTGGACGAAGCCTGCTGAACCGTTGGCGTGACTTCGGTCTCCTCGACCACAGCCGTCACTTAGCCACCTGGTCCAGACTGGCGATCTTGTAACGGCCCTCGTCGCGCGCCATCTTCACCCGCAAGCGGTAGCCCGCCTCCTGATTTTTCAACTCGATATCGGAAACCTTCACGCGCAGCGCCACCAGCACGTCGACCGAACCGTCGTCGTTGTTGCGGTCGACCGCGGCGCGCATGTCCGACACCTGCAGATGTACGTTCGCAGCTTGATATGCCTGCACGAGCAGGCCGCTGTAAAGCACAGCCTGCGTGCGGAAATTACCGGTGCCACAGTCGATGATCTTCCGTTCGCTGGCGGCCATGGTGGCAATGTCGGGTGCCTGCGTCGCCGCGATGCAATCTTTCGCCGCTTCGACGGCCGCGGCGTCGTTGCGAGCGATGATCTCGCTGTCGCGATGCCAACCGAAGCTGCGGTAGCCAGCCCATACCAGACCGCCGCTCAGCACCACAAGAGCTGCCACAATCGCGATTGACCAGCCACGACCCACCCGAGACGCACCGTGAACGGCTTGCGGGTCGGGTGCGGAACCGTCGGCCGCCTCGTTGCTGGCACTCTCCGCATTCACCTCATCATCGGCGCCGACTTCCGATTCTGGTGAATCGTTCGCGTCGGTGGGGCTCAGCTGGCTGGCGCCAGCATCTCCTTCCATCCGTCGTCTCCCGTTTTGTTCGAATTTTCGACCGAGTACTTGACGCCGTCCGGCCCTGACACCTCACCGCTCTGCGGACTGTAGGTTGCGGCGGGAGGCCCGCTCGGAGTGTAGACACATGGATTAGGCTGCTGCCCGTTGCACTGCACGCTCCCGGATCCCGGTCGCTGCAGTGGATCGCTGACCGGAGGCGGAGTCCCCGCCACCCGATTGGCGGGCGCCGGGTTGATACCGTTGTTGATCGACGGCGCCTGTATCACGTGGCCCGGATCGACCGGCTGATCGCAGCGCGCTCCCGGTGCCGGGCAGTTGCGGATTTGGTTCGGATCGCCGTACCACGGGTTGGTTCCGGCCGGAACGTAGGGTTTGGGGTCACGACACTCGCGCGGTGTCGCCGCACGTTTGCCTGGAACATCGACACAGGGCGAATTACGCACTCCGCGTACCGAATTGGCCGGGGTGTCCTGCGGGATCTTGCAGTAGTTTCCGACCGGCAACGGCGGCAGGCTGGTGTCGGCTGGCGAGCGCCACTCGCTCGCCGGAATGAAGCCGGTCAGACATGGTGGTGGATAGTTGACCGCCAGGCCCAAGTCCAGCGCCGCCTTGCCTGGATACGGGGTGAGAAGCGTCTGCGCGAACGCTGCGCCCTCGGGTATAAACACCAGTACCTGTTCGATGTTCTTGTTGTACCGCTTGAGCATGTCGAGCACAATCTCGGTGTTGGCCAGGGTCTGCGGCAGCGTTTCGCGGATGTCGCCGAACACCGCGGTGATCTGATCTGCGGTCGGCGGCGCCTTTGAAAGAATATTTTTGACGTTTTGATCTTGAGCCGCTGTCTGGGCGGCGAGGACATTCAGGTTGCGCGCCCACTGTTCAATGGATTTGCCCGAGACGACCTGGCTGTCGAGGATCGGTTCAGAGTTCTGGATGAGCGAGTTGACGTCAGCGATGTTGGTCTTGAAGCCGCCGACGATCGCCTGGGTCGAGTCGACCAGTCGTTGCAGCGCCGGCCCCAATCCGCCGACAGCTTCCGAGGTCTCGTTGAGCAACGCGGCGAGCTTACCCGTGGGTAGCACGCTCAGCGCCCGGTTGGTGGCGTCCAGCGCCGGTCCGATCGGAGCGGGCACCGTACCGTTGGTGATGGTCTGTCCGGGAGAGAACACCTTGCCGGGGTTGCCCACCGAAACCAGGTCCAGATACTGCTCGCCTACCGCCGACACCGAATGCACGTTCGCCGACGCGTCGACCGGGATTTTGTAGTGACTGGCGATGCTCATGGTGGCCCGGGCACCGTGTTCGGTCGGCTCGACTGCGGTGACCTTGCCGATCGTGATCCCGCGGTATGTCACGTTGGACGTGACATACAACCCACCCGAAGCGGGCAGGTCCGCATTCAGCGTGTACTGGCCGATGCCGAGCAGGGTTGGGATGCGTAAGTAGTACCAGCCCAGCACCAGTAATGCGACGACCGTCACGACGCCGAAGGCGACGAGCTGGCGCCGGACGCCACGAGTTAGCAATTCCGGTCCCCCCTTTCAACGAGCGGTCCCCCGGGAGCGTCGTTCGGGTTCGGCGTGTAGCGCACGTCCGGAATCATCGTGTCCGGATCCCGACCGAACGACTGCTCCAAGGCGCGCAACGAACCGGAAAGCCCGGTCCCGGTGAGGAACCCGTTGTCGACAGACGACAAAGTCGAGTCGAGTGTCAGCGACACGTTGAAGAAGTCGCCGCGCAACGATTTCGGAACGGCGTCGATGTCGAACGGTAGCGTGCCGAGGAGTTTCACCGCCCCGAGTAGGTCAGGCGCGGCGTGGCTGAGTTCCTTCAACGGGCACTGAAGTGACTGCAGGTCCTGATGAAGATCTTTCCGCGAGGTGCCCAACGACTGGTCAACCACGTCGCTGAGTCGGCCGACGGCATCGACGGCGTTGATCAGGAGCTTCTGATAATCCTTGTCCGCGAAATGCTGGATCAGCGGCGGGACGTCGATCAGCACTTGGTTCAACACATCGGACCGGTTGGCGGCGTAGGCCAGCAGTCGGTTGGTGGAATCGATGGCGTGGTTGATGTCATCGCGTTGTTGATTGACCTGGGTGACGAAGGTGTCCAGTTTGCCGAGGAAGGCCCGGATCTGCGGCGCCCGCCCGACGAAGATGTTATTGACCTCGTTCTGCAGAACTTCGAGGTTCGGGATTCCGCCGCCGTGCAGCACCAACGCCAGGCTGGCCAGGGTCTGCTCGGTGGTGGGATACGCCGACGAATTCTTCAGCGGGATGGTGTCGCCGTTTTTCAGCCGCTGCGGCGACGGGTCCGCCGGTGCGGCCAACTCGATATGCTGAGAGCCCAGCAGGCTGGTCTGTCCGATCTTGGCGGTGGCGTTCTTCGGTAGCTTGACGTGTTTCTCCACGCCCAGGGTCAGGGTGGCCACCCAATTCTTCAGGTCGATCGACTTGATTGTTCCGACCACAACATCGGCCACCATGACCTGGCTGTTGCCGTTGATCGCCAGCGTATTGGGCACTTGAACGTACAGCGTGTAGGAGTCGGCTCCGGTGCCCGGCCCGCCAGGTACTTCCAGGTTGGAGATACCGCGCCAGCCGCACGAGCTCAACATCAGCGCCGCCACGACGAGAGCCATCCCTTGCCAAACGCGATGGCGGACGAGACGCCTCGGGCTCAGTGCCGGCCTCACGAGCCCGCTCCGATCGACAGGCTGGCTTCAGCGGGCAGCGGAGGTCCACCCGGTCCCGGCGCGGGTCCCGAGACGGGTGCCGGCGTCGGCGCGACCGGGCCGGGAATTACCCCGGGTCCGGGCGGGGGCGGCGGTATCGGCATCGGATTGCCCGGCACACCGATGAATGGCAATGGACCTGGCTCCTCGTTGTATGCATTCGGCGGTCCCGGCGGTGTCTGCAAATTCGATTGCACAGGTCCGATGTCGGGGCCGCCCATGAGCTCGGCCAGCGAATCGGGGGTCAACAGGCCCGCTGTGATCGGGCCCACCTGGGTGCCTTGCATGCCGGGCCCGACAATCCAGCCGTGCTGGGTGTTGCGGTGCGACGTCGGGGTGTCTGGCGACCAGATCCCGGGGACAGTGGTGTCTTTGTATCCGTTCGGCGGCTGCAGCCGCGGTTCGGAGTAAGCGACCTCTTTGGGAAGTATCTCGGC
Source organism: Mycobacterium sp. (assembly GCF_039583785.1). Classification (GTDB taxonomy): domain Bacteria; phylum Actinomycetota; class Actinomycetes; order Mycobacteriales; family Mycobacteriaceae; genus Mycobacterium. The sequence goes on from NZ_JAVKSG010000034.1 coordinate 16,429, forward strand.
GGTGTGGAACAGGTTCAAGCCGAACGGCAAGTAGTTGAACTTGATCGAATCGAGGACCGGCGCCAGGTACTCGGCACAGAGCTCGGCCGAATCCTGATAGCCGAGTCGGCTGCCGGCCTGGATCGAGCTGCAGATGAACTCCATCGGGTTCGCGAAGTTGCTGAGTGCCAAGTTGGCGACGAGGGCGCCGTGCGCCGGATAATAGACATTCTCGAGATTGACTGCCGCCGTCGGGGTGACGTGCAGTGCGGTCTCCAGACCGTTCAACGCCTCAGGCTGGACCAGCGTCGTGGTCAACTCGTCGAGGTTTTTGATGTCATGAGACAGCACTTCGCGATTCTTGGCCAGGAATGGGCGCAGTGTGGTGAGAAGACCGTCGGTTTGTTGGATTGCACTGGCCAGCGCCTGATCGGAGTGCGCCAACCTGCCGGTGAACTGCGCCAGGTTGGTATTGAGCGCGACGAACTGCTGATCGTCGGCGTGCAGGGCGTTGACGAACAGCGCCAGGCTGCGTACCACCGCGAAGAAGTCGCCACGCTTCTCGTTGAGCGCGTTCAGCGCCTGGGACAGGTTGTTGAACGTGGTGTTGATCTGCTTGCCCTTGCCGGCGAGTCCGTCGGCGAAGGATTCGATCACCTCGCCGAATGGCCCCTTGGGCTGCTGCGGTGTGGGGCCGAGCTTGTCGACAAGGTTGGACACGCTGTCGCGCAGCTGGTCCCACTCGGTCGGCACCTGGGTGCGGTCAAGCGGGATCACCGCGTTGTCGGCCATCACCGGACCGCCCCGATAAGCCGGCTCCAACTGAATGTCCCGGGCAGCGACCAACGTCGGGTTGATGATCACTGCAGAGGCGTCCGCGGGCACCTTGTACTTGTTGCTGTAGTGCAGGGTCACCTTCATCTTGTCGCCGGCGGGTTCGATCTTGTCGACCGAACCCACCTGGACACCCATGATTTTGACCTTGTCCCCGGCGTAGAGCGCGTTGGCCTCGGAGAAATAGGCGACCACGGTGTTGTTGGTGAGCCTCTGGTAGAGCCGCCAGCCCGCGAATGCGGCGGCGAGCACCAGCACAACCACTACTGATCCGAGGATCACCGACCGGCGCGAACGCTGCGGCAACCGCAGGTTACGGATATCAAAGACAGTGCTCATTGACTACCTCTCCCACAACAACCGCCTCCCCCTCCGCCGGGCTGGCTTCCCAGCACACCCGGGTTGATGAACGGCGCCGGTAGCTGGTCCCCGGGCCCCGGTGGAGCGGGCGGTCCCGGCGGGAGTGCGGGCGCGAACGTCGAGGGCGGCGGTGTCGGACCGGCCGGCGCCAGATTTTCGGTACGCGCCCCCGGCGGGGCGTTGGGCGGCAGCGGCACCGGCGTGCCCGGCAGGTCAGGGGCTGGATCCCCCGGCCGGCCGGCGATCGGGATACCTGCTGTCGGCGGCAGACCGTTCGGGTTCGGCGGCGACATCAACACGTCGGGCAATGTCGGGTACGGCCCATTAGCGCCGAACGGGCCCTGATCCTGGGGCAACCCCGCGCACGGCAGCGGGTTGCCCGGGCGCGGCAGGGTTTCCGGCGACGGGGTGTAGGAGCACGGCGACCCAGGCGCCACGGCGGGTCCCGGGTGATCCGGGGTGCCCTCCAGCACTGGCGGTGCGGGCGGTGGTGCGCCGTTGGGGAAGCGGGTTCCGTTGGGGTCGGGGAACCGGAACGCCGGTAGTCCCGCGCTGCGCCAGAAGTTTTCCGGATCGATTCCGCGCTTTTTGAACGAGGCATCGACGTATGGCTGCAGCAACTGGTATGGGAGCAGGTTGGCGATGGCCGCCTTGAAGAACGGGCCCGAACCGATGGTCTCCGACAGGCCCAGGAAGTACGACGACACCTCAGAGAGGCTGCTCGCAAGGTCATTCTTGTGTGCGACCAGCAGGTCACTGACGGAACGCAACTGCTCCAGGACATGGTTGAGGTTGGGATTGTCGTTGATCAGCCCTTGCACCTGAGTGGAGAAGGCCGAGATGTTGCCCAGCAGCGCGTCGACGGCGCGTCCACGTTCGTTGAATGCCGCCAATAGTGTCTTCGTGTTGACCAGAAGTCGATCGACCTGTTCACTACGGTCACCCAGCACGCTGGCGACCTTGTTGGCCTGTTCGAGGAGATGCTTGATTTGCTCGTCGCGTTTACCGATGGTGTCGGAGAACTTGGCCACCCCGTCGAGCGCGGAGCTCAGGTGCGGGTAGGTCTTGTCGATGGTCTGCGACAGCACGTTCAGCGATTGTTTCACCGTGTCGATGTCCCAGCCGGCAGCGGCCTTGGTCAGGTCGGAGAACGCATCGTAGATTTGATACGGCGCAGCGTTCTGACCCAGCGGCAGCACACCGTTGGGGCGCAACGTCTTGGCGCCACGCGAGTCGATCTCGAGGACCTTGCGCCCCAGAATGGTGTCGGTCTTGATGGCCAGCCGGCTCTCGGTGCCGATCGGGTTGGCGCCGGTCGAAAACTTGATCACGACGTGGTCGCCGGCAATCTTGATTGTTTCCACTTTGCCGACGTCCAAGCCGGCGATGCGCACTTTGTCACCCTCGTTGAGCCCGCCGGCGTCGGTGAACTCCCCGGCATAGCTCGGTTTGGCGAACAGCATCGGGACACTGGTCAGGGTCTGGCCGAAGCCGATCATCAGCACCACCACAACCAGGCCCATCAGCCCGATCCGCCGCCGATTGGACGGTTCCAAGGTCCTCATTGCGGCGTGCACCTGCCCGTCGGTTGCTGGAAGAGCTTGACGGTGCGCACCGGACCGCCGGGTTGGAGCCCGTTGGTCTTCAGGATGATGTCGCACGCGTAGAAGTTGACGAAGTCGCCATAGCTGCCGATGGCACGCCCGATCTGGTTCAACGAGCTCGGGTAGGAGGCCAGGAACTTGTTGTACTGATCGGACTGGTCGACGATTGCTTGCGCAATGGGGTCAAGGTAATTGATGGTCTTGTGCAGCAGGGGCCGGTCGCTAGCGAGCAGATCGGCCACCGTGCCGGCGGCGTTACTGATGTGCGCCACGCCCGCGGCCAGCTGAACGTCATGGTCTTTGAGCCCGGTGATCAGTTTTTCGAAATTATCGACAGTCTGGTCGAACTCCTTGCGATGCTGGACGGTGGTGTCCAGCACGATGTTCAAGTTCTTGACCACCTCTCCGATCGTTTGGTCACGCTCCGCGATGGTCGAGGTCAGTTGTGCGGTTTGGTCGAGGATGTCGTTGATGGTGCCGCCCTCACCCTGGAACACGGTGATGATGCCGGAGGCAATGGTGTTGACCTTGTCCGGACTCAGCGCTCGAAACAACGGCTTGAAACCACCGAGCAATGCATCGAGATCCAACGCCGGCGACGTGCGCGACAGCGGGATGAACCCGCCCACCGGCAAGACCCGGTCAGCCCCTTCGCCCTCACCGCGCTTGAGTTCGAGATAGCGGTCGCCGATGAGGTTGAGATAGCGAATCTGTGCGGTGGTGGACTGGTAGAGCGGTATAGAGCGATCGACGTCGAACTGCACCCGCACCCGATGGCCACCGTCGACCAAGGCCACCTTTTTGACCTTGCCGACCTCTACCCCTGATGCGCGGACGAACTGGCCGTTGCGCAGCCCGCTGGCGTTGCTGAACTCGGCGGAGTAGCTGGCGGTTCGATCGAAGCGCAATTGACCGAACACCACGACGAGCGCGAAGGTGAACAGCAGCAGCACCATCGCAACGGTGCTGAGCTTGATGACGGTACCGGTGATTTTCATGGGTTGATCGTGTTATCCCCTACCTGACGGCCCCAGACGTACTCGACGGCGTAGGGCGAACCAGTGTCGATGTGGTTGTAGGGCACCAGGCTGGCGCCGGCATCCATCACCAGATACGGCGCCGGCCACAGCTGCCGGGTGATGGGCTGCCAGCAACCCGGCGCACCGCCAGGACCGCCGTGGGCGTTCACCCGCGGCAGATTGTCGGGATAGACGTAAGGATTCGGCGATCCAGCGACCAGAGCTGACAGTCCGGCCAGCGCCCCGGTTGCCAGTGTGATACCCAGCCCTGGCAGCGATAGTGCAAGCCCCGCCCCCGATAGCAACTCGCTCACAGTCCTCAGCGAGTAGCCGTTCCCGGTGCCCTCCGCAGCGCCGGCCGCGGGCTCGACGTCGTGGTAGTTGCGGATGGTGCAGTACAGCTCCGGGCTGTACGTGTCGAGCAGCTTGGCGCTCGGCACCAGGTCCGCGATTCCGCGCACGAAATAGGGCTGGCCTCGTTTGAAGAGCTCCTCGCCGGTGTTACCGAACCCGACCGCCGCGAGCAACGTGGTATCCAGATCATGGAGCTGCTTGTCCAGCGTGCGTGCCGTGACCACAGCGTTGCTGAGGAAGTCGAATAGATCCGGCGACGCGGCGGCGTAGGTATCGGCGAGCGCCGCGAATTTCTGGATGTCGCGACGAACCTGCGGCTGTTGAGGGTTGACGTCGTCGAGGATGGCGTTGGCGTTGATGATGGACTGGCCGAATTTGTCGCCCAACCCGTTCAACGCATCCGCGGCCGCGCTCAACGTCAGATTCAGTTTGACCGGATCCACCTTCTGCGCGATCGAGGTGACGGTCTGGAACAAGGTATTGATTTCCACCGTCACCGAGCGGGCGTCGATCACCTGTCGCGGCGTGATCCGCTGCGGCGTCGGATTCTTCGGTGAAGTCAACGACACGTACTTGTTGCCGAACAGAGTGGTCGCCTCGACCTTGGCGACCACGTTTGCCGGAATCAGTTTCAGGTATCTCGGATGCACGTCGAGGGTGAACTTGGCTGCCGGTTCGCCGTCGTGCTGCACTTCGACGATTTTGGCCACCCGGCCGATCTGCACGCCGTTGTAGGTGACCTTTGAGCCGGAATCCATCACCAGGCCCGCCCGAGACGCCAACATCTGTAGCGGCGTCATCGGCGTGAATTCCCCTTTGAACTGCATGTATACCAGCCCCAGCACCAGTGCGGCCGCCAAGAAGACCACCACGCCGGCCAACCTGTAGGGCGGAATCCGGGGCTTGTTCAGCTTTCCCTGCGGCATCGTCATGGCTACACCGTGAAGCTGAAGTTGGGGTTGACGCCGTATAGCGCCATCTCGGCCAGGAGGATGACGACATTCGTCGACACCAATGAGAACCGCATCGATTGACCCACCGCTGCGCCCACCCCGACTGGGCCGCCGCTGGCCCTGTAGCCGTAGTAGCAGTGGCTCAACATCACGACCGCCGCAACAATAATGACCTCCACAAAAGACCAAAACACATCGTCTGGGCGCAAGAATGTCCGGAAGTAATGCTCGTAGGTGCCGTTAGCCTGTCCGTACAAGACCGTGGTGACGACCTGCGGGGCCAGGAACGACATAATCAAGCCGACCGCGTAGAGCGGAATGATCACCGCCAGTCCGGCCAGCATCCGGGTTGACACCAGGTAGGCCATCGAGTTGATGCCCATTACCTCCAGCGCATCGATCTCTTCGCTGATCCGCATGGCGCCCAGTTCGGCGGTGGCGCCGGCACCGACGGTGGCCGCGAGCACGATACCGGTCACGACCGGGGCGACAAGGCGGACGTTGATCAATGCGGCGACGAAGCCCAGCAGCGCTTGGATACCGATCTGGCTCAAAGACGCGAAACCCTGCAGGGCGACCAAGGAGCCGGCGGATAGCGTCACGAACGCGATGATCACTGCGGTGCCGCCGACCACGGCCATCGCGCCAGTGCCCATACCGACCTGCGCGATCAGCCGCAATACCTCCGCACGGTAACGGGTCAGCGCCCACACCACGTCGCGGGTGCCGATCACCGCGAACCAGCCCAGATTTCCGGCCCCCTCGAGCGGCCGGGTCGCAAGATCGCGGTAGCGACGAAGGTTGCCAACCGCCCGGGGGAAGCGGGCGTTCAGGACACCGGTAGTAGTCATGACACCGCCGACGTTCCGAATTTCACACCGATGGTGGTCAGCACCACGTTGACCGCGTACAGCGCGACCACGGCTAGCACCACGGTTTCGTTGACGGCAGTGCCCAACCCTTTGGAACCCCCGCTCACGGTCAGCCCTCGGTAGCAACCGATCAGCCCGGCGATCAATCCGAAAGTCATGGCTTTGATCGTCGCGACCACCACTTCGGGCAGCCCGGTGATCAGGGTCAGAGTTGCAAGGTAGGCGCCACCCGACACATTCTGCAGAAAGACCCCGAAGATATAGCCGCCCAGTAGGCCGACCATGCTCACCAGCGCGTTGAGCAGGGCGGCGACCAGAGTCGCGGCTAGCACCCTGGGCACCACCAGTCGGTGGACGGGGTCGATGCCGAGCACCTCCATCGCATCGATCTCCTCGCGAATGGTGCGCGCGCCCAGGTCGGCACAGATAGCCGTCGCCCCCGCACCGGCAACCACCAGCACGGTCACAATCGGTCCGATCTGGGTGATCACCGCAACGCCCGCGCCCGCCCCCGAGATGTCAGCAGCGCCAACCTGCAGCAGCAAGATGTTGAACGTGAAGATGAACAGCACCGTAATCGGCACCGAGACAGCCATGGTCGGCAGAAACGCGACCCGGATGAGGAACCAGCACTGCAAAACGAACTCGCGCCACTGGAAAGGGCTGCGAAACAACGCCTTTCCAGTCAGAGTGCACAGGCGGAAGAACCCGCCGACCAGGACGAGCGGCGGACCCACTCTGTCACGGACGTAGTCGATGAGCCGTGGCTCGACAGTCGTCATCGCTGACCCCTCACCACCGATTGGAGCGACTCGTGACTTCGCGGCGAATTGTCTCGCACGCCGCCTCCCTCCCTCGACCCCCGGTGCGTGATGCCCGTCTCACTATCGGCTAACAGTAAGTCGGACCACAGGACTGTACCCGATGGTCTGGCGGGCGTGCATGGCATTGGGGTTATTAGCCTCTCGTCAAATTGACCGGCGGGTTTTCGGTTATGTCAGCTTGGTCTCGTCGGGGCCGAATCGGTTGATGTGGAACCGTTTTGAGCGACGGGCGAACCGCCGTACCGCGCCCGCAATTCGGTCTTCAGCACTTTGCCAGCGGGGTTGCGCGGCAGTGCGTCGACGATCTCCAGGCCCTTCGGGTGCTTGTATCGGGCAAGCCGTTCGCCGAGGAACTCGTCGAGGTCCGACAGACGAAAGTCGCTTTCGGTGACCGCCACAACCGCGACGGGCACCTCCCCCCATTTCGGGTGGGGCCGGCCGATGACCGCGACCTCGACGATCGACGGGTGAGCGGCCAGCACGTTCTCCACCTCCGCGCAGTAGATGTTCTCGCCGCCGGAGATGATCATGTCCTTCTTGCGGTCGACCACCCAGACGTAGCCCTCGTCATCCATCCGGACCAGGTCGCCGGAGTGGAACCAGCCGCCGTGGAACGCCTCGGCGGTGGCCTGCGGGTTGTTCCAGTAGCCGCTCATCAATGTCGGTGCCCGATAGACGATCTCACCGACCTCGCCTCTTGCCACGTCGTTCATCTCCTCGTCGACCACGCGGGCGGCCACCGTCGGGATCACCTTGCCGACGGAGCCGAGCTTTCTGATCGCGTCCTGGCCGAGCAGCATGCACGTCACCGGAGACATCTCGGTCTGACCGAACGCAGCCAAGATCTGCGTTCCCGGGAAGGTTTCCGACATCTGTCGCAGCAGGGTATCGGACGCCGGCGCGGCACCCCAGGAGATCACCCGAAGCTTCACGTCGCGTGGATTGGCCTGCTGCGCAGCACATACCGCCTGCCACTGGGCCGGGACCAGGAAAATCCCGGTGACCTTTTCGGCGGCCAGGACGTCGAGAAGGTGTGCGGGGTCGAACGCGCCGAGCGGATGAATGACCGTGGGCAGACCCATCAGCATTCCGGTCAGCAGGTTGCCGATTCCGGCGATGTGGAAGAAGGGGACGCCGATGAATCCGACGTCGTCGGCGGCGACGCCGTGGGTGAAAAGGTTGGTCATCGTCTGACCGGTCAGGTTGGTGTGGGTCAGCACCGCGCCTTTCGGCCGGCCGGTGGTGCCCGAGGTGTACATGATCAGCGCCGGCGAATCGTCGGGGACGTCGGCCGGCATGGCCGGGTCACCCGGCTCGTCCACCAGATCCTGGTAACCCAGCTGACCCTCGCCGGCAGGGTCGCCGGCGACCACGATGGTGTGCAGCACCGACGTGACGCCGCGGACGGCGGCGGCCACCGGCGCCAGCACCGGTTCGGTGATCATCACCCGGGCCTCGCAGTCGTCGACCAGGAAGGCGATCTCGGACGGGGTGAGCCGGAAGTTGACCGGGACGGCAATCGCGCCGATCATGTTGGCCGCCAGCACCGACTCGACGAACTCGGTTCGATTCAGCATCAGGATCATCACCCGGTCGCCGTTTTCGACTCCGCGGCGGCTCAGCGCTCCGGCCAACGCGGCGACGCGGTCGCGCAGGCCCGCCCACGTGACGGTGTTGCCCATAAATCTCAGCGCGGTCGCACCCGGCTGCATGTAGGCGTGCCGCTCGAGCTGGTTGACCCAATTCTGTCGTCGCGCCAGATACGGCTGCTCGCTCGAGGCGTCGTCGGTGTCACGGGCGCCGTGGCCGGTCAACTGCGCAGTCAACTGGTCGCTTCCCTTCTGGTCAGCAGGTGGATCAAGTTGATATTTGATAAAATCCCGTGTTGTCTGGGTCACACTATGGTCTCGGCCGCACGAAGACAACCCCGGTGACCTCGCTGAGCGAACCGACACTAACGCGCCTCTCCGCGCAGCGGGAAGGGCGGCTTCGGTTGGGTCGGGCGCAGCTGTCCGACCAGGTGGCGGGCCATCTGCGGGCCGCGATCATGTCGGGCGCGCTGCGGCCGGGGACGTTCATCCGGCTCGACGAGACCGCGGCCAAACTCGGCGTCAGCGCGACGCCGGTGCGCGAAGCGCTGCTGAAGTTGCGCGGCGAGGGCATGGTGCAACTCGAGCCGCACCGCGGACACGTGGTGTTGCCGCTCAGCCGCCAGGACGTCGACGACATCTTCTGGGTGCAGGCGACAATCGCCACCGAGCTGGCCACGTCGGCAGCCGAGCGGATCTCCGACGCGGAGATCGACGACCTCGCACACCTCACCGACGTGCTGGCCGCAGCCGTCGACGCCGCCGACATCGACGCGATCGCCGCCACCGAGTTCGCATTCCACCGCGTCTTCAACCACGCCACCGGGCGGATCAAGCTGGCCTGGTTTCTGTTGCACGTCGCCCGGTACATGCCGCTGATGGTGTACGCCGCGGACCCGCAATGGGGTGCTACCGCGATTGCGAACCACCGCGAGGTGGTCGCTGCGCTGCGGCGCCGGGACACCGCCGCGGTCGTCGAGCACACCACCTGGCAGTTCACCGACGGCGCCCGCCGGCTCACCGAACGGCTGGACAGCAGCGGGATCTGGGATTAGCTCCCGAGGTCCTCGGCGCGCTTCTTGAGGTTCTCGGCAAGGTAGTCGATGACGTTGCCGGCCAACTGCTTCACCATCGGCGCCGGAATCGGCAGTGACGGCTCGACGTCCAGATCGACGGTCAGCAGCGACGAGGAGCCGGTGTCCACCACGCTGAACAGCTGCTCTTGCTTCTTGAAGAGTTTGCCCTGCTGCAGCACGGTCTGGATCTGAGTCGGGCTCGGGTAGTAGACCGCCTGGATCAAACTGTCCTCGAGCGCTTCGTATTTGGCGTCGAGACGCAGCTGGCTGGGCCGCCCGTCGTCGTAGCGGGCCAGCACCCACAGGCCCTGGACTCCGTCGTTCCATTCCGGGTAGCGCTCGAAGTCGGCGACGATCGCCAGGATCGAGTCGGCGTTGGCGGCAACCTCAACGGTCTTGCTGACGAAAGGCATTGGCCGAGCATAGCCAGTCCGCTAACTGATGCAGGCGGTCGACAGCAGCGCGCGGATGTCGTCGGGAATGGGCGTCGGCCGGCGGGTGGTCTTGTCGATGTAGACGTGCACCCAGTGGCCGACCGCGGCGATCGCCTGCGGCTCGGTGTCTTCTGCCGCCCCCAGTCCGCTGCCGGCCCGAAAGACGCCCAGCCGATACGTCACGCTGCTGTTGCCGAGCCGGGTCACGGCCACGCCGACGACGAGTCGTTCCGGGAAGTGCAGTTCGGAGAAGTACCGGCAGCCAGATTCGGCGACGATGCCCTGCACCGGCGTGGTCACCGGGTCCAGCGTGACTCCGGCCTGGATCCAGCCGTTGATCGCGGTGTCGAAAAGTTGGTAGTAGACCGCGTTATTCAGGTGGCCGAACATGTCGTTGTCGGCCCAACGGGTCAGCACTGGCCAGTGCACTGGGAAGTCAGAACTGGTGAGCCCGTCGGGTGCGTTCGGAACCGAACTCATGGTTGTATTCGACCATGCTGGAAATCCGGGGTGCCGTTCTGGAGCAGATCGGATCGCCTCGGCCCTACGCGCAATCCCGGCCCATCGCCGTCGCCGACATCGGATTGGACCCGCCCGGCGCCGACGAGTTGCTGGTGCGTATCGAGGCTGCGGGCGTCTGCCATTCCGATCTGTCGGTGGTGGACGGCAACCGGGTGCGGCCGACGCCGATGCTGCTCGGGCACGAGGCCGCCGGAATCATCGAGCGGGTCGGTGACGGCGTCAACGATGTCGTGGTCGGTCAGCGGGTGGTAATGACGTTCCTGCCGCGGTGCGGTCACTGCGCGGCGTGCGTCACCGACGGGCTGACGCCGTGCAAACCGGGCAGCGCGGCCAACAACGCCGGAACGCTGCTCGGCGGCGGAATGCGCCTGACCCGCGCCGGTGACAAGGTTTTTCACCACTTGGGGGTGTCCGGTTTCGCGACGCACGCGGTGGTCAACCGGGCCAGTGTCGTTCCGGTGCCCGACGATGTCCCGCCCCCGGTCGCCGCGCTGCTGGGTTGCGCGATGCTGACCGGCGGCGGCGCGGTGCTCAATGTCGGCAAACCCCAGCCGGGGCAGACGGTGGCGGTGGTAGGCCTCGGCGGTGTCGGCATGGCCGCGGTGATGACCGCGCTGTCGTATGCGGGCGTGACGGTGATCGGCGTCGACCAGTTGCCCGAAAAGCTCACCGGTGCAACGTCTCTCGGTGCGCACGAGACTTACATCCCGCAAGAGGCCGTCGACGCCGGAGTGCAGGCGGACGTGGTCGTCGAGGCGGCCGGTCATCCCGCCGCCCTGGAGACGGCCATCGCGCTCACCGGCGCCGGTGGCCGGACCGTCACCGTCGGCCTGCCGCCGCCGGATGCCCGGATCAGTGTGTCGCCGTTGGGATTTGTCGCCGAGGGCCGGTCTTTGATCGGCAGCTACCTGGGCTCTGCGGTGCCGGATCGCGACATCCCGCAGTTCGTCGAGCTGTGGCGGTCCGGCCGACTGCCGGTGGAATCGCTGGTGTCGTCGCGGATCACCCTCGACGACATCAACTCCGCGATGGACAATTTGGCCGACGGGATTGCGGTCCGTCAGTTGATCAGCTTCTAAAGCCCGCCGAATGTGAACCTGACGACGCCTCAGCGGCGTGTCGCGTCGCCTCGTTCACACTCGACGCACCCGCAGCCCGAACCACATCTCAGACCTCCCAGTCGGGCAGCAGCGAGTCGAACCCGTGGCAGTACTTGCGCGTCAGCACAGCGGGATCAGTTCGGAATCGACCGGCAGGGAAGCCTTCATGTCGCTGCGCAGCGTCTCGGTTGGGCCGACCGGGGCTGCGAGGCCGGCGGCTGCCAGCGCGTGACGCTTGAAAGCGCGTGCGGCGCCGGAGAGCACGGGCTGGACGGTGGTCGTGCGATGTCCGACGGTCAGCGGCCAATTATCCTGCCAGAGAGTCACTTCGGTCATCCAGCGATCCAGCGCCACCATGACTTTCTGCCGGATTCGCGGATCGGCGGCGAACATGCCGGCGGTGGTCGCACCGATGCGCCAACAGCACGTGGACGTCCCAGCCGGCCCGCACCCGGTCGTAGAGCCAGCCGCCGATCGAGCCCACCACGTCGGCGGCGCTGGAGGCGACGACGTCGAGCCGGTAGCCGACCAATCCAGCGTGCGGGCGCGGCTGCTGTTCCTCGAAGGTCCCCATCGCATCCCTGCACGCGTCGTCGATACCGCGGCCAACCCAGCGTGACACTTTTAGGGCAATCTGTAAAATTTTGATTCCATCAAGACCGGCGGCGGACCTGTAACTCCGCGAGGACCTCGTCGGTGTGCTGGCCGAGCCGGGGTGCGCACCACCGCGGTGCCCACGGCGTGCCGTGGAAGTCCGCCGGCGTGGCCACCATTGGCACAGCACCGGGGCCGTCCGGCACGTCGACCATGCCGCCCGCGGCGTGGAACTGTTCGTCGGCGACGACGTCTTCGATGGTGTTGACCGGCGACCAGAAGAAATCCGGCTCACCCGCGAAGATCTCGGCCCACGCGTCCAGGGTCTTGGTGGCGAAGATCTGATCCAGCTCGCCGATCAGCTCGACGGCGTTGACGGCGCGGGATCGCGCGTCGGCGAACCTCGGGTCATCCCGCCAGTCGGCCTTGCCGACGGCGCGGCACAGCGGGGGCCAGTGCCGGTCGACTTCCAGCCCGACGATCCAGAACCGGCGCCCGTCGGCGGTGGCGTAGTTGTTCATGCACGGGTTGAACATCGTCTCGCGCTGACCGATCGCGATCGGCTGACCCGACATCAGGTAGGTGTTCAGATCGAAGCTGACGGTGTAGGCGCCCTGGCGGTAGAGCGAGGTGCTGACCAGCTGACCAGACCCGGTGCGGTCGCGGGCCACCAGCGCGGCGCAGACAGCCGCGGCCAGCGTCATGCCGGCGGAGTGGTCGCCCATCCCGCCGCGCTGGAACGGCGGCGTTTCGCCGGGCCGGGTCAGCAGGTGGGCGAGTCCACCGCGGGCCCAGAACGCGGCGACGTCGTAGGCGGCCCGGTCGGCGTCCGGGCCGGTCTCGCCGTAGCCGGTGATCAACCCGTACACCAGTTGCGGGTGGTCCGGGGCCAGCGACTCGTAGTCCAGGCCGAGCCGCCGCAGCGCACCGGGCCGCACGTTGGTGATGAAAACGTCGGCGCCGCTGATCAATTCGAGCGCGATGCGGCGACCGTCGTCGGTGGTCAGATCGACGACGACGCTGCGCTTGGACCGATTGTCCATCTCGAATGGCGGGCTGACGTCGACGTCGAGGCCGAGCATGCGGCCGAACATCCGGGCCGGGTCGCCGGTGGGCGGCTCGATTTTGACGACGTCGGCACCCCAGTCGGCGAGGATGCCGCCGGTCGCGGGCCCGGCTACCCACACGCCGAGCTCCACGACACTGATGCCGTCCATCGGTCCAGCCATGCCACACACCATGCCACGCGTACGCTTCGCCTCCATGAGCATGGCGACCGGGCACGGGCCGCTGAGCAGTGCTCCGGCCGGCTGGTTTACCCCGCCGGTGCCTGACGGGCGTGGTGTACGTCGAGCCACATCGCCGGCGGGTGCACGCGGTCAAAGCCGGGCGCACGGTCATCGACACCGAACACGCGTTGCTGGTGCATCGGCCAGGTCGACCAGGAACGACCGCAGCCGGTCGCGGAATTCCCGGTCGTCGGATGCGAGGTCGACGCAGGAGAAATCCAGCAGAGTTACAGCCGCGCTTCGGTTTTGATCGCGGTGTCGGTGGTGCGCAGCGGACGGATCAGCGCGTCCTGGGCGAACGAGGCGATCAGCTCGCCCTCCTCGGTGTGCACAGCGCCGCGGACGTAGGACATGCCGGCACCGACCTGGGTGCTCTCGTGGGTGTAGAGCAGCCACCCCGTCCAGGTCACCGGCTCGTGGAAACTGACCGAGATCGTCATCGGCGCGGTCGACACGGTCTGGTGCGACTGGGCGGTGCCGATGCCTTCGTGCGCGCGCATCGTGGTCGAAATGCCAAGGTGGCCGGTGAAATACCCGACCAAAGCCTTAGCCAGATCGTCGCGGCTCGGGATCGGGTCGTAGTGCAGCCAGGCATACAACTCCGGCGGGCCGACCTCGTCGGGGCTGTTCACGTCGACCACGTCGACCAGTCGGAATTCCCGCCCGGCCATCGGCATGCCGCCGTCATTGGCGTCGCGGGGCGCGGTCACCTCGGGGCGCGGCAGGTGGTGGCGGATGACGTCCTCGGACGGCACGTCCAGCAGCGTGGTCACCGTGATCGCACGGCGTCCGTTTTGCGACACGCCGACCACCGCGCTGGCCGTCGAGCGGCCCTCGGCGACGACGTCGATGTCGATCTCGACCGGTGGGCCGACCAGCACGGCCCGGGCGAACACGGCGTGCACCGAGCGGACCGACTTCTCCGGAAACCGTTTGGCGACAGCGACAATCACCTGCGCGAGCACCTGGGTGCCCTCGACCACCTGACGCTCGTCCTCGGCGGCGATGCCGGTGTCGGCGATGAACCGGCCGTCCTCGCCCGGGCGCGCGTCGAACAAGTCCAGCAGGCCGGCGACCGACCAGTGCGTCTCCTCAAAGCCTGTTGCCATTCAGCGAGAATGACATTCTCGCTGAAACTTGTAAAGCCTCACAGGACGTCGACGACCAGGTTCTTGAACCGGTCGATGACCTCCAGGGCGTGCGTCAGGCTGTCACCGGGCAACCCCACCTGCACCCAGGTGACGCCGAGCTTGCCCAGCCGGTCCAGTCCGGCCAGGTACGCGTCGGCGTCGAAATCGTCGTTGGCCGGACTGCCGCCCGCGAAGTTGCCGAAGACGATGTCGATTGTCGAAGGGTCCCGCCCCGCCCGGTCGAGGCGGCGGCGCAGGTCGTCGATGCCCTCGGCCAGGGCTTCGACGGAATCCAGCGACGCCGTGCGCGCGGTCTGAGCCAACGCGGGAGGCGCGGCAAACGGGCACCAGCCGTCGCCCTTTTCCGCGACCCGACGCCGGGCCGCCCCGGTGTTGCCGCCGATCCAGATCGGCGGATGCGGCTCGCTGACCGGACGCGGATGCGCAGTGATACCCCGCGCGCTGAAGTGCTTGCCCTCGAAGCTGACGTCGTCGCCGGTCCAGATGGCCCGGATGACGTCGAGTGACTCGTCGAACAGGGCCGCACGCTCCTCGAAATCGACTCCGAGGGCGGCGAACTCGCGCTTGAGGTAGCCGACGCCGACGGCCAGCGTGAACCGGCCCTCGGACAACACGTCCAGCGTCGCGCCAGACTTGGCCACCACGAACGGGTTTCGGTACGGCAGCACCACGATGTTGGGTATCAGCCGAAGCGTGGTGGTGCGGGCAGCGGCGAATCCCAGCGCCACGAATGGGTCCAGCGCGTCGTGGCCGCCGGCCTCCAGCCAACGCTGCGTGGGTGCGGGATGGTCGGTGAAGCCGAAGCCGTGGATGCCGGCGGCCTCGGCAGCGGCGGCCACGGTGGCGATGCCATCACCGCGGACCAGTTCCGGGTGGTAGGGGTGGCTGTGCATCGGGTGGGTGATGGTGAAACGCATCTGCCATGTCCTTCGCTGAGCGCCGACGATGTCCCCGCAACCTATCGCGTGACATTTATACGTTGATCTGTAACGGCAAGACTAATGTGGCCGCCGCGAAGGAGCGACGACGTTGGACACCCTGTTCGACGAAACCGCGGCGGTGGGCGCAGCTAGCGAGTCACCCCGTCGATAGGTGCACTCTCGCGGTGGGATGGAATGACATCGACGACGCGCAGGTGCATGTCCGGCGACGTGAGCATCGCGGCGATCAGACCGCCGGCGTCCTCGGGTGGCACCACCCCGTTGGAGCGAACGATCGATGCCCGCACGCCGGTTCCGACGAATTCGGCATCCAGTCCGCCGATCCATGCGTCGAGCATCCGGTCCGCCCCAGCCGGCGACGGGCCGACCAGCTCCGGGCTGAGCAGCACCACGTCACCACGTCCGTTGTCGAGCATTGGCGAAACAAGTTGCGTGACAAGGTGTTGCGCGCCCACCCAGGATCTCTCGGCGACACCTGCGCTGCTGATCAGCCCGTCGACGTCACCGATCAGATACTGAACCGACTCCAGGAACCCGTCGATGGACAGCGGGTCGGCCAGGTCCAGGTGAGCGGCGAACGCCGACGCGCCGCGGGCCCGCAACCGGGTGGCCAGATCTTCGCCGACGTCCGGTCGAGGGCTGCCCATCAACACGGAGTGCCCGCCCGCCGCCAACCGCGTTGCCGTGGCGAATGCGAGCAGCGACGAAGCTTCGGTGATGACCACCGCTCTGGCGTGGCTCACCGCAGACGCCCGTCTTTCGGCGTTTGCCCGGCTAAGCTGGCCAGGAAACAAGGCAGTGGCACAAAAGTAGCGTGACACTGCGGTCTAATTTTGTAAAGTTGCGGGTATGGATCAGACGTCGACCATCGAGGGAGACACCTCGACGCAGCAGCGGATCCTCGCTGCCACCGCTGAGGTCCTCGGCCGCAACGGCAAACGCAAGCTCAGCCTGTCCGACGTCGCCGTCCAGGCCGGGGTGTCCAGGCCGACGCTGTACCGCTGGTTCGCCTCGAAGGAAGACCTGCTCTCGGCGTTCTCCACATACGAACGGCTCACCTTCGAAAGCGGCATGAGCGCGGCGACGGCCGGACTCAAAGGTGTCGACAAACTCGACGCCGCGTTGCGGTTCATCGTCGACTACCAGCACTCCTACACCGGTGTGCGGATGGTCGACATCGAGCCCGAGCACGTCATCGCCCAGTTCGCCGGCGTAATCCCGCAGATGCGCGACGGCCTGCAGCGGCTGATCCCCGGCCCCAACGCCGCCGTCAAAGCCGCGACGGCGATCCGGGTGGCGTTCTCGCACTACATGATTCGCAGCGACGACGCCGACGAATTTCTGGCCCAGCTGCGCCACGCGGTCGGCATCAAGGCTGGCGGCTAGTCGAACAGCACCGCGGCGTTGAGGTAGCCGGTCGGGTCGAACGCCGTCTTCAGTGTGCGCATCGCCGCGATATCGGTGGCATCGCGGGACATGCCGAGGTAACGGCGTTTACGGCTGCCCACCCCGTGTTCGGAGCTGACGTTGCCGCCGCAGTCGGTGATCAGGTCCATCATCGCGGCGTACAGGCTCTGCTCCTGCTCTGCGCCGCAACGCAACACGTTCACGTGCAGGTTGCCCTCGCCGATGTGACCGAACAGCACTCCGATGGCGTCGGCAGCGTGCCGCCGCACGAGCGCCTCGGCGTCGCGGGCGAACCTGTCGACCGCCGGCAGCGGCAGCGACACGTCAAACTTCAACGGCGGTCCGAACACGCCGACCACCTCGGCCAGCGATTCGCGCAACCGCCAAAGCCGTTGCCGCGCGACGAGATCGACGCCCACCGCGGGCTCGCCCGCCCCAGACACGTCGTCCAGCGCGTCGGCGAGCCGCTCGGTCTGGTCGAAGTCGGACGCCAGCTCGACCAGCAGCAACCACCGACCGTCCACCGGCGGCGGCACACCGAGATGCTCGCCGGCCAACGCACCGGCCCGCCCGTCGACCAGTTCGAGCGCGGCGATGCCGTCCAGGTCGCGAAACAACCGACCGGCGTCGACTAGCGCGCCCAAATCGTCGAAGCCGCAGACCGCGGTCACCCGATGCGCCGGGTCCGGATGCAGGCGTAGGTCGAGGGCGGTGATCACGCCGAGTGTGCCTTCGGCGCCGACGAACAACGACGGCAGGTCGTAGCCGGTGTTGTCGGCCCGTACCTGCGAGTGCCGTCGCACCACCGACCCGTCGGGCAGCGCGACGTCCATCCCGATGACCTGGTTGCCCATGTTGCCGTAGCGCACGGTGCGCAACCCGCCGGCGTTGGTCGAGGCCATCCCGCCGATTGTCGCGGTGTCGCGTGCCGCCAGGTCGACGCCGAACACCAGGCCGGCCGCGCCGGCCGCGCGCTGCACCGCCGCCAACGTCACGCCGGCCCCGGCCTCGACACGGCGCTCGGTGGTGTCGACATCGCTGATGCCGCAGAGCCTTTCGGTGGATAGCAGCACGTCGCCGTGCTCGGGAACGGTGCCGGCCACCAACGACGTCCGGCCGCCCTGGATCGTCACATGCACCCCGGCGTCACGGCACACCCGCAGCACCCCGGCGACTTCGTCGGCCGAACCCGGACGCGCCAGCGCGCTGGCGTGGCCCCGGTAACGCCCGGTGTAGTCGACGACACGGCCGGCCAGCACATCGGGATCGGTGCTGACATAGCTGGCCCCCACCACCGACGACACCTGCGCCACGACATCCCGGGACATGGCGCCGGTCTACCACACTGATGCAGGATGTGGTCATGCAGCGAGAAGACCTCTGGTTCAACTCCGGCAGCGACCGGATCAGCGGGTGGCTTTACCGACCGGACGGCGACGGTGACACGCCGCTGCTGGTAATGGCGCACGGACTGGGCGCGGTCCGCACGATGCGCCTGGACGCCTACGCCGAACGCTTCGCCGCAGCCGGTTACGCCTGCCTGGTGTTCGATTACCGCAACTTCGGCGACAGCGAAGGCGCGCCCCGTCAACTGCTCGACATCCGAATGCAGTTGCAGGACTGGACAGTTGCCACCGCCTTCGCCCGTACCCTGCCGGGAGTCGACCCGCGTCGAATCGGCTTGTGGGGCACCTCGTTCAGCGGCGGTCACGTGATCGCCACGGCGGCCCGGGTGCCGGGTATCGCCGCGGTGGTTTCGCAATGCCCGTTCACCGACGGCGTCGCGTCGCTGGGCGCCATCAACCCGCTGATCAGCGCGCGCCTAACCGCGCTGGCGACCCGCGACATGGTCACCTCGCGCTTCGGCGGCACCCCGGTGATGGTGAAAACGGCCGGTCGGCCGGGTGAGGTCGCGCTGATGACGTCGCCCGACGCCTATCCCGGCTATCTGGCTCTGGTGCCCGACGGCGTCGAGATGCGCAACGAGGTCGCCGCGCGGATCGGCGCGAAAATCCTGCCGTACCGGCCGGGTCGACTCGCGTCGAAGGTGGCCTGCCCAATCCTGTTCTGCATCTGCGAAACCGACACCGTCGCGCCGTCGGGACCGACTCGCCGCTACGCCGCGACGGCGCCCCGCGGCGAGGTCAAGCTGTATCCGGAAGGGCATTTCGACATCTATGTGGGCGACGCGTTCGAGCGCGTCATCGCCGACCAACTCGAATTCCTCAGGCGGCATATCCCTCGCGGATGAAGCTGACACCGCTCGATCGCCTTGATCGTGATGGCGACGCTGCCGGTGGCCATGCCGGCTATGGGCACGAGTGGCTGGGCTGCGATCCGTGTTGCTCGGGGAGTGGTCCCCCGCCGTCGGGGATGGTGGCGCCGGAGTCGCGCCAGGCGACGGCGGCGTGGAAGCCGTCGCGTTCGGCGAAGTCCTTGAACCAGCGTCCTTCGGCGCTGTGGCGGGTGATGCCGTCGAACAGGGTCGCCAAAACTTGGGTGCCGTGCAGGCCCATGTTGTCGTAGGCCTGGTTGATCATCAGTTTCTGCATGACGAGTTGGTTGATGGGGATGCCGGCGATGCGGTCGGCCAAGGTTTCCACCGCCGCGTCCAACTCGTCGACGGGCACGGCCTGCAGGGCCAGGCCCCATTGGGCGGCGGTGGTTCCGTCGATGGTGTCCCCGGTAAGCAACATTCGTTTGGCGTGCTGGGCGCCGAGGCGGTACACCCACATGGCGGTGGTGGGACAGCCCCACACCCGGGCTGGCGGGTAGCCGATCCGAGCGTCCTCCGCCATGATCAGCATGTCGGCCGACAGCGCGATGTCGCTGCCGCCGGCCACCGCGTGCCCCTGCACCTTCACCAGGGTGGGTTTCAGGGAGCGCCACAGCGTGAAGAAGTCGTCGGTGTTTTGCTTCATCGCCTTGTAGTCCTTGATCGGATCCCACACTGGACCTTGGCTCCACGCCGCTTCCCCGCCGATTTCGGCGTAATCCTTGAGGTCATAGCCCGCGCAGAACGCCCGTCCGGCACCTTGGAGGATGATCACCCTTACCGCGTCGTCGTCGTTGGCGCGGGCCACCGCGGCGTTGATTTGTGCGGGCATGGCGTCGTTGATGGCGTTGAGTCGTTCGGGTCGGTTCAGGGTGATGTAGGCCTTGGCGTCGCGGACCTCGTAGAGCACCTCCGGGGGCGAGGTCATCGATCGGCCGCCGTTTCCAGCGTGCTCAGGGCGGTGCGGTAGGCGCTGGCGTCGACGATTCCGCCGTGGAACAGGACCGCGAAAAGCTCCGGTACGCCAACGGATTCGTCGATCACGGCGCTGCGCCGCGTGTGCGCGGTGACCATGCGGCGGGTGAACAGTTCGGCGAGGATCGCCTTGCGGTGGTCGCCGTCGGTGCGAACGTCGGTGTCGATCTCGGCGGCCATCGCCGTCACCGCGACGGTGTCGCCGAGCAGGTCGGTTAGCCGTCGCGCCTGCTGGTCTTGGCGGGCCCGCGAAGCTCCGGCGAGGCTGGTGATCGCTTCGCGGGAATCCTTGATCGCGTGCAGGGCGGCTTCCCCGACCCGTCGGGCTGGTTCGGTCACCAACGTGGCGATCACCTGTTCGCAATGATTGAGGACGGGCTCGTGCCCGTGCTGGCGGGTGATGGCGCGCCACAGGTCCAATGCGCAGATGTTGCTGGTGCCCTCCCAGATCGGGTTGACCTGGGCGTCGCGCAGCAGTTTCGGGGTGCCGAAGTTGGCGATGTAGCCGTTGGCGCCCATCATCTCGATCGCGGCACGGGCGAAGTCGACGCACTGTTCCCCGGAGCGGTATTTGATGACCGGCGCCAGTGTGCGGAACCGCAGCGCGTCCCCGTCGTCGTTGCCGGTTTCGGCGGACTCCAGGGCGTGGGCGGTGTGCATGAGCAAGCTCAAGGTGGCCGTCAGGTCTACCTCGAGCCAGATCAGGCGTTCCCGCATCATCGGAAAGCTGTCCAGAGTGGTGCCGAAGCTGGCGCGCCGCGCGGTGTAGGTCGCGGCTTCCAGCAGGCTGCGGCGCATGATGCCGACCGAGCCGACGGCATTCCAGAACCGGGTGTGGTTCAGCATTTCGGCCATGTAGGCGAAGCCCTTGTCCGGTTCGCCGATCAGGATCGCGTCGGCGTCGGTGAACAACAGCTCGCCGGTAGGCACCCCGATGGTGCCCATTTTGTCCTTGAGTCGGCGAACACTGACCCCGTTCGGTGCGCCGTCGTGCCGGATTCGGGGCACCACGAACATTGCCAGGCCCTTGGTGCCGGCCACGTCGGGATCGACCCGGGCCAGGGTGACGATGAGGTCGGCGCCGACGTTGGAGGCGAACCACTTCTCGCCGGTGAGGACCCACCGGCCGGTGACCGCGTCGTGGTGAGCTTCGGTGCGGGTGGCGCCCACGTCGGATCCGCCGGTGATTTCGGTCGCGACCTGGGCGACCTGCAGACGCTGATCGGCGCGGGTCGCCACGATCGCGGGCAGGAGTTCATCGCGCTGCTCGGCGGTGGCGAAGCGCTCCACTACCGCGACGGTGCCGTGGGCAAGTTCCAGCGGACAGCACAACGCCATGTCCGCCTGCCCGACGAGGTAATCGAAAGCGGCCAGCAGCGGGACTGGCGCCCGACCGTACCGCTGCAACCGAGCGGGGTCGTGATTCCAGCCGACCAGACCGTAGTCGAAGACCTCGTCGAGGTTGGCCAGCCAGTCCGGGTGGTGCTCGACGCGGCTGACGTCACGCCCGAGCTTGTCGTAACGGGTCAACACGTGTCCGGTCGCGTCGTAGACGTCAGCTCGTCGTACCAGCTCGTTTCCAGCCCGCTCACCCAGTTGCGACAACGGCTTCTCGGCCCACCGCCGGACTGTAGCGGGCAGGTAGGTGGCCAAGGTCCGAGCAAGGTTGGGATCGGCGGTGAAGTAATTCACTCCCCGCCCCGACTCCAAGTGGCGGTACCAGCTGGCGCTGGTGGCGGCGTCCAGCGCGAACGGTGGATACACCTGGGCGATCGGCGACGGGTAACTGGCGCGGTGATCGGCCGGGGTGTTCGCAGACTTGAATGACGACACGTCCATCATCGGGCGCTCCTCACGTTCGGGATCGGACCGGGAACTGACCCGGGCGGGCTCGGTGGCGGTGGGGGCTGGCAGCCGGTGGCGCAACACTTGCCGGGCTGCCGCGTCGACATTTTCCGGCCGCCGGCGGCCCCGCGGTCGATCAGGTTGGCCACCAGCTCGGTCTTCTCGGCGACCGGATACTGGCGCCAGATCTCGCGTTTCATCGCCTCCGGTGAGCCCCCACCGTGCAGGGAAATGATCGAATACCAGCCGCCCTGATAGGAGGCCGTCAGGTCCTCGATCAGCCGTGACATCTCCAGGCGTTGACGCGCCGGGATGTCGTCGCGCCCGCCGAGCACCGCGGCCAGCGCGGCCGTGGTCACCGGATTGTGGTCCTCCTCGGGTCCGGGCAGGGCGACGACCAAGCCGCCGGACACGTAGTGGGCGAGGCGGTGCATGTCATAGATCTGGTTGGCAAGCAGGAGTTTGCCGATGTTGGCGAACACCGCATCGGGGGTCACGGTCCCCGACGGTTGAGCAGCGGCGTAGGTAGAGGCCGCGACACCGCACGCGTAGAACCCCTCGACGATGGTGATCAGCTCGACCATCGCCTCCCGGATGTGGCCGTGGACGTTCGGGTCCAGGCCGTTCGCCTCGATCATCAGCGCGCCGGCGCCGATCAGCAGATCCCCGAAACCGGCGCGGGCACCGATGCACGAATGCCGGTGGTGGGTGGCGTAAGTGGTGGTCAAGGTGCCCCCAAGTTCGTATTCGCCGTCGAGGAACACCCGTTCCCAAGGGACGAACACGTCATCGAAGATCACCACCGCGGTGGATTGGCCGTACCGGGACGAAAACGTCGCCGCCCGCTCTCCTGGGCGCCCCGCCGGGCGCGCCACCATGGTGATGCCGTCGGCGTCCACCGGGACCGCGCAGGCCACCGCGAAATCGGCGTCGTCCGCGGTCATCGTGCGACACGGCATCACCAGCAACTCGTGCACGTACGGGGCGCCGGTGACGATGGCCTTGGTGCCGCGGATCACGATGCCATCGGCCCGGCGCTGCGTGACGTGGACGTAGACATCCGGGTTGTGCTGTGCGCCGGGCCGTTTGGACCGGTCACCCTTCGCATCGGTCATCGCCACCCCCAGCGTCAGATCCGCATTCTGCACGCGCGCGAGATAGGCGTTTAACCGTTGGTGGTAGTCGGTGCCGTGTTCGGCGTCGGCCCGATACGTCACCTGATCCAGGGCGGCCAGCCCGTCGTGACTGAGATACCTTTGTGCGCAACCGGATTCCTGGCACACCAACCGGACCGCCTCCAGCTTGGCCAACAGGTCAGTCGGCGAGGCGTCGAGCGCCAGCATCCGGTTCACCGTGCGCCCATCGGGCGTGGACGCGGTCATCACCTCCCGGTAGGAGGCCTGGTGGGCGAAGTCATAGGTCACCCCGATCGCCGCGATCCCCGGCGCCAACGACGGCTCGTCGGCCACCGACACGACCTCGTGGCCGTCGACGAACACCCGTGGGGCGTAGCCACGCAGCGACTCCCGGTACTGCTCAGCGGTCATCAACACAGGCACTCCTCATCGCATGTTCAAGATGGCGCAACACGTTCAGCATATTTTGGAACATTCATTAAAGTAAACAGTGTTCAGAAAATAACATGAGTAGTTTGCGAAGCAAACTCGCTGAGTACACGAACGCTGGGGAGCAGTGGATGAGTGAGGCAGGCAGGGCGCGGCGCCGCGCAGCGGTGGTGGAGTTCAAGGCCTCGGCGATCCTGGATGCCGCCCGCGATGTCTTCGAAGCCGACGGTCTGGAAGGCGCGAGCATGCGGGCCATCGCCAAGGCGGCCGGCTACACGCCGGGGGCGATCTACGCCTACTTTCCGTCCAAGGAAGCGCTTTACGCCGCGTTGCTCGACGAAACCCTGGACCGACTCACCACCGCCATCGACACGGCGTCCACCGCGGCCGAAACAGCGGCGCAGCGATTTCAGGCCGCGGTGCTGGCGTTCTACGAGTTCTACGATGAGAACCCGCGCGATCTGGACCTGGGTTTCTATCTGTTCCGCGGTGGCATCAAACCCCGCGGACTAAGCGCTGAACTCGACACCACACTCAACGCCAAACTCATTGCCGCCCTGCAACCCATCACCGACAGCGCTGCCGAGCTCGGCGCCGCTCCGGACGCCGCCCGGAAGGTCACCGCCGAAGCCTTCGCCCACGCCACCGGGCTCCTGCT
>NZ_JAVKSG010000035.1:0-40513 GCF_039583785.1 Mycobacterium sp.
CGGGCATTTATCCAACCAGGCACCTAACCCGACCAAGCCGAAAACCCCATGCCGCCCTCGCGCGCACCGACCGGCGCCGGCGTTCAGCAAACATCTGGCAGCAAACTTGCGATTGTTGCATTCAGGTCTCGCCGGTCGCGGTATCGCAACGCCGGGATTGCAAACAGTTATCTGATCGTGTTTCAAATGTGACAAAACTACCCTAACGTTATCAAAGTGAAATCTGCGCTCCATGTGCATGGAGTGCTGACGGAGGGGAGCTCTACATGACCGCGAGCAAGTCGGCCGACGTTCCACGCCGGTCAAGGACGAAACCAGATACCGGGCGGACCACGTGGGACACCGTCGAGATCGTGGCGACGTCGATTGTGCGCCCGGTCGTCGTTACCGCGGCGGTCTTTGGTGCGGTCTTGGGGGCGATTCCCGCCGCGCATGCCGACTCTGTCAATGACGCGATGGGGCCGGTTCTCAATGGCGTGGGTATCGGTAACAACGGACCGGTGAGCGGCGCCATCGCCCAGATGGGTCAGTCGATCTGTCCGATGCTGGTCAAACCCGGCGGCAGCCTGGCCAGCAGCGCGGCCGAGATCGGCGGGCCCGGTGGCCTGGCCCCGCCGATGGTCGGCTTCCTGGCCAGCATGGCGATCCAGACGCAATGCCCGGGATTCATGACATCGGTCGCCAACGGCAACATGCCGTTCCCGCTCCCGGGCGCCGGCGGCCCGGGACTCCCGCTCGGCCTACCCGGGGCGCCGGGACCGCAGTCCTTGCTGCCGGGCATCAACCCAGTTGGTGGGCAGCCGCTGCCGCTTCCCGGGTTCTAGGGGTCGGTGGTCAGTCGAAAAGCGGCAACGTCGGGGAGGAACGTCTCCTCTCCAGGGCGAGCAGCGTTCGTTTGCGATCCAGGCCGCCGCCATACCCGGTGAGGCTGCCGCTGGTACCGATCACCCGGTGGCACGGGACAATGATGGCGATTGGGTTGTGGCCGTTGGCAAGTCCAACGGCACGGGCCGCCCCCGGGGTGCCGATCTGTTCCGCAATTTCGCCATAAGACCGGGTCTCACCGAACGGGATCGTCAGCAATGCCTGCCACACCCGCCGCTGAAACTCGCTGCCGCGTAGATCGAGCTCCAGGGCGAAATCGGTGAGCTCGCCGGCGAAATACGCGTTGAGTTGGTCGACAGCGTCGCTGAATGCGACGGGATTGCTTGACCAGCCGGCGCGGTTCGGTTCATGGCTTTGGTCGACCATTCGCAGGTTGGTCAGCGTTTGGTCATGGCCGGCCAGGGTCAGCAACCCGATCGGCGAGTCGATGGTCCGGTAGTAGGTCATGCGGTCTCCTTGACTGGCCAATGGTTCACCGAGTGCTCCAGCGTGGTCCATAAATGCTGGGTCGCATATGACCGCCAGGGACGCCATCGTTGGCTCCGCGCGGTCAGCTCGCGGTGATCCGTCGGCAAAGCCAATTGCTCTGCGGCCAAACGCAATCCGAGGTCGCTGGCGGGGAAGGCGTCCGGGTCACCCAGACCACGCATCGCGATGACCTCTGCGGTCCACGGGCCGATTCCGGGTAGCGCCAGCAGTTGACTACGGGCTTGATCCCAGTCGCAGCCGGCGTTCAGCAGCACGCTGCCGTCCGCGAGAGCGGCGATCAGGTTGGCGACGGTTCGCCGTCGACTTGCCGGAACGGCCAACTGGGCCGGATCGATCTCGCTGAGTTGCTCAGTCGACGGAAACGTATGCGTCAGTGCGCCGTTCGCGTCATGAATCGGATGGCCATATGCCGTGACCAGTCTGCCGACATGGGTCCGCGCCGCCTTCGTGGGCACTTGCTGACCCAGCACTACGCGCACTGCGAGTTCGGCCTCGTCGACGGTCCGCGGGATGCGTTGTCCGGGTGCCTTCGCAACCACCGTGGCCAGCGCGACGTCGGAGCCCAGCACATCGATCACCGCATCCGGGTCGGCGTCGAGGTCGAGCAGTCGTCGGCAGCGCGAGATCGCCGAGGTCAGGTCGCGGAAGTCGTCGAGCACCAGGACGCATCGGACGTGGTCGGGCGCCGGTGTCAGGCCGGCGATTCCGTTGCCGAACGGCAGCCGTAATGCGCGCCGATAGGTGCCGTCGCGCACTTCTTCGCATCCGGGTACCACGCTGGCGGCCAGCTGGCCGAACACTCCTGCATGGGCGAACGGCATCCGCACCGGCAGGCGCAGCGTCACCGTGCCCGGCGTGGGCGCTGCGTGAAGTTCACCACGAGTGGTTGCGCGTCGGCGCAATTCCGTTGGGGTGCAGTCGAATACCGATCGCACCGTCTCGTTGAACTGTCGGATGCTGGAAAAGCCTGCGGCGAAGGCGATGTCGCCGAAAGGCAGATCCGTGGTTTCGACGAGTATTCGCGCGGTTTGGGTGCGCTGCGCGAGAGCGAGGGCAAGCGGGCCCGCGCCGGTCTCTTCCTGCAGCAGTCGCTGAAGCTGCCGCGTGGTGTAGCCGAGACGGGCGGCCAGGCCGGTGACGCCCTCGCGGTCAACGGCGCCATCGGCGATCAGGCGCATGGCCCGGGCGACCAGGTCGTCGCGCATGTTCCATTCCGGCGAGCCAGGCGAGGCGTCCGGCCGACAACGTTTGCACGCACGAAAGCCGGCGCGTTGTGCGGCCGCCGCGGTCGGGTAGAAGCAGACGTTGCGGGCGAACGGTGGATGGACTGGACAGCTGGGGCGGCAATAAATCCCGGTGGTACGCACGGCGGTGACGAACCAGCCGTCGAACCGGGTGTCCTTGGATTGGACGGCCCGGTAGCAGCGGTCGAAGTCTTCGTGCACGATTCGACTGTTGCACCCGGGTGCCGACATTTCTAGCGGGAAAGCGACATGGCCGTCGTAAGCAGAACGGCCCCCTGCGCCGCCGGTGCGGGGGGCCTCCCTACTTGTATGCCCTACTTCGGTGGCATCCGGATGCCACCGTCGACTCTGACCACCTCGGCGTTCATGTACGAGTTGGTGAGAAGTTCGACGACCATGGAAGCCAGTTCGTCGGGCTTGCCCAGGCGGTGCGGGAACAGCACCGACTCGCCGAGCTTGGCCTTGAATGCCTCCGAGGCCTCGCCCTCGCCGTAGATCGGGGTGTCGATCAAGCCGGGGGCGACGGTGTTGACACGGATACCCACGGCTGACAGGTCGCGGGCAACCGGCAGAGTCAGGCCCACGATGCCGCCCTTGGACGACGAGTAGGCGGCCTGGCCGATCTGGCCGTCGAAGGCCGCCACGCTGGTCATGTTGACGATCGCGCCGCGCTCACCGGTCTCGGTGAACTCGTTCTTGCCCATCTGGGTGGCCGCGATCCGGATGCAGTCGAAGGTCCCGACGAGGTTGATGTCCAGGACCTTCTTGTAGGCGCCGAGGTCATGCGCCGACGAGAACTCGCCGTCCTTGCCGATGGTGCGCTGGGCCCAGCCGATGCCGGCCGAGTTGACCAGCGCGCGCAGCGGGCCGAGGTCCGCTGCGGTCTTGACCGCGTCGATGATCTGGTCGGTGTTGGTGACGTCGACGGTGACGAAGACACCGCCGATCTCGTTGGCAACTGCTTCGCCCTTGTCGGCCTGCAGGTCGGCTACGACGACCCGGGCACCCTTGGCGGCCAACTGACGGGCAGTCGCCGCACCGATTCCTGACGCGCCGCCGGTGACGACAGCGCTAGCTCCATTAATATCCACGTCGATATCCTAAGCACTACGTAATTGCAGCATTACAGCAACGCATCTCTGTTCAGCGCCGTAGTCGAAATACTCTATAGGAGAATATAATTCAGCGTCCTGGTGCCGCCAGCGGCTCAACTTCCGGCGCATTGCCGCCAAGTGGCCCGGGACGGACGAAGGTGACGCAGTGGCGGTTCCGCAGGGTTCGGCCGGTAAATCGTCCATGACCAGGTGATCCCGTTCGCTGCCATCCGGCGACACCGCCGCAAACGGGCCACCAGGCTCGGCCACCAGATGCTCCGCATGCCGCAAGATGCCGAGTAGCGTCAAATATCGTGCGTTCGGTGGACACTCCCCGTCGCGATCGGCTGCTCGACGTCGGGCTGGAGCTTTTTGCAGCGCGGTGTTGTTGGCCGCGTTGAACTACCTGCCGGTCATGGAAGTTCGGCTCGGCCGCGCCGTGTTCACCCACTGGGTGCCCACTGACGGAGCTAGGCGAGCGTCGCCAATCGGGTGGGTTGATCGTGACCGCGCAGCGTGACGGTTTCGCCCAATGACCAGCGCGCCTGCTCGTCGTCGCTGGACGCGTTGACGGTGTCTGAGGACACCAGCAGCCGGTGCGGCGCACGCTTGGCCAGCTCGCACAGCCGCGCCGCTTCGTTGACCGGTTCGCCGATCACCGTGTACTCGAATCTTTCCTTGGCACCGACATTTCCGGCGACGGCGTTGCCGGCCGCAACCCCGATGCCGGCCTTGATCTCGGGTACCTCGCCGTCGAGACGACGGGCGATGGCGCGGGCCGCGCCGAGCGCCTGCTCTTCGGGTCGGTCGAGATGATTGGGCGCGCCGAACACCGCCAGCACCGCGTCGCCCTCGAATTTGTTGACCAGCCCGTGGTGACGGTCGACCTCCTCGACGATCACTGCGAAAAACCGGTTGAGCAGTTGGACGACTTCAGCGGCTGGCCGGCCGGTAACCAACTGCGTCGAGCCGATGACATCGATGAAAACCACTGCGACATGGCGATCTTCGCCTCCGAGCTGGGGCATGTCACGCTCGGCGGCGGCGGCGACTTCGCGCCCGACGTGACGACCGAACAGGTCGCGCACCCGTTCACGCTCGCGCAGACCGTCGACCATCGCGTTGAATCCGCGCTGCAACTCGCCGAGCTCGGTGCCGTCGAACACCACCAGATCGCCGCGCAGATCGCCGTCTTCGACGCGCTTGAGCGCAGCACGCACCACCCGTACCGGCGTCGCGGTCAGCCAGGCCAGGATCCACATCAGCACAAAGCCGAAAATTATTGTGGCAGTGGCTATCATCGAGATGGCGACCGCCAGCTGGGTCTTGCTCAGATTGTCCAGCAGCACACCGCCCAGCAGCGCGGTGACGATGATGCCGAGCACTGGAACACCGGAACCCAGCAGCCACACCGTCAGCGTCCGGCCCATGATCCCCGGGGCCAACCGCCGCGGCGCCCGGCCTGCCTCCAGCGCCTGAGCGGCCACCGGTCGCAGCGCGAACTCGGTGAACAGGTAGCAGGCGGTCGACACCAGAATTCCGCAGACACTGACGCAGAAGCCGACGATCGGGATGAACATGCTGTCGGCTAACCCGTAGAGCGTCGTCAGCAACGCTGTTCCGATGACCCACAACACCAGCACACCGAGTGCCAGCCAGAACGGCGCGGTAAACGTGGCGTGCTCGTCGGCCGGGGTGGGATCCTGTTCCTCGATCGACCAGCGCAGGACGGCGATGGTCCGGTGCGTGATCAACCACGTACCGAGTCCCAGCGCGATGGCGCAATACGCCGGGATGACGCCGAAAGTGATCCACAGCGGTGCGTCGCCGAAGATGCTCGGAGTCGGGAACGCGACGGTCAACAGCAGCGCCGCGACGCCGATTCCGATCACATTCGCCCCGACGATGAACACCGTCAGGATGAGCTGAATGCGCACCCGTCGACGGGCCTGGCTCTCCGACACCTTCCCGAGTAGCCAGGAGCCGTAGGCCGGGGTATCCGGCAGTCGACCACTCTGCTGAGTCACCCGCTCCAGCACCCGCCCCAGTCGCTGTGCGGTCGATCGCTTAGCCATCATGGTGGCGACAGCCTAATTGCGTTGCCACAGCTTGCGCTTAAGGTGTGTTGCGTGCGCCTCGTCATTGCCCGTTGCACCGTGGATTACGTCGGACGCCTCACCGCTCACCTGCCTTCGGCACGCCGGCTATTGCTGTTCAAGGCCGACGGTTCGGTGAGTGTGCACGCCGATGACCGTGCCTACAAGCCGCTGAACTGGATGAGCCCGCCGTGCTGGTTCTCCGAAGAAAACGCGGGCGACGCGCCGGTGTGGGTGGTGCAGAACAAGGCCGGCGAGCAACTGCGCATCGCGATAGAGGACATCGAGCACGACTCCAGCCATCAGCTCGGGGTCGATCCGGGGCTGGTCAAGGACGGCGTCGAAGCCCACCTGCAGGTGCTACTCGCCGAGCACGTCGAGCTGCTCGGGGCCGGCTACACGTTGGTACGTCGGGAGTACATGACGCCGATCGGGCCGGTCGACTTGTTGTGCCGCGACGAACAGGGCCACTCGGTCGCGGTGGAGATCAAGCGCCGCGGCGAAATCGACGGGGTCGAGCAGCTCACCCGATACCTGGAGCTGCTCAACCGGGACAGCCTGTTGGCGCCCGTGAGCGGGGTTTTCGCGGCACAACAGATCAAGCCGCAGGCGAAAACTTTAGCGACCGATCGCGGAATCCGTTGCTTGACATTGGATTACGACAAGATGCGAGGCATGGATTCCGACGAGTTCCGCTTGTTCTGAGCTGGCTCACTAGACTGCGGGCATGGCCCGACGCCACAGCTCACCGCGTCCGCGGCCGTCGTTTGGGCCGCTGCCCGCTGCGCGTCGGGTGCAGACCGGGCCGGACGGACACGACTACGAGGTGCGGCCGGTCGCCGCTGCCCGCGCCTTGAAAACCTATCGCTGCCCGGGCTGCGATCACGAAATACGCATCCGCACAGCCCATGTGGTGGTGTGGCTGGCCGATTCCGGCGAGGCGGCCGTCGATGACCGACGGCATTGGCATACGCCGTGCTGGGCCAACCGGGCGACGCGCTCGCCCACTAGAAAGTGGTCCTGAAAAACCTAGTCGGCGTCGTCGGCCGGTTCGACCAACTCGATCAGCACACCACCGGCGTCCTTGGGGTGGATGAAGTTGATCCGTGAGTTCGCGGTCCCGCGCCGGGGCGCGTCGTAGAGCAACCGGATCCCCTGGTCGACCAGGCGCTCGCTGAGGGCGTCCAGATCGCTGACCCGGTAGGCCAACTGCTGGATGCCCGGGCCACGCTTGTCGAGGAACTTCGCGATCGCCGACGAGTCGTCGACCGGGGCCATCAATTGAACCTGCGCGCTGCCCACCGCGGCGCCGCGCACCGACAGCATCGCCTCGCGAATGCCCTGGTCGTCGTTGACTTCCTCGTGCAGCACGATCATGCCGAGATGGTCGTGGTACCACGCGATCGCCGCGTCGAGGTCGGGGACCGCGATGCCGACATGGTCGACTGCCGTCACCAGGGCGGTGCTGAGCACTCGACGGGTGTCAACTTGATCGGTGGTCACTACGTAACGGTAACCTGATCGATGAGAATCCGTCTCCCGATCTTGGTGATCGGCCCCCGGACCCCGCTGTGGAGGTAATCATGACGACATCGGTGATCGTTGCTGGCGCACGGACGCCGATTGGCAAGCTGATGGGCTCGCTGAAGGACTTCAGCGCCAGCGATCTGGGCGCCATCGCGATCAAGGGCGCACTGGAGAAGGCCAACGTTGCGGCGTCGCTCGTCGAGTACGTGATTATGGGCCAGGTGCTCACCGCGGGGGCGGGCCAGATGCCGGCGCGGCAGTCGGCCGTCGACGCCGGCATCGGCTGGGACGTGCCGGCGCTGACCATCAACAAGATGTGCCTGTCCGGCATCGACGCCATCGCTCTGGCTGACCAGCTCATTCGGGCCGGCGAGTTCGACGTGGTGGTGGCCGGCGGGCAGGAGTCCATGACCAAGGCGCCGCACCTGCTGATCGACAGCCGCTCGGGGTACAAGTACGGCGACGTCACGGTGCGTGACCACACGGCCTACGACGGCCTGCACGACGTGTTCACCGACCAGCCGATGGGCGCGCTCACCGAGCAGCGCAACGACGTCGACAAATTCACCCGGCTGCAGCAGGACGAGTTCGCGGCGCGCTCGCACCAGAAGGCCGCCGCGGCGTGGAAAGACGGCGTTTTCGCCGACGAGGTGGTGCCGGTGAGCATCCCGCAGCGCAAGGGCGACCCGCTGCAGTTCAGCGAGGACGAGGGCATCCGGGCCAACACCACCGCCGAGTCGCTGGGCGGGCTCAAGCCGGCCTTCCGCACGGACGGCACCATCACCGCCGGGTCGGCGTCGCAGATTTCCGACGGCGCCGCGGCTGTCGTCGTGATGAACAAGGACAAGGCCATCGAGCTGGGCCTGAGCTGGTTGGTCGAGATCGGTGCGCACGGCGTGGTCGCCGGCCCGGACTCGACGCTGCAGTCGCAGCCGGCCAACGCGATCAAGAAGGCGATCGAGCGCGAAGGCATTGCCATCGACCAGCTCGACGTCATCGAGATCAACGAGGCATTCTCGGCGGTGGCGCTGGCCTCGATGCAAGAGCTGGGAGTTAACCCCGAGATCGTCAACGTCAATGGCGGCGCCATCGCGATCGGGCATCCGATCGGCATGTCGGGCGCCCGAATCGCCCTGCATGTGGCGCTCGAATTGGCCCGCCGCGGCTCTGGCTATGGCGTTGCTGCTTTGTGCGGCGCAGGTGGTCAGGGCGACGCGCTGATTCTGCGGGCCAGCTAGTTACCGGCTAGTACGGTTGTTGGCCGGTGTGGCTGGACAAGCGCCCGGAAGTTTGCTGGAGCGATGTCGCAGGCGGTGCGCCAACGATAGGTGTGATGTTGCTCATACGGCCGTCTGAACCGGATGAAACGCGGCTGAGGCCGCCGTGCCAAACTTGACCATGTGAGCCGTCCACGCCCTCCGATCGGGCCTGCGTTGTCCGGCGCGGTCGATCTGTCCGCCCTCAAGCAACCCCCTCCCGCCAGCGGCGACGGCGGCGGGGCTGGGTTGACCTCAGCCGCCGCGGGCGTCGAGGTCAACGAGACCAACTTCGAAGACGAAGTCCTGCTGCGCTCCAACCAGATGCCGGTGGTCGTGCTGTTGTGGTCGCCACGCAGCGAAGTCTGCCTGCAGTTGGCCGACGTCTTATCCGGCCTGGCCGCCGCCGACACCGGGAAGTGGGCGCTGGCCAGCGTCAACGTCGACGTGTCTCCGCGGGTGGCACAGATCTTCGGCGTCGAGGTGGTCCCCACTGTCGTGGCGTTGGCCGCTGGGCAGCCGCTCTCCAGCTTCCAGGGAGCTCAGCCGCCGGAGCAGTTACGCCGCTGGATCGACTCGCTGCTGTCGGCGACCGCCGGAAAGCTTAGCGGTGCGGCCGAATCCGGCGAGCCCGAGGACGTTGATCCCGCGCTCGAGCAGGCGCGTCAGCAACTCGAGGACAACGACCTCGGTGCGGCCCTGGACTCGTATCGGGCGATCCTGGATGACGACCCGAACCATGTCGAGGCCAACGCTGCGGTGCGCCAGATCGGGTTTCTGATGCGAGCCACCGCTCATGGCCCGGAGGCCATTGCGGTCGCCGACGCGGCGCCGACCGACATCGAGGCGGCGTTCGCCGCGGCCGATGTTCAGCTGCTCAGCCAGGACGTGACCGGCGCCTTCGATCGTCTGGTTGTGTTGGTGCGACGGACGTCCGGCGACGAGCGGACGTCGGTGCGCACGCGGCTGATCGAGCTGTTCGACTTGTTCGATCCCGCCGACCCGGACGTCATCGCGGGGCGGCGCAATCTCGCTAACGCGTTGTACTAGCCGGCTACTAAGCCGCGCGAGCAGACGCAAAATCGCCCAAAACGCGCGCTTAAGGCGCGAGTTTGCGTCTGCTCGCGATACTTGGTGATCGCCTACTCGGGTTCCAGCCACAGCGCTGACATCGGCGGCAGCACCAGCACCGCCGAGGCCGGACGGCCGTGCCAGGGGGCGTTGGTCGCGTCGACGCCACCCAGGTTGCCGATCCCGGTTCCGTTGTAGACGGTGGCGTCGGTGTTGAGCACTTCACGCCACCGCCCGGCGCTGGGCAAACCGAGGCGGTAATCGCTGTGCTCGGCGCCGGCGAAGTTGAACACGCACGCCATCACCGAGCCGTCGCTGCCGTAGCGCAGGAAGCTCAACACGTTGTTGGCGGAGTCGTTGGCGTCGATCCAGGAATACCCCTCCGCCTTGATGTCTTGACTCCACAGCGCCGGCGACGTGCGGTAGACCGCGTTGAGATCGTGCACCATTCGCGAGATTCCGCCTGAGAAGCTGTGCTCGTCGAGCTGGAACCAGTCCAGGCCGCGTACCTCGGACCATTCGGCCCGCTGACCGAATTCCTGGCCCATGAACAGCAACTGCTTGCCCGGGTGTGCCCACTGGTAGGCCAGCAGGCTGCGCAGTCCGGCCGCCTTCGCGTGGTCGTCGCCGGGCATCCGCCCCCACAGCGTGCCCTTGCCGTGCACGACCTCGTCGTGGCTGATCGGCAGTACGAAATTCTCGCTGAACGCGTACAGCATCGAGAACGTGATCGCATGGTGGTGGTAAGTACGGTAGATCGGATCGCGGCCGACATAGTCGAGCGTGTCGTGCATCCAGCCCATGTTCCACTTCATCGAGAAGCCCAGGCCGCCAACGGTAGTCGGTCGTGTGACGCCCGGCCAGGACGTTGACTCCTCGGCGATGGTGACGATGCCGGGCGCCGCTTTGTGCGCGGTGGCGTTCATCTCCTGCAGGAACTGCACGGCTTCCAGGTTCTCCCGGCCGCCATGGATGTTCGGCGTCCAACCACCTTCCGGGCGGGAGTAGTCCAGGTAGAGCATCGACGCGACGGCGTCCACCCTCAGGCCGTCGACGTGGTACTGCTCCAACCAGTACAGCGCGTTGGCGACCAGGAAGTTGCGGACCTCGGCGCGGCCGAAGTCGAAGACGTATGTGCCCCAGTCGAGTTGCTCGCCGCGGCGCGGATCGGAGTGTTCGTAGAGCGGTGTGCCGTCGAAGCGGCCCAGTGCCCACGCGTCCTTGGGAAAGTGGGCAGGCACCCAGTCCACGATGACGCCGATGCCGGCCTGGTGCAGCGCGTCGATCAGCCCGCGCAATTCGTCGGGCGTGCCGAATCGCGATGAGGGCGCGTAGTACGAGGTGACCTGATACCCCCAGGAGCCGCCGAACGGATGCTCGGCGACGGGGAGCAACTCCACGTGAGTAAAACCTTGCGCCAGAACATAATCCGTTAATTCCCGGGCGAGGTCGCGATACGACAGGCCGGGACGCCATGAGCCCAGGTGCACCTCGTAGGTGCTCATCGGCTCGAACACCGCGTTGCGCTTGGCGCGGGCCGTCATCCACGTCTCGTCGCCCCAGCGGTAGTCGCTCACGTTCACCCGCGAGGCGGTGTGCGGCGGCACCTCGGTCGCGAATGCCATCGGATCAGCACGGTCGGTGACCGAGCCGTCGGCGCCGTGCACGCGGAACTTGTACAGCCCGTCGCGGGGGAAGTCGGGCCAGAACAACTCCCACACGCCGGACGAGCCGAGCACCCGCATCGGTGCCTCGTTGCCGATCCAGCCGTTGAATTCCGCGATCAGGCTGACGCCCTTGGCGTTGGGGGCCCATACCGCAAACGACACGCCGTCCACGGTGCCGTCGGCGGTGGTGAACGAACGGGGATGGGCGCCTAGGACGTCCCACAGCCGTTCGTGACGGCCCTCGTTGAATAGGTGTAGGTCGACTTCGCCCAGCGTGGGCAGGAAGCGGTAGGCGTCGGCGACAACGTGCGGCGCGCCGTGGTCGTAACGCACCTCGAGGCGGTAGTCGATCAGGTTGACGAACGGCAGCGCGACGGCGAACATGCCGGAGTCAATGTGCTGCAACACGAATCGGTCGTCGCCGACCAGGGCGACCACCTCGGCGGCGTGCGGGCGGAAGGCCCGGATGACGGTGTGGTCGCCGTATTCGTGGGCGCCCAGGATGCCGTGCGGATCGTGGTGCTCACCGGAGATCAACCGGGCCAGGTCACCCGGTTCGGGTGCCAAGCGGGCCTTGGCGATTCGGTCGCCTGACTTCATCGTGGCGTCACCTCCGGCACAGCAGCCTGATTCGTGATTCGGACGGGATGAGCGGCATGTTGATGACGTGCGCGACGGCGTGGCCAGGGTCGATGCGGATGTAATTGGCCGCACCCCATTGGTATTCCGCACCGGTGATCTCGTCGCGCACCCAGAACCGCTCGTGCTGGTCCATACCCAGCGCTTCCATGTCCAACCACAACGTGGCTTGCTCAGGACCGAACGCGTTGAGTGTGACGACCACCAGCACACAGTCGCCGGTGATCGGGTCGAACTTGCTGTAGGCCAGCAACGCATCGTTGTCGACGGCGTGGAACTTAATGTTGCGCAACTGCTGTAGAGCCGGGTGCAGTCGGCGAATGCTGTTGAGTCGCGCGATGAATGGCTCGAGAGACCGCCCGGCCGCCAACGCCCCGGCGAAATCGCGGGGGCGAAGCTCGTATTTCTCGGAGTCCAGGTACTCTTCGCTGCCCTCGGCGACGGCGCGGCCCTCGAACAGCTCGTAGCCGGAGTACACCCCCCAGGTGGGGCTCATGGTCGACGCCAGCACCGCGCGGATCGCGAACATGCCCGGGCCGCCGTGCTGCAGGCTGGCGTGCAGGATGTCGGGGGTGTTGACGAACAGGTTGGGCCGCCGGTAGTCGGCGATTTCGGGGATCTGCTGGGCGAATTCGGTGAGCTCCCATTTGGACGTGCGCCAGGTGAAGTAAGTGTAGGACTGGGTGAACCCCAGCTTGGCCAAACCATATTGGCGGGCCGGCGGGGTGAACGCCTCGGACAGGAACAACACGTCGGGATCGGCCGCCTTGGCCGCAGCGATCAGCCAGGCCCAGAAGTTGGGCGGCTTGGTGTGCGGATTGTCGACCCGAAAGATCGTGACGCCGTGGTCCATCCAGAACCGCACCACGCGCAGCACTTCGGCGTACAAACCGGCGGGGTCGTTGTCGAAGTTGATCGGGTAGATGTCCTGGTACTTCTTCGGCGGGTTCTCGGCGTAGGCGATCGTGCCGTCGGGTAGCTCGGTGAACCATTCGCGGTGATTCTTGGCCCACGGGTGATCGGGCGCGCACTGCAGCGCCAGGTCCAGCGCCACCTCCATGCCCAGGTCCTCGACGGCGGCGACGAACATGTCGAAGTCGGCGATCGTGCCCAGCCGCGGATGAATCGCGTCGTGGCCGCCCTCGTCGCTGCCGATGGCCCACGGCGAGCCGACATCACCGGGCACCGCAGTCGCGGTGTTGTTGCGGCCCTTGCGGTGTACCTTGCCGATCGGGTGGATCGGCGGCAGGTACACCACGTCGAAGCCCATCTGCGCGATCCGCGGCAGGTCGGCCGCTGCGGTGGCGAAGGTGCCGTGCACCGGATTGCCTTTGGCGTCCCAGCCGCCGGTCGAGCGGGGAAACATCTCGTACCACGATCCGAAGCGGGCCAGCGGCCGGTCCACCCACACGCCGTACTGCTCACCGCGGGTGACCAGCTCGCGCAGCGGAAACTGCGTCAGCAGTTCGTCGATCTCGGGGGTCAGCGCCAACGCGGCGCGCGACACCGGGTCGCCAGGAGTTCGCAACGCCTCCGCCGCCTTCAGCAGCGGCTCGCGTCGAGCGCGTGGGACGCCGGTCGCGGCGCGCTCCATCAACTGCGCGCCGATCAGCAGATCGTTGGACAATTCGCTTTCGCCCTGACCGGCGTCCAGCTTGGCCTCGACGGCGTGCCGCCAGGTGTGGATCGGGTCACCCCAGCCGTCGACCCGATACGTCCACAGCCCGACGCGGTCGGGTGTGAACGCCCCGTGGAAGACGTAGGGTTCGACGCCGTCGGGACTCATCGGCATGTGCAACGGCTTGACCCGTACGACATCGGCAGCGGTCTCGGCCACCGCGGGAGCAGGCGTCGCCTTGAGTCGACGTGTTTCGCCGACCTGCGGATAGCGCGGCCCCAGGTAGCGCACCACCAGCGTGGCCGCCACCGCGTCGTGGCCTTCGCGCCACACTGCCGCACGCACCGGAACCACCTCGTCCAGCACGGCTTTAGCCGGATAGGCGCCGCACGAAACGACGGGCGCGACGTCGTCGATCTCGACACGACCGGGCACCGCTACTCCCTCCTGAGCTCGTCGTTGTCGTCCTGGGCGCCGCCACTCTTGACTCGGGAAACTCTGTGCGCCCCATACCCACCGTAGTGGCGAGCCACACCTGAGGTCGGTTCGCGCGGGTGGCTCGGGAGGCGAAACCTGCCCGCGCGTCAGTAAGGTAGTCACGCGTGAGAGCCCTTCGCCGGTTCACGGTCCGTGCCCATCTTCCACAGCGCCTGGCGGCGCTGGAGCAGCTGTCGATCAACCTGCGATGGTCCTGGGACAAGCCCACCCAGGATCTCTTCGACACGATCGACCCGGCGCTGTGGACGCAGTGTGGGCGGGATCCGGTGGCCTTGCTGGGGGCGGTCAGCGCGGCCCGGCTCGACGAGCTGGCACTCGACAGCGGCTTTTTGGACCGGCTCGACCACTTGGCCGCCGAACTCAACGACTATCTCAGCCGCCCGCAGTGGTACCAGCAGCAACAAGGGGCCGGCGTCCCCGAGAAAGCTCTGCCCAACGGCATCGCGTACTTCTCGATGGAGTTCGGCGTCGCCGAGGTGCTGCCGAAC
Organism: Mycobacterium sp.; assembly: GCF_039583785.1. Lineage (GTDB taxonomy): Bacteria > Actinomycetota > Actinomycetes > Mycobacteriales > Mycobacteriaceae > Mycobacterium. The sequence continues at coordinate 14,573 of NZ_JAVKSG010000035.1, forward strand.
TACTCGGGCGGATTGGGAATCCTGGCCGGTGACCATCTCAAGGCTGCCTCGGACCTCGGCCTGCCGCTGATCGCGGTCGGGTTGTACTACCGCTCCGGCTACTTCCGGCAGTCGCTGACCGCCGACGGCTGGCAGCACGAGGACTATCCCTCGCTCGACCCGGCGGGACTGCCGCTGCGTCTGCTCACCGACAGCTCGGGCGCACCGGCGCTGGTCGAGCTGGCACTGCCGCAGCCCGGCTCGCTGCGGGCGCGGATCTGGGTCGCCCAGGTCGGTCGGGTGCCGCTGCTGCTGCTGGATTCCGACATCCCCGAGAACGAGCACGAGATGCGCGGGGTCACCGACCGTCTCTACGGCGGTGACCAGGAACACCGCATGCAGCAGGAGATCCTGGCCGGGATCGGCGGTGTGCGGGCGATCCGTGCCTACACCGCGATCGAAGGCCTGCCCGCGCCGGAGGTGTTCCACATGAACGAGGGCCATGCCGGCTTCCTCGGCGCCGAGCGGATCCGCGAACTCGTCGACGCCGGTTTGGATTTCGACACCGCGCTGACCGTGGTGCGGTCCAGCACGGTGTTCACCACCCACACTCCGGTGCCCGCCGGCATCGACCGGTTCCCGGTCGAGATGGTGCAGCGGTACTTCGCCGGCAGTCCGACCGACGGCGCGGGCGTCGCCGCCGGGTCGGTGCTGTTGCCCGGCGTGCCGGTCGGCAGGATCCTGGCGCTGGGCGCCGAAGACGATCCGGAGAAGTTCAACATGGCCCACATGGGCCTGCGACTCGCTCAGCGCGCCAACGGTGTTTCGCTGCTGCACGGTGAGGTCAGCCGGGAGATGTTCAACGACCTGTGGGCCGGCTTCGACACCGACGAGGTGCCGATCGGGTCGATCACCAACGGCGTGCACGCCCGCACCTGGGCGGCGCCGCAATGGCTGCAGCTGGGCCAGGAACTGGCCGGCTCGGACGAGTTCAGCGACCCCGGTGTCTGGCTGCGGGTCAACGACGTCGACGGTGCTCACCTGTGGTGGATCCGCTCGCAACTGCGCGCCCTGCTGGTCGAAGACGTCCGGGCCCGGCTGCACCGTTCGTGGCTGGTTCGCGGTGCGCCGGAGGCTGAATTGGGTTGGATTTCAACCGCATTCGACCCGAATGTGTTGACCATCGGGTTCGCCCGTCGGGTGCCGACCTACAAGCGTCTGACGTTGATGCTGCGCGACTCGCAGCGACTGGAGCGGTTGCTGCTCGACAAGGACAAACCGATCCAGTTGATCGTCGCCGGCAAGTCGCATCCCGCCGACGACGGCGGTAAGGCACTGATTCAGCAGGTGGTCCAGTTCGCCGACCGGCACGAGGTGCGGCACCGCATCGCGTTCCTGCCCGACTACGACATGTCGATGGCCCGGCTGCTGTATTGGGGCTGCGACGTCTGGCTGAACAACCCGCTGCGCCCGCTCGAGGCGTGCGGCACGTCGGGGATGAAGAGCGCGCTCAACGGCGGACTCAACCTGTCGATTCTCGACGGGTGGTGGGACGAGTGGCACGACGGCGAAAACGGCTGGGCCATCCCGTCGGCCTCCGGCGTCGCCGACGAGGAACGCCGCGACGACCTGGAAGCGGCCGCGCTGTATGACCTGGTGGAGAAGTCCGTCGCGCCGAAGTTCTACGAGCGCGACGAGCACGGGGTGCCGCGGCGGTGGATCGAGATGGTCCGCCACACGCTGCAGACGCTGGGCCCGAAAGTGTTGGCCTCCCGGATGGTTCGCGATTACACCGAGGGTTACTACCTGCCGGCGGCCGAGTCGCTGCGTCGGACGGTCGCCCTCGACGGCGACGGCCAGGCCGCATTCGATCCGGCCCGCGAGCTGGCGGCCTATCGGCGTCGCGCGTTCGAGGAGTGGCCGCGCATCCGGATCACCGACGTCGACAGCACAGGGCTACCGGACACGCCGATCCTCGGGTCGAAGCTGACGCTCACCGCGACCGTCCAACTGGCGGGCCTGCGACCCGAGGAGGTCACCGTGCAGGCCGTCGTCGGCCGGGTGGAGATCGGTGACGTGCTGGTGGACCCCGTCACCGTCGACATGCCCTACACCGGAACGGCTTCCGGCGGCGACCAGGTGTTCGCGACGACGATGCCGCTGCCGGTCGCGGGGTCGGTCGGCTACACCGTGCGGGTGCTGCCACACCATCCGATGCTGGCCTCCGACGCCGAGCTGGGTTTGGTCACGCTTGCTTAGTCAGCCGTGTCAGCGCCGCGCGCACCGCGGCCGCATCGGTGGTCGCCCAGAACGGCGGCAGCGAGGCCCGCAGGTAGCCGCCGTAGCGGGCGGTGGCCATCCGGGAGTCCAGCACCGCCACCACCCCGCGGTCGTCGACGCCGCGCAGCAGCCGGCCCGCGCCCTGGGCCAGCAGCAGCGCGGCGTGACTGGCCGCGACGGCCATGAAGCCGTTGCCGCCGGCGGCTGCCACCGCGCGTTGCCGGGCGGACAGCAGCGGATCGTCGGGTCGCGGAAACGGGATGCGGTCGATGATCACCAGCGACAGCGACGGCCCGGGCACGTCGACGCCCTGCCACAGTGACAAGGTGCCGAACAGCGACGTCGCCGGGTCGGCGGTGAACTGCTCGACCAGCGTGGTGGTGGTGTCGTCGCCTTGACACAGCACCGGTGTGGACAGCCGCTGCGACATCGCGTCGGCGGCCGCGCGGGCCGCCCGCATCGACGAGAACAGCCCGAGCGTCCGTCCGCCCGCCGCGGTGATGAGCTCGGCGATCTCGGTCAGCTGTTCGGCCGTGCCGGCGCCGTCGCGGCCGGGCGGCGGAAGCTGGGCCGCGACGTAGAGGATCCCGGCTTTGGCGTGCTGGAACGGCGAGCCGACATCGAGCCCGCGCCAAGGGGTTTCGCTGTCGGCCAGCCCCCACGCTTTGGCCATCGCATCGAAGGAACCGCCGACGGTCAGCGTGGCCGAGGTCAGCACCGCGGTCGCGTCGGCGAACAGCCGGGTGCGCAGCAGCCCGGCCACCGACAGCGGCGCGACCCGCAGAAACGTTCGCGTCGACCCGCGGTTGTCCTCGTGGTCGAGCCACACCACGTCGGTGCGATCGGCGATGGCGGGCCCGAAGGACGACAGGATTCGCGCTGCGGTGTCGGCGATTTCGGCGAGGCTGGCGACCGCTTCGGAGCGGGCCGCGGCGGCCTTGGGATCGGTGGGCGAGGTGTCGATGGTCGACCGCGCCGCGGTGGCCGCATCGCGCAGCGCGGTGAGCTGGGTGGCGAGCTCGTCGTCGAGGTGGTCCATGCGACCGGCCGACGCATTCTGGATGAGCGTGATGAAGCTGCCCGACATGCGTTCCCAGCGTGCCACGAGCTCCGGTTCGACCAGCTGGGCGATACGCCGTGACGCGATGCCCAACGCGGTGGCGGTCAGTTCGCCGGTGGCCACCGCGGTCACCCGGTCTACCAGGTCGTGGGCCTCGTCGACCACCAGCAGCCGATGTTCGGGCAGCACGGCCGAGTCGGCGACGGCGTTGATGGCCAGCAGTGCGTGGTTGGTGACGACGACATCGGCGCCCCCGGCCTTGGCCTTCGCCTTCTCGGAGTAGCAATCGGTGCCGAACGGACAGCGGGCCATCCCGAGGCATTCCCGGGCGGACACGCTGACCTGCCCCCACGACCGTTCGGCGACACCGGGTTTCAGGTCGTCGCGGTCACCGGTGTCGGTATCCGAAGCCCACTCGGTGAGTCGCTGCACCTCGCGCCCCAACGTGCCGGCCGCCTGCGGCCGAAACAGCTCCTGCGGTTCATCGGGCGCATCGGCGGCCGAGCCGTTGTGAATCTTGTTGAGGCACAAGTAGTTCTGCCGACCCTTCAGCAACGCGAAGCGCGGCTTGCGCGGCAGCGCATCGGCGAGAGCGTCGACGAGCCGGGGGAGGTCGCGGTTGACCAGTTGGCGTTGCAGGGCAATGGTTGCCGTCGACACCACCACCGGCGAGTTGTCGGCCACCGCGCGCTGGATCGCCGGAACCAGGTAGGCCAACGATTTTCCGGTGCCGGTGCCCGCCTGCACGGCCAGGTGCTCGCCGGACTCGAAGGCATCCGCGACCGCGTTGGCCATGTCGAGCTGGCCGCTACGTTGCGTGCCGCCGAGCGCGGTCACTGCCGTGGCCAGCAGCTGCGACACCGGTACATCGTCGGACGTGGCTACTCCTGGGTGTCGGCCGGCGGACGTCGGGCCGGGATCTGGGTGGTGGGGATGGCCGGGTCGCCGTGCGACAACATCAGACCCTCCCACGGCAAGCTTCGCAAGCCCGATGCCACCAGGTCGCGCGCCACGCCCAGATCCGTCTCGGCGACCACGCTGCCGTTGCGGACCAGCGGGATGGTCAGCACCCGGGCCGTCTCGGCCACAGCCGGCCGGTGGCCCGCCGGATAGACGATCTCCTCGGTGATCGTGCCGGTCGAGCGGGCCAGTCGCACCGCCTCCTTGCGTCCACCATGGGATTCCTTGCGGACGCTGCGCTTCTCGACGGGTACGCCGTCGACTTCGACGAGCTTGTAGACCATGTTCGCGGTGGGCGCGCCCGATCCGGTGACCAGCGACGTGCCGATCCCGTAGCTGTCGACCGGCTCGGCGCGCAGACCGGCGACGGCGAACTCGTCGAGGTCACCGGAGACCACGATGCGGGTCCGGGTGGCCCCGAGCCGATCGAGTTGTTCGCGGACCTGGCGGGCCAGCACGCCGAGGTCGCCGGAGTCGATGCGCACCGCACCGAGGTCGGTGCCCGCGGCCGCGATGGCGTTCGCCACGCCCGTCGTCACGTCGTAGGTGTCGACCAGCAGTGTGGTGCCAGTGCCCAGGGCGGCGACCTGAGCGGCGAACGCGGCCGGCTCGTCGGGCCCGTTCGCACCGTCGTAGAGCAGCGTGAAGGCATGCGCGCTGGTGCCTTCGGTCGGCACACCGTAGCGGCGGTGGGCCTCCAGGTTGGACGTTGCGGCGAACCCCGCGAGGTAGGCGGCGCGCGACGCGGCGACGGCGGCCCGCTCGTGGGTGCGCCGGGTGCCCATGTCCATCAACGGCCGCCCGTCGGCGGCACCGACCATCCGCGCGGCGGCCGAGGCGACAGCGGTGTCGTGGTTGAAGATCGACAATGCCAGCGTCTCGAGAATCACGCACTCGGCGAAGCTGCCGCGCACCGAAAGCACCGGCGAGCCGGGGAAATACAGCTCACCCTCGGCATAGCCGTCGACGTCGCCGGCGAACCGAAAGTCGCGCAGATACGCCAGCGCGTCCGGGTCGAGGAATTCGGCCAGCGATTCGCACGCGACATCGTCGAACCTGAAGTCGTACAAGGCTTCCAGGAACCGGCCGGTTCCGGCCACCACGCCGTAGCGGCGCCCGTCGGGCAGCTTGCGAGCGAACAATTCGAACACCGACCGGCGGTCCGCGGTGCCGTCGCGCAGCGCCGCCGACAGCATGGTCAGCTCGTATCTGTCGGTCAGCAGCCCGGTGTCAACCGAGTCGTTCATGTCGCAACGGTATCGGTTATGCGAGGGTGACTCGGTATCCTGTTGACCATGGTTGCGTCAGCCCCGACTAAGCCGGGAACCACCGGGCAGCGGGAAGCGGACACGGTCGAAGCCACCTCCGCGCCCTGGGTGACCATCGTCTGGGACGACCCAGTCAATTTGATGAACTACGTGACCTACGTGTTCCAGAAGCTGTTCGGCTACAGCGAGCCGCACGCCACCAAGCTGATGCTGCAGGTGCACAACGAAGGCAAGGCGGTGGTGTCGGCGGGCAGCCGGGAGTCCATGGAAGTCGATGTCAGCAAGCTGCACGCGGCCGGATTGTGGGCCACCATGCAGCAGGACCACTGAGTGCGTAAGTGGAAGCGGGTAGAAACCGCCGACGGCGCCCGATATCGGTCAGCGCTGGATGCGCATGAGGCGGCGCTGCTGAAGAACCTGGTCGCCTCGATGATCGGGCTGCTCGACGAACGCGAATCCTCGTCGCCGCACGACGAACTCGAACAGATCACCGGCATGAAGACCGGCAACTCCGAGCCGCCGGACAACGCGACCCTGCAGCGGCTGCTGCCCGATTTCGCCAAGCCGGCTGACCAGGCGGCCGCGCCGGACGAAGCCACCGACCGGCTGAACGCGGCCCTGCGCAGCCTGCATGAGCCGTCCATCATCGACGCCAAACGGGTTGCAGCCCAACAACTCCTGGACACACTGCCAGATCACGGCGGCAAGATCGAGCTGACCGAAGAGGCCGCCCATGGCTGGGCCGCGTCGGTCAACGACCTGCGGCTGGCGCTGGGCACCATGCTCGACGTCAAAGCAGGCGGCCCCGATCGGCTGCCTGACGATCATCCGCTGGCCGCGCATCTTGACGTCTACCAGTGGCTGACCGTCTTGCAGGAATACCTGGTGGTGGCGCTGATGGGATCGCGATGACCGCGATCACCGACGTCGCGGGCATCCTGGTCGGCCAGCATCACCGGCTGGACTCCGACGCGACCATGGGCGGGGGGTGGGCGAGCGGCGTCACCGTCGTCCTGGCGCCCCCGGGCACCGTCGGCGCCGTCGACGTGCGCGGCGGCGCGCCCGGCACCCGGGAAACCGATCTGCTGGATCCGGCCAACAGCGTGCGCTACGTCGACGCGGTGTTGCTCGCCGGCGGCAGCGCGTTCGGCTTGGCGGCCGCCGACGGGGTGATGCGCTGGTTGGAGGAGCGCAACCGCGGGGTGGCTTTGACGGGTGGGGTGGTGCCGATCGTCCCCGGCGCGGTGATCTTCGATCTGGAGGTCGGCGCGTGGAGTAACCGGCCCACCCCCGACTTCGGCTATGACGCCTGCCGGTCAGCTGGCGTCGAGGTCGCCATCGGCACGGTCGGCGCCGGGGTGGGTGCGTGCGCGGGCGTGCTGAAGGGCGGCGTCGGGACCGCGTCGACGACGCTGCCGTCCGGAGTGACCGTCGGCGCGCTGGTGGTGGTGAACTCCGCGGGCAACGTCGTCGATCAGGCCACCGGGTTGCCGTGGCTGAGCTATCTGGTCGACGAGTTCGGATTGACCCAGCCACCCGATGAGCAACGCGCCGAGCTGGCCAGCCTCGAATCGCCGTTGAGCGCGCTGAACACCACGATCGCAGTGGTGGCGACCGACGCCGCGGTGAGCTCGGCGACCTGCCGGCAGATCGCGAGCGCTGCTCACGATGGGCTGGCCCGTAGCATCCGGCCCGCGCACACCCCGATCGATGGCGACACGGTGTTCGCGCTCGCCACCGGTGCCATTGAGGTGGCGCCGCCGGCCGATCTGCCCGCCGCTTTCTCGCCGGAGACACCCCTGGCCACCGAGATCGGCAACGCGGCGGCCGATTGTCTGGCCCGCGCGGTGTTGGTCGCCGTGATCGCCGCCGTGTCGGTGGCCGGCATACCGACCTACCGGGACCTGCTGCCCGGGGCATTCCTGCGAGGCGCTGATGACCGGTAGTTGGGACAAAGCCGAAGATGCCGTGCAAGGGCAGCCATGAGCGTGGGCACGCCGGCTGAAAAACCGAAGAAGCGGTCCGCGTTCGTCGTCGGTGGGGCCACCATCCTCAGCTTCGTGGCGCTGCTCTACGTCGTCGAGGCCTTCGACCAGTTCAACGGGCACCGGCTGGACGACAACGGCATCCGCCCGCTGGAGGCCGACGGTTTGTGGGGCATCCTGTTCGCTCCGCTATTGCATGCGAACTGGGCACACCTGGCCGCCAACACCGGGCCGGCCCTGGTGCTGGGTTTCCTGGTCGCCCTGGCCGGGTTGTCGCGATTCCTGTGGGTGACCGCGATCGTGTGGATCGCCGGCGGTTTCGGCACCTGGCTGATCGGGAACCTGGGGTCGTCCTGCGGCGAAACCGATCACATCGGCGCCTCCGGCCTGATCTTCGGCTGGCTGACCTTCCTGCTGGTGTTCGGCTTCTTCACCCGTTCGGGTTGGCAGATCGTGATCGGGCTGCTGGTGCTGGTTGTCTACGGTGGCGTGCTGTGGGGCGCGGTGCCGGTGCTCAATGTCTGCGGGGGCGTGTCGTGGCAGGGGCATCTCTGCGGTGGCATCGCCGGAGTGCTCGCCGCCTACCTGCTGTCCAGCTCGGAACGCGAAGCCAGGGTGCGGCGGCGCGCGGCACCACGGCAATAATCGAGTTGACATGCATGACGCACTGGCACCGATCGGGGTGTTCGACTCCGGCGTGGGCGGGTTGACCGTGGCGCGCTCGATCATCGACCAACTGCCCGACGAGGAGATCATCTACGTCGGCGACACCGGCAACGGTCCCTACGGCCCGCTGACCATTTCCGAGATTCGCGCGCATGCCCTGGCCATCGGCGACGACCTCGTCGGCCGCGGGGTGAAGGCGCTGGTCATCGCCTGCAATTCGGCGTCCTCGGCCTGCCTGCATGACGCGCGGGAACGCTACGACGTGCCTGTCGTCGAGGTGATCCTGCCCGCGGTACGACGGGCCGTCGCCACCACCCGCAACGGTCGCATCGGCGTGATCGGAACCCAGGCCACGGTCGAGTCCGGCGCCTACCAGGACGCCTTCGCCGCCGCCCGCGACACCGAGATCACCGCGGTGGCCTGCCCGCGTTTCGTCGACTTCGTCGAGCGCGGCATCACCAGCGGCCGTCAGGTGCTGGGCCTGGCCGAGGGGTATCTCGAGCCGCTGCAAAGCGCCGACGTCGACACCCTGGTGCTGGGCTGCACGCACTATCCGCTGCTGTCCGGGCTGATCCAGCTGGCAATGGGTGATGCGGTGACGCTGGTGTCCAGCGCGGAGGAGACGGCAAAAGAACTTCTGCGCGTGCTGACGCAACGCGACCTACTGCATCCCCACCCGGACCGTCCCGATGCCGTTTCGCCGCTGCGCGCGTTCGAGGCCACCGGCGATCCGGAGGCGTTTCTCGCGCTCGCGGCGCGGTTTCTGGGGCCAGCGATCACCGGAGTCGAACCGGTTCATCGGCACATCGCCGCGCCCGGTTGAGCTTTCTCAATAGAAAGCGGGATGTTTTCAACATCATGACGGCGGGCATGGCACAGTGGTCACCGTGCGAATTACCGTGCTGGGCTGCTCCGGGAGCGTCGTTGGCCCGGATTCGCCGGCATCGGGTTATCTGCTGAGGGCACCGGACACCCCGCCGCTGGTCATCGACTTCGGTGGAGGCGTACTCGGAGCGCTGCAGCGGCATGCCGATCCGGGGTCGGTCCAGGTGCTGCTGTCGCACCTGCATGCCGATCACTGCCTCGATATGCCCGGGTTGTTCGTGTGGCGCCGCTACCACCCGTCGCCGCCGGTCGGTAAGGCCCTGATGTACGGGCCGAGCGACACCTGGTCGCGGCTGGGCGCCGCGTCGTCGCCGTACGGCGGCGAGATCGACGACTGCTCCGACATTTTCGACGTGCACCACTGGGTCAACGGTGAAGCCGTCACGATCGGCGCGCTCAGCGTCACGCCCCGGCTGGTGTGCCACCCGACCGAGTCCTATGGCATGCGCGTCATCAACGGCGACGGCGCCACGTTCGTCTACAGCGGTGACACCGGTTACTGCGACGCCGTCATCGAATTGGCCCGCGGCGCCGATGTGTTCCTGTGCGAGGCGTCCTGGACGCACTCGCCCGACCGTCCGCCGAACCTGCACCTGTCCGGCACCGAGGCCGGGCGGATCGCCGCCGCGGCCGGGGTCGGGGAGTTGTTGCTGACGCACATCCCGCCGTGGACCGCGCGCGAGGACGTGATCAGCGAAGCCAAAGCCGAATTCGACGGCCCCGTGCACGCGGTGGTGTGCGGCGAGACATTTGACGTCGGGCGCTCCTGACTCCGGGCTGGGGCTGAATTGCCCGGCTCCTCCTCATCGCGCTCCGCGCTCTGCATCGTCGCCGGGCTGGGGCTGAATTGCCCGGCTCCTCCTCATCGCGCTCCGCGCTCTGCATCGTCGCCGGGCTAAAGTGGCGGCGTGTCAAAACGAGAAGACGGCCGCCTCGACGACGAACTCCGGCCGGTCGTCATCACCCGCGGATTCACCGCCCACCCGGCAGGTTCGGTGGTGATCGAATTCGGTCAGACCAAAGTCCTGTGCACGGCCAGCGTCACCGAGGGCGTGCCCCGCTGGCGTAAAGGCTCCGGACTGGGCTGGCTCACTGCCGAGTACGCGATGCTGCCGTCGGCCACCCACACCCGCAGCGACCGGGAATCGGTGAAGGGCCGGCCGTCCGGCCGCACCCAGGAGATCAGCCGACTAGTCGGTAGGTCGCTGCGGGCCTGCATTGACCTAGCGGCGTTGGGGGAGAACACCATTGCCATCGACTGCGACGTGCTACAGGCCGACGGCGGAACTCGTACCGCGGCGATCACCGGGGCTTACGTCGCGTTGGCCGATGCGGTGACCTACCTTTCGGCGGCGGGCAAGCTGTCCGATCCTCGGCCCTTGTCCTGTGCGATCGCCGCGATCAGCGTCGGCGTTGTCGACGGCCGGGTGCGGGTCGACCTGCCCTACGAGGAGGACTCCCGCGCCGAGGTGGACATGAACGTCGTCGCCACCGACACCGGGACGCTGGTCGAGGTGCAGGGCACCGGCGAGGGTGCCACCTTCCCGCGGTCGACGCTGGACAAATTGCTCGATGTCGCGGAAGGGGCGTGCGAGAAGCTGTTCGTCGCGCAGCGCGAGGCGCTGGCCCTGCCGTACCCGGGTGTGCTGCCCGAGGGCCACACGCCGCAGAAGGCCTTCGGCAGCTGACCGCCTGCATTTGCCCGGGAAAAGTCATCGGGCCTTGGACCCATTTCTCCGACTGCCCCGGGCTCACTGCGGCCCGCCTGAATTACGATGGCGGGCTGATGGCTGGGATTTGTCGATGACCCGGGTCCTGGTCGCGAGCCGCAACGCCAAAAAGCTGGCGGAGTTGCGCCGGGTATTGGACGCGGCCGCGCTGTCGGGACTGACGCTGGTGTCACTCAATGACGTTGCCGCGTTTGACGAGGCGCCGGAAACCGGTGCAACGTTTGAAGATAACGCTCTAGCCAAGGCCCGGGACGGATTCGCGGCGACCGGGTTACCGACGGTCGCCGACGACTCCGGTTTGGAGGTGGCCGCGCTGAACGGCATGCCGGGCGTGCTGTCGGCGCGGTGGGCGGGCAGACACGGTGACGACGCCGGCAACACCGCTCTGCTGCTGGCGCAATTGCGTGACGTGCCCGACGAGCGTCGCGGCGCGACGTTTGTCTCGGCCTGCGCGCTGGTGTCCGGTTCCGACGAGGTCGTCGTCCGCGGCGAGTGGCATGGGGCGATCATCCGGGAATCGCGCGGTGACGCGGGTTTCGGCTACGACCCGGTGTTCGTCCCGGACGGCGACGACCGCACTGCCGCGCAACTGACTTCGGCAGAAAAAGATGCGGCATCGCACCGCGGCCGCGCGCTCAAACTGTTGCTGCCCGCGCTGCGAACCCTATAAGTTGAACTGAGCCTTGATGTTTCGGGTCTGAAAGTGCTCGACGATAACGCCGACCAGAGGGATGGTTCCGGCCAGCAGCACCCCGATTGTCTTCGCGATCGGCCAGCGGACCTTGACGGCGAGGTTGAAGGCTGCCAAAACGTACGCGAAGTACACCCAGCCGTGCACGATGCCAATCCAGGTCGGTGGATTCGGCACCTTGATGATGTAGTGGACGACGATCTCGTAGCACAGCGCAATCAGCCAGATACCCGTCGTCCATGCCATCACGCGGTAGGCGAGCAGCGGGGTGCGGATGTTCTGGGCTGCTGTGGTCATGCGGTCGTCCTGTCCTGCTTCTGATGGTTTTCGTTGTCCGCCTTGGCAAGTTCGGCCAGATAGGCGTTGTACTCGCAAAGTTCGGGGTCGTCGGGGCCGTGTTGCGCGGCTTTGGGTCGCTCGGGCAGCAGCCCTTGCGGTATTTCGTTGACGGCCTCAGTGTTTCGGGGTTCCGGCGGTGCCTCCTCGTAGCGGACGAATTTGCGGTAGGCGTAGACACAGAATCCGGCGAACGCCGGCCACTGCAAGGCGTATCCGAGATTCTGGAACGTGCCCGACGTCGATTCGAACCGGGTCCACTGCCACCAGCCCAACGCCAGGCAGCCGCCCGCCGCGAGGACCACCAGCGCGATCAGCGCGGGTCTCCGACGACGTGTAGTGGACATCCCTAGAAGGTACTCTGCGCCTTTCACCAGGAGGCCGGGGACGGTTTCGCCCAAGCGCCGAGGCGGTACGCTCGTGAAGCTTGCGGGCGTGGCGAAATGGCAGACGCGCCGGCTTTAGGTGCCGGTGCTCGAAAGAGCGTGGGGGTTCAAGTCCCCCCGCCCGCACCACAACCGACGTTCACCCCCCCCTAACATGAGCGGGTGAACGCATTCTTCACCACCGACGGCGACTGTTGTGTGTCCGGAACCATGACCCGTGGGCCGTGGGGCCTGACGATGCGGCCGACGCATCAAACTCGTCGACGTCGCGATGATGCAACGGGGCCGCGTTAGCGGCCGCGCGGGGAACGGCGCGCTCAACCGGTACATCGAGAAAGCCCAGGCAGCGCTGGTCACTGCGGGCTGCGTCGCTGTCCTGTATCTAGCTGCCTTCTACACGGCCCGCGTCCACCCGTTGCGTCGCGAACAATCTCTGGAATACCGGGCCCACCCGCGCCACCAGAAACCCATCTGTCCGGACCGGTGAAACTTCAAGCCGCATCTCCGCGACTGGCACCATTGACGGTATGAACGCCGCGATCGTGGTGCTGCTGATCTTGTTGGCTACCGGTGTCGTAGTCGGTCCGCTTGTGCGTCTGAGAGCGTGGCTGAAGAACTCGCCGCCGGAGCCAGGGTTTCCACCGCCACCGTCGGACGACGACCTGCAATAGCGTCGCTCAGCAACCCACCTCGATGCTGAACGGTTCGGTCACCGAGACGCGTGGATCGTCGAGTTGAGTGCCCGTGGCGTTGCCGGTGATCGTGTAAATGTCCTTGACCACCCGGATCTTCGCGTCACCGGCGCCGGCGTTGGAGACACCGGAGAAGCCGGCGAAGTTGTCGAAATGCACCGACTCGACCTTCGGCTTGTCCGGGTCCAACCGAAGCAGCACCCGCACATTCGCCGGCGCTACGCTGATGTTGGCCGTCAGCAACCAGTTGACCTGACTGCAGGTGACGGCGTGGGACGTGCGGGAGTTGTTGTCGACCGTGATGTGCGCGGTCTTCTGCGTCGCGTTGTCGTCCTGCGCGAAGCAACCCGCACACGACGTCGCTAGCAGTGCAGCGCTCACCGCTGCGGTGATACGCCGTTGCCCCACTGGGCACCTCCCCACGCACGCAGATCTAGCTCGCATACTTTTTCTATCAGCCTGCGTGCGTCCGGGGGAGTGAACGTGCACCAAGGATCAACCCAGCGAGATTCGGCCCATGAGCAAGTCGATGATCGGCTTGCCGGCGGCGAATGTTCCGGTGTTCGACGAGTTGACGTGTCCGTAGTCGACCAGCAGCGTCACGCCGTTGATCCCGGCAGCCGCATCGCTGTTGAGAAACGCCATCACATTGCCCATCTGCTCGGGCGTGTGCGTCGCTGTGCCGGTGGCCTCCCGGTAGTCCTGCGCGAACGACAGCCACAGGTCGGCATTGGCGCGGGCTAGGGGAGTGTCGGTCGGACCCGGGCAGATTGCGTTGATCCGAATTCCCTTGGCCAGGAACGGGAATGCGTGTGTGGCGACATAGGCGTTGATCGCCTGTTTGCTGGTGCCGTAGTGGCCGAAGTTGTCCGCCTCGTGGGCCTTGACCCAGGCATCGGCCGAGGCGAAGTCCGGCGTGGCCAAGAATTCCTGCAGGCGCGGCAAGTCGGTTTCCCAGCCGATGCCCGCGACCGAGGAGATGAAGCAGATCGCCGAACCGCGGCCCAGCTGGCCGTGGTCGATCAGCCTGTCGATCAGGTGCCGATGGCCGATGAAGTTGATCTTCATCAGGTCCGGCCCGTCGGCAATGCCGGCGGCGGAGAACACCGCGTCGACGGGTCCGCCGATCTGGTCGAGCGCGCTGTCGATCGACGCCGGGTCACGCAGGTCGACCTGGATACCGCGGCCGAGTCCAGCCTCCACCGGGGCGTAGTCCAGGTTGATCACCTCGGCTCCGAGATCACCCACGATCTTGGCCGCCGCGGCACCCATGCCCGTGGCGCCTCCGACCACGAGTGCCTTTTTGCCGTCGTAGCGGAACTGTTCGATAGCAGACATTTCGATCCTTTCGTGGGGTGCCGACCGTAGGCGTGATTGGTCGACGAAGGCCAAGGCGGCGCTTTCCGGTGCGAAACTGCGGTCCGGGTGCTGACAGGCGGTAAGCCGTCAACGCGTAAGCAGAGTCAGCGGCACAGACTCCGACACGACGCACCCCGCAAGTATGCGGGGGCGAACGCGTCGACCGGTGGGTATCTGAAATTTTGGTTGTCAGATTTGGGTGGAACTGTCACGTTCTACGTCGCCGCGCACCAGGGGCTCCTTCGTGGCTCAGCGTGGAATGTCGCTGTCGCTACCCCGGCCGCGGTTCGCCGCGATGACGTCGTCGGTCAGGTTGGCGGCCAGCCAGGCGCGCAACTCCTTGCGGACCTGTCTACGGCTCCGGGGCGATTGACGACGGGTAAAGGCGAACTCTGCGGTGGAACAGATAGTTGGCCCATCAAACACCATTGTCAACCGACTGCGTTCCGGTAAGGCTTCCCATAGTAATGTCCGACTTGGCGCTCCGCTCGCGTCCCCTCAACGAAAGCGCAACAAAGATGACTGACACTGTAAAGGTCCGCTTCGAGCCGAAGATGATGATCGACGGCACGTTGGTCGACGGCCAGGCCGGTACCTTCACCAACCTCAACCCGGCCACCGAGGAATCGCTTGGCGAGGTGGCCGACGCCTCGAAATCGGACATGCACCGGGCGATCGACGCCGCCCGCCGTGCGTTCGACGAGACCGACTGGTCGACCAACAAGGAGCTGCGCAAGCGGTGCCTGCTGCAACTGCACGAGGCGATCGAATTCGAGATCGACGAACTGCGCGAGGAGCTCATCCTCGAAGTCGGCTCGCCGCGGGCCATCACCTTCGGCCCACAGCTGGACGCCCCGCTGGCCGACGGGCTGAAATACCCGGCCCGGCTGATCGACGAGTACGCCTGGGAGACCGACCTCGGCGACCGGGTGATCAGTCTCACCGGCGCGAACACCTCCATCAAGGTCTGGCGGGAGCCGGTCGGTGTGGTGGGTGCGATTGTGCCGTGGAACTTCCCGTTCGAGGTGACGATCAACAAGCTTGGTCAGGCGCTGGGCACCGGCAACACCGTGGTGCTCAAGCCGGCACCCAACACCCCGTTCAACGCGACCCGGCTGGGCCGGCTGATCGCCGAGCAGACCGACATCCCGGCCGGTGTCGTCAACGTCGTCACCGCGTCGGATCACTCTGTGGGCGAGGAACTTACGCTCTCGCCCAAGGTGGACCTGATCTCGTTCACCGGGTCGACGGTGGTCGGCAAGCGGATCATGGAAAAGGGTGCGGCCACCATGAAGCGGCTGTTCCTCGAACTCGGCGGCAAGTCGGCGACGATCGTCCTGGAGGACGCGGACTTCGGGTTGGCGTGTGCGATCGGCATCGCCCCGTGCATGCACGCGGGGCAGGGGTGCGCCAACCCGACCCGGATGCTGTTGCCGCGGTCTCGCTACGACGAGGGTGTGGCGATCCTCAAGAGCATCTACGAGAACGTCACCTGCGGCGACCCGCAGGATCCGGGCACCCTGTGCGGGCCGGTGATCTCGCAGCGACAGTTCGACCGGGTGACGGGCTACATCAAAAAGGGTGTCGAAGAAGGCGCCACCGCGCTGGTCGGCGGGCCGGGCGCGGAGACCGGCTTCGACAAGGGATACTTCGTCCGGCCAACGCTTTTCACCGACGTCGACAACAAGATGACGATCGCCCAGGAGGAGATCTTCGGCCCGGTGTTGTCGGTCATTCCGTTCGACGACGAAGAAGACGCGATCCGGATCGCCAACGACAGTCCGTACGGCTTGGCCGGCAACGTGATGTCGGGTTCGCTGGAGCATTCGCTGGCGGTCGCCCGCCGCATCAAGGCCGGCTTCATCGGCGTCAACGGCGGCGCGCCCTACGGTGCCGACGTCCCGTTCGGGGGATACAAGGACAGCGGCGTCGGCCGCCAGAACGGCGTGGCCGGTTTCGACCAGTACACCGAGGTCAAATCCGTGGGGTATCCCGCAGGGTAACGACGCCCCGCTCAATAGCGCATTGGTGCCCGGCGCTCGGCTACCTTGATCCCGTGACGAAGGCGCGTCAGACAAGCAGCGCCCGCAGGTTGTCGATTCACTCTGCGACCGGTCTGGTGGGTGCCCACCTGCTGGCGGTCGCCGATGCCGCGGCGGCGGCGATCGCGATACCGCTGCACGGCCAAACGGTCAGCGGGGCGCACGCCTACTTCGGCGCAAAGAACATGATCGCGGCGACGATCCTGGTCGTGCTGGGCCTGTCGCCGTCGCGGTGGGCGGGTCACTGATCGCCGCGCCGGTGCTGCGGTGGTTTGTCGTTGCCCAGCAACCCAATCCGGATCAACGACGAGCAGCAGCCCGACTCGTGCGGCGCCAGTCGCTGATCTTGGCGGCGACGTGGGCTGCCAGCGGCGTGATTTTCGTTGCCATCAACGTCGATGGCGGCCTGACGCTTGCGGTGGGGGTTCGCGTTCGCCACCGCCACCGACCGCGGTGACGACATGGTTCTGACCATGTTGGCTCGTGGCTGCCAGGCGGTCCGGGACTGCGGGACGTTGGAACTCATCGGTCAGTGAGCTGCTCCGGCGTGAGCGTGCATGCAATGACGCGTTCGTCGGCGTGTCGGCGTACAAACGCGCACGCTCGCGCGGGGGCCGTGGTACGCGAATCAACGAATGCCTGCCAGCTCGCGGACGAAAATACGTTACGGTTTGCGCCGCGCCGCCTTCACCAGGTTCGAGCCGATGATCAGTCGTTGAATCTCGCTAGTGCCCTCGTAGAGTCGCAGCAAGCGCACGTCGCGGTAGATACGCTCGACCGGCACGTCGCGCATGTAGCCGCTGCCGCCGTGAATCTGCACGGCGAGATCGGCGACTTTGCCGGCCATTTCGGTGCAGAACACCTTGGCCGCCGAGGGGGCGATCCGTCGGTCCTCGTCGTCGAGCCACAATCGGGCAGCATCCCGAACGAGGGCGCGGCCGGCCATCACTCCGGTCTGCTGATCGGCGAGCATCGCCTGCACGAGCTGGAAACTGCCGATCGGGTTGCCGCCCTGGGTGGCGGTGGCCGCATACGCGACGGACTCATCCAGCGCCCGCTGTGCGGCGCCCACGGCCAGTGCCGCGATGTGAATTCGACCGCGTGCGAGCGCGGTCATCGCCGCCCGGTAGCCGATGTCCTCGCTGCCGCCGACCAGCGCACCGTCCGGCACCCGGACATCGGTGAAGCGAACGTCGGCGGTCCAGGCGCCCTCCTGCCCCATCTTGGCGTCCTTGGGGCCAACCTCGACCCCAGGGCTGCCGGCCGGCACCAGGAATACCGCGATGCCGGGCCCGTCGTCGTCGGCCGGGCGGGTCCGCGCGAAGACCACGAACAGGTCCGCGACTGGGGCGTTGGTGATGTACTGCTTCTCGCCGTTGATCACCCATTCGCCGTTGTCGCGAATTGCCTTGGTGCGCAGCCCCGCCGGGTTCGATCCTGCGCCCGGTTCGGTCAGTGCGAACGAGGCGACCTTTCCAGTTGCCAGTTCCTCCAGCCAAGTGGCCTTCTGCTGGTCGGTGCCGAACCCGACCAGGACCTGGCCGGCGATGCCGTTGTTGGTGCCGAACATCGACCGCAGCGCCAGCGAGGTGTAGCCGAGTTCCATCGCCAGCTCGATGTCCTGGGTGATGTCGAGGCCGAGCCCACCCCACTCCTGGGGGATCGCGTAGCCGAACAGTCCCATGTCCTTGGCCTGGCTCCGGAGATCGTCTGGCACCCGATCGGTCGCGAGAATTTCCTGCTCGCGGGGCACCACTGCGGAACGTACGAATTGGCGGGTCTGCGCCAGAATCTCCTGGAAATCGTCGTCGTCGACGGCAGCGGTGGGCATGGATCAACGCTCCTTCTGTGGGCTGTGAGAGCGGTCGACGGCGGTGGGTGCGGGACCCCGCCGGCAGTCGCGTCCGCGCGATCATATATGAAATATGATGTTCGAGATGCTCCATGTTCGGGGCGCAGACAAGAGGACGGTGATCGTGTGTCGTTGTTGACCGGTAAGACCGCAGTCGTCACGGGTGGTGCCCAGGGCCTGGGCTTGGCCATCGCGCAACTCTTCGTGGACGAGGGCGCGCGGGTGGTGCTCGGCGACGTGAACCTCCAGGCTTCGCAGGAGGCGGCCGCCAAGTTGGGCGGCGACAGCGTTGCCTTGGCGGTGCGCTGCGATGTGACGTCCGGCGATGACGTCGACACACTCATCGGTGCTGCGGTGGACGGATTCGGCGCGCTGGACATCATGATCAACAACGCCGGCATCACCCGCGACGCGACGATGCGGAAGATGACCGAAGAGCAGTTCGACCAGGTGATCGCCGTACATCTGAAGGGAACCTGGAACGGGCTGCGTAAAGCCGCTGCGATCATGCGGGAGAACAAAAGCGGCGCGATCGTGAATATGTCGTCGATCTCCGGAAAGGTCGGCATGGTCGGCCAGACCAACTATTCGGCGGCCAAGGCCGGCATCGTGGGAATGACCAAGGCGGCGTCCAAGGAGCTGGCGCACCTGGGTGTGCGGGTCAACGCCATCCAGCCAGGACTCATCCGCTCGGCGATGACCGAGGCCATGCCGCAACGGATTTGGGACGAGAAGCTGGCCGAGATACCGATGGGACGGGCCGGCGAGCCCGAGGAGGTGGCCAAGGTGGCCCTATTCCTCGCGAGCGACCTTTCGTCGTACATGACCGGCACCGTCCTCGAGGTGACCGGCGGGAGGCACCTGTGAGCGCTTGCGAGGCGGTGATCTGCGAGCCGGTCCGGACCCCGATCGGGCGCTACGGCGGCATGTTCACGTCGCTGAGTGCCGTCGAGTTGGGCGTCGCCGCGCTCACCGGGCTTCTCGATCGAACCGGCGTCCCGCCCGAGGCGGTGCAGGATGTCATTCTGGGGCACTGCTATCCGAGCAGCGAGGCCCCGGCGATCGGGCGCGTCGTCGGCCTCGATTCGGGTCTGCCGGTGACGGTGCCGGGCATGCAGGTCGACCGTCGCTGCGGATCGGGTCTACAGGCGGTCATCCAGGCGTGCCTGCACATCCAATCCGGCGACAACGATCTGGTGGTGGCCGGTGGGGCGGAAAGCATGACCAACGTCGCTTTCTATTCCACCGACATGCGGTGGGGTGGTGCCCGTGGTGGTGTCCAGGTACACGACGCCCTTGCTCGCGGCCGGACCACCGCCGGTGGCCGCCACCACCCGGTGCCCGGCGGGATGCTGGAGACCGCAGAGAATCTGCGCCGCCAATACCACATTTCCCGTCAGGAGCAGGACGAACTCGCGGTGACATCACATCAGCGCGCGGTGGCTGCGCAGAAGGACGGCATTCTGGCCGAGGAGATCATCCCGGTCACCGTGCGCAACCGTCGCGGCGAGGATGTGATCGACACCGACGAACATCCTCGCGCCGACACCACGGTGGAATCGCTGAGTAAGCTCAAACCTGTTCTGCTCAAAAGTGATCCAGATTCGACGGTGACGGCCGGCAACGCCAGCGGGCAGAACGACGCCGCGTCCATGTGTCTGGTCACGACGCCGCAGCGAGCCGCGGAACTCGGCCTCACCCCGCTGGTCCGGTTGGTGTCGTGGGCCACCGCGGGCGTGGCGCCCAACGTGATGGGAATCGGCCCGGTGCCGGCCACCCGGGCCGCACTGGATAAAGCGGGCCTGACATTGAGCGACATCGACCTGATCGAACTCAACGAGGCCTTTGCCGCGCAGGCGCTGGCGGTCATGCGGGAGTGGGACTTTGGCGCCGCCGACCTCGAGCGGACCAACGTGCACGGGTCCGGAATCTCATTGGGCCACCCGGTCGGTGCGACCGGCGGCAGGATGCTCGCGACGCTGGCCCGCGAACTCAACCGGCGTGGTGCCCGCTACGGGTTGGAAACCATGTGCATCGGCGGCGGCCAGGGTCTCGCGGCAATTTTCGAACGGGTCGAGTCTTGACGACCCCGTTGGCCGATCTCACCGTCGTCGAGGTGTCCAGCTTCGTCGCGGCGCCGCTGTGCGGAATGACGTTGAGCCAGCTGGGCGCCGAGGTGATCCGGATCGATCCCATAGGCGGCGCATCGGATACCAACCGATGGCCGGTCACCGCGGACGGCACGTCCATCTACTGGACCGGCCTGAACAAGGGAAAGCGTTCGGCCACCATTGATTTGCGCTGCGCTGACGGCCAGGAGCTGATTCAGCGACTGATCGTCGAGGGTGACGGCATCGTAGTGACCAACGCCGCGGGGTTGTCCTGGCTGTCCTACGAGACGCTGGTCGCCCAGCGTGCCGACCTGATCCACGTTCAGGTGCTCGGCCGCCACGACGGTTCCACGGGTGTGGATTACACGGTCAACGCGGCGACCGGATTTCCGTTGGTGACCGGCCCGGTGGACCACGCGGGACCGATCAACCATGTGCTGCCGGCCTGGGATGTCTGCTGTGGCCTCTACGCCGCGCTCGCGGTGGTCGCCGCGCTCCGCCGCCGCGACCAGTCCGGCGCCGGCGCGCAGATCAGCCTTCCGCTGGAAGACGTCGCCCTGGCCACTGCGGGCAACCTGGGGCTGCTCACCGAACCTCAGATCAACGGCACGGAACGCGAGCGTCTGGGCAACGCGATCTACGGCCAGTACGGTCAGGACTTCACCTCCTCCGATGGCGCCGCGTTCATGGTGGTGACGCTGACCAAACGACACTTTCAGGATCTCGTCGAGGTCACCGCTTGCGGGGCCGTGGTTTCCGCGCTGGCCGAGTCACTGGGCGCGGACTTTACCGACGAGGGAACGCGCTACCGCTACCGCGGCGTGCTCAATGGTCTGTTCGCGACGTGGTTCGGCGATCACACGGCCGACGAGATCACGCAGGCGCTGTCGGCGACCAGCGTGCTGTTCGAGCGTTATCGCACCTTCGCGGAGACCGCCGCGGATGGGCGAGTGACCGCGAATCCATTGTTCTCCCGCCTGAACCAAGAGGGGCTCGGCGACTACCTGGCGCCAGGACTGCCCACCGCCTTCGACGGCAGCCACTTCGCCGCCGAGCCGGCACCGCGACTCGGCGGCGACACCGCCGACGTGCTCACCGCGGCACTGGGGTTGAGCCCCGCCGACATCAGTCGCCTGACCGACGCGAAAACGATCGCCCACTGACGAGGAGAAAGGCCCCTCATGACCAAACTCGCCCAGACTGCCGGGCTGACCGATGTGCAGAACGAGATCATCTCCACCGTGCGTCAATTCGTCGAAAAGGAAGTCATCCCGAATGCGCCAGAGCTGGAGCGCACCGACACCTATCCGCAAGCGATCGTCGACCAGATGCGCGAGATGGGCCTGTTCGGCTTGATGATCCCGCAGGAATACGGCGGACTGGGTGAGTCGTTGCTCACCTACGCCCTGTGCATCGAAGAATTGGGCCGCGGTTGGATGAGCATCTCCGGAGTGCTCAACACCCATTTCATCGTCGCCTACATGCTGCGCCAGCACGGCACCGACGAACAGAAGCAACGCTTCCTGCCGCGGATGGCGACCGGCGAGATACGCGGATCGTTCTCGATGTCCGAGCCCGAGTTGGGATCTGACGTCGCGGCGATCCGCACCCGCGCCGCCCGGGGCGCCGACGGCGACTACACCATCAACGGCCAGAAGATGTGGCTGACCAACGGCGCCAGTTCCAGCTTGGTCGCGGTGCTGGTTCGCACCGACGAGGGCGCTGAAGCGCCGCATCGCAACCTGACGGCCTTTCTCGTCGAAAAGCCCACCGGCTTCGGCGAAGTGAAACCCGGACTGTTGATCCCGGGCAAGATCGACAAGCTCGGCTACAAGGGGATCGACACCACCGAGCTCATCTTCGACGGATACGTCGCACGCGCCGACGACATCTTGGGCGGCGTGCCGGGCCGAGGCTTCTACCAGATGATGGATGGTATCGAAGTCGGACGGGTCAACGTGTCGGCGCGGGCGGTCGGGGTGGCGATTCGTGCGTTCGAGCTCGCCGCTCGCTATGCCCAACAGCGTCACACCTTCGGTAAGCCGATCGCCGAGCACCAGGCCATTGCCTTCCAAATCGCAGAAATGGCAACTAAAGTGGAGGCGGCGCATCTGATGATGGTCAACGCGGCCCGGCTCAAGGACTCCGGCGAACGCAACGACGTCGCGGCGGGGATGGCGAAATACCTTGCCAGCGAATTCTGCTCGGAAGTCACCCAGCAGAGCTTCCGTATCCACGGCGGGTACGGCTACTCCAAGGACTACGAAATCGAGCGGCTGATGCGTGACGCGCCGTTCCTGCTCATCGGCGAGGGCACCAGCGAGATCCAGAAGTCCATCATCAGCAAGCGACTGCTTGCCGAGTATCGGATTTGACAGTGAGCGTCCCGGATTTCGCCGCGCGACCCCAGCTCTCGGAAGACGTTGCGCGCTATGTCCGTAAGCGGATCTTTGACGGCACCTATTCGGCGGGTGAGTACGTCCGGTTGGACCAATTAGCCGCTGAGCTCGGGATCAGCGTCACCCCGGTGCGCGAAGCCCTGTTCGAGCTGCGGTCCGAGGGGCTGTTGGCGCAGCAGCCGCGCCGCGGCTTCGTGGTGCTGCCGGTGACCGAGCGTGATCTGGCCGACGTGGCCAACCTGCAGGCCCACGTCGGTGGCGAGCTTGCCGCGCGAGCCGCCGAGAGTATCGATGACGGTCAACTACGCCGGCTCACCGACATTCAATCTCAGCTCGAAGAGGCCTATGCCGGCAACGACATTGAGCGAACGGTGCGTCTCAACCACGAGTTCCACCGGGCGATCAACGTGGCGGCACAGTCGCCGAAGCTCGCCCAGATGATGTCGCAGATCACCCGCTACGCACCCGAATCCGTGTTTCCCACCATCGCCGGCTGGCCCGACCAGTCGATCAAAGACCACCGCCGGGTGGTGGCGGCGTTGGCCAACCGTGACAGCGAGTCTGCCCGCAGGGCGATGTCGGAGCATTTGGCCGCGGGGGCCGCTCCGCTGATCGACCACCTCGCCGAGCACGGAGTCGTCGAGTCGGGTGAGTGACTCCGAGATCGACGATGCGCCGGTAACGCACGCAGCCGCCGCACGTCGAGCTTGCCAGTCAGCCCGCGGGGAACGGTGTCGTCATCGTCGACCAGTAGCCACGCCGTCGGAATCTTGACCGAACTGAGCAGCGTCCGGGTCGTTTCCGGCAATCGGTCGACGGTCATGGCGCCGGTGTCGCACAGCACCGCGGCGCCGATGCCTTACCGAAGGATCCGTCCTTCCCTGGCGATATGGATACCTCTCCAGTAGGCAATACAATTGCTTCGCTGTTCAACTTAGCAAGGAAAGCGGCGCTCGGGAACACGAGCCTGGGTGCCTCAGTTGCGCGGATTCTTGGTCCGCCCAGTGGATGTCGACTTACGCTGCCGGGCCGGCGTTGAATTCTGCTGCCGGCCGGTCGACTTCGAGCGTTGTTCGATCAGACGACCGGCGTTGTCGAGAATGCAGTCGAGGCCGTATTCGAAGTTGTTGTCGTCGGGGGCGCCGATGTGATGTCCTGTGGAAGTCATCTGGGCCAGCAACGGGGTGGCCTCGGAAGCGATGACCAGCGCATCTTGGATCGTACGGCCGCCGTCGTCGGTCGCCTGGTTTTTCTCCTGAAGCCGATGCAGCACGACCGACCCGCGGACATGAACCGACACCGCGGAGTAGGTGTCGAAAGCTTCTTCCGCCGAGAGCCCCGCCTCGACCAGTCCGGCGATCGCTTTCTCGATCTCCTGAACGCCCACCCGGGCGGCCCTGGGGCTCAGTGCCGACCGGATAAGGATCAGGTCGCACAGAATTGGGTTGCCCATGAACGTTTTACGCATCGAACGGGCGTGATTGCGCAGCGTTGTGCGCCAGTCGACGGCTTCCACATACGGCGTTGCGAACACGTACTTGCGTAGTGCGCGATCGGTCATCGCGTTGAGCAGGTCGTCTTTTTTGCGGAAGTACCAGTAGATGCTCGTCACCCCGACACCGAGATGCTTACCGAGCAGTGGCATGCTCAGGTTGTCGATCGACACCTGCTCCGCGAGTTCGAACGCCCCGCTGATGATGTCGTCGGGATTGATGGATCCCCGTTCGCGGCGCTGCCGCTTTTCGGCGGTTGCCTGCTTGGCCACTGGGGCACCTCCATCACGTTCTACGCTGAGTGCGGCTGATGCGCGGCTATGCAACCGGGTCATCGTTCTAAATAACTACTGTAATACCTATCGTAGGCTTTCTGATACGCAGCGCAGCAGGCCACCAGCGCTCGCTCGCCTGTCTCAGGACGGTGTGCGAGGCGAAAGGGCCGGTGCCCGACTTGCTCAAGAAGGTGTGGCGTCATGAGCAGGTGCCCAAGACACTGCCCGCGTTCGACGTGTCAGCGCCGGTGTGCGGTTCGGCGGTCGCCGCCGGTACGGCTCACGATGATGCAGCTTTAGAGATTGCGTTGCGCCTCAGCGCATTAGCCGACCCGGTGCGCGTCAAGCTGGTGTCATTGTTGTTCAGTAGCAACGCGGATGAAGAGTTTAGTTGCGACCTAGCGTCGGCGGTGGGACTGGCCGAATCGACGCTCAGCCATCACCTCTCGCAGTTGCGCCGAGCAGGTTGTGGTCGAGTCGGAGCGGCGCGGCATGAATGTCTACCACCGCGCCCGTCGCGAATCGCTCCTTGCGCTGTGCTCGGTGCTCGACCCGAACTGCTGCTGACTCCACTCGACGTCGGCGTAGGCCGAAGCGTGAACCGTCAGAGCCAACCAGTGCGCGCTGCCGCAACCGGTTCAGCGGGGGCCGGGGCCAATTCGCCGTTGCGGACACCGTCGAGCATTCGTTTCACCACGGCGACGATGTCCGGACCGGCCGCAGCCAGCCCGGCCTTGTCTGCTTCGCTGACCTCATCCGGTTCGATACCGGCGCGGGCCAGCACCGCGGCCGGGTCGGCGAGCGCTCCGGCCAACCAGGACACCGGATCAGCCGACAACTCGGGAACGAAGTGTCGACGTCCAGGTTCCCAACCGTTGAAGCGGGGATGGTGGTGCGCTCGGTCGAGGGTCCCCGGCGGGCTCTGAGTGGATCCGAACAGATCTACTCGCCACACTGGGCGGGTGAAGGAGATCGGCACGCCTCCGTAGATCGATCCTTGCGGCTCGGCCCGA
Source organism: Mycobacterium sp. (assembly GCF_039583785.1). Taxonomy (GTDB): domain Bacteria; phylum Actinomycetota; class Actinomycetes; order Mycobacteriales; family Mycobacteriaceae; genus Mycobacterium. The sequence goes on from NZ_JAVKSG010000035.1 coordinate 40,035, forward strand.
TCGACCAGCCGCAGTTCCAATCTGACTCCGCGCTCCGGGGTCTCCTGGCCTTCGTCCGGTGTTGGGTCGACGAAGAACATGTCTGCGACCACGACACCGAGGGTTTCGAATCCGAATGCTGCAAACATTGCGTGCCCTCCCTCGCTCTGTATGAGGGTAGACGCGATTGTCGGCAGGCCCGCAGGCTCGTATGCGCCCGATCCTCGGCACCTGGCCGCGCCAATCTGGGAGTGAACGCATTGGGTGCTGGGATACGGGCCGTCACGCGCGGCGCTGCGCCTGCTGGCGCGGCGCCGTGATGTCTTCACCGACCCGTTCCGCCTCGATGTCGGCCGCGATCCCAACAAACATCTGCCGGTCCGGTATGCACTGCGCTGATTCTCGGGCCCGGTCAGGGTACGTCTTCGTCGTCTTGCTCTGCCCGCAGCAGTTTTTCGGGGTGGTGGTAGGTGTTTGTGCGGGGTTGTCCGTGGTCGAGA
>NZ_JAVKSG010000036.1:0-39986 GCF_039583785.1 Mycobacterium sp.
TGTTCACCAGTTTCGCGTTCGCGACCATCGAGCGCCAGCACCGGCACGCGCAGACGGTCGGGCGCTTACCGTCTAGCCTTCGCGCGGCCTGACCCGACGCGCCGCCTCGACCGCATTCCGCCGCGCGACGTCCAGGTTTTCGTCGTAGGCCAAGGCGACGCCCATCCGCCGTTTGATGAAACTTTCCGGCTTTCCGAACAGGCGCAGATCCGTCCGGGGCACCCGGAGCGCGTCGTCCACACCGTCGAAGACGACGCCCTGTGCATCCACACCGCCGTAGATCACCGCGCTGGCGCCCGGTGTCGTACACGTGGTGTCGACCGGAAGTCCGAGAATGGCCCGGGCATGCAGCTCAAATTCGTTCTGCACTTGGGTGATCATTGTGACCATTCCCGTGTCGTGCGGGCGCGGGCTGACCTCGCTGAACCAGACGTGGTCACCTTTGACGAAGAGCTCCACCCCAAAAATCCCCTGTCCGCCAAGCTTTTCCGTGACAGTAAGGGCGATTCGCCGCGCGTCGCTGAGCGCGGCCGCTGACATCGGATGCGGTTGCCAGCTCTCGACGTAGTCGCCGTCGACCTGCTTGTGGCCGATCGGTGCGCAAAATTGAGTGCCCACCGCACCGTCATCGCCGCGCGCTCGGACGGTCAATAGTGTTATCTCGTAATCGAAGTCGACAAATCCCTCGACGATGACACGGTCTTGGCTGACTCGCCCACCGGCAATCGCATGGTCCCAGGCCGCCCCGACATCATCAGCGCCCTCCAGCTTGCTCTGACCCTTCCCCGAGCTGCTCATCACCGGTTTGACGATGCAGGGGTAGCCGATCACGTCGGCCGCAGCCCGCAATTCGGGCAGCGAGTCGCAGAACCGGTACCGGCTGGTGGGAAGGTCGAGGGTTTCGGCGGCCAGGCGGCGGATTCCCTCACGGTCCATAGTCAGGCGCGCGGCCTGGGCGGTGGGGATCACCCGCACGGCACCGGCCGCCTCCAGTTCCTCGAGCGCCCCGGTGGCGATGGCCTCGATTTCTGGCACGATCAGGTCAGGTTTGTCATCCTCGATCAGTGCCTTGAGCTGGTCCGGATCCGACATCGTGATAGTCCGCGCGTGGTGGGCGACCTGGTGGGCCGGCGCGTTCTCGTACTGGTCGACAGCGATGGTCTCCACGCCGAGGCGTTGCAGCGCGATGACCACCTCGCGGCCGAGTTCGCCGGACCCGAGCAACATGACCTTGGTCGCATTCGGCGAGAGAGGGGTTCCGATCGTGGTCATCGGGCGACCGGCTCCAGCACCTCAGCGCCGACGAACGGGACCAGCGCCGCCGGAATCCGCACACTGCCGTCGGGTCGCTGATGATTCTCCAGAATGGCGACCAGCCAGCGGGTGGTGGCCAACGTGCCGTTCAGCGTCGCCGCGATCTGCGGTTTGCCTGACGCATCGCGATAACGGGTGGCCAGCCGCCGGGCCTGAAAGGTGGTGCAGTTCGACGTCGAGGTCAGCTCGCGGTAGGCCTGCTGCGTCGGCACCCACGCCTCACAATCGAACTTGCGCGCCGCCGATGAGCCGAGATCGCCTGCGGCAACGTCGATCACCCGATAGGGCACCTCGATGAGGCCCAGCATCTCACGCTGCCAACCCAGCAACCGCTGGTGCTCGGCCGCGGCGTCGGCGGGGTCGCAGTAGACGAACGCCTCGACCTTGTCGAACTGGTGCACCCGGATGATGCCGCGGGTGTCTTTGCCGTAGCTGCCGGCTTCGCGGCGAAAGCATGACGACCAACCGGCATAGCGCCGCGGCCCGGCGGACAGGTCGAGGATTTCGCCCGCGTGGTAGCCCGCCAGCGGGACCTCGGAGGTGCCGACCAGATACAGGTCGTCGGCCTCGACACGGTACACCTCGTCGGCATGTGCGCCCAGGAACCCCGTCCCCGCCATCACCTCGGGCCGCACCAGCACCGGCGGGATGATCGGCACGAACCCGTTGTCGGCGGCCAGCCGGATCGCCAGGTTCAGCAGGCCCAGCTGCAGCAGCGCACCCTGGCCGGTGAGGAAGTAGAACCGCGAGCCGGAGACCTTGGCGCCGCGTTCCATGTCGAGCAGGCCTAGGGCTTCGCCGAGTTCGAGATGGTCTCTCGGGTCGTCGATCGCGGTCGGTTCGCCGACCACGTCGAGGACCGCGTAGTCGTCCTCCCCGCCCGCGGGCACGCCGCCGATGATCACGTTGGAGATGGCCATGTGCGCGGCAGTGAACGCCTTTTCCGCCTCGGCCTGTTGCGTCTCCGCCGCTTTGACCTGCTCGGCCAGTTCCTTGGCGCGCTCCAGCAGCGCGGGCCGTTCGTCGGGCGAGGCGCCGCCGACCTTCTTGCTGGCTGCCTTCTGGTGGGCGCGCCGCGAGTCGGCAGTTGCGATCGCGGACCGGCGCGCGGTGTCGGCCGTCAGCAGCGTGTCGACCAGCGTCGGGTCCTCGCCCCGCTTCTGCTGCGACTCGCGCACAGCGTCGGGGTTGTCCCGGAGCAACTTCAGGTCGATCACGGGCTAGAACCCTACTTGGTGAGCGTGCATCAACGGCAACCATTTCACTTCTGCAACAGCCGCCACTTATCACTGTTCGCCTGTCAGAATGGTGGCGATGTGGCACCAATCCGAGCGTGACGAGCGCGACGCCGCCGAGGCGTCGGGGGCTGTGGGCCTGCGGCGTCGGCGGCCGCGCGTCGGGTGGCTGAACTCCCCGAACGGGACGCTGCAGGCCTCGGCGACCCGGCGGGCGTTGCTGCTCACCGCGCTAGGCGGTCTGCTGATCGCCGGACTCGTCACGGCCCTGCCGATCGGCGGCAGCCCCGGACGGCTGGCCGGCTACATCGACCCAGTCCCGCCGACCGGCGCCAAAGGTAACGACGCGTTCAACCGCGCTGCCGGCGGCAACTGCCTGATGTGGCCGGATCGGATGCCCGAGGCCGCCGACATCGTCGACTGCAAAGACGAGCACCGCTTCGAGGTTTCCGAGTCGATCGACATGCGCACCTTCCCGGGCTCCGAGTACGGCCCGTCCGCGCCGCCGCCCACGGCCACCCGCATCGAGCAGATCAGCCAGGAGCAGTGCGAATCGGCGGTGCGCCGCTACCTGGGCGCCAAGTTCGATCCGAACAGCAAGTTCGTCATCAGCATGTTGTGGTCGGGCGACAAGGCGTGGCGACAGTTCGGCGAGCGGCGGATGCTGTGCGGTCTGCAACTGCCGGGCGCGGGCCACCAGCAGGTCGCCTATCAGGGCAAGGTCGCCGACATCGACCAGTCCAAGGTCTGGCCGGACGGCACCTGCCTGGGCATTGACCCCGCGACCAACCAACCCACCGACATCCCGGTCGACTGCGCCGCTCCGCACGCGATGGAGGTCACCGGGACGGTCAACCTGCTCGCCCGGTTCCCCGAAGGTTTGCCGCCGGAGCCCGAGCAGGACGGCTTCATCAAGGAGTCCTGCACCAAACTGACCGACGCCTACCTCGCGCCGGTGCAGCTACGCAGCACCACGCTGACGCTGATCTACAGCACGCTGTCGTTGCCGAGTTGGTCGGCCGGTAGCCGGCAGGTGGCATGCAGCATCGGGGCGATCCTGGGCGACGGCGGCTGGGCGACTCTGGTCAACAGCGCCAAGGGCGCGCTGAAGATCAACGGTCAGTCTCCGGTTCCGCCGCCGGACATTCCGCAGGAGCGACTCAACCTGCCGCCGATCCCGACTGGGCGAGAGCCCGGCGGAGGCGCCTCGTCGACGAGATCGAACGGCCCGTCCAATTCGTCGGGGTCGAACGGATCCTCTGCAGGATCGAGCAGCCAACGGCAGGGCAACCAGCACCTGCCGGGCCAAGCGCCGGCTCCGCAAGCACCCGCTCCGGCCCCGCCGCCGGCTGTCGAAGCCCCTCCGCCGGCACCGCAGGTGCCACCGCCGGCCGGGCCACCTCCACCACCACCACCACCGGCCGAGCCACCGCCGCCGGCCGGTCCGCCGCCCGGGCCCCCGCCGGCCGGGCTACCCTAGCCGCGTGGCCGTTCGGATGGATCCGCAACGGTTCGAGGAGTTGGTGTCCGACGCGCTCGATCTGATCCCGCCAAAGCTGGTGGCCGTGATGGACAACGTGGTGATGCTGATCGCCGACCGCCACCCCGAGGATGACGAGCTACTCGGGCTGTACGAAGGTGTGGCGCTGACCGAACGTGACTCGCACTACGCCGGGTCGTTGCCGGACACCATCACGATCTACCGGGACGCGCTGCTGGACAGCTGCGACGACGAGCAGGACCTCGTCGAGGAAGTGAAGATCACCGTGATCCACGAGATCGCCCACCACTTCGGCATCGACGACGTGCGGTTGCACGAACTTGGCTGGGCCTGACGGGCGCGGCGACGTGACCGTGTCGGCCCGCGGTGCTACAAACGGCCCATGCGCCAAAACGGTCAGGGCTGCCGCGACTGCCGGGCAGGCCTGGAGCACTGCCACGGCACGCTCATCCACCATCGGCTGCACCGTTCAGAATGCACCGACACGGACTGCGCCAGCCCAGAGTTGTCGCCGCACACGTTCGTTGTCGACTGCGACGCCGTCGGCTGCGACTGCGCACACCAGGATGCACCGGCGGCCCTCGCGATCTGAGTCGTCAGCCCATCGGGTCGGAGTCGGGCTCCGCCGCGTCGGCAGGCTCGGGATGGAACGGCGGCGTCAGCGTTCCCCACTGCGTGCAATCCCAGCCCTCGTCGCCGTCGGGCGTCAGAACCACGAACTCGGTGTTGTCTAGATGGTGGTCGAGCGCGAAACTGCTTGGCACGTCAGCCAATACCGCCGCAGCCAGCCGGATCGCCGCCCCATGGCTGACGACGACGATGTCGCCGGCCCAGCTGTCGTCTTCGAGGTAGCGGATGCGTAGCTCGCTCAGCGCCGGCAGGTAACGATCCAGCACCTGGTTGGCGCTCTCGCCGCCGGGCATCGACACGTCTCGCTCGCCTTCGAGCCAGCGTTGATACACGGCGTGGAACTCGTCAACGGCGTCGTCGTCGTCACGGTTTTCCAGGTCGCCGGCCTGGACCTCGTGGATGCCGGTCACCTCCCGCGCCGGCACATCGACCACGCCGCTGATCTGGCCCGCAGTCTGCAGCGCCCGGGTCGCGACCGAATGCACCAGCAGCCCGGGCGGCGCCGTCAGCGCCTTGGCGAAATCGCGCGCCTGCTCACGACCCAACGGCGTCAACTCGGTGCCGGGCGGGCGGGTGTCCAAGCGTTTGTCGACGTTGCCGAAGGACTGCCCGTGCCGCACCAGCACCAGTCGCCCGCTCACGGCGCCGCCTCGCCGTGGCGCAGCGCTGCCAGCCAGCGCGCAGCCTCGTCGAGCTGCGGCGGCGCCGCGCCGGCCACCTCGCCCGTCGGCCACGAACCCAAGTAGCGCACATCGGTACACCGCAGATGCAACGCCTTGAGCGCTTCGGCGACGGCATGGTCATCGACATGACCGACGCAGTCCATGAAGAACACGTAGGTACCCAATTCTCTTCGGGTGGGCCGGCATTCGATGCGGGTGAGGTCGATACCTCGAATCCCGAATTCGGTGAGCGCCGACACCAGCGCGCCGGGCGCGTTGTCGATCCGCAGCACCACCGACGTCCGGTCGGCGCCGGTCCGGTCCGGCGGCGGGCCGGGCCGTCCGACCAGGACGAAGCGGGTACGCGCGTTGGCCTCGTCGACCACGCCGTCGGCCAGCGTCGACAAACCCCGATGCGCGACGGCCAGCGGAGAGCTCACCGCGGCGTCGACACGTCCGTCGGCGACCTGCTGCGCCGCATCGGCGTTGGAGAGGGCCGGACGCAGTTGTGCCGCAGGCAGATGGGCGGCCAGCCACTGCCGCACCTGCGCGGCGGCGACCGGGAAGGCGGCCAGCGTGTGGACGTCGGCGGCGGAGCGGCCGGGCCGGACGGCGATGCTGAACGCCACGTCGAGCGTCAGCTCGGCGAAGATCTGCAGCGGCGTTCCGATCGCCAGGCTGTCCAGCGTCGGCATGATCGAACCGTCGATCGAGTTCTCGATCGGCACGCAGGCGAAGTGAGCCGCGCCGTCGCGCACCGCGTCGAGCGCGGCAATCGTGCTGTCCACCGGCAGCGGCTGCCAGTCACGCGCCGCCGCCTGCGGAACCAGGCCGGCTTCGGCCATCTGCAACAGCGCCGCTTCGGTGAAGGTCCCCGCCGGACCGAGATACGCGATGCTGGCCACGACCACCAACCCTATCGGGTCGTCGGCCGTGCGCCGCTCGATCGTCTTTCGTTACGTGCGGCTTAACTCACTAACTCGGCCGCACGCCAGGATTGCGAGCGCGCCGAGACTGAGCCGATCACCGTCGGCGGTTACCGTGTCGGGGTGGTTGCGCCTCTGAGCAGTACCGAGCGCAGGCCGCTACGTCTCGAGCTGGTGATCGTGCTCGCCGTGACGTTCGGTCTCAGCGCCGTCACGGCGGCCCTGCAGCTGACGGATGCGGTACTGCGCGACCTGAGCGCGCAGCGGATTCCGCTCAACCCCAAGCGGTCCCACTTCGACCTGATCGACCTCGGCTTGAACGCGACCGCGGTCGTGCAACTCCTCGCCTGGGGCGCGCTTGGTCTATACCTGTTGTGGCGCACAGGATTACGGCCCGCCAGCGTCGGACTGAGCCGGTTCCGGTGGCGGCCCGACCTGCTCGGCGGGGTGGGCCTGGCCGCGCTGATCGGCGTGCCCGGGTTGGCGTTCTACCTCGCGGCACGGGCCTTGCACATCAACGCCTCGGTGATCCCGTCCGGCTTGGGCGACACCTGGTGGCGAGTGCCGATGCTGGCGCTCACCGCCTTCGCCGATGGCTGGGCCGAAGAAGTGATCGTGGTCGGCTACCTGCTCACACGGTTGGGCCAGTTGGGCGTCGGGCCCCGCGCCGCCCTGGTCTGGTCGAGTTTGCTGCGCGGCGCCTACCACCTCTACCAGGGCTTCGGCGCAGGCCTGGGCAACATCGCCATGGGCCTGGTGTTCGGGTATGCCTGGCAGCGCACCGGCCGTCTGTGGCCGTTGGTGATCGCGCACGGCCTGATCGACACCGTCGCCTTCGTCGGGTACGCCCTGCTGGCCGGTTACCTGCGGTGGCTGCATTGACCATCGACGACCACCGCCGGCGTAGACGGCCACCGCCCCCGGGCCCGCCCCCGCCACGGCCGGTGTCACCCAATCGCCGCGCCCGGCAACGGTCCACTCGGTCTTCGCGCGGCAGAAGGGCCTGGCTGCAAGTCATTTCGTTGAGCCTGGTGATCGCCGTGCTACTGGGCTGCGCAGCCGTTTTGGGTGGCGCGCTGTGGCTGGAGTCGGCGTTGCATCGCCAGTCGGCGCTGACGGACTACCCGGGCCGGCCGCCGGCCGGCATCGGCAGCACCTGGTTGCTGGTCGGCTCCGACAGCCGTCAGGGTTTGACCACCGAGCAGCAGCGGGCCCTGGCCACCGGCGGCGACACCGGCAACGGCCGCACCGACACCATCCTGTTGGTGCACGTGCCCGCGGTGAGCTCGAGCACCCCGACCACGATGGTGTCCATCCCCCGCGACTCCTACGTCCCGATCCCCGGGTACGGCCGCGACAAGATCAACGCGGCCTTCTCGATGGGCGGTGCGCCGCTGTTGGCGGAGACGGTCGAGCAAGCCACCGGTCTTCGCGTCGACCACTATGTGGAGATCGGCTTCAGCGGGTTCGCCGGCCTGGTCGACGGCCTGGGCGGGGTCACGGTTTGCCTGGGGGCGCCGATCGACGACCCGCTGGCCGGCATCACCCTGCCCGCCGGCTGCCAGAATCTGGATGGCCGCGACGCGCTCGGCTACGTCCGGAGCCGGGCCACCCCGCGGGCCGATCTGGATCGGATGGTCGACCAGCGGCAGTTCATGTCGGCGCTGCTGCACCGGGCGGTGAGCCCGGCGGTCTGGCTGAACCCGTGGCGGTGGTTCGCGGTGCCGCACGCCGCCGTCCACGCGTTGACCGTCGACCATAACGACCACGTCTGGGACCTGGCCCGGCTGGCCTGGGCTCTGCGGGGCTCACCCACCGAGTTGACCGTACCGATCGGAGAGTTCACCAACACCGACGCCGGCTCGGTCGTGGTGTGGGACCACCAGAAGGCCGCCGCGTTGTTCGACGCGCTGGCCGCCGACCGGCCGGTGCCGTCGACCGTGCTCGGCGACCGGCGATAGGCCGGTTGTCAGTCAGGGCTCAGCCCACTGCCACCCGTTCGCCGTGCGTCCAGATGACGCCCGGCGATCTTTCGCAACCGGTGTCTTGGCATTTTGTTGTGCCTGAACACCTTTGGGCTACAGGTTAGGCATCAGACCCAGAGATCCACCTCCAATCTCTGCCCGCTCGGCGGGGAATCCAGCACAGCGCCTCGCGGCGCAGTCAAATCAAGATGCCGGCAAAAATTGATTGCTGTAGCCAGCAACCTGCGTTATCGCCAATCGATCTCTTGCGGGCGTGTCATCGTTGCCCCGACCAATACAACGCCGATGACCCGGTCCGGATGCCGTTGCGCGTAAGCCAGAATCAGGGTGGACCCCCACGATCTAATCGGCGGTCCCAGAAGGGACCACCCACTGGCAAGGCTGGCCGGTCACAGCGGAAATCAGGTCGAAGTCTGCGTCGTAATGCAAGACGGTTAGTCCGTGTTCTTCGCCGGCAGCGGCGATCAGTAGGTCAGGAATCTTGCGACCGCGCTGGCTTCGCGCAGCGAGTAGCCGCTGCACCTGAAGCGCGCGACGATGGTGCGATTCGGTCGACTCTACGACGTCGAACGCGCCCAACGCCGCTATCAGGCGGTCCCACTCGGCCTCATTGCGCGCGGAATATCCGACCTCAAGATCGGTTATACGGGCCCGCGCGAGTTCTCCCGAGGCCGCGAGCGGTTCCACGGCTTGTCGCACCCTGGGCTGTCCGAGTCGTTTGATCACACTGGTGTCGAGGAGAAACGTCAGCGCCATGCCTGCGCGCGATCTTCGGATGGTGCGCCGGCCAGTGCGTCCAGCGCGGCGGCCACGTTCTCCACGCGGTGCGACGTGGTGCGGCGCAGAGCCGCGTTCACCGTCTCTTTGATCGTGGAAGTTCCCAGTTCAGCGCGAGCCATCTCCAATGCCTGCTCATCAATGTCAATCAGATGCTTTCCCACGAATCCAGTATATACGCGGAGCTTCTCAATATATACTCGTCAGTGCGATTTAATCGGCGATCACCGGCACAAGCCGACCTCGGCAAGTACGCTCTGGGCGACAACACCTTTCGAGTCACGTCAAACTGGCCGGTGTCAGCGACGACGATGACCGCACAACAAACTTTCACGCATTAGTGCCGGAGCAGATCTATCACGAATGCACCAATGCCCCGCAAGACGTGGCGATCGCCGGGTATTCGGAGGGCGCCGATCGTCGTCAGCTCGCGAAGCGCTGCTACGCCTACGCGGTCGAGGAGATGGCGCTAGGTGCTCAACTAGCTACTGCGGGCCGGCGCCGGTCAGGCCATCCTCCAGCCACGCTTTGGCCCGGCCCGGATAGTTGGTGGCCAACCAGGCCACCCCGATGTCCCGGCAGAAGCGAACGTCGTCGTACTCGTCGACCGTCCAGCAGTACAGCGCCCGGCCCCGGGCCGCGGCGCGATCGACGAGTTCGGGGTTCTCCCGCAGCGCGGCGATCGACGGCCCTACCGCGGTGGCGCCGACCGTGCTGGCCGCACTGCTCGACAGGAATCGGTGGCTGCGGCCGAGCAACACCGTCGGCAGCAGCGGCGCCGCCCGCCGGACGCGCCACAGCGCCGAGGATGAGAACGACATCACCACCGCCCGGGAACGGTCTGCGGACGCGGGCGAGGCGATGCCGAAACGGTGCAGCAGAGCCAGCACCTTGCTTTCGACCAGCGCACCGTAGCGGACCGGATGTTTGGTCTCGATGAAGATCTTCACCGGCCGCTTCCAGTCCAATACCAGCGAGACGAGCGCGTCCAGGGTCAGCAGACCGGTGTCGCCGTGGGTGCCGTCGGCGCGCCAACTCCCATGCCAGGAACCGAATTCCAGCTCACTTAGCTGAGCCAGGGTCATCATGCTGACCAAACCGGCGCCAGTGGACGTCCGGTCGAGCTTGCGGTCGTGGACGCAGACAAGATGCCCGTCACGGGTGAGCCGGACATCGCATTCCACGCCGTCGGCGCCTTCGCGAAGCGCGAGATCGTAGGCGGCCAGCGTGTGTTCGGGTCGCGACGCTGAGGCGCCGCGGTGCGCGACTACAAATGGATGCCGAGAGTCCAGGTCCTCGGCGTGCGTCATGTCCCTATGCTGCCGGTTCTGCACCCAGCAGCTCAACCGCGGCAGCAGATTCCGTCGCAGCGCCCTCGTCATCGGGGACGACCAGCCAGCGATGGGCGGGTCGCTCGACCGGCTTGTGCTCGAATACCTCGAACAACTTCGCCGTCGCCAGCACTGCGGCCAGTGCGATCACGTAGGCGACGATCATCGCCACCGTGTTGTTGGCGATGCCCTGGGAGTCTTGGGCCCCGCTGGTGATCGACGCGAACACCGACGTCACGCTGCTGATCAGCCACATCAGCCACCACGCCCAGATCACTTGGCGGAATTGATTGTAGTGTTCCTCGGCCTTGGCCAATTCGATGACGTAGACCAGCGCCCACACCGACGCCAGCAGCGGCAGACAACAGAACGCCACGCATCCGGCCATCAACGCCCAACTGGCCGAGTGGCCCGTCGTCGCTGCGACGACGGCGAACGAGACGGCCAGCGCCATCGCGGCCGATGGCGGCAGCAGGGTGCCCGCCCACAATGCCCGCCCGCTACGGGATTCCGATCGGCCCGCATGCTCGAACGCCGCCGCCCGCCGGGCGATCAGCCACCTGGTCAGCAGATACGCGACTGTCATCACCGCGGCAACGGCCGCGACGCTGACCAGCACGCTGAGCAGGGCGGCCGCGTCGGCGACAAACCAATTCAGCAGGGTGTTGCGGTTGATCACCAGCAGCAGGTAACGCAGCAAATGCACCAGAGCGGCCGCGCCCAAGGCGACCGCGGCCGCGAAGAACGCGGTGCGTATCCGCTCGGGGGTCGGCGCCTGCCGCTGGACACGGCCGGGGCCGGTCTCTCCGTCGACACGGTCGACCAGGCCCCAGCGCGGAATCGCACGGTAGCGGGGGGTCGGCCCGAGCGGACGGCGGCGACGACGCGGCGGTGGCGGCGGGCCGGGACGCACAGCGATCCATCGATATCCCGGTGGCAGCCGGGGCGCATTGTGCGGGCCGATGTTCCATCCGGCGCCCGGCCCCGGCGGCCGGGACGGCGCAGTTGCCTCCGACGCCAACAGTGTGCCGTTGCAGCGCGGACACCACGAACGCTGCTTGTCACGGACGTTCCAGCGTGTGCCGCACTGGGAACACACTTGAATCACTGGCGCTGCTCCTCATCATCGCTGCGCTCTGCATCGTCACCAGCGCGAATCACTGGCGCTGCTCCTCATCATCGCTGCGCTCTGCATCGTCACCAGGACGCCACATTCGATCAGCCTAGCGGGATCATCGAGTGCAGTGACGGCGGCGCAGGCTGCTCAGACGCTCCCCGGCCGACCGTCGTCGGTGACCACCGGACGGCCGGCAGCGGCCCAGGCCAGCATGCCGCCGTCGACGTTGATCGGTTCGAAGCCGTCGCGGGCGAGGAATTCGGCCACCTTCGCGGATCGGCCGCCCACCTTGCAGATGACGTACAGCGTCGCCGACCGGTCGATCTCGTCCAGGCGGGCGGGCACCTGACCCATCGGGATGTGCTGCGCGGCGGCGGCGTGGCCACGCTTCCACTCGTCGTCCTCGCGCACGTCCAGCAACACATTGTGCGGCCCGAATTCGGCGGGCAGTTCCCCGATGCTGGTCTGCGCGATCAACGGCTCTGAGCTCATGGCGGCAATTTTGACACGCCAGGACCCGCTCCACGGCGGGCGACGTCCAGCTAAAACCGGGCTATGCACAGTTTCCACAGGTTTATCCACAAGCGGCAGCGGGTGCAGTTTCCGCATTGCGGCACGGTGATGCCACCGCACCGGGTTGCCCGCTGTGGATAACCGGCGGCCGTAACCAGACCGTGACCGACAGGCCGGCCTGTCACTCAGCGAATTCTTAGCTGGCCTCACGGTCTGCGACCGCATCCCCGATATGGGGGATGTCACAGCAGTTTCGGCCGTGTCGCTGCTCGCCGGTCACGCGGCCACCCCGCTTAGTCGGCACGCGAAAAGCCACGCCGCCAGCAACAACCTGCTGGTCAGCGCACCGCCTTCGGCCCGATTTTCCAGGCGGCAGATAACGCGTTATGATCGGCGTCACCGAGATCTCTTGTGACTCATCTCACTGGGGGAGCAGATGGACAGGCAGGCCGGATCCACTAGATGACGACGCAACCGTTTGGACCTCAGTCGGCGACGTCGTCGTCGCGCTGGTACACGACGTCGGCGACGTGCAATCGCTCCTACTTGCTCGCCGGCCTGCGCGCCGGCCTGATCGCGCTGATGTTGCTGGCGGTTCTCGCCGTCATCGTCTGGTTCTGAGACACGCCTTCCGGGAACGCCCGTTACGCAGCCGTTCTTGCGGCGTGCGCGGCGATAGAGCAGGGTTGACCGAGGACACAGCCGACCCGCCGCCGACAGCCCGCCAGCGGCCCGTCAGAGTAGACCGGAATCGATCATCACCAGGAAGGAACCTCGTGTCTGATTACACCTTGCCCGATTTGGACTGGGACTACGGAGCCCTGGAACCCCACATTTCGGGTGCGATCAACGAGCTTCACCACGACAAGCACCACGCCGCCTACGTCAAGGGCGCCAACGACGCGGTTGCCAAGTTGGAGGAGGCGCGCAGCAAGGACGACCACTCGACAATCCTGCTGAACGAGAAGAACCTGGCTTTCAACCTCGCCGGACACGTCAACCACGTCGTGTGGTGGAAAATCCTGTCCCCCAACGGCGGAGACAAGCCGACCGGTGATTTGGCCGCCGCTATCGACGATGCGTTCGGCTCGTTCGACAAGTTCCGCGCGCAGTTCAGCGCCGTGGCCAACGGCATCCAGGGTTCGGGCTGGGCGGTGCTGGCCTACGACAGCCTGGGTGACAAGCTGCTGACCTTCCAGGTGTACGACCACCAGACCAACTTCCCGCTGGGCGTAGTTCCCGTCCTGCTGCTGGACATGTGGGAGCACGCCTTCTACCTGGACTACAAGAACGTCAAGGCCGACTACACCAAGGCGTTCTGGAACGTGGTGAACTGGGATGAGGTGCAGAAGCGCTACGCCGAAGCCACCTCGAAGGCCAGGCACCTGATCGCCAACTGATCTCAGCTCTCGTTCGGGGCGTCGCGCTGTCGCGGCGCCCCGAACGCTGTTTCGGTCGTATTTCGTTTCGACTTCGTCACCGATCGGTGCCCGTGTCCACTTGCGGGGGTTGTCAGGCTGCCGCATGCTAAGCGGATCGACCCACCGGCGTATCGCTGGATACCCGAATCGAGTGTGGCGGAGGGCGAAATGGACAGTGCTGCAGGCCGGGCCGTCGAAGTGGCCCCCTTCCATTCTCATGGTGCCCTGAAAGGCTTTGTGATTTCCGGTCGCTGGCCCGATTCGACCAAAGAGTGGGCACAGCTGCTGATGGTTGCTGTCCGCGTGGCGTCACTACCTGGATTGCTGGCCACCACAACGGTATTCGGCGTTCGCGAGGAACTGCCCGAGGTGCCCGTGCCTGGAACGGTCGGGCTGGTGCTCGCCGAAGGCCCGGTGGTCGGCGAATCCGCGATCCGACCGGGTTATTTCGCCGGTCATCAACCGGCTGCGCTGTTGATGTTGCACCCGCCGTCAGAGACGACGCCGTCGTTGCCCGAGTGCAACGGCGCGGCGTCAGGGTGCGTGCTGTTACCAGGTTTGCCGCATCTAGGGCTTGAACACCGGGCGGCCTGGGTGGAGGCGGAGGCCGACGGCACCATCACGTCGATGGTCAGCCGAGTGGGCGTCGACCCCATCAGCCACCCCGACACAGCAATCTTGGCGATGCTGCTCGCCGCATAGGCATTCCGAAATCCGGAAGCGGGCGCCGTTGCTGCGGACCCGGTTTTCTGAACCCTCGACCGCGACTACCGGCCGGCTGGACTCGCCGTCCAACATGCGCCTAATATCGACTCGGACTACGTCGGTGCACGCGGGTTCACAGCTAGTTGTACGGTGCCCTACAGCAAATCGGCCTCAGGCCAAGGTGGCGCGCTGAATAGGTAGCCATGGACGCGCTTACCCGCCGCCAGCCAAGCGCCTTTAGTCCCCCAAACGATGAAAGCTCACGCAATTTACTTAAAATATCATGTGTATACCCTGTACAGCATCGTCAGCCCGTCGGGGGCCGCCATACTCCGATCCTAACTACCGCCAGCGTGAATTCGCTCTGGGTTTTGCACTTGGTTGCGGCGATAACTCTGGCTACGATGATCAGCAAATACTTTGAAGCAGTTTTTCGATCTACCAACTTGGTGGAGGTCATATCGATGAGCACTACGTTTTCCGCCCGCCTGAACCGCCTGTTCGACACGGTTTACCCGCCCGGGCGGGGGCCGCATACGTCAGCGGAAGTGATTGCGGCACTCAAGGCGGAGGGAGTCACGATGTCGGCTCCGTATTTGTCTCAGCTACGTTCTGGCAACCGCACCAACCCGTCGTCGACCACCATGGCGGCCCTGGCGAATTTCTTCCGGATCAAACCCGCCTACTTCACTGACGACGAGTACTACGAGAAGCTCGATGAGGAGCTGTCGTGGTTGCTGGCCATGCGCGACGAGGGAGTTCGACGGATTGCCATCGGCGCCAGCGAACTGTCCGCGGAGTCCAAAGAGGACGTCGTCCATCGCGTCGATGAGCTTCGCCGCAAAGAGCACCTGGACGCCTGACGGCGGTCGAGCCGGGGACACCATTAAGGTTGGCCCATCGATGCCGCACCGGCACCGCGATAGTCGACGAGATTCCGGGGAGGTAGTGCGCGAATGGGCCTGTTCGGCAAGCGTAAAACCCGCGCGACCCGTCGCGCCGAGGCTCGCGCGATCAAGGCCAAAGCCAAGCTCGAGGCCAAGCTGTCCGCCAAGAACGAAGTTCGTCGGTTCAAAGCCGCGCAGCGGGCCGAGACCAAAGCCCTCCGCGAGACGTTGAATTCGCAGCGTGAGAGCGACCGAACCGCGCTGAAGATCGCCCAAGCGAACCTGAAGACGGCACGCGAGGGAACGCTACTGTCGCCGACCCGGATTCGACGCCTACTGACGGTGTCCCGGCTGCTCGCGCCGATCCTGGTGCCGGTGGCCTACCGCGTCGCGATCGCTGCGCGCGGGTTCATCGACCAGCGCCGCGCCGACCAACTCGGGGTTCCGTTGGCCCAGATCGGCCAGTTCTCCGGCAGCGGTGGCCGACTCTCAGCCCGCATCGCCGGGGCCGAGCAGTCGCTGCGGTCCGTCCAGGAAAACAAGCCCAAAGACGCCGAAACCAGCCGGTTCGTCGCGGCAATCTCCGAACGGCTCGCCGACTTGGCAGCCGCCGTCACCGCGGCGGAGAACATGCCCGCCGCCCGCCGGCGCGGCGCCCATGCCGCGATCAGCCGCCAACTCGACGAGGTCGACGCCGACCTGATGGCCCGCCTCGGATTGACCTGAGACCCGGACCTTCCTAGACAGGAGCTGCTACCCCGATGCCATCTCCCCGCAGAATCATTCGACACAGCCTGATCGTGACGGCTGCTACCGCGATGCTCTGCCTCGGCCCGGCCGCCCTGGCGTCGGCCCACATCCAGGCCAGCAGCAACGACGCCGGCCGCGGCGGCTACGCGACGGTCAGCTTCCAAGTGCCCAACGAGTCGACCACCGGTGCCGCCACCACCGCGCTGACCATCGATCTAGCCAATGTCACCGCAGTGCGGGCCGAGGCCAAACCCGGCTGGTCGGCCAAGATCGACCGCGCCGGCGACAAGGCCCGCTCGGTGACGTGGACCGCGGCGAAGGGCGGCGGAATTCCGGCCGACCAGTTCGAAGTCTTCCGGATCACGGCGAAGCTCCCCGACGCCGACTCGGTCAGCTTCCCGGCGATCCAGACCTACGCCGACGACGTGGTGGTGAAGTGGAATCAACCGTTGGCGGCCGGCGGCGCCGAACCGGAACATCCCGCGCCGACGCTCACGCTGACCGACGGATCGACCCCGAAGTCCGCCGATCACCCGGCCCCGACCACCTCGGCCGTGCCTACCGCGACCGCCGCCCCGGCGGAACCGAAGCCGCGCAAGGTGGTGGACAACACCGGCCGAACCCTCGCCGGCGCAGCGTTGCTGGTCGGTGCCCTCGGTGTCGGTCTCGCGCTGATCGTGCGGCGACCGTGAACCGTCGGGGTCACCTCGTCGTCGCGGCGCTGCTGCTGTCTGCGGCCGCGTTCATGACGATCCTCACGGCCGGCGCGGCCAGCGCCCACGCGACCCTGGTGTTCGCCGATCCGGCGGACAAGGCCGCGGTCAGCACCGCGCCGGCCCGGGTCAGCGCGACCTTCAACGAGGACCTACAGACCAGGTTTGCGGCGATGACGGTGGTCGGCCCGGACGGCAACCTGTGGGCCGCCGGCGACCCGCAGGTGCACGGCCCGGTCGTCAGCGTCGGCGTGCGCCCGCTGGGCCCGGTCGGCAGCTACACGGTCAACTACCGGGTGACATCGGCCGACGGCCACGTGGTGGCGGGATCGTGGTCGTTCCGGTTGACAGTGGCGGGAACCGGCACACCCGGCCCGGCGACGCGGGCCTCCGGCGACTCACCCGACGACCTTCCGATCTGGCCGTTCGTGCTCGGAGCCGTGATCCTGGTCGGCGGCGGGGCACTGTGGGCGATTCGAAACAAACCCTGACCGGGCCGAATCATCGCCCACTGGCCCACCTCCGCGGCGCTGGCATGATGGGATTCGACCCCGTCCGGTATACGCAACGAGAAAACGGCAAAGGAGTTCCCCGGATGGCAGACCCGCAGGATCGACCGCACGACGCACCCGACCCCGCGCCTGACCCAGCCCTGAGCACGCCTACCCCACCCGAACCGCCGCAGCCGCGCGCGGACGCCGCCCCGACTGCCGAGGCCACGGGCAAGCCGGCAAAGAAGGCCGCAGCCAAGAAGGCAGCCAAGAAAGCGGCGAACAAGCAGCCCGCCGCCAAGAAAACGGTAGCGAAAAAAACCCCCGCGAAGAAGGCGCCGGCGAAGAAGGCGGCCCCGAAGAAGATCGCCCCGGCCCTGCCGGAATCGAACGGACAGCTCGCAGCCGCGAAAGATGCCGCGGCACATGCCAAGTCGACGGTGGAAGCGGCCGGCAACCCACTGCCCGGCCAACCCGCCCCGGCGGCTGCTGGCCGGTCGCCGGTGCCGTTCGCGGTGGCCATCGCAATCAGTGTGTTGGCGGTGCTCCTGGTACGGCTCCTCCGGCAACAGGACGAGTGACGATGATTGGCATGGCCCGGTGAGTTGGATATTCCGTCCCACCGCCGACCTCGTCGACGACATCGGGCCCGACGTCCGCAGCTGCGACGTCCAATTCCGTCAGTTCGGTGGGCACACCGAGTTCGCCGGACCGATCAGCACCGTGCGCTGCAATCAGGACAACGCGTTGCTGAAGTCGGTGCTGTCGGAGCCCGGCGACGGCGGCGTGCTGGTGATCGACGGCGGCGGCTCACTACACACGGCGCTGGTGGGCGACCTGATCGCCGACCTGGCCCGCTCCAACGGCTGGGCCGGCCTGATCGTCAACGGCGCGGTGCGCGACGCCGCCGCCCTGCGTGATCTCGAGCTCGGCATCAAGGCGCTGGGCACCAACCCGCGCAAGAGCAGCAAGACCGGCGTCGGTCAGCGCGACGTTGTGGTCAGCCTCGGCGGGGTGGAGTTCGTCCCGGGCCACATCGCCTACAGCGACGATGACGGGATCGTCATCGTCGCCACGGCTAACGGCTAGACCACCAGCGCGGCAGGCTTTTTGGCGAACTGCAGAGCTTCGTCGTCGACCTTGCCGCGTCGGATGAGCTGCAGGTCCATGAAGTAGTTCTGCTTGAGCCGCCACGGCGAGACGTGGCCGGCCTTGGGCAGGTAGTCCAGGGCACGCAGCACGTAGCCGGGCGTGAAGTCCATCAGCGGACGCTCGTCGACCGAGTTGCCCGGGTGTTGCGGCACCACGGTCTCATAGCCGTTCTGGTCCATGTAATTGATCACGCGGCAGACAAATTCGGAGACCAGGTCGGCCTTCAGCGTCCAGGAGGCGTTGGTGTAGCCGATGGTGAACGCCATGTTCGGCATCCCGGTCAGCATCATGCCCTTGAACGCCATCGTGTCGTTGAGGTCGACGGTTTCGCCATTGCGCCGAATCTCGGCACCACCGAACAGCTGTAGGTTCAACCCCGTCGCGGTGATGATGATGTCGGCGTCGAGCTGTTTACCGGAGCCCAGCGTGATCCCGGTCTTGGTGAATCGGTCGATGGTGTCGGTGACGACGTCGGCCTGGCCGTTGCGGATGGTCTTGAACAGATCGCCGCCCGGCGCCAGGCACAGTCGTTGGTCCCACGGGTTGTAGCTCGGGCCGAAGTGCTTCTCGACGTCGTAGCCCTTCGGCAGTCGGCGCTTGGCCATGGTCAGCAAGGTCTTGCGCATTTGCTTGGGGAACTTGCGGGAGAATTGGTACTGGAAGGTGCTGAACACGATCCACTTCCACCGGTTCGCGGCGTGCGCGGCCTGCTTTGGCAACAGCTTGTTGGCCTGCGCGGCGAACGGGTCGCTGAGTGGCAGCGATCCGATGTAGCTCGGCGAGCGCTGCAACATGGTCACGTGGTCGGCGCCCGACTTCACCAGCGACGGGATCAGCGTGATGGCCGTGGCGCCGGAACCGATGACCACGATCTTCTTACCGGCGTAGTCCAGGTCCTCCGGCCAGTGCTGCGGGTGGATGATGGTGCCCTCGAAGTCGTCGTAGCCCTCGAACTTCGGCAGGTAGCCCTCGTCGTAGTTGTAGTAGCCGCTGCACGCGAACAAGAATGAGCAGGTCAGTTCCTGCTGCTGGCCGTTGTTGTCGACGGTCAGTATCCAGCGGTTCTCGGCGTCCGACCATTCGGCGGCCAGGACCTTGTGCCGGTAGCGGATGTGGTCGTCGATGCCGTTCTCGGTGGCGGCCTCTTTGATGTAGGCCTTGATCGAGGCGCCGTCGGCGATCGAGGTCGACGACTCCCACGGCTTGAACCGGAAGCCGAGGGTGAACATGTCCGAGTCGGAGCGAATCCCGGGGTATTTGAACAGGTCCCAGGTGCCGCCGAGGTCGTCGCGGCGCTCGAGGATTGCGTAACTCTTGGACGGGCAGCGGTCCTGCAGGTGCCAGGCCGCGCTGATGCCGGAGATGCCGGCGCCGACGATCACAACGTCGAGATGTTCAGTCATGGCCGACACGCTATCAACGCAGCGTTGACTCAGTCAACACCCTGTTGAATCTATCAACACCGTGTAAAGTAGCGCGGGTGGCGACCGTCAGCTCAAGCCGTTCCTCGCGGGGACGCCGCCCTGCACGCCCGTCCGGCGACGACCGTGAACTGGCCATCTTGACCACCGCTGAGCAGCTGCTCGAGCAGCGCCCGCTGGCCGACATCTCGGTCGACGACCTGGCCAAAGGGGCCGGGATCTCCCGTCCGACGTTCTACTTCTATTACCCGTCCAAGGACGCGGTGCTGTTGACGTTGTTCGAGCGGGTGATCTTTGAAGCGGACTCCGCGCTGGAAACTATGGTCACCAATCCCCCTGTTGATCTGAAGGCGTTGTGGCGGATCGGCATCAATGTCTTCGTCGAGACGTTCGGATCGCACCGATCCGTCTCGCTGGCCGCCGACTCCGCGCGCACCAACGCGGACGTTCGCAAGCTGTGGTCGCGATTCATGCAGAAGTGGGTCGGTCACATCGCCATGGTGATCGAGACCGAGCGCTCCCGTGGCGCCGCGCCGGTGACCCTACCGGCCGACGAATTGTCCGCGGCACTGAATCTGCTCAACGAGAAGCTGATACTCAGCTCGTTCGCCGGCGACAGCCCGTCGGTGCCCCGGGAGCGACTGCTCGAGACCTTGGTGCACATCTGGATGAACAGCATCTACGGCGAACAGGTCCACTAGTCACAGGTCGATGCCGCACCTACCCCATTCAATTCCTGCCGAGTGGGCAGTTAATCGTTAATGCACACCATTCGGCCCAATCCGCGCCATAGCTGGCCACTCGCGGCTACGACGCCGTCCAGTCCAGCAGTGTCTCGACCGGCCAGGTGTTGACGATCCGAGCGACGGGGACACCGGCATCCAGCGCTCGCTGGGCGCCGTAGCCGAGGAAATCGAGCTGGCCGGGGGCGTGGGCGTCGGTGTCGATGCTGAAATCGCAGCCGATTTCCAGCGCGAGGTTCAGCAGCCGGGTGGGCGGGTCGCGGCGTTCGGGCCGGGAGTTGATCTCCACGGCGGTGCCGTGCTCGCAGCAGGCGGTGAACACCGCTTCGGCGTCGAACGACGACTCCGGCCGGATACCCCGGTTGCCGGCGACCAGCCGTCCGGTGCAGTGCCCGAGAACGTCGGCGTGCGGATTGCTGACGGCACGGACCATCCGGCGGGTCATCGCCGCGGAATCCATCGACAGCTTGGAGTGCACGCTGGCCACCACGATGTCGAGCCGTTCGAGCAGCTCCGGCTCCTGATCGAGGCCGCCGTCGTCGAGAATGTCGACTTCGATACCGCTCAGCAGGCGCATCGGCGCGAACCGGTCGCGCAAACCGTCGATCACGTCGAGTTGCTTGAGCAGGCGCTCGCCCGAGAGCCCGTTGGCGATGGTCAGCCGCGGCGAATGGTCGGTCAGCGCGCAGTACTCGTGGCCCAACGACGCGGCGGTGGCCATCATCTCCTCGATCGGCGCCGACCCGTCCGACCAGTTCGAATGCAGATGCAGATCGCCGCGCAGGGCCGCGCGTATTTCCCCGCCGCCGAGATCCTCAGCAGCCGAGCGTAATGCGACCAGCGCGTCGGGCTCACGCCCGGACCAGGCCTGCGCGATCACCGTTGCGGTCTTCGGCCCGACGCCGGGCAGCGACTGCCAGCTGTTGGCCTGCCCGTGCCGCTCGCGCACCGCGTCGTCGAGGGCCTCGACGATGTCGGCGGCGTTGCGGTAGGCCATCACCCGCCGAGTGTCTTCGCGCGCCCGGTCTTTGTAGTAGGCGATCTGTCGCAGAGCGGCTACCGGGTCCACCTCTCCAGTGTGCCTCGCCTACAACAAGCGCCACCATGTCCAGCCGCGGTGCCCGACCGGGGCATGCGCGCTAAAACGTGGGCATCGACAGGCAGGCGACGTCACGCCACGCGTGGGTGAATTCGACTAGCTTCGAAGTCATGCGATTCGCGTTCAAAACTTCACCCCAACACACCACCTGGGCAGACATGCTGGCCGTCTGGAAGGCCGCCGACGACATCGACGTCTACGAGTCCGGGTGGACCTTCGACCACTTCTACCCGATCTTCAGCGACAGCACCGGACCCTGTCTAGAGGGCTGGACAACGCTCACCGCGCTGGCCCAGGCCACCACCCGACTGCGGCTGGGCACCCTGGTCACCGGCATCCACTACCGCCATCCCGCGGTACTGGCGAATATGGCTGCGGCCCTTGACATCATCTCCAACGGCCGGTTGGAGCTCGGTATCGGCGCCGGCTGGAACGAGGAGGAATCCGGCGCCTACGGCATCGAATTGGGCAGCATCCGGGAACGATTCGACCGCTTCGAAGAGGCTTGTGCGGTGCTGACCAGTCTGCTCAGCAACGAGACGACCAGCTTCGACGGCACCTACTACCAACTCAAAGACGCCCGCAACGAACCGAAAGGCCCGCAGCGGCCACACCCCCCGATCTGTATCGGCGGCAGCGGCGAGAAGCGCACCCTGCGGATCACCGCCCAATACGCACAGCATTGGAACTTCGTCGGCGGCCCACCGGAGATGTTCGCGCACAAGCGTGACGTGCTGGCGTCGCACTGCGCCGACATCGGCCGCGACCCGACGGAAATCACCACATCCGCGCATCTGCGCCTGGAGCCCGATCTGAGCTACCGGAAGGTCATCGAGGACGCCGCGGCGTTGGCCGAGGTCGGTCTGGATCTGGGCATCGTGTATCTCCCGCCGCCGCACACGCCGGACGTGCTGGAGCCACTGGCCGAAGCGATCCGGGATTCGGGATTGGCCGACTAGTTCCCGGCGCGCAAAACGTCACGAAGAGGTGACAGCGGGCAAACGTCCGCCGTTACCAACGAGCGGCTCGAAGGGCCACTAGACGCCGAAGCGGAGCAACTCGTCGACGGTCACCAGGCGCTCGTGCTTGGCGGGAAATTCGCGGCTCTTCACCGGGTAACGGAACCATGACCAGGCGATTCGGCCGACCCGGGAACGGGTCATCGGGTTTATGTACACGTTACTCACTCCTGCGGTCGATTAGCTCAACCAGGCTCCACACCCCGCGGCACCCATGTTGACTATTAGACGCCCATTCGCTGGCAAATAGTGTAGGGCGCGCCGAATGATTTATCAAATGTTGTCGGTGTGACAAATGTGCCTAGCGTTGCGGTGCGGCGGTCGGGGCAATCGGGGCCGGCAGAGCGGTCTCGCCCATCAAAAACCGGTCCGCGCCCGCGGCGGCCGCCCGGCCCTCGGCGATCGCCCAGACGATCAGCGACTGGCCGCGACCTGCGTCGCCGGCGACGAAAACCCCTGGCACCGACGTCTCGAAGTTGGCGCCGCGCGCCACGTTGCCGCGGTCGCTGAGCTTGACACCGAGGTCGGTCAGCAGGCCACCGCGCTCCGGGCCGACAAAGCCCATGGCCAGCAACACCAGGTCGGCCTCAAGTTCGAAGTCGCTGCCCTCGGTCTTGACGAACGTGCCGTCCTGCATCGTCACCTCGTGCACCTTCAGCCCGGCGACGTGCCCGTCCTTGCCAACGAATTCCTCGGTGTTGACCGAGAAGACCCGCTCGCCGCCTTCTTCGTGCGCGGACGATACCCGGAACATCATCGCGTAGGTCGGCCACGGCGTGGACGGTGCGCGGGTGTCCGGCGGGCGCGGCATGATCTCGAACTGGTGCACCGCGATCGCGCCCTGCCGGTGCACGGTCCCCAGGCAGTCGGCGCCGGTGTCGCCGCCGCCGATGATGACCACCTTCTTGCCCTTCGCGCTGATCGGCGGTTCGTCCAATTCGCCTGCGGCGTGACGGTTTCCCCAGGGAAGATACTCCATCGCCTGGTGGATGCCGTCCAGCTCGCGGCCGGGGATTGGCAGATCGCGCCAGGCGGTCGCGCCACCGGCAAGCACCACCGCGTCGAAGTCGGACTTCAACTGCGCGGCGGTGATGTCGACGCCGACGTTGATGCCGGTGCGGAATTCGGTGCCCTCGGCCTGCATCTGATCGAGACGGCGGTCCAGGTGTCGCTTCTCCATCTTGAATTCGGGGATGCCGTAGCGCAGCAGGCCACCGATGTGGTCGGCGCGCTCGAACACCGTCACCGCGTGACCGGCCCGGGTCAGCTGCTGCGCGGCGGCCAGGCCGGCGGGCCCGGAACCGACGACGGCAACCTTCTTGCCGGTGAACTCGTCGGGCGGAAGCGGAACCACCCAGCCTTCGTCGAATGCGTTGTCGATGATCTCGACTTCGATTTGCTTGATCGTCACCGCGTCCTGGTTGATGCCCAGCACACACGACGACTCACACGGCGCCGGGCAGAGCCGGCCGGTGAACTCGGGGAAGTTGTTGGTGGCGTGCAGCCGTTCGATCGCATCGTGCCACCGGTCGGTGCGAACCAGATCGTTCCACTCCGGGATCAAGTTACCTAGCGGACACCCATTGTGGCAGAACGGAATTCCGCAATCCATGCATCGGCTCGCCTGGTGCTGCAGGTTGGAGTGCGGGAATTCTTCGTAGACCTCATTCCAATCTTTGAGGCGCAGGTCCACCGGCCGGCGCTTGGGCGTCTCGCGGTGGGTGTACTTGAGGAAACCCTTGGGATCAGGCACTGGCGGCCGCCATGATCGCTTCGTCGGGATCGGTGCCGTCGCGCTCGGCCTCGGCGATCGCGTTCAGCACCCGCTTGTAGTCGCGCGGCATCACCTTGGCGAAGCGCTTCTGCTCGGCGCCCCAGTCAGCCAGAATGCGTTGGCCGACGGCGGAATCGGTGGCGTCGATGTGCGCCTGCAGCATCATGTGCAACCATTCCAGGTCGTCGGGGTCGAGCTCATCGAGTTCGACCATCTCGGTGTTGAGGTTGGCTTTCAACGCGTCCTCGGGGTCGTAGACGTAGGCGATGCCGCCGGACATGCCCGCCGCGAAGTTGCGGCCGGTACTGCCCAGAATCGCCACCTTGCCGCCGGTCATGTACTCGCAGCCGTGGTCGCCGACGCCTTCGACCACCGCGTGGGCGCCGGAGTTGCGCACGGCGAACCGCTCACCGACCGCGCCGCGCAGGAATGCCTGGCCGCTGGTGGCGCCGAACAGGATCACGTTGCCGCCGATGATGTTGTCTTCAGCGACATAGTCCGCCGGCGCGTCGTCCGGCGGCCGAACGACGACGCGTCCACCGGACAGGCCCTTGCCTACATAGTCGTTGGCGTCGCCGTACACCCGCAGCGTGATCCCCTGCGGCAGGAAGGCGCCGAAGCTGTTGCCGGCCGAGCCCTCGAAGGTGATGTCGATGGTCCCGTCCGGCAGCCCTTGGCCGCCATAGGCTTTCGTCACCTCATGGCCGAGCATGGTGCCGACGGTGCGGTTGACGTTGGCGATGGTGGTCGAGAAGCGAACCGGTTTGCCGGAGTCCAGCGCCTCGCGGCTCATCACGATCAGCTGCTGGTCCAGCGCCTTGTCCAGGCCGTGGTCCTGCTTGGAGCTGTTGTACAGGTCCTGGTTCATGAACGCCGACTCCGGCTCGTACAGCACCGGTGACAGGTCAAGCTTGTGCGCCTTCCAGTGCGCCCGGGCCAGCGTGGTGTCCAGCGAGCCGACCTGCCCGACCGCCTCGGTAACGGTGCGGAAACCCAACTGCGCCATGTATTCGCGGACCTCTTCAGCGATGAACAAGAAGAAGTTCTCCACGAATTCCGGCTTTCCTGCGAACCGTTCGCGCAGCACCGGATTCTGGGTGGCAACGCCGACCGGGCAGGTGTCCAGGTGGCAGACCCGCATCATGATACAGCCCGACACCACCAAAGGCGCTGTGGCGAAACCGAATTCCTCGGCTCCAAGCAGTGCTGCGATCATCACGTCCCGGCCGGTCTTGAGCTGACCGTCGACCTGGACGACGATGCGGTCCCGTAACCCGTTGAGTAGCAACGTCTGCTGCGTCTCGGCCAGGCCGAGCTCCCACGGCGCGCCGGCGTGCTTCATCGACGTCAGCGGGGTGGCACCGGTACCGCCGTCGTGACCGGAGATCAGCACCACGTCGGCGTGCGCCTTGGAAACGCCGGCCGCGACGGTGCCGACGCCGTTCTCCGACACCAGTTTAACGTGAATCCGGGCCTGCGGGTTGGCGTTCTTGAGGTCGTGAATCAGCTGCGCCAGATCCTCGATCGAGTAGATGTCGTGATGCGGCGGCGGCGAGATCAAGCCCACGCCCGGGGTGGAGTGTCGTACCTCGGCGATCCACGGGTAGACCTTGCCTGCCGGAAGCTGGCCGCCCTCACCAGGTTTGGCACCTTGGGCCATCTTGATCTGGATGTCGGAGCAGTTGCTCAGATAGTGCGAGGTGACGCCGAAGCGCGCCGATGCGACCTGCTTGACCGCGCTGCGGCGCCAGTCGCCGTTGGTGTCGCGCTCGAACCGGGTGGCGCTCTCGCCGCCCTCGCCGGAGTTCGACCGGCCGCCCAGCCGATTCATCGCGATGGCCAGCGTCTCGTGTGCCTCGGCGGAGATCGAGCCGTAGCTCATCGCCCCGGTCGAGAAGCGCTTGACGATCTCACTGGCCGGCTCCACCTCATCGAGTGGCACCGGCGGGCGCAGCCCGTCGCGGAACTTCAGCAGGCCGCGCAGCGACGCCATCCGCTCGCTCTGGTTGTCGACCAGCCGGCTGTATTCCTTGAATATCTTGTACTGGCCGGTACGGGTGGAGTGCTGCAGCTTGAACACGGTGTCCGGGTTGAACAGGTGGTATTCACCCTCGCGGCGCCACTGGTATTCCCCGCCCACCTCGAGTTCGCGGTGCGCGCGCTCGTCCGGCCGGTTTAAAAACGCGAGGCCGTGCCGGGTGGCGACGTCGGCGGCGATGTCGGACAGGTTGATTCCGCCGACTGGGCAGGTCAATCCGGTGAAGTACTCGCCGAGCACATCCTCGTCGACACCGACGGCCTGGAACAGTTGCGCGCCGGTGTAGGACGCCAGCGTCGAGATGCCCATCTTGGACATCACTTTCAGCACACCCTTGCCGGCGGCCTTGATGTAGTTGTTCAGCGCGGTCTCGCGGTCGAGGTCCGCCAGCACGCCGCGGTCCACCATGACCTCGATCGACTCGAACGCCATGTACGGGTTGAGCGCCGCGGCACCGAAACCGATCAGCGCGGCCATGTGGTGCACCTCGCGGGCGTCACCGGTCTCCACGACCAGGCCGACCTTGGTGCGGCTGCGCTCGCGGACCAGGTGGTGATGTACTGCCGCGACGGCCAGCAGCGACGGGATCGGCGCCAGCTTCTCGTCGGACTCTCGGTCGGAGAGAATGATGATCCGCGCCCCATCGGCGATCGCCGCTGACGTCTGCGCCCGCACATCGTCGAGTGCGGCCTTGAGCCCGGCGCCATTCTCGGCGACCGGGTACAGACAGCGAATCACCTTGGACCGCAGGCCATGCCGACGACCATTGACTTCCACGTCGGGGTCCAGGTTGATCAGCTTGGCCAGCTCGTGATTACGCAGCACCGGCTGCGGCAGGTGAATCTGCCGGCAGGAGTCCGCATTCGGGTTTAGCAGGTCGCCTTCCGGGCCGACCGTGCCCTGGATACTTGTCACCACCTCTTCCCGGATGGCGTCCAGCGGCGGATTGGTCACCTGCGCGAACAACTGCTGGAAGTAGTCGTAGAGCATCCGCGGTCGCTGCGAGAGCACCGCGACGGGCGTATCTGTGCCCATCGAGCCGATCGGCTCGGCGCCGGTGCGCGCCATCGGCGTGACCAGCAGGTTGAGTTCTTCGTAGGTGTAACCGAACACCAACTGCCGCAACATAACCCGATGCTCGAGCATCCGCTCGTAGTTGCCCTGCGGCAGCTCGGCCAGCGGGATCAGGCCCTTGTCCAGCCACTCTTGGTAAGGCTGCTCGGCGGCCAACTCGGACTTTATCTCCTCGTCCGAGACGATGCGACCCTGCGCCATGTCGACCAGGAACATCCGGCCCGGCTGCAGCCGCATCCGGCGCACCACTTTCGACGGCTCGATGTCGAGCACGCCGACCTCGGAGGCCATCACGACCAGGCCGTCGTCGGTGACCCAGATCCGGGACGGCCGCAGGCCGTTGCGGTCCAGCACCGCACCGACGACGGTGCCGTCGGTGAAGGTCATCGAGGCCGGGCCGTCCCACGGCTCCATCAAAGAGGCGTGATACTCGTAGAAGGCCCGTCGCGCCGGGTCCATCGACGGGTGCCGTTCCCACGCCTCGGGGATCATCATCAGCACGGCGTGCGGCAGGCTGCGCCCGCCCAGGTGCAGCAACTCCAGCGCCTCGTCGAAGCGCGCGGTGTCCGAGGCGCCCGGGGTGCAGATCGGGAACAGCTTGGCAGCACTATCCCGGTCGCCGGGGTCTCCGAACACGTCGGTGTCGATCAGCGCCTCGCGGGCACGCATCCAGTTCTCATTGCCGGTGACGGTGTTGATCTCGCCGTTGTGCGCGATGCGCCGGAACGGATGCGCCAACGGCCAGGACGGGAACGTGTTGGTGGAAAACCGCGAGTGCACGATGCCCAGTGCGCTGGTCAGCCGCTGGTCTTGCAGGTCGAAGTAGAACGCCTTGAGCTGCGGCGTGGTCAGCATGCCTTTGTAGACAAACGTCTGGCCGGAAAGGCTCGGGAAGTAGACGGTTTCACGGCCGGGGCCGTCCTGACCGGGGCCCTTGGTGCCCAGCTCGTGCTCGGCACGCTTACGGATCACGTAGGCGCGGCGCTCGAGCTGCATGCCGTCGGCGCCGCCGATGAAGATCTGCCGGAAGGTGGGCATGGCGTCGCGAGCCAGGGCGCCCAGCGAGGACTCGTCGGTAGGCACGTTGCGCCAGCCCAGCACATGGCAGCCCTCGGCCTCGACGATCTTCTCGACCGCTGCGCACGCCGCGGTGGCGTCTTTGGACGACTGCGGCAAAAACGCGATGCCGGTGGCGTAGCTGCCAGCCGCAGGCAGCTCGAAGTCGACAGCTGCACGGAAGAAATCGTCGGGGACCTGAATGAGGATGCCGGCGCCGTCACCGCTGTGTGGTTCGGCGCCCTGGGCACCGCGATGCTCGAGGTTGACCAGCGCGGTAATCGCCTTGTCGACGATGTCGCGGCTGCGGCGTCCGTGCATGTCGACGACCATGGCCACCCCGCACGAGTCATGCTCGAATGCGGGGTTGTAGAGCCCTTGCAAGCCCGGGCGGTTGGGCGCCATTCGCACCTGCTCCTTCACCAAATTGTCTGTCGCAGCAATCCCCGAGCTTTCCGTTGGAGGCCGCGCCCTGGAGGCTGCGGGCTGTGCCCCTACGGTCTTGTCGAGGTGCTGCTCGCCGGATAACGACGATCCCGGCTGGGGAGGATCCGTACGGCGCTGAACGGTGGCCCGGTTACCGGTTTTCGACAAGTCGTAAAACGATATGACAAAACCCGTCTGACATGCCAACTTAAGCCATCTTAACCCGCTGTTCGACGGTACCGCGCCGTTGTGACGTCATCCACTCCCGACAGCATCCGGACCCGTTGTGCTGCAGAGCATTCGGAACCTTCCAGGACTGCGGCGACGGGCCCGGTCGGTGCCCGGCTTTCGGACGCTCCGCCGGGCCAGTTTGCTGTGATAGTGGTCATTGCGCGGCCGTATCAGGCAACCGGCTCGCAGCGGAGGCGCCCCGCGGGTGACCCCGATCACCAAAAGCAATGGCAGCACGGGTACGCCGGGTGCTTCTAGGGTCCGGCGCCATCCCGGTACCCTGCCGGACCGACCCGACGAAGCTGGTCGGAGAAAAGTAGCCCAAGTTTTTTCGTCAGAGCCGATCGGGATCGGTGTGACCTCAATTTTCTTCGGCGCAAGCCCTCGAAGTCGGGGGATAGCCGATCCGGTCTATTGGGACCGCGTAGCGGACCGTAGTTGTCGTAGGTGGGGTTTACCGTGAGGTTCATGCCGTACCGGTCGACGCGTAAAGCGGTGTTTTCGGTATCGGAAGATAAAGCGTCCGCGGCTGGCGCCGCCCTCGTAGAGGTGCCAGCCGCCTGCAGCAGTCTGGAGTGCCGCAACTGCGGCCACAGCGTGAAGGAAAACCGCGGAATTCCAGTGCGTGAAATGTGGCCACGAAGACCACGCGGACATCCAGGCAGCCAACACCATCCTGGCCCGGGCCACCCGGCCCGTGCTCACCTCCGGACCGGAGGCAACACCCGCACATGCGGGTGTGCTCGCGCAAGCGAGAAGACCCGATGACGCGCAAGCGGCATAGGGAATCCCGCGATCTTCAGTCGCGGGAGAAGGTCAACTGCGTAATCGGTGAGCGCGGCGGTGGGCAGCCGCCGACAGCTCTACGATGCATCCATGAGCTCGAGCGGGCGTGACATGTCGATTTCGACGAGTTCATGACCGAGTTCGACGACTTCCTCCGGGACCGCCAACGGGGCGCGCCGCCGAGCGGCCCGCCGGGGCCACCACCGCGACCGCAGACCGGCGGTCCGCGTCCGGTTCCGCCGCCGCGGCCCGGTCCCCCACCTCCGGCTCCCCCTGCTGCGCTGCCGGCCCGGCCGTCGTGGACCAACCTCGACTTCTCGCAGGCAGGGCCGGCTCCGCGCGGTCCGGGGCCGAGATACGGCTGGCATCGTTTCGTCTTCAAGGCCACCTTCGGGCTGGTCAACCTCGGGCCGTCGGCCGGCGAGAAGCAGGATGCCGCCTATGAGGCCGCCATCGCGTCGACCCTGCGGGGCAACTACAAGGTCGGGGTGCTCGGTAAGGGTGGCGTCGGCAAGACCACCGTCGCCGCGAGCGTCGGGTCGATCTTCGCCGAACTCCGCCGTCAGGACCGTGTGGTCGCGATCGACGCCGACACCGCTTTCGGCCGGCTGGGCAGTCGGATCGACCCGCGGACCAGCGGCTCGTACTGGGAAATCGCCTCCGACAAGAACCTCCGGTCGTTCGCCGACGTGAGCACCCGGGTCGGCAGCAATTCGGCGGGCCTGTACGTGCTGGCCGGTGAACCGACGGCCGGGCCGCGACGGGTGCTCGATCCGGCGCTCTATCGCGAGGCCACCTCCCGGCTGGATCGCCATTTCACGATCGCCATCATCGACTGCGGCTCCACGATGGATGCCCCCGTCACCCAGGAGGCGCTCAGCGACCTCGACGCGCTGATCGTGGTGTCATCGCCGTGGGCCGACGGCGCCGGGGCCGCGGCGCAGACGATGGAATGGCTGGGCGCCCACGGGCGTACCGGTCTGCTGCGCCGGACCGTAGTGGTGCTCAACGACTCCGACGGTCACTCGGACAAGCGCCACCGATCGGCGCTGGCGAGCCAGTTTCTGGAACGCGGCCAGACGGTGGTCGAGGTGCCGTTCGACCCCCACCTGCGGCCCGGCGGCGTCATCGACGTGCAAAGTGAGCTGGCGCGTGAGACGCGTCGTAAGTTCCTGGAGATCTGCGCGACGGTCGCGGGGTTCTTTGCGACCCGGCCACAGTCCCCGGGGGCGCCCCGCTAGACGCGTGCCGACCGGTCGGCGGTGCGCCTTGACGCCCGCGCGCGAGTAATGAGGCTAGCGACACCCCGCCGTTCGCTTGAGCTGCCCCCGCCGCATACCCGCCATACCCAGACGGTTTTGCCTCCCCAACTCGCCGCTCATGCCTCAACAAGCTCCAACGTGAACCATTCCGGTGGAACACCCTCGCGGAGCCTCGCGTCGAGCTCTTCATAGGTCAAAAAGATCGCGTGCGAGAACGCGGTCGCGTCCATCTCATCCATCCAACCTCGATCAACAGGTTCTTGATCGACCGTAAGGGAGAATTTGTTGGGATATTTTTCGTTAGGCTCCAGATTCTTCAGGGTAACCCTGGGATTAAGTCCTTGCTGGTACCAAAGCGCACTTAAATAACCTAAACCATTCACCAGCCTCGCAGAATCCGCTATCTTAAATAGTAGATATTTTTCTGCATCATAGAAGCTCCGGAACATGCAGTTTCGGCTGCGTGCGCTACGCTGTGCGATATCTACATAGAATAAGCCCTCCGACGATACGAGATAGTAACTGAAATCGTCATCCCCAATCCGAAACTCATGCGCAGAACGCATCTGTGGCGGATAATACTTCCAGTATTCTTGGCGCAACGGGTCTTCAGGGTGCATAAGTGCGGCCTTGTTCCGCTTGCGCTCTGTGATTTCTTGCCACCGGTACCATGTCAGCGCCAGACGACGAAGCGCGGGGGGGATCAAATTGAGTTCAACGTTAAATTTCTTCATAAAAGCAAACGCTTTCTATTGCTTGTCACTTCGACACCTCTACAAGGAAACCGCTCTGGATGAACTTATCTAAAAGGGCAGTTTTCCCGTCAGGGCCAATTATCCTATACTGAGTGCCACCACCGGATTCTCCAAACCATGTAGCAGCTTTTGACTCCTCAATCGTATACCCGGGCGGTAGAGGGCCTTCGCCTATTCGATAAGTGGTCAAGGGGGCGCCATCACCACCTGGAGCCATGGCACGAGCGCCGTATGGAGTGCCTTCTGGAGCTAGCCATCCACCAATCGGATTACTACCATATCGATCCACAGTCATCCCCCGCAATTCAGTAGGATCGGCAGTGCGTACGGTACCGGGAATGGCATACGGCTTAGCAGGATCTGACTCTTCTGGGTATTTCCATGCTCCAGGTTTGCCGTAACGGGCTTCGAACTCTTCTACGGTTAAGTTCTCGGCGCGTGCTGCTGCGGCTTCAGCTTCTTCGATTCTTTTACCGGTCACTGTGGTGTGGAGGATGACGCTGGCGTCAAGGATGGGGGCAAGTTCGCCGATGCTGCGCGCGGCGGCTCCGGCGGCGCTGACGGTGGGTAGGGCCGAGAGTTCGGCTGTGGTCCGGAATTCGCGGATGATGGTGGCGATACGGGCACCGGTGGCGGTCAAGCGGCTGACGTCGACCACCTTCGACACGGCTTCGCTGGCCCCGGCGGTAAGCGGAACCAGCACGAGCGCCAGGACTTCTGTGGCTGCGACGGTCGCGCCCAACACTTCCATCTCGTGGATGATCTTGTGGTGGGCCTCATCGATGGCTGATGCGTAGTCGTCGCAGGCTTTGGCCGCCGTGTCGCAGCCCTCGGCGGCGGAGTTGAGCGCGTCGTGGACCTTGTTGCAGTTGGCGATCGCGGCTGGAATCTCCGGGGACTTCTGACTCGCCACATAGGGTGCTGCGCTGTTGGCCCTGAACGCGGCTGCGCGAAGCCCGGCGGCGGCGGTGCGCCAGCCTTGCGCGGCGCTGTGCAGCTGGTCTTGGTGACCGTTGGGCCATAGTTCGCCTTGCACTTAGGCCTGGATCGTGTGCCACCATCCCGGCACCTCGCCGTGGCCGCCTTCGGCCGACGGGGCAGCGGGCGGACGGAATGCGGGAACGCCGGCGGGGGGCGCCGCGGGCGCGTGCGGGCTGTTGATCGCCGATTGCTGATCGCCGTTGGCATGGTTGACCGCGGTCGCCTGCAGCAGATCGCTGACTTTGCCGGCAGCCATCACGGCCACAGCAGCGGCCTGTACGGCACCGTCGGCACCGTCGCGCCCTGCGCACAGCGGGTCGTACTTTGACGCCAGGCGTGTGCCCCGTTATCGGTGCCGGCCATCCCGGCTGAGGCTTGGAGCACGCTGGCCAACTGGTTGACCGCGGCGGCGGCCTCGTCGTGAACTTCCCGCCATGCGTCGCCGGCCTGTTTGATGACCCGCGGCTCGACGTCTTGGGTCATGGCCACATCGCGGTGTTGATCTCGATGACCTCGCTGTAGGTGCGCTGCGCCCGATCAGCGGCCTGCCGCAACTGCGCCGCCGCCTCGCGCATCTCGGTGGCTGCGGCGGTCCATTCGTCGTGTTCGGCCTGGTGGGCGTCCGCGGCTGCACCCGACCAGTTTCCGCCAAGCTGAGTGACCAGGTTGTCAACGCCGTCCGCGATCTGCTCGCCGCGCTGTTCGAACTCTTGAAGTCGCTGGACAAACGCTCGCAGGTCTTCGAGTTCGACCCGGTATCTGTCCATGACTCACATTTGGGCGCCAGCGGAGCCCACCGAACCCGCGGCGTCACCGTCTTGTTCTTCGTAGGCGACCGCCGCCCGGCCAAGCCGGTCGGCCCGATCCACCAGCGCCTCAACCAGTTTGGTCGCACCCTCGCGCCATTTCTCCCATGCCGGAGTAAACGCAGACGCCGCGACACCAGACCAGCTATGCGACAAACCGTCCCATTCGTTTGACAGCTGGTTCAATTCATCGCGCAGCTCTTGGGCCTGATTGCTCAGCGCGTGCGCAACATCAAACACCCCAGCGGCATCGACCATCAGCTCACGCATCAAGCCCCGCTGCCCTGCCAAGGTTGGTACTCGGCAGATAATATACCGGCGCGGACTGGGCCACCTCGCGCCCTGGCGGCCGGCACCGGCACGCTCAGCCAGTGCCGCCGGTCGCGACCGGTGAAGATAGTGGAACGGGCTGCCGCACAGGCATGTCCATTGCTTCGGATTTAGCCGGGAGAGGTTCTGCTCGCCGTCACATTCGCGGGCCGCATCGCGGTCTTCCGGTTCGCCGCGCTCACTGCTCAAAGCTGAATCGGCACATGCTTTTCCGCGCAAGCATCGGTGACCGCCGCGACGACATCCTGAGTGCGTAGCGTCTGGAGGTCTTCGACGGTCACCGAACCCTTGTCCATGCGGTGCTGGGCGGCCACCCGCGAATCCCTCAGCCGCTCAGCTCGTTCGACCACATTGCGGGCGAATCGGCCGTTCTGCATCACGTCTATTCCGTGCGTCCCGTCCGGCGCCAGGTAGGCCCGCAACATCTTGCACGCCAGGTTAAGTGCTTCGCGCGCGGCAGGCTCGATCACCGTCGCCCGTGGTCGGCCATAGCGGACGGCGATCTCGACCAACTCGTCGGGAGCGTATGAGGCGAACCGCAACTTGCGGTTGAACCGACCCGCCAAACCCGGGTTAACCGTGAGGAATTCGTCGACTTCCTTCTCGTAGCCGGCGCCGATGAAGCAGAAGTCGAACCGGTGCACTTCCAGGGCCACCAGCAGCTGGTTGACCGCTTCCATGCCGATCATGTCCGGCCGGCCGTCGTGGTGACGCTCCACCAGGCTGTAGAACTCGTCCATGAACAGGATGCGGCCGAGCGAACGGGCGATCAGCTCGTTGGTTTTCGGGCCGGAGGCACCGATGTGCTCGCCGCAGAAGTCGGCCCGCTTGACCTCGATGATCTCGGGATGGCGCACGATGCCCAGTCCGGCGTAGATCTTGCCCAACGCCTCGGCCGTCGTCGTCTTACCGGTACCGGGTGGTCCGACCAAGAGCATGTGATTGGTCTGGTTGGTCACCGGCAACCCGGCTGCCATCCGCAACGCGCGGACCTCAATCTGATCTTCCAGTTCTGCGACCGCTCGCTTGACTTCGCTCAGCCCGACCTGGTTGTTGAGCAGCGTTCGGCCGTCGGTCAGCAGCTCCTCGCGGCGCTCCTCGTTCTGCTCATCGCGGCGGTCCGCCTCCGAGCGCTCGGTGCTGACGTCCCACTTGTTGCTGCGGGTGTTGATGGTTTCCTCGTCGGTGACGACAAGTTGCAGTTGGGGGTCGGCGAGCGCGTCCTTGGCCGCCTCGATCAGGGCGCCGTTGATCGTCGCCTTGGACAGCCAAATCTGGGCCTTGTCCTCCTCGTCGAGCTGCCGGTGCGCCATCCCGCGGACATACGCGAGATCGGCTGCGATGACCGGGAATTCGTTGGGGTCGATCGCCGTCACCGCGGTGTCGGTCACCTGATGGCGGCGAGCCTCAGCCGAGCCGCCGGCCCGCAGATCGACCCGCTCCGCCCAGTCCAGCGCCACCCGTGCCTGCCCGAGGTGTGCCGCGGCGTGAGCGGCCAGCGCGTTGGTGGCTGCAGTGACGGCCGACATGATGATCGCCTGCGGCGGCAACACTGTGGCCGCCACCGATATCACGTCCGGCCAGCGTTGGGTGGCGAACATCAGGTAGGCCCGCACGTACTGCTGCCACTGGTGGTTTTCCCAGGTGTCCAGCAGAGCCGGATCTTTCAGCAGCGCTTCGGCTTTCTCGTACTGGCCATCGTCGATCAGCGCGCTGGCCAGCGCCAGGCCGGCATGGGAGGATTCCGTCACCGAAATCGACAGAAACGGCCCGGCCTTGATGGCTGCCGAGAGCCGCACCCCCAGTCGATTGGTCTCCCGATGCAGCCGGGCCCCATAGGCGTAGAGCTGCTGAAGCGTTGATAACTCCTCGTCACCGGCAGCGATTCGGCCCAGCCACGCATCGGCCATCGACTGGTCCAAGTCGCTGGCCTGGCGAAACCGCGCCTGGGCGGTCGACACATCGGTGTCGAAGACCGCCATCGCTTGGTCGAACCGCTTACGCGCGGCGACCGTGTCGGTACTGGCGGTCATGCGCCGCTCCTCCTCATCGCCACGCTCTGCATCGTCGCCGGCTGGCGGTCATGCGCCGCTTCGCTATTCCACCGGTGCGAGATCAGCTGTGCCGCTGTTGGTCGGTTCCAAAGATATGTAACGATTCTCGGCCCGAAACAGCTCGACCTCAACCGTGTGCAATTGCCCGGCGGCCGTCACGTCGACGGTGGCCGGGCCACTCTGGGTGATGACGACATCGGCGGATCCGCGATACGGCGTCCCCGGCTTGCCGATGGAGATCAGCGTGTTGGGCCGCGGCGCGGGAGTGACCGTGCCGTCGACCACGCTCACCGTTGCGCCGGCGACCGGCCGGACCTGGGTGCCGACCGCGATCTCGGGCATCCGCACACTGGCCCACCGCTGCAAGTCGCGGGTATGCACGCTGATACGTTCGCCCGCGCCCGCCAGTCGCACGACGATTCGTTTGGCCAGTGCGTCTTGCGCGGCGATGTGCACCCGACTGAACTCTCCGGGATCGTCGAGCGGAAGCATCAACCGGTTGCCGGCGTCGACCTTGCCCAGCAGCACGCCCGACGGCCCAATCGGAATGACCAACGGCTGATCGAGCACGCCGCGGCGAACACCCCGCAAGCTGGGCATCGGCCCGCAGAGATTGCTGGCCAGCGCGCGTGCCTGTTCCCCCGGCAGGATCCGGAACATCATGCTGGGCGGAGCCGTCGGCGGCTGCGCGCTGCGCACGGTCACCGTTGCGGTCAGGCTACCGTCGCCGAAAACGGTTATATTCTGGATGATTCCGTCTTCCCGTAGCGCCCAAGCGTGCGCCAGATTCTCGGCGTTGATGTCGATCGGCCGGTACCAGTAAGTCGTCAGCCAGCCGCCCTCACCGCGGGTTGTACGCCACCGCTGGTGATGCGCATTCAAGGCCGAGTTACCCAGCCGCCGCTCCAACTCCACGATGTCGGTGGCGGTGGCGACCTTCGCGCGAATGCCGTTCTGCCGCAGCGTCGCCACGATCCGCTGAGCGGCGGCCAGCGTCGCGGTGCCGATCGAAGCTCGCCATTGCAGGGCCTCGGCGTTGCGCAGCGCGTTGATCCGCACGATCAGCCAAGTCTCGCGCTGCCCGGCGTAGGGCGGGGTGCCGATCAATGTGTCGTAGACACGGGGGTAGTCACCGGTGCTGCGCCGTCGAGACCCGACGCTGACCACGCTGATAGATTCGATCGCGAGCCCCAGGCTCTGGTGCAACAGCGGCCGCAACTCGGCGATGTCGATCGTGTTCGCGGTGTAGGTGGCGGTCGACCCGGTGAACAGGGTCGGCCGGTGCGCCTTGCCGAGCAACTGCACGGCGACCACCGCGACACCGTCCTGGTAGCGGACCCCGCCACCGGATCGGTCGTTGGCGACCGTGATGGGCTCACTGAGCGTGATCGCCCGACCACGTTGACGCAGTAAGATCAGCCAGGACCACAGCTGGTGGCGGCGCCACGGAATCGCCCCTGCGAGCATCCCCAGCACCAAACCCGCTGCGGCGCCAGGGTATCCGACAAAGGTCCAGCCGATCAGGCCGGCTGTCAGGACGCCGGCGATGACATAGAGCTTCGTCGTCGCCGTCATCGCTCTCGCCGGGCCCGGGCAATCAGCGACGCGAGAACGACCGCCACCACGACAACACCGGCGAAGCCCGATGCGACGTTGCGCGCACGGTGATCCGGTGGCGGAGGCGGCGCGGCCGGAATGATGAGTCGGCTGTGGGCGCCGGGCGCCAGCCGGTCA
This sequence comes from Mycobacterium sp., assembly GCF_039583785.1. GTDB lineage: Bacteria > Actinomycetota > Actinomycetes > Mycobacteriales > Mycobacteriaceae > Mycobacterium. The sequence goes on from NZ_JAVKSG010000036.1 coordinate 37,700, forward strand.
CCGGGTGGCACGTCGAATGTCAACGCCGCCACCGGATCCACGACGCCGTAGCCCACCTGGTTGTCGACACCGCGCGGCGGATTGTGGGATGTCTGCAGGATCCGGTTGATCACCTGGTGCGCGGTCAAGGCCGGGTATTTCGCCCGCACCAGTGCCGCGACGCCGCTGACGTAGGCCGCCGAGAAACTCGTTCCCCAGAACGGGATGTTCTTCTCGCCCGGGCGCAGCGGCGGGTAGGCGTTCACCGGCCCACCGGTTTGTGCCGACAGCCCCATGATCCCGACGCCGGGCGCCGCCGCCGCGACCCACGGGCCCGCCAGACTCTTTTTGATCGGGGCGCCGGTGTTGTCCACTGCGCCCACGGACAGCACGTAATCGGAGAACCACGACGGCGAGGACACCGTCTTCACCTGATGCCAATCCCGTGGATCAGCTGCGTCCAGCGGGTCGAAGGCGGGGTTCTGGGCGCACTCGTCCTCGCCTTCATTGCCCGCGGCGGCAACCACGACCGCGTCCTTTACGGTCGCGGCGTACCAGACGGCGGCCCCAATCGCGCCCTGGTCCAACGGATCTGCGGCCGACACGCATGCTGTGACGCTGACATTGATGACCTTGGCACCCATGTTGGCGGCATGGACGATCGCGCTGGCAAGCGAGGCGATGGTCCCGGCCTTCTTGCGGGCGTCCATATCGCCGCCGCCGGGCCGCTCCGGTTCGAATGCCCGCGACGACTGGCGGATGGAAATGATTCGCGCGTGCGGGGCGACCCCTGCGAGACCGTCCGGTGTGCCCGGCGAAGGTGGCGGGACCTCGGGGTCGTCCGGTGCGCCGGCGACCGGGTCACCCGGCCCGTTCGAGGGCTCATCCCCAGGTGGGGGCGGCGGCGGGGCCGGCTTGGTCTCGGTGACCGTCACCGGTACAGGCGGCGGCGGGGATGCGATCGGCGGCGGCGATCCGCCGGGCGGCGGCGGAGCGGTGTCGGTGGCGGGTGGGCCGGCAGGTGGCGGGAAGGCCGGAGTCGCCGGTCGCGGCGGGGGCATCGGAGCGCCCTGCGGCGCTGCACCGATCACCGAAGCCACGATGGTGCCGTGCGAGTCGCAGTCCATCAGGCCGTCGCCGCCCATGATGTAGTCACCACCGGGCACCACCGGCAACCGGTGGCTGGGGTTGACTCCGGTGTCGATGACCGCGACGGGCACGCCGTTGCCGGTCGAGTACTGCCAGGCCTTCGCGATGTTGAGCATCACGTAGCCGGGCGCCGGGGTTGTGACGTTTGGTTCGGCGGCGGTGATTGTTCGTGCGCAGACGTTGCTCTGCCGCATCGGCTGATCCGGAGCGGGTTTGCCGTCCGGCGGAACGTGTGCCGGATCGACTCTCGGCGGCGGAATCGCTTGCGCCAGAGGAAGGGTCGTCTGAAGGCCCACCACAAGGACCACCAGGCTGAGTGCCGCGGTCCGCCGCGTCGCAAGGGCGAGCGTCACCGCATGCGCACCCAGCTGAAGAGGCCGCCAATCCAGGCGGCCAGCGGAAGCGCAGCAATGATCGCGACGATCTCCAGCCATTCGGCGATCATTCGCACCAGCGGGGTGAATCGCGTGATCGGCACCAGTAGCGCTGCGACAAGACCGGCCGTGCCGAACAGGCCCAGTACCAGCGCGCCCCACAGCAGCGGACCGCCTGCGGTAGCGGGCGAGCGCAGAACGTATTTGACGACGCCGACGCAGACCGCTGCTACGGCCGCGCACACCAACGCCACCGCCTGGCGCTTGTCGGCGAAAGCCCGTCCGCGGCTGATGAAGATCAGGACGAACAATCCGGCCAGCACCAATGCGGCAGCACTGCGGTGCTGACCCGGCATCAGCGTGGTCCACACCGCCGCGGGCAGCGTCGCACCCGTGGCCACGCAAATACCGGTCAGCACGCCGTTCGCTGTCACGGCGCCGGCGGCGATCTGCGCGCCGCGGGGTGTGGAGTCGGGGTTGACCTCTTCATCGGCGGCCTCGTCGACAGGTGACACCGCGTCGACAGGTAGTCCCGCGCTGCGCTGGAAGAGGTCGCGTCCGGTGACGGACCCAAAATACGGTGGCCTGATCCGCGCGGCCCACAGCGCGATGGTCGGAGCCAGTGTCAGCAGGAACAACAGGCCCACGAGTGTGAGCATCCCCAGCCACTGAGCCGGGATCGGTCGCCACATGCGGGCCGCCGCGACCAGGCCCCCGATCGCACTCAGCGTGACAACCGTTGCCGCGAACGTGATGTGACGCTGCGTCACGACCGCGAGGCCGGT
>NZ_JAVKSG010000037.1:0-37337 GCF_039583785.1 Mycobacterium sp.
TTCGCGTTCGGCACTCGGCGGCTCTGTGACCGACACCCCGCTATCGTCGCATCCATGACGCCGACATGTATATGTCTGGCTGCTCGCATCTTCTCAGCGGCAATTACCGCCAGCCGGCCGTTCAGCACCACAGACAGGGGCCGTAAGGCCCTAGCTCCCTGCGCCCCAACAGATCACCATGGCAGTAGGAGGCTACGGGGATGCCAACAAATTGGCTGTTGATGGACAAAACCGATCCCGACGGCGGTCAATTTCGGACCCGTCTCGCCGGGGCCGGACGGCACCGCCGGCTACTCACCTCAAGACCGACGACCTGATGTCGGCGACGGCCCATCGCACGCACATCGACCTGGAGCGGTTGACCGGCATCCGCGAGCGACGTGTCTCGGTCGGCGACGAAGATTCACTTAGCCTTGCCACCTCAGCAGCGCTGGACTGCCTCGAGAAGGCGCAGTGCGATCCCGCCTCGATCGACGTCGTGATCAATTGCAGCATCACCAAGCTCCGCGGCGGAATGAGTCAATGGCTGGAGCCATCGATGGGCAGTGCCGTCGCGCACGCCATCGGAGCAAGCAATGCGATGACCTTCGATCTCTCGAATGCATGCGCTGGAATGTTAAGTGGCGTAACGGTGCTCAACAATTGGATTCGACAAGGCAGTGTCCGGCGGGGGCTGGTGGTCAGCGGCGAATACATCTCGCAACTTGGTTGGAACGCAGCCCGCCACGTCCGCAACATCATCAGCAAGGAGCTTGCGTCGCTGACGCTGGGAGACGCGGGCGCAGCCCTTCTGCTTGAGCGTGCGGCCGCCGGTTCCGCAGGTATCACCCTCGCCGGATTCACCACAATTGCCGGCTACAGCCGACTGTGTCTCGCCTATCCCAAAGGGGGCGACCCGGGTGCCCGGATGTTCACCGATTCACGCGGAATCCAGAAAGCGGCGATTCTGAACACCCCGTTGTTACTCAAAGAAGTCCTAGCGGCGGTGGATATTTCGATGCATGACATCGACCACGTCATTACTCACCAAACTTCCGCACGTGCCATCCGCAAAGGTATGAACGCGGTGCGCACGTCTTTCCGCGAAGGTCCGCGTAACCCGGCCGTGATCACCGTCGATCGGTACGGGAACACTGCGTCGACCACCCACACCGTCGCCTTGGTGGAAGAGTTGGACGCCGGCCATATTCGGCCCGGCGAGACAATCGCCTTGGTCGCGCTGGCATCCGGTTTGGAGATCGGTGTGGTTCTACTGTATGTCGACGACGATCTGGTGAAGCGCTATGGGCACAGTCATTGACCAATTGCACGTGACTCACGGAACGTGGCGCACCCGCCACAGTGCGTTGCAGCTCGCGGTTACAGCCGCCAAGGGTTGCCTGGTAAACGCTCAGACCTCACCACACGACCTTGACCTCCTCATCAATGCCGGCATCTTTCGAGACCGAAACCTGGGCGAGCCGGCACTGGCGGCAATCATCCAGGCAGACATCGGCCCCAACCCGGAAGATCCGCACAGCGACGCGCACGGCACATTTTCTTTCGACATCGCCAACGGTGTCTGTGGAATTCTCACCGCACTGCAGATCGCCGACGGCTTTCTTCGTTCGCAGACGATTTCACGGGCGCTGGTGGTGGCAAGCGACGCCGATCCCGGGCGTGCCGCCAGTGAGCCCTTCCCATTCTCGTCAGCCGGCGCGGCGTTATTGGGTAGGTGGTCCGGCCAGGACGACGGGCTCGGTCCGGTCAGCTGGGTGGAGAATCCAGACGATGGCGCAAGCTTCCGGGCCACAATAGATTTCGACGAATTCCGCGATGTTCTCCGCTTCCGGGAATCCCCCGCACTACCCGCCGCGTTGGCCGCTGCGGCGGAACGCGCGGTCCTGCGGTGTCTCGATGACGCATCGGTCAACCTCTCCGACGTGGCAGGGATCATCGCCGCTCCCCCTGGTGGTCACTTTCGCGCCGAGCTCGCTGCGCGACTTGGGATTACACCGGACCAGATTGCAGTGTGCGACGACGAGCGGATGCATACTGCCGCACTGGTGGCTGCGATGGAACGCGAAACGGTGAGGTTCTCTGTAGGCACTCACCTACTGCTGGTCGCCGCCGGCGCGGGAATCGTCGCCGGCGCCGCGCTGTATCGTGATCCTGCCCTATGACGCTATCCGCTTTGGCCGGCAGCCCACTGCTTGGACTGCTCGAGTTAGTCGAGTCCGAATAACGCCAGCTCCCCAGGGATCATCCACGCCAGCACATGCAGCGTGTGGACAACCCATCGCTTGTCGGTCACTACCGCGAATCGTTTGAAAGCCGAGTGATGCTGGAGCACAGAGCCGAGGCCAAGCTTGATATCTTGGAGCAGCCCGCCGCGTACGCCAACGCATTTCGCTGAATGTCGACCAGCTGATCGATGGCTTCCCGCTCACAGGACAGGCCGGCCCCGAATGCCGCCCGGACTCCGTGAGCCTGACCGTCATCAGCGGACGAGACGTGGTAGAAGTACGAGTGCCGAGAGCGCGCACGGGCCGCAGCTAGCGGATCGACCTGGTCCAGAAAGCTGACCACCTCCTGCACGGAACGATGCAAACTGTAGAGATCCCATCCGTAGAAACCGGTTTGACGCCCACCGCGCAGAACGGGGTGGGCTTGGACGCGCAGACCATATCGTCCACCAAACGGTCGAGTTCGCGACACGTCGACTCCGGCGCCGACGGCACCGTGATCACGATCTGCGCCGGCTCGGCTTCCCGCAGGGCTTGCACCGCAGCGAACATGCTTGCTCCGGTTGCTAATCCGTCGTCGACCAGGATGACGGTCTTACCCGCGACGTGGACCGGTGGGCGGGCACTCCGCCTCGTGCCAGACCCAACACCACGACGTCGGGTCGGTCGCGGTAGGCCTCACGACGGTTGCGGAACAACGGATCTGGCTTGTCCGTACCGAGGATGATCGCTCTACCCATTTGGCAGTCCTAGCTTCCTCTCGGCAAGCGCCGCTGTCCAGGCAGCGGATGAAGTGTCGGGCGGGCCCGCGCCAGGGGGGTGCGGCTGCGGGCCCGCCCCGCAATCTGGTCAGTTAGTCGACGCGATCGGGACGTGCTTTTCGGTCGGCTTGGCCTCGTCGAGGGCAACGGAAACCGTCAAGATGCCGTTGTCGTAGCTGGCCTTGACGTCGTTCTCATCGGCACTTGCCGGCAGCGATACCGTGCGGACAAACGACCCGTAGGAAAACTCCGAACGACCGTCGAATTCTTTTCTCTCGCTGCGCTCGGCCTTGATGGTCAACTGCCCGTCGCGCAGGGTGATGTCGATGTCCTTCGCCGGGTCGACGCCGGGGATCTCGGCCCGTACCTCGTAGTGGCCGTCCTCCACCTCGTCCTCGAGTCGCAGCAACCGGGTGTCGAATGCCGACCGGAGGCCAGTGAAGGACGGGAACGCGGCGAATAACTCGGAGAATTCGGGGAACATCGCGCGCTGCTGACGTTTCACGGGAAGGGTGTTCATTCTGGTCTCCTGCTTGGTGGGTTCGGGTTAGCTACCTATGGCATTCGACCACCCGGCCCGACACCACTGTAGGGACGGAAGTCCCGTGTTGGCGGGCCATTCGTCGGCTCGCTCCGAGGACCTGGCGTAAAGGGCCCTAAGGCAGAGACTTCGGGACCTATGACTCCTGCCCCGGCACCCGCCGACTTCCTAATCTCAGCTGCAGTTAGGCCATCAACACGGGAGGGCGGGTAATGCCCAAGCGCTCGGGAAAACATCAGGGCATGTCTGCGTGGACGGGTCGCCATCGTCGGACACCGCGGTGCGCTGGGCCGCGCGCGAAGCGGTTGATCGCATGCTGTTGGGTTCGGTGAGCATGACCGTCGCACAGGCTGCCCAGGTACCGGTGATTGTCGCCCGAGCGCGCCCACACTGCTGAAATCTCCTCAACCGCTATATCTTCGGAGGTCAAGACATGCGCGGCATTCCAATCGGACGCATCGCGGGGTTCCCGGTCAAGCTCGACTGGGGTGTGCTGGTCATCTTGTGGCTGTTCACCTGGAGCCTGGCTTCGACGCTGCCCACCACCGCGGCAGGCTTCTCGACACGCACCTATTGGGTGGCGGGCGCCTGCGGCGCCGCCGTCCTGCTCGCATCACTGCTTGCTCACGAGCTGGCGCATGCGATCGTGGCCCGGCGCTCCGGCGTCAAGGTCTTGGACGTAACGCTGTGGCTTTTCGGGGGTGTCACCCGTCTCGGCGGTCAGGCCACCACCCCGGGAACCGCGTTGCGCATCGCCATCGCGGGACCCGCCACGAGCCTGTTGTTGGCCGCACTGTTCGCCGCTACCGCTATGGAATTCCGAATCCTTGGTACCGGACCCGTCGTTGTTGCTGTCGCCTGGTGGCTGGCCGGGATCAACGCGCTGCTGGGTCTTGTCAACCTGCTGCCCGGTGCACCACTGGACGGTGGACAGGTTCTGCGCGCGTGGCTCTGGCGACGCCACGGCGACCCGGACCGGGCTGCCCTGGGTGCCGCGCGGGCCGGCCGCGTGCTCGCCTACACTCTCATCGCCTTAGGGTTGCTCGAATTTCTGGCCGGCGCCATGGTCGCCGGTATCTGGCTGGCATTCATCGGCTGGTTTATCTTCACCGCCGCACACACCGACGAGGTGCAGGTGATGACGCGCGACGCGCTGGCCGGTGTGCGGGTCGCCGACGCGATGACCGCCAACCCGCATTCCGCGCCCGCCTGGGTGACGGTGCAGGATTTCATCGACCGTTACCTCCTCGGTGACCGGCATTCCGCGTATCCGGTGAAGGACGACGAGGGGTCGGTCACGGGACTGGTGACACTGAACGAATTGCGTCACGTGGCACCCGGCAGCCGCGCCACCACCCTGGTAGGTGACATCGCCGTACGGCTGGATCACGTCACGATCGCAACACCCGACGAGCCGATCACCACGCTGCTGGCGCGGTTGGCGGCCGGCCACGGGCATCGGGCCCTGGTCGTCGACGGCGGGCGCATCGTGGGCATTGTCACCGCAACGGATCTCACCCGCCTGATCGATGTACGCCGGCTCGCCAGACCCACAGCCGTGGCGTACGAACACTGACGTCATCGAGAAAACCCAGCGACGGAGGAAGCTATGACGGACAGTCGAATCGGCCCCACAGTCATCGTCGGCATCGACGGTTCGCACGCCGCGATCCATGCCGCTGAATGGGCCGCAGATGAGGCCCGCGGTCGTGACGTGCCGTTACTGATGCTGGCCGTCCTCAAAAGCACCCATCCCTCTGCGGAGGATTACCATCGTGACCTCGTCCACGCGGAGACATCACTGCGAGCAGCGCGCGCTGTGGTCGAGGCGAAGGGAATACCGGTCAAAATCGAAACCGACATCCGCCGCGGCCAACCCGGTGTGATCCTCGTTTCGGAATCAGACGGCGCTGAGATGGTCTGCGTTGGATCCACCGGAATCGATCGCTACTCCCGGGCGCTATTGGGCTCGACCGCAACCGAAGTCGCAGAAAAGGCTCATTGTCCGGTCGCGGTGATTCGCTCCCAACCAGATCAGCAGGGCCCCGCCATCAACTGGATCGTGGTAGCGATCGACGACTCGCCGGATCGCGACATCGTGGTCGACCAGGCGATGAGAGAGGCGCAGCTGCACAAGCTTCCGGTGCTGGCCATCGGCACCGACCGGTCAGACGGCACCGAGGCAGCGGCTCACGACCTCGGCAACCGATTGGAGCCGTGGCGGCGATGGTACCCAGATGTCCACATCTATCCCGTGAACACGCAAGACGGCGTGACGAATTTCGTCAAGAGCAACGACGACCTGGTGCCGCTGGCTGTGATCGGCACCGGCGACGCTGGCCAGCTTGCGCAGATCGTCGGGCCGGATGACCACCCGATCTTCCGCCATCCGCAATCGTCGGCGTTCATCATTCGCGAATAATCCTGCGCATCTGCCAGTCACGCGGCACGCGGCAGATCCGGAGTCGAATTCGACTGCTGTGAAACCACATCGGTGCGCTCGGGCGCCAACCCGACGTAGGCCAGGTACAGCCCGATCAGCACCTCGAGAAACGCGCCGCTCCGCCACCAACCCATCGCGTCGACCGCGGAGTTGGCCATCGAGAAATAGGTGTGCGAACCGACCACCGGAAACAGCCCCTTGACCGCGACAAGCCAACCCAGTGCCGAAACGATGATCGCAGGCGCACCCCGCCAGTACAGGTGGCGCGCGATGACAGTGAGGCCTACCTCCGTTGAAGACGGGTTGTGCGGATCGAAAACCGTTGCGCTACGGCGTGCGTACGACGATGACCGGTACCGTCGCAGACTGCGCGACCGCCGTGCTCACCGAGCCGAGACGCATGCGGCCGAATCCACCACGGCCGTGGCTGCCGACAACCACCAGTTGCGCACTGTGCGACTCCTGCAGCAGCCAGTAGGCCGGGGTGTCGCAGACCAGCCGACGAGTGACGCGCACATCCGGGTAGCGCTCCTGCCAGCCGGCCAGACGTTCGGCCAGCACTTCCTCGCCTTGGCCTTGATACTCCCGCCAGTCCATACCGAAGATCGGGAAAATTCCGACATCGCTCCACGCGTGCAGCGCGATCAACGGCACTCCCCGCCGCGACGCTTCCTCGAAGGCCCACGCGGTGGCGGCTTCAGAGGCCGGCGAACCGTCGATGCCCAACAGCACGTGTGCGCTCGGGTCGATGGGAGTTGAATCCTGGCCGGGGTGGATGACCGCCACCGCGCAGTGCGCATGCTCCATCACACCCCTGCTAACCGAGCCCATCAGCAGACGCCCGAGTGCGCCCCTGCCGTGACTTCCCACGACGATCATCCGGGCATCCTTGGACGCGTCGACGAGTGCATCGACCGGATGCGCATACACCACTTCCGATCGAATATCGTTTTGCCCCAGCGGATCCAGCGTGGCGCCGAGCCCTTTGCGCGCCTGATCGACGGCACGTCGCGCGTTCTCCTCTTGCCATTCCGCAACGTTCACTTGGCCGGCGCTAACCTGCCAACTCACGACCACCGGTTGCACCACGTGCATCAAGGTGACGGTTTCACCGCGCAGCAAGGCTTCGCGCGCGGCCCATGACACGGCGGCATCGGAGCCCGGCGAACCGTCGATTCCGACAACGATGCCGTATTTCGTTGATAATTCTGACATCTCCTGCTCCTTTGGACAAAACTCAACGGGCCACCGCTGTCATCGTCATTGGGTCCACCAACCCGTCCCCTCCCTGACTTTTGCCGGTTCGGCCCCGCCGATCCAGAGCCTTTGGTCCTCTCCGAACGCGGCGCATTACCCGATTGTGGGGGCCGTCGGACCACTCCGAAAAGCCGCTCGGAGACACAACAATGTCCCTATGGGACACACCGTGGTCACCGCCGAACAGGTAGCCGAGCGGTACGGCGTTGTGCACGAGACACACACCGGGCTCGTCGTGCTCGTCGGTGACCTGGCATACAAGGTCAAGAAGCCCATTCGGACCGACTTCCTGGATTTCAGCAGCCCAGAACGGCGTGAACAGGTCTGTCAGCGCGAACTCGAGCTCAACCAACGGCTGGCACCCGACAGCTATCTGGGCGTCGCCCACCTGGACGCGCCATGGACGACTACCCGTGAGCCGGTGCTCGTCATGAAGCGCCATCCCGACTCTTCCCGGCTGAGCGCTATGGTGCGCTGCGGTGAAACGGTCACCGGGCCGCTGGAGGCAATCGCCGGAGTGCTGGCCAGATTCCACCAGAGCGCCCGCCGGGGGCGCGGCGTGCAGAAGCAAGGCTCGGTAGAGGCGGTTAAACGTCGTTGGGAGGCCAACATTGCCGAGATGCAGCAGTTCGTCGGCACGATCATCGACGAGCACCGCATCGCGGCCGTGCACAGCCTTGCCGCACAATTCATCGCCGGCCGTGAGTTGTTGTTCGCCCGGCGCGTCCGCGATGGCCGGGTCGTCGACGGGCATGGCGACTTGCTCGCCGACGATATTTTCTGCCTACCCAGCGGTCCGGAGATCTTGGACTGTCTCGAGTTCGACGACAACCTTCGATACGTCGACATGATCGACGACGCAGCCTTTCTGGCGATGGACCTCGAGTTCTTGGGCCGAAAAGAACTCAGCGAATTCTTCCTCGCGCACTACAGCCGCCTGGCCGCCGACCCGGCTCCGCAGTCGCTGCGGGATTTCTACATCGCCTACCGCGCGCTGGTTCGCGCCAAGGTCGACTGCGTGCGGTGCAGCCAGGGGCACCGCGACTCGGCCGCCGACGCCTCCCGCCACCTGGATATCGCGCTCGAGCATCTACGTGCCTGCCGGGTGCGCGTGGCCATCGTCGGCGGCGGACCGGGAACAGGAAAGTCCACCCTGGCCAACACGTTGGCCGAACAGGTTGGCGCCGTGGTGATCTCCACCGACGACGTGCGGCGCACCATGCACAGTTCGGGCGCGATCGTCGGTGAAGGCGGTGTCTTGGACGCGGGCCAGTACTCCGCACACAATGTCGCCGCTGTCTACCGTGAAACGTTGCATCAGGCTGAGCTCTTGCTTGCGAACGGCCGGTCGGTGATTCTCGACGGGACCTGGCGCGACCCGCACCGCCGTGACCAAGTGCGGCAACTAGCCGCGCAAACCTATTCCGTCGAAATCGAATTCATCTGTCAGACCCCGGTGGCTACCGCAGCGCGCCGGGTGGCCGCCAGGCCTGCGGGAAGCATGTCCGACGCGACACCGCAGATAGCGGTCGCCTTGGCCGATGTCAGCCAGGACTGGCCTGAAGCACATCGCATCGACACCAGCTGTCCCATAGCCGACTCGGTGTGCACTGCCGCCGAACTGTGGCTGTCCGCCGCCGACGACTCGCAATAGCTCCTCTCCGCGAGGGACTTTCGTCACATCGAGTGGTGCCCACTGGCCGGTTCGAAACCGGCCGACGCGCCACTAACGTCGGCGATGCCCGGAAGTACCGTCGAAAGAGAAGCCATGGCAAACAAGACTTACGTGCGGGATATCGCGTCGTTGCGGATCGGCGATGCCGAGGATGCCGGCGGCAAGGGCGCCAATCTCGGCGAGTTGGTGGCAACGCAGCTGCCGGTTCCCCCGGGCTTCGTGCTGATGCGATCCGGCTACCTCGCATCGATGCACGCCGGCGGTGTCGATGCCGAACTCGCCGCGCTGCACAGCGAGGCGTTGGCAAGCGTCGACGACAGCGCACGCCTCGACGAGCTGTGTCACCGAATGCGTAGTCTGGTCGCCAAAGCCGGTGCCGCGGATTCCGTCCGCGACCAGATCGTGGCCGCCTACCGGCGGCTGGGAAACGATGTCATCGTCGCAGTGCGGTCCTCGGCCACCGGCGAAGACGGCCGTGACGCCTCCTTCGCCGGCATGAACAGCACCTTCACCAACGTGACCGGTGACGACGCAGTGCTCGACGCGGTACAAAACTGTTGGGCATCGCTCTTCACGCCGCGCGTACTCACCTACCGGTCCACCCGGGGGTTCACCGCTGAACCGGCAATGGCGGTGGTGGTCCAACAGATGGTGGCCCCCGATCAAGCCGGCGTCGCATTCACCAGGGATCCCAGTACCGGGGACGACCACATCGTCATCGAGGCGGCGCTCGGACAGGGCGAGGTCGTGGTGTCCGGCCAGGTGCAGCCCGACACCTACGTCGTGGACAAGCCGACTTTGCACATTCTCGACTGCAAAGTGGGCCATCAGGACTTCAAGATCGTCCGGGGCGCCGATAGCGCTGACATGACCGTCAATCTTGATCCCTCACAGGCTGATTCACGCGTTCTGGACGACGCGTCGCTGCACGGAATCGCCGAGTTGGCGATCGCCGTGGAGCAGCACTACGGCTGCCCGCAAGACCTGGAGTGGGCCATTTCATCAGGCACCGCCTGGCTCGTGCAGTCCAGGCCGATCACGACGCTGGGTGGGCCGCCCGGCGAGGCCGCACACCATGACGTACTGATGCGGGGACTCCCGGCTGCTCCGGGGTCGGCGTCGGGCCCCGTCCGGGTGCTGTTGCGGCCGGAGGACGGGAATCTGTTGGCAGCCGGTGAGGTTTTGGTGGCCCCGATGACGAACCCGGATTGGCTCCCCACCATCCGGCGCGCGGCGGCACTGGTGACCGAAACCGGCGGAATGACCTGTCACGCAGCGATTGTGGCACGTGAGCTGGGAGTGCCGTGCGTTGTCGGGGCGCGGAACGCGACCGTCGAGCTGAAGGACGGGACGATGGTCACCGTCGACGGAACCCGCGGACAGGTGATGGCTGGCCGCCCCGCGGCAGCGCACATGTCGTTCACTGACCGGACGACGCCGCCCGAGGCGGCGGCCGTCACTGCTACCAAGGTCTATGTCAATCTGGCGATGCCCGACACCGCCGAAGCCGTCGCCGCCCAGGACGTGGACGGTGTGGGGCTTCTTCGCGCCGAATTCATGTTGACGCAAGCCCTGTCCGGGAGACATCCGCGCGATCTCATCGCGCACGGCGAGCAGGCGGGACTGGTCAGCGCGTTGGCGGAGTCTGTCAATCGCATTGCCACGGCCTTCGCACCCCGGCCGGTCGTCTATCGGGCAACAGATCTCCGCAGCAACGAGTTTCGCGGCCTGGTCGGCGGCGAAAAGTACGAGCCCGTCGAGCACAACCCGATGATCGGCTACCGAGGTTGCTACCGCTACGTCAAGGAACCGGATCTCTTCTCGCTTGAACTCGAAGCGATCGCACGAGTGCGCGAGGAAAACCCGAACCTGCAGCTGATGATCCCGTTCGTGCGGACGCGCTGGGAACTCGAGGAATGCCTTACCTTGGTCGACGCCAGTCCGCTCGGCGGCCAACGCGGCCTCCATCGTTGGGTGATGGCAGAAGTGCCGTCGGTCATGCACTGGCTGCCCAGCTACGTGGGAATGGGCATCGACGGAGTATCAATCGGCAGCAACGACCTAACCCAGCTCATACTGGGGGTCGACCGCGACTCCGATGTGTGCGCCGAGCTATTCGACGAATCTGATCCGGCTGTGCTCGACGCGATCGGCCAGATCATCGAAACGGCAACCATATTGGGTATTACTTCGTCGCTGTGCGGCCAGGCCCCGTCCACCAATCCGATGTTCGCGGAACACCTGGTCCGATTCGGCATCACCTCGGTGTCGGTCAATCCTGACGCCGTTGCTGCGGCGCGACGCACGATTGCCGCCGCCGAGCAGCGTCTGCTGTTGGAGGCGGCGCGGCTACCCCGCACCGCGTGATCGGACTTCGACGGACCCAGAAAGGGCGACCATGCTGTCACCCGGCGCCAGGCGTCAAAGACACCGAATTAGGCGCTATTGCCAATGACGGAACGGTTTTCGCGACGCTATTGGATCAGGTGATGGCGAACATCTCTTCCGCTGGGCACAGCGGAACGCTCAAGCGCGAGAGGTGCGCTGATCACGCGAGCGGTGCTGCCCAGTAGACGCGGGTGCCACCACCGGGCGCCGCGGTGATCGAACATTCGCCGCCGACCTCTGCTGCCCGCCGCTCCATGTTGGCCAGGCCGCTACGGCGGTGATTGTCGTCTGGGATGCCGCAGCCGTCGTCGACGACCTCGACAACCAATAGGTCATCGGCCCGGACGCACACCGTCAGGTGGCTTGCCCGCGAGTGCCGAACGGCGTTGCTGATCGCTTCGGTGATGACTGCTTCGGCATGGTCGGCGAGCGCGCTGGGGACGGCGCTCAGGTCTCCCGACATGTCCAGAGTGGTGGCGATGTCTCGGTCTTCGGTCAGTTCGGCGGTCCTGCTCCGGACCCGGTGCCGAAGATCCACAGCCTCCGTTACCGGGTTCTGCAGTTTGAAGATCGTCGAACGGATGTCGTCGATGGTGCCTTGGAGATCGTCGATGGTGCCCGTCAGCCGGTCGGCGACCTCCGGGGAGCGGGCACGCGCGATCGTGCTCTGCAGATCGAGGCCAGCGGCAAAAACCTTTTGGATGACATGATCGTGCAGATCGTGCGCAATTCGCTCACGGTCGGCGAGGATCGCAAGATCGCGGGCGTGTTCGCGGCCACTGGCCAACGCCAGCGCGAGGGCGGCGTGTTGGGCGAAATCGCTGACCAGTTCGAGATAGTCCTCGGTGAACGGCGGCTGTCGCGCGGAGCGTGCAATAGCGATCGCCCCGACGATGATGTCGTCGGCCCGCAGCGGTATCACAATTGCCGAGCGCTGCCCGACGTCGGTGAATCCTTCAATCGGGAATTGGAACGAATCCGTGATCACCGGCTCGCCGCGGCGCACCACGCCCCCGGTCGTGGATCCCTCGACCGGTATTCGTTGACCGATCACCTGCGGCGTGTACTTGCCCGCCGTGGCAGCGACGACAAGTGTCTCAACCTCTTCGACGGGAAGGTCGGCTTCGGTGGGAACCAGCAGAATCGCCTGCTCGGCTTCGGTCAGTTCGAGCGCGCGGTCAACGATGAGTTGTAGCGGCCGGGTCACCGGCCCGGTGGACAACAATTCGGCCATGATTTCGCGGCTGGCTCTCATCCACTTAGCCGAGGTGCGTTGCCGCTCGAACAGCCGTGCGTTGTCGATGGCAACCGCCGCCGCTGACGCCAAGGCTCGCGCGGCGATGTCGTCGGCATCGGAAAACGCCCGGTTTGGCCGGTCGTCGCCGAGGTAAAGGTAGCCGAACACCGCGCCTCTGACGCTGATCGGGATACCGAGAAACGCCCGGATCGACGGATCCTGGCCAGCGAGCCCCTCGGCATTTAGATACGTAGTCAGATCGTCCACGCGGACAGGCTGGCTGATCGACAGTTCGCTGAGCCGTCCGGCTGCGCCAACGTCGATGCCCTCCTGGATGAAAGCAACGGGGCTGCCGTCGGGTTCGTACAAGCCGAGTGCCCCGTAACTGGCACCCGCCAACTCCATCGCCGCTTTGACGATGCCGTGCAACGTCACATTGAGGTTTTCCAGGTTGGAGCCGATGTCGACAATGACCCGTAACAGCTGTTCCATCTGACCGCGAGCGGCCAGCAACTCGTCGAGTTGCTCATGCATTCGGCGTACCAGGACGCGCTTGCCCAGCTGGGTGAACGCGGATTCTTCCGCGTCGCGCTCCATGCGGGCAAAATAGCAGTTCAGCAGGCCCGTTGCCAACGCTTAAATATCTAAAGAACCGGCGCCGGCGCCGATGGCCCTGCGAGCGCGCAGCTGAGGACTTTCGGCTCTGCAGCCGGTGGCCAAAAGACGCTGCGCGCCCGCATTGCTCGGGCGACGATGAACGGATGGTTCGCACCGCCGACGATGCAGGCACCCCAGCTGCGGTGATCGATGCCGCGGGACTGACCCAGTTGGTATCGACGCTGATCGGGCGCGGATACCGGGTGATCGGCCCGACACTGTCCGACAATGCGATCGTGCTGGCGGAGCTGACCTCGGCCGATGCTTTGCCGCGAGGGTGGGGGGTCGATGTCGGGCCCGGCCGGTATCGACTTCGCCGACGCGACGACGACGCGTTGTTCGGCCATTCAGCCGGCCCGCAGTCATGGAAGCAGTTTCTGCACCCGCCCAGACAGCGGGTGTGGTCGTCGGACGGAGCCCAGCCCGAGGAGCCGCCACGGTACGCGTTCATCGGGGTGCGAGCGTGCGACTTGTCGGCGATCCAGATCCTCAACGGCGTTCTGGGCGTCGGCGCACATCCCGACCAAGGTTTCGTCGGCCGGCTGGGACGCATCTTTGTGGTGGCCGTCAACTGCACCGAGCCGGGCGGATTGTGCTTCTGCGCCGCAATGGGAACCGGACCACAAGTCGGTCCGGGCTACGATCTGGCGCTGACCGAGCGCATCGACGCCGATGGTCGCCGCTACCTGGTCGATGCGGGCAGCGACGACGGTGCCGAAGTATTGGCCGCGCTCACCCACCGGGGAGCCGAGCAGAATGAAATTGACTCGGCGCGAAGCGAGGTCAGCGCGGCCGCTAAGCACATGGGTCGTCAGATGCCGACTGGCGACTTGCGCGAACTGCTGGTCGACTCTCGCGAGTCGCCACGCTGGGAAGACGTCGCGAGCCGATGTCTGACGTGCGGGAACTGTACAATGGTGTGCCCCACCTGTTTCTGCACCAGCACTGAAGACGTCACCGACCTTTCCGGTGATCACGCGGAGCGCTGGATGAACTGGGCATCCTGCTTCGAATTCGAGTTCACCTATATCCACGGTGGCAGCGTCCGGCAATCCGGCGAGTCGCGGTACCGGCATTGGCTGACGCACAAGCTCGGCACCTGGCACGACCAGTTCGGCAGCTCAGGGTGCGTCGGTTGTGGACGTTGTATCGCGTGGTGCCCCAACGGTATTGACATCACTCAGGAAATGAATGCGCTCGCCGGACTGGCCGATGACCGTTGGCAGGAAAGGCCGAGTCCCGGAGACGTTGATGACTGATGTCGCGACGCTGCCGTCGCCGTCCTCGGCGATGACACCGGTTCCGCATCGGGTGTTCGCCAGGACCGTCGAAAATTTCGAGTCGGCGACCATCTGCCTGGAACCGGTCGAGCAGCCATTGGCGTCGCCGACGCCTGGGCAATTCATGATGATGTACGCATTCGGTGTCGGAGAGATCGCCATGTCGGTCAGCGGTGTTCCGTCGCGCGTCGACGGCACGATCGCGCACACCATCCGATCGGTCGGGGCCGTCAGCAAGGCGCTGCACGATGCCGGCGTCGGCACCATCGTCGGAATACGCGGGCCGTTCGGCACCGACTGGGGACTCGAATCGTGCACTGGCCGGGATCTGGTAATCGTCACCGGTGGTTGCGGGCTCGCGCCGCTGCGACCGGCGATAGTGCAAGCGCTGGAACAGCGTTCGCGCTTCGGCCGGGTGATGATCGTCGCCGGTGCGCGAACGCCCGAACAGTTTCTGTTCGCCGCCGAAGCCGCTGAGTGGACCCGGAATCCGCTGCTCGACGCTGAGCTGATCGTGGACGCGGCGGACGTCGGGTGGGCATGGCAGGTCGGATTGGTGACGGAACCGTTGCTTCGGCTGACGCTGGATCCGGGCCGTACCACCGCTTTTATCTGCGGACCCGAACCGATGATGCGATTCAGCGCCGAGGCGCTGATACAACATGGCATGGCCGCCAACGATATTCGCGTCTCGTTGGAGCGGAACATGCAGTGCGGCATCGGCTGGTGTGGGCATTGTCAGCTGGGCCCGCTGCTGTTGTGCCGCGACGGGCCGGTCGTCGGCTACGACGTCGCAGCTCCGTTGCTACACGTGGCGGAGCTGTAGATGAGCGCACCCACGTTGGCCGTTTGGAAATTCGCCTCCTGTGATGGCTGTCAGCTGACCTTACTGGACTGCGAGGACGAGTTACTCACACTCGCCGAGCGGGTGCAGATCAGCACCTTTCTGGAAGCCTCCAGCACCGTGACCGGTGGGCCTTACGACATATCGATCGTGGAGGGCTCGATCACCACCCCATCTGATGCGAAACGCATCAAGGAGATACGCGAACAGTCCACGGTGCTAGTCACCATCGGCGCCTGTGCCACGGCCGGCGGAGTCCAGGCTCTCCGGAATTTCGCTGACGTCGCGGAATTCACTTCAGTGGTCTACGCGCACCCGGAATACATTGCTACGCTGGCTACCTCGACGCCCGCCTCGGCACACGTCACGGTCGACTATCAACTGCAAGGTTGCCCGATCGATCGCGGCCAGTTGCTGAACACCCTCAGCGCGCTGCTGGCCGGGCGTCAACCACAACTGCCGGCCAAGACGGTGTGCATCGAATGCAAGATGCGCGGTGTGACGTGTGTCGTTGTCGCAGAGGGTATCCCGTGCCTAGGACCGGTGACCCATGCTGGATGTGGAGCTCTGTGTCCGTCCTATCACCGCGGCTGCTACGGCTGCTTCGGTCCGGCTGCCACACCCAACAGCGCCGCGCTGATTCCGCTCTTGCGCCGCGACGGGATGACCGGCAACGAGGTGGAACACGTGTTCTCGACATTCAATGTCGCCAACTTCGCTGCAACAAGGAATGATCGGTGAACCCTCAAACACGTACCCTCGCGGTCGGCGCACTGACCCGCGTCGAAGGCGAGGGGGCGCTGCGGGTCACGTTGACCGGCGGCGCCGTGCACAGCGCCGAGCTGAAAATCTATGAGCCGCCGCGGTTCTTCGAGGCTTTCCTGCGCGGGCGCAACTACACCGAGCCGCCGGACCTCACGGCACGGGTGTGCGGCATCTGTCCGGTTGCCTACCAGGTGAGCGCCTGCAATGCGATCGAGGCGGCATGCGGTGTCACTATCGATCCCGAGTTGGTGGCGCTTCGGCGGCTGCTGTACTGCGGTGAATGGATACACAGCCACGTCCTGCACATCTATCTGCTGCATGCGCCGGATTTTCTCGGCTATCCGGACGCGATCAGCCTGGCCAAGGATCGCCGCGACTTCATCGAGCGTGGCCTGGCGCTGAAGAAGGCCGGGAACCGTTTGATGGAGCACATCGGCGGCCGATCTATTCATCCGATCAACGTTCGGCTGGGTGGTTTTTACTCGGTTCCGACACGCGACGATCTCGCACCGCTGGCCGAGATGCTGAAAAAGGCACTGGACGACGCCCTCTACACAGTGCAAACGGTCGCAGAATTCGACTTCCCCGAAATCGAATTCGACCACGAATTGCTGGCGCTGAGCGAACCGGACCGGTACGCGATCGAGAACGGGACCATTTCGCGTAGCGCCGGGCCCGGGTTCGCGGCGGAAAGTTTCCTCGACCACGTGGTCGAGTCACAGGTACCGCATTCGACGGCCTTGCACGCGACATTGGACGGAGCGCGTCATCTGACTGGACCGCTGGCGCGGTACTCGCTGAATTCGGCCGCTCTGTCTCCGATCGCCCGGCAAGCCGCCGCGGCCGCAGGGATCGGCGCTCAGTGCCGAAATCCATTCCGCAGCATCATTATTCGCTCTGTCGAGGTGGTCTACGCGATCGAGGAGGCGCTGCAACTGATCGCCGAATACCAGCAACCCCCACGACCGTTCGTCGAGGTGCCGGCTCGAGCGGGTGTCGGTGACGGCGTCAGCGAGGCACCGCGCGGGCTGTTGTATCACCGCTATGAGATCGGCGAAGACGGCCTGATCACGGCGGCAACCATCGTGCCGCCCACCTCGCAGAATCAGGCTGCGATCGAACACGACATAGCCCAACTGGTCGCTGCCAATGTGGCGCTTGACGATGCGACGCTCACTTCGTTGTGCGAGCGATCCATCCGGAACTACGACCCCTGCATTTCCTGTTCGGCTCACTTTCTCACGCTGACAGTAGAGCGGCATTGAAACCGGACAGGGTTATTATTGTCGGGATTGGCAATGATTTTCGCCGCGACGACGGCGTCGGCCTCGCGGTCGCGCAATGTGTCGCAGAACGCCATCTCCCCGGCGTACGAGTGGTGAGCGGGGTCAGCGAACCCGCCGCATTACTGGAAATCTGGGACGGCGCTGCGCTTGCCGTCGTGGTAGACGCCGCGACCGGACCGGATGCAACCGCAGGACGTATTCGGCGCTGGGCAGGGACGGACCTGGAAGCCACTGCCGTGGTGAGCTCCCACGCGCTCGGGTTGGCGCAGACCTTCGCGCTGGGTCAAGCCCTAGCCCACATACCGGACCAACTAGTGGTGTTTACCATCGACGTCACTGACACGGGCCACGGCGTCGGCCTGACCCCGGCGGTGGCGGCCGCGGTGCCTTGTCTCGTGGACGTGGTGATCGCCGAACTCAGTCACTGAAACGCTGCTGTCCGCCTTATGTGTTCGGCCGAGTTGGCGGCCTGTCACCTTCTCGGTCTTGATCCGCACGAAGTAATCGCATCGGCCTCCGACCGACGGCCGCGAGAAAAGCGTTGACAGCTCCATCAAATCGGACACCTCGGTGATCACCTGTGCATGACCGACCACCGTGACGCTCCACCCGTACTCCAGATCGGCGTCCAACTCATCGGTCTCGAAAGCCACAATGCGATTACGCGATGCGGCGGCCAACACCGCCGGGTCGGTAATTCGAATCACCACGTCCCCACGCCACCAACGAAAGTCGACTAAGTGGACAGCGGGCAGGGCGTGCTCGGTGAAGACGAGACGCCCCACCGAAGCCGTCCGCACCAGCTTCATCCATCCCTCGCGGTGTAGGAGGTCGAGTTCTTGCTGCGTCACCAGTTACTCCTCACTCACGCATCCCGCGCAAGCCGGGCAACGTTGGATGTCCGCTTACTCCGCGGGACGGATTTCCGCGGTGGCGTGACCGAGGAGGCCAGGCGTGCCACCGCTTGCTCGATGCCGGCCGCAAGTTCGTCCACGTCGGACGCCGCATCGTAATCGGCTGTGATGCCAAAGACCAGGTCGTCTGCGTAGCTCAGAATCGCGACACCGGTTCGGACTTGCAACGCGATCGGCAGAATCGGCAGCAGTCGCACAACAGGTTGGCCCATGACGCTCAGTCGGCTCTGCGGGCCGGGAACATTGGTCGCTACCGTGACGACGGCCCGCTGCGGCAGGCGCGTCAGAGCTCGCATGGTCCATGCCGTCACCGGAAACGGAATCAGATGCGTTGCTGCGACCGCCAGGCTTCCAGCCTCCCGCTGACCGCTGCGTTTGGCGTTGGCCAACCGACGCTGGATGACGCGTAGCTGCTCAACCGGGTCGGATTCTTCGACCGGAAGGTAGGGCAACAAGAGCGACACGCGATTGTTGAGTTGGTCCAGAGCATCGGTGGAGCGCACCGATACCGGCACCAACGTACGCAGAGAGCGGGCTCCCGGCCGTTCGCCGCGACGAATCAACGCGGCGCGGTAGCTGTCGGTAATCGATGCCAGCGCGACGTCATTGACGGTGACACCGTAGCCCCTACAGATTTTCGTCACGTCTTTCCTGGGCACCCTGAGCGGCGACGTAGCGTCGCATGCCGGTGACCGGCCCGTTCAGGCCCGAGGGCTGCACCGGACGAGTCAGGGCCCCGGCGATTTCGAGCACACCTTCAGCCGCTCGCGCTACGGCGCTGGAAGAGGCGACCGACGTGTGCCACATTCGGTCGACCCAGTAGCGAGGATCAAACAGGGAGTGCGAGGGGCGGTCACTGTCGGGCGGCGCTGGCGCCGGGTGGATTTTGCTGACGAACGTGTCGTTCCGCCCCTCGTCCGCGAGGCGAGCGAGCAGTTGGGTTGTCGCGATCCCGTCCGCGATGCAATGGTGGATCTTCATCAACAGTGCCCACTGGCCGTCCTTGAGGCCCTCGAGCATCCAGCATTCCCACAGCGGGTGATCCCGGTCCAGTCGCCGCTCCATCAGCGTTGCGGCCAACCGGAAGAGAGCTTCGTCGTCGCCCGGTGACAGGACCGCCGCGCGCCGCACGTGGTGACGAAGATCGAAAGCACCGTCCTCAGCCCAGTCGGGGGCAGCAAGGTCGAATGGATGCGTGCGCAGTACCTGGCTGAACCGCGGAACTCCCGTCAGCCGCTTACCCAGAACCGCGACGAGATGCTCGAATTCGGGTGCGGGGCCCGAAAGTACGGCTAACGCACCGACTGCGAGGCTGATATGCGGATCCGCGTCCTCGGCTTGCAGAAACCCTGCGTCCAGTGTCGACAAGTGCTCCATACCGGAAACTCTGCTCCGATGGAGCCTCTACGCGGGAGAGCCAGAAGTCACTACTGCGGGGGGTCCTAGAGACTTCAGCCGTCGGCCGAACGCTACCAAACCCGTTGCGGCATGGCGGCGATCAACGGTGTGTCCACCCCCACTGGTCCCAGGACGGTGGCTCCCCCGGGAGAGTCCAGCGGATCAGCGCGGCCGGCGAGCGGCTCGTGAAAAAAGGCGGCGTTATCGGCGAGGTGCCGCTGTTGCTCGGCGGGCAAGTCGATTTCGTAGTAGATCGCGTCCACTCGGCAGGCCGACTTGCAGGCACCGCAATCCACGCACTCATCCGGATTGATATACATCGCCCGTGCACCTTCATAGATGCAATCGACCGGACACTCTTGGACGCAGGACTTGTCCATCACGTCTAGGCACGCACTACCGATCACATAGGTCATGCCCAGAGGCTAGCAACGAGACGCGGTACCGGCAGCAGCCGAACGGCCCGTATCCCAAGGACCAAAGTCCTTGCGCACGAATCGGATAACTATCTCAGGGTACTCGGTTGCTGCGATTGGCCGACCTTGGTCGCGAACACCGCAGCCTGGGTGCGGCGCTCCATCCCAAGTTTGGCAAGCAGGCGGGAAACGTAGTTCTTGACCGTCTTCTCGGCCAAGAACATCCGGTCGGCGATCTGCTTGTTGGTCAGGCCTTCACTGAGCAGCCCCAGCAGCGTCCGCTCCTGGCTGCTGAGACCCGAAAGCGGGTCCGGCTTTTCGGACTCACCGCGTAGCTTCGACATCAGCGCGGCGGCGGCACGATTATCGAGTAGTGACCTACCCGCCCCGACATCCTTGACGGCGCGAGCCAATTCCATCCCCTTGATGTCTTTGACCACATAGCCGCTGGCGCCGGCCAGGATTGCATCGAGCATCGCCTCGTCAGAGGTAAACGATGTGAGCATCAGGCACCGCAAGTCAGGCACGCTGGACAACAGGTCACGACACAGCTCGATGCCGTTGCCATCCGGCAACCGCACGTCAAGCACCGCCACATCCGGGCGAACCGCGGGAATCCTGGCGAGCGCTTCGGCGACGGAACCTGCCTCGCCGACAACGTCGAGTTCTGGATCGGTTTTGAGCAGCTCGATCAAGCCGCGACGTACCACTTCGTGATCGTCCACCAAGAAAACCGTAACCACGTTCATCCCCCTCCGAAGCTGCGCCAGCTGCCCGTCAGCGATTGCCGCGCCCGATGAGCACGCTGCATTTTACCCACTCGGCCAATGCCTCCGTTTCGCCGACGCGAATCACACACCGCATCGATCCTCTGGTGCCGCTCGTTTTGCCGATCGCCTCACGTTAAGGCCGAGCCGCTGAGTCCTTTAGGGCCTTTGGTCCTCGGATCGCGGGCGGGGACCGTTGCCGATTGATGGCAACGCATCGGTGACCAACGGCCCTGGCCGCACTCAGCACGTCGCGCCCACGATGGAGCCACGTATCAGATAGGAGATGCCCGGTGCGCGAGCCAGCATCGTCAAGCCGATGTGTCGTCGTCGGTACCGACGGCTCACGCTCAGCCCTGCGTGCCGCTCTGTGGGCCGTCGACGAGGCGATAGACCGCTCCCTACCAATGCGATTGGTGCATGCGACCACATCCGCCGAGACCGCCCACGCGCAATCTGCTATCCGCGACGCAGTCGCCGCGGTCGCGGCGACGGACAAGCCGGTCAAGATCGAGACCGACATCGTGCATGATCGTCCGCTCGCGGCCCTGCTGACGGCGTCACGTTCTGCCGCAATGGTTTGCGTCGGCTCGACCGGATTGCAGAACGCGGTGCACGGGCACATCGGCTCGACGGCGACCGCGGTGGCGAATTCCGCCCACTGTCCGGTGGCAGTCGTGCCGACCACTAGTGACTCAGCTCCTACGGGCACGGTCCTGGCGGTCGTGGACGAAGCACATCTCAGCAGAGCCGTCGTGGAACTCGCAATTCGCGAAGCCCGCCTTCGGAGCGCACAGTTGCAGGTGATGACAGCGCGGTCTCGGCAAGGGAGCGGGCTGCCCGAGATCGACAATGTATGCACGGCTTCGGCACGGCTCGAACGTGGCCTAGCATCCTGGCGACGAAGCAATCCCGACGTCGACATCAGGACGATCGCCCGGGTTGGCGGCGTCATCAACTATCTGGCGCATTCGCTCTGGACCGCCCAACCGGTCCACATTGTCGTCGTGGATCCTGTGCGACCGGGGCCGACTGACATTCTGCTGGGACCCTCTGGTCGAGAAGCGTTGGACGCCGCGCGTTGCGCGCTCGTGCTGTGCGATCGGCAGAGCTGGTTATGAGTCAAAAGCTGGTCACCCGTTCGCCGATACCCGGTCGCGGCGCGGCCCGGCCAGCCCGTCGCCAGCCGGCCGGTGACGGCGTGGCGAAAGTCCTCGTAGGACCCGCGGTCACCGAGACTGGGCACTCGTACATCCGGTCCGATGTCACGTTCTCTTGGGCGGACGACACGCCTGCGATGACGGCCGACCCCAGCCAGGGCGGGCATAACAGTGTCCGCGCCGGGGACCAATGGCCCTGCTGCTGTCGGCTGTATCGGACGACTCTGGGGGCAGGCGACGGTCTGGAGGATGAAAGATGCCCACCACAATGCTGAACAGCACAGTCATCGAAGATGCGGTACGCGCGGCGTGCCGGGCGCCATCGCTGCACAACAGCCAGCCTTGGTCGTGGATGCTCGACGGTCGACGGCTGCAGTTGTTCCTCGATCCGAGTCGAGTCATGACCACCGACCGATTCGCCCGACAAGCGCTGATCAGCTGCGGTGTCGCTCTCGATCACCTGCGGGTAGCTATGGCTGCAGCAGGCTGGCAGTGCCACATCGACAGATTCCCCGATGCAGCAGACCCGGACCACTTGGCGTCGATCCGTTTCACGCCGGCGGAGTCGGTGTCCGATCACGACCGCCGCCGGGCCGAGGCCCTTTCGACGCGGCGCACCGACAGGCTGCCGTTCAACCGACCGGCGGACTGGAACTCCGTCGAAAAGTCGGTGGTCGCCGCGGTCGGCGACATGCCCGTGCAGCTGGATATACTTCCCGACGAGGCTCGGTCCCAACTCGTGTCTGCAACGCAACTCGCCGACTCGCTGCGGTTCTACGACATCCCATATCAAAACGAAATCCATTGGTGGGCAGCGCCATTCGAGGCGGAAGAAGGTATCCCCTACAGTGCGCTAGTTTCGGCCGAAGAAGGCGAGCGAGTCGGCATAGACCGTGCGTTCCCGCACACTCATCAGAGCGAACGACGGGCTGAGATTCCCGAAGACCACGCGATGATCCTGCTGCTGTCCACCGCCCACAACGCTCGCACCGATGCGTTGGCTGCTGGCGAAGCGCTTTCGGTGGTCTTGCTGGAAGCCACGATAAGCGGTCTGGCCACCTGCCCAGTCACGCACCTCACTGAGCTCAGCGTCACCCGCGACTTGATCCGGTCACTCGTCGATGGCGATGCGGTACCCCAAGCACTCATCCGGGTAGGTGTGGCTCCGGTCACCGACTCAACACCAGTGCCCACTCCGCGGCGGCCCCTGGCCAAGGTTCTTCGGGTGAAAAGTTAGAAGGGAGAACCGATGCGCGAGTCCAACCCACCACGGCCCGCTGTCGTCGTCGGCATCGACGGTTCTCAAGCCGCCATCCGGGCGGCGGAGTGGGCAGTCGATGAAGCGATGAATCGCGAGATCCCGCTTCGTCTAATCCATGTCATCCCCGAACATGTCGAGCCTGCCCCGATGGCTGCCGTCGGGAACGTGCAGATGGAAGTCGAATACGGCGAGACCGCGCTCAGGATTGCCAGCGCCGCAGTGGAGGCGACAGGGATGCCCGTCAAAGTAGAGACCGAGTTAGGTCGGGGCAATCCGGTAACGACGCTGGTCGCTGAATCTCGTTCTGCGGCAATGCTTTGCATTGGCTCAGTGGGGATCGGTCACTTCGCGCAGGCATTACTGGGTTCTACGGCAGCCGAACTCGCCGAGGCGGCCCACTGCACGGTCGCCATTATTCGCTCCCGGCAGAGTCGGTCGAAGCCGGGCAACTCGTTGATCGTGGCGGCGGTCAGCGACGCACCGGACAGTGAGCAAGTGGTCGAGCTGGCCATCCGCGAGGCGCAGCTACGCCACGCGCCGGTCCTCGCGGTCGGCATCTTGCGAGCAGGTACCGATGACATGCCCAGCGCCGAGCTGAATCGACGGGTCGAGCGCTGGGTTCGGCACCACCCGGACGTTCAGATTTACGCCGGGGCCACCCGAACCGAGATCGCCGACTTCCTCGCCGTTATGGACAAAACGATAAAGCTTGCGGTCATCGGCAGCGGCGACGCGGATCAGGTCGCGAGTCTCATTGGCCCGCATCGTCATCCTATAATCGGACATACGGAATGCTCAGTGTTGGTTGCCCGGTCCTGATCAGCGATATGGCCATCGGCGGAGTCATTGACGGCTTCGGCAGATTCACACTTTTGACCTCGACGACATCTCACTCGAGTCAGCCGAAAGCTGACCTATCCAAGTACTCGACGACATCGCCGAGCGGGCGTCTCGGGGTGGCCGGCACCGCATCCGCGTTGACCGGAGCCCAGCCGACGCGAAGCAACATCTGAGGGACCGCGCTGAGGCCGAAGACTTCCACCTGCAAGGCTTCACGTGTCTCGGTGACTTCCAACGGTTCGGTGACGGGACAATTGGCCAGACCAAGCGCGGTTGCGCTCAGCAGCATCAAGCTGGTGGCTTCGCCGGCGCGCAGTCGTGCCAGCACACTGTCGTCTTTGGTGCCAAGTGCCAGAACAACGGCATTGTCCTCGACCGGCTCCGTATCGTCTGGCTGTGCCATCATCGGACCCGCAAATAGCCTTGGCGGTAACGGGGCTGTCGGGTCTGGATCCGGTGTATTGCGAGCCGGCACGCCCGCCAACGACGCATACCTTCCACTCCAGGTGGTCAGCTCAGTGAGGTAATCGGGGTCCGCAGCGTGTCGCCGAACCGATTGCGCCACAATGTGTCGCAATTCGGGTAACGACTCCATCTGGCGAAGGACGATGCCCGTGCGCGCCGCGCGGGCGCCCAGCAGTGCGATGTAATTGGCGGGAACGGGCCACGCGCTGTACCGGCGCCGGTCGGTGTGCCGCCGGGGAATCGCCGCCGCCAGAGTAATGTCGATCTCGTTGGCCGGATGACGGTAGACCTCAATGGCAGCAAGGTGTTCGAGTTCAGCGGGATTGGGTAGCCGATGAAGTTTCGACTGCCAACCGAGTGCCGCGAGTGCCACGGAACAATGATGCAGGGCCATACCACAGCTCAGGATCAAGTCGCGACCATCCGGGTCCGTCCTGGGCAGGTGAAGCCCGCGATCGGAGTAGAGGTGCAGACTCTCTGAGCCCACCCGCCATCGCCAAGGCTGCGTGTTGTGCACTGACGGGGCGCGGGTTGCCAGCGACAAGACCGTCTGGATAGTCTCACGGTCGGGAAAGTAGGCGCTCAAATGGTCACCGCCTCCTGAAATCTGTAACAAGTTAACCCAGGATGCCCCAGCCAGACGTCTGGTCGTTAGAGCCGAAAGCCCCCCATCCGGAGGACATCCGGCGGCTGATCGTGCTGCGGCAAGCGGTGCATCCAGCCACCGCTGACACCTTCAACTACATCGCCAAACAACATGTCTCGGTGAAAGTGACCTCCGGCGATCGGTGGGGGCGGTAGCGTCGACTCTGGACCTCCGCGGCACTACGCTCGACCCCCGAATGCTACCTGCCGATGACGACTTCCTCGCCGAAACAGTAAAGGAATAGTCACTTTCGGGCGGGTAGGCCTGGCCCAAAGCGCGCGATGATTCGCGCGTTACGGGTTTGGAGGCTGAGGGGCCGTCGGGAAGCTCGGGCAATCGGTTGGTGGACGGCGCAGGTCAGGCAAAGGTGGATTCGCGCTCCGGCTCCGGGCCGAACCGAAAGCGGCGGCCGGTGATCGAAACCGGTTGAATGCGAACGTAATGCTGCTTCAGCATTGCGGTCCACGGCAGCAACTGCGCCCGCTCGGCCTTTGCAAGCTCTTCGTTAGTCCGAAGCGTGCGGGTCATGCCCTTCAGGATGACGCTCCAGCCCTCGGCCACGGTGTGATCATCGGCCTCGAACAGGACGTGATTGTTGATTGCTGCGCTAACCAACTTGGTGCCCTCCGCAGTGCGGATAAGCACAGTACGGTCCTGGACGACGAAGTTGACTGGGAAGATTTCGGGTTGACCGTCGACGCTGGTGACGAGCCGCCCGAAGGCGACGCTGGCCAGCAGGTCCCAGCTTTCGCTCGCCGACAGAACGGTGACGGGATGCCCGGTCTCCGATATCGTGGCACTCCCCGGCGTCGAGGTGGCGGTAGCCGCATGTTCGCTCACAATTGCGACGCTACAACGGCTCTCAGCGACAGTGGAGCGGCTTTCGTCCCCAACCTCGAGGACTTCCGGCCCTGCCCGGGTGCAGGCCATCGCGCACATTGTGATGGTCACGTTTACGGCACCTCGAGGCATATGACGATGTTCTCTCCGCGTACTCCCCATTACCCACCAAGGTCGTCAACCACGCACTCAACCCGATCGACGTCTTCGCTCTGTTCGGCAAAAATCCCGATATCGCCGAACTCTAACGTCCGCTCGGGAATGCAAAAGGCCCTGGACCGGCTTGCCCGCGAACGCCGGTTCCCGGTGCTAGGGAATAGTCAGATCTACTAAACGAATTCGATCATATGTCCGGGCATGAGCCGTTCGACCCGACCGCGGCACTCGATGTCGATCACGTTGCTTTTTTCGGATTCTGAGCTGATCTTGGCCTTACGTCCGTTGACTTCAAGGTGTAGTCGGTGGCCACGGTAGCGGAAGGTAAACGCCAGCCTGCCAAGCTCTTCGGGCCATAGTGGGGCGAGCACGATACGGTCGTCGCGGAACTCCAGGCCGGTGAAGCACCGCTGCAACAGATCAACGCTGCCGGCCATGGCCGCCAGATGAATTCCTTCGAAGGTCGTGCCGCCTTGAATGTCTGCAACGTCGGACAACAGGACCTGCTGAAAGTATTTCAGGGCCTCGCCGCGGTTGCCGCGCGCCGACACCCACGAATGCACGATGGCGCTCAATGTTGATCCGTGTGAGGTGCGGGACAAGTAGTAATCAATCGTTTTCGGGATCTGCTCGGGAGTGAACCGATAGCCGAGTCGGTCGAACAGTTCACGTAGCTCATCCGAAGAGAGCAGGTAGAACAACATCAGCGCGTCGGCCTGTTTGGACGCCTTGTAGTTGTTGGCGCTGTCGTTTTCGGCCTCAAGAATGCGGTCCAAGCGCTGAATGTTGCTGTACCGCTGTCGATATGCCTGCCAGTCCAGTTCCGCGAGCCGTTCGTAGCCCTCGAATTGACTGATCACCCCGTCGTGGAAGGGGACGAACATGCGACGGCTCACATCGTCCCACAAGTCGAGCTCTGCATGGTCCAACTCGAGCCTCTCCAGCAGATCGAGCCGAAACGACAACGGCAGTAGTTCAAGCGCTTCCATCGCGCGGGCGATCACCCAGACTGCCATCACATTCGTGTACGCGTTGTTGTCGATGCCGTCGTAGATCCGACCGGGGTAGCCCGAGTGAAACTCATCAGGTCCGATGACACCGCGGATCACATAGTGTCCGCGCGCACCGTCGAAACTTGCCAGGCTGACCCAGAAACGAGCGATCTCGGCGAGCATTTCCGCTCCGTAGTCCAGAATGTAGTCGATGTCGCCGCTTACCTGGTAGTACTGCCAAACGTTGTAGGCCACCGCGAGACCGACGTGATGCGCGCGGGCGCTGGGATCGGGATTCCACCGACCCGAGCGGGGGTTCAGGTGCAGTTCCGGACTTTCTTCACGACCATCACTGCCGGATTGCCAGGGATACATCGCCCCGACGTAGCCCGCCTCCCGGGCAGCCAGACGGGCCTGCGCCAGTCGCCGATAGCGATACTGCAGCAGCGACCTCGTCACCGTCGGGGCGTGAATGGTCAGTGCGGGCAGGACAAACAACTCGTCCCAGAAGATGTGGCCGCGGTAGGCCTCACCGTGCAAGCCGCGGGCCGGCGCCCCACTGTCCAACTCGGCGGTGTTGGGCGACAGGGTCTGCAGCAGATGCAGTAGATGCAGGCGTACGATCCGCAGGCCGTCGGTGTTGGAGCCGATGTCGATGTCGAATCGCTCCCAGAGATGCGCCCACATCCGGGTGTGAACCTGGAGCAGTTCCGCGACCCGGCCGGCGGAATTGAGCTGACGCTTCGCCTCGTCCGTCGGTTCGGATACCGCCGGGTCGCGACCCGTCACGATGACGGCAACTTTTTCCAGCGTCACCGATTGTCCAATAGTCAGCTCTGTCGCGACGTCGTGACCGATGCGTGCCGGGTGGAAGTTGTAGGCTGCCTGCCGCATCAGCCGATAGTCTGCCGGCACCCGCTCGTCGCCGCGCCACAGCGTACTTCGCGCTGCCACTGCGATGGGTATTCGGGATTGCACCGTGACCGCCTCTAAAAGCGCGGAGTTGCTGGACAGTTCGCGTCGTTGAACCACCTCGAGGTGTTTACTCGACAGCTCGCGGTAGCGTTCGATTTGTCGATTTCCGATATCGCCATGCAGGGCGGATCGAAACTCGATTGTTCCCGACCAGTTTTCGGCCGTTACGGTGGTCGCCATGGCGGCTAAATGGGGCAGATGCATGGCCACGAATCTGCACTGAGTCACCGCCGTGGTGCGGCCGCTGTTGTCGCAGAATCGGAATCGGCGGGTCAACAATGCGCGACGCAGGTCGAGGGTTTGCGAATAGCACGTCAGGTCTGCACCGTCGATGTCGAACCACGGTCCGGCGTCGATTCGAAATGTCAGCGGCAACCAGTTGGGCAGGTTCACCAAACTCTCGTTGCTCACGGTGCTGCCGTCAATCTGATCGGTGAGCCGATTGTAAACGCCCGCTGCGTAGGTGCCGGCATAGTGAAAGCCACCTGACTGCGACTCGGGCGCGCAGCCGCGGGTGGCGAAATAGCCGTTGCCCACGGTGCACAGCGCTTCGCGCAGTGGTTCGTCATGGGGGTCGTAACCCTCGAAATGGACTGACCACGGATTCTCGGCTTCGCGTTGTTCGGCAGCGATATCGTGTCCGAGTTGCTTGATGAAGTGGCGCACCGCGTCAGGGCCGTCCAGCGCGAACCGCGCGTTCGACGGACGATCGAAGTCCCCACCGTGTCGCACGGCGATTCCGATGCCGTCGCTGCGTACCGCGTCGAAAGCGTCCTCGTCGCTGAGGTCGTCGCCGATGTAGATGGGCAGCACCGGGTCGGCTCCACCGATCCGGTGCACAATCCACGTCACCGCTTTCCCTTTGTCCCACGAGTTGTTCGGCCGTAACTCGACGAGCTTGCGTCCACTGGTGACCCCGAGACCGAAACGGTGTCCGACGGTGTGCGCGGTGGCGGTCACCTCGGCCGCAGCTGCACCTGCTGCACTGCGATAACGTACGCCTACGGTGTTGCGCTTCCGCTCGACGAAGACACCCTCGAGGTGCGAGAACCGTTCGCGCAGTTCGACTGCCGCGTGCTCCAGCGCATCGGCCACCCCCTCGGCGGACTCGTGGTGATGCGTGGTGCCGTCGGGAGCTGTCATCTCGAAGCCATCACCCCCCACATACCAGATGCCGGGCACGCCCACGCGGGGCGTCAGATCGGCGAGGTCGCGTCCGCTGAGCACAACGACGTCGCACTGCGCAACCAGCAGCTTGAGCGCGTCGGCAACGCATTGGCCGACCGAGGCAGCGTTTGGGTCATCGACGATGCTGCACAGCGTGCCGTCAAAATCCAGCAGCACCAACGGACGTCGAGCGCCCACTGCCACAGCGATCTGGGCGTACGACTGAAGCGCATCGGGAAGTGTCGACATCCGTCGATCCCATGAACGCACCGCGATGCCGGTGAGGTCGTTCACCACCGCGTCCGCACCGCTTCGGCGCAGCTGGTCAGCATGCCCGTTGCGGTCGACCGCGATCACCCGAGCGAATCCGGCACAGCGCCCGCCGCTCACCGCCGCATCCGAGCCGGCAATGACGGCGCATCGCTCGGGCGATGCACCCAACTGCATAGCGTTGTCCAGCAATAAATCCGAGTCCGACTTACCTGTTGTCGGGTGGCCGCCGTCATCGACACATACGGTCGCAAAGTCGCCGACGCCCGCAGACAACTGGTCGTCGTCGGGGCCTGCCGACGAGACGCCGACGCGCAGACCCGCGCCGCGCAGCTTACCTGCGAGTGCAATCGCGGAATCGAAGATCGCGTCGGTCAAGGTCGGGTCAGCCGCAGCGCCGTCAAGGCGAAAGATCACCGCGTCGTAGTAGCGGGGATCGATTGTCAGTGTCATCTCATCACCGTGGGCTGTCGGTTTTTGTTGTGAAAGCCAACGTTAGGGATGGCGTGGCGCCCGCCCTAGAGCCCTTGGTCCCGATGGTGGCGGGAGTCCTATGACCATGCGGTTGAGGACTAAGGCCCCCTTATCTACAGCGCGAATCGGTTTAGCGTTCCCCTTGAGCAGGAGGAGGACTGACGATGTCAGCACACGCCAAGGGCCAGGGCATCATTGTCGGCGCCGATGGGTCACCCGCCTCTGCTGCGGCGATCCGTTGGGCCGCGAAGGATGCTGCGCTGCGTCATCTGCCGCTGACGGTGGTCCACGTGATCAACCCCGCGGTCACGCTTTGGCCGCACGGGCCGCTGCCGGACGGCGTCGCGGTATGGCAGGAAAGTCAAGGGCGCCGGATCCTCACTGATGGGCTGAAGATCGCGCGAGATGCCACGCAGGGCAACCTGGCGGTGTCTGTCGACAGCGAAATGTATTCATCGGCAACCATTCCGACTTTCGTTGACCTGTCCAAAGACGCCGCGTTGATGGTGGTGGGCTACCAGGGCCGAGGAGCGTTGGCTCGCGGCTTGCTCGGTTCGGTCAGTTCGAGTCTCGTCCGGCACTCACATTGCCCCGTGGCCGTCGTCCGCGACGAGCAGCCGCGGACCCCGAGTCCCACCGACAGAGCTCCCGTGCTCGTCGGGATCGACGGCTCACCAGCCTCAGAGCTCGCTACCCAGATCGCATTCGACGAGGCATCACGACGTCACGTCAACCTGGTGGCCGTGCATGCCTGGAGTGCCACCGAGATCATCGAGCTGCCGGGTTTGGATTGGTCGGCGGTCAAGGGCGAGGAGGAGCGACTGCTGGCCGAACAGTTGGCGGGCTGGCAAGAGCGCTATCCCGACGTAACTGTGCACCGGCGTCTGGTCTGCGACAGACCGGCCCGCTTACTGATCGAAACATCGCAAGCCGCACAGCTTGTCGTCCTGGGAAGTCATGGACGAGGTGTATTCGCCGGCGCACTCCTAGGTTCGGTCGGCAACGCCGTCGTTCAGGCCGTCCACACGCCAGTGATCGTGGCACGGCATCCGTAACCGTTTGCGACAACGTAAGAGCGTTCGATGACGTCAACGGAGTGCGTTCATCCCGTCGTCGTGGGGATCGACGGATCTGACGCGGCGATCAACGCCGCCCGCTGGGCCGTCGATGAAGCCGTCAGCAGATCAATCCCGTTGCGGTTAATCCATGTCATGCCCTCTGCCGGGAGATCGAGAACCTCCGGCATCGAGGATCGATTGGCGGTGCAATACGCCGAAGCAGCCCTGCATTCCGCCTGTGCCGCCATCCAATCCGACAGCAAACCCGTTGACGTCGACCCAGTCGTGCTTCGAGGGGATATCAGTCTCATCCTGGCCGAGCAGTCGCGCCGAACAGCGATGGTCTGCGTCGGCTCGGTCGGGATTGGGCTCGCCGCCAGCAGGCTCCGACGCGGTAACCGAATATCTGGTGACTCGCGATGAAGCCATCCAGCTGCTTGTCACCGGCAGCGCCGACGCCAACAAGCTGACTCGACTTGTCGGTCCCCACGGCCATGCGCTCGCCTCCTACCCGAACTGCTCAGTTCTGCTGGTGCGACAGCAGTAACCGCATGGACAAACGACCCGACGAGCCGGGACTTCTGTCCCTATCGGCCGGGCGTCAACGATGGTCGGCTGACTTCAAGGACCCGCGACGCTAAATGGAGGTGCCCGGATGAGTTCCCCTCCTGAGCCGCGGACGACGCGGATGTTCGCCCGGGTCCTCGGCCCGTTCTTGGTCATCATTTGCATCGTCGCCGCGGCACGTACCACCGAGATGTCATCGCTGCTGTCAGATTTCGCCGCGAACACGTTGTGGTCGTGGTTGGCGGGTCCGTTTGTGCTCGTAGGCGGACTTGTCATTATTGCGCTCCACTCGAACTGGCACGGTTCGGCCGCCATCGTGGTGTCCATCTCCGGTTGGCTCGTAGCGCTGCGCGGACTGTTGGTGCTGGCCTTCCCCGCAGCCTTCGTCTCGATGTCTCGCTGGATGATCGAGATGGGTGACCAGTGGCGCGCTGTTTGCATCGTCTTCGCCGCGATCGGCTTATACCTGTCCTACGTCGGCTGGATGCCGATGACCCACCAGCCGGCGGCCGCAGCTGGCGTACTCAGTAGATCGGAGCTTTCGTCGTGAACCAAAGAGTGCTATTGGCAATTGTTTTCGCTGCTTTTCTGGTGTCAATGATATTGATTGCCTCGATCCGGGTGGTCTGGCAGTACGAGCGCGGTGTGCAATTCCGGCTCGGTCGGGTTGTCGCAGTTCGCGAGCCGGGCCTGCGGTTGATCATCCCTGTCATCGACCGATTGTGGCGCGTCTCAATGCGTATCGTGACCATGCCGATTCAATCGCAGGGGATCATCACCCGCGATAACGTCAGCGTCGACATCGCTGCGGTCGCGTACTTCCGCGTGATCGACGCACGCAAGTCAGTCGTCGTCATTGAGAATGTCCGGGCCGCGATCGACCAGATCGCCCAGACCACTTTGCGTAACGTCGTCGGGCAGCATTCGCTGGACGAGGTGCTCGCTCAGACGGAGAAGATCAACGCCAGCATCCGTCAAATCCTCGACACCACCACGGTCGAATGGGGCGTCGAAGTCACCTTGGTGGAGTTGAAGGATATCCAGCTTCCCGACAGCATGAAGCGGGCTATGGCCCGGGAAGCTGAGGCCGAGCGCGAAAAGCGAGCCAAAATCATTGCTGCCGAGGGCGAGGCGCGCGCTGCTGCGGCGCTCGGGGACGCATCCGACACCATGATGAAGCATCCGCTGGCCTTACAGCTCAGGAATCTTCAGACGCTGGCAGAACTGGGAGTGGAGAAGAACACGACCGTCATCTTTCCCGCCCCGCTGATGAGCGCGATCGGCGAGCTTACCGGCTTCCTCACCCGTGAGTCGGCGGCAACGGCCCCCCAGCCCAACGGCTTTGCCAGCGAGGCACTCGCCCATAGCGCACAGCGTTAAACCCTGACCGCCGACAGCACGGAGAAGAGCCGCGGTGAACGAGACGACCAGCATCGCCGGCGCCGACATCCGCGATCGCGTGGTCATCAGTTCCAAATCGCGCCGTGTCCGCCAGATTGGCCTTGTTGCCCTTATCGGCGCATCCGGTGTGATGATCTTGCTCATGGCATACAGTCGTAGCGCTTCCGATTGGTATGCGGCGAGCCGACCGACATTGTCGCTGTCGCTTTCGCTTGCCCTCATACTGTTCGCGCGCGGGATTCTGTTGGGGCGGCATATAACTGCGAGCCATGCCGTTGCGGCGGCGGCGCTGGCGGCGACCGGCTTGACTACCCACCTGCTGTCGTTTCAGTTGCTCGGCGACGGCCTCGTCGCGTGCGCCGGCCTCGTGGCGACCTGGCCGGTGCCGTCACGGCGGGACCCCGCTGCGCTGGCGCGGGTGTGGGCGCTGATCGAGGCAACCCATGATGATCCGCTGGCCCCGTTCGCGATGCAATCGCTGAAGAGCTATTACTTCAATGCCGACGGCAGCGCAGCGATCGCCTATTGCGCACGACTCGGTCTCGCAGTCGTCAGCGGCGATCCCATCGGGCAGCGCACCCGGTTCTCAGCTCTTGCAAGCGAATTTGCTGTGATGTGTCGCAGCCGTGGCTGGCGCATCGTGGTGCTGGGGTGCGGTGAGCAGTGTCTGGGGTTGTGGCGCGATCGCGCGATCGTCGGCCAGTCGCTGCGGCCGATACCCATCGGGCGCGACGTGGTCATCGACGTACGCCATTTCACCATGGCAGGCCGGAAGTACCGCAACCTTCGCCAGGCCGTGCAGCGCACCCACAATGCCGGGATCACCACCGAGGTGGTGGCCGAGCAGCAACTGAATGAGGCGCTTATTGACGAGTTGGCAGAGGTGCTGTACACGTCGCACCGCGGCGCGCATGTCCAACGGGGGTTTTCGATGATTCTCGACCACGCGCTGGAGGGCCGGTACCCGGGTGTCCGGCTGATCATCGCGCGGGACAGTCTGGGGCACGTGCAGGGTTTTCAGCGGTACGCATCGTCCGGCGAGGGCACCGACGTGACTCTCGACGTCCCGTGGCGGCGCCCAGGCGCGCCGAACGGGATCGATGAGCGCATGAGCGTCGATATGATCGAAGACTGTAAAAATTCCGGTGGCCAGCGGCTTTCGTTGGCGTTCGGCGCTTTCCCTGAACTCTTCGACACCGAGAACCGCAGCCTGATTGAAGGCATCTACTACGTTCTCATCCACCTGGGGCGCTCGCTGATCAAGCTGGAGTCGCTGTACCGATACCTTCGCAAGTTCCACGCATTCGGCGACCGCCGCTACGTACTGCTCTCGCTACGCCACATCCCCATCGCGCTGGTGGTTCTGCTCTCCCTGGAGTTCATGCCGCGTCGACGTCAGCTGCGCATCAGGGAGCGAAATCCGCAGCCGCGAATTCGTTCGCTTGCCGCTGCACCCGGCGCTTGATGTCCAGCAAGACTTTTCGCAACAGCAGCGCGATGACGGGCCTCACCAGCTCGACGGCGACCACCTCGCCGGGGTGCCGCAGGCCGACCCGCACCCGCGCGAGAAGTCGGGTATGGGTCGCCCAATGCGGCTGAAGGTGGAATGACCAGAGCACGCGCGGCAGGTTAGGCGACGTAGCCCGCAGCACGATGCTCCGTTCGGGCGTGATCGCATCGACGTGCAACGACAGCCCGTCAGGCAGCCCCATCCAGCCTTTCGGCCTGAGCTGCAAAGTATCTCCGACAGCGAGCTCTTTCCACTCCGGATTGAGACCATCGGGATTGTGCATCCGAAGACCGCTGACATACTCCAGCGCCCGACGGCTGTAGCGCGCGCCGCGGTCCTGACCCATCTGCAGCAGCCATGGCCAGGTGACCGATGGGGGGGAATCGATCCACACCCCCTCGGTGACCTGAACGACTGGATCGCCGATCAACTCATCTGTTGCCGGGCATTCGCGCTTGGCATTCCCCTTTGCTGGTACCCCAATTGCGGTAATACCGGCGTGCGGTATCGAGGACCGCGATAAGCGCCACGATTTCGGTCACCCGTCTTGACGCATGCATCATAACGCCAGTCTGTGTAAGCGCGGGACCCATCGCCAGGGCCATTGGTCCCTGGTCAGACGCCGTTGCGAAACGGTGACACGGCGGACCGATCGGAAAGGGAACAACGGCCCGCAACCGAGGGCTATTGCCTCGTGATCGGTTGCGACGCAACCGATAGCGTTCCGATAAGTCGCTTTCGGGCTGGCCGTATTTAGGAGTGCTGATGTTAGAACCGTTTCCCCCGAAGTCAGTCGTCGTTGGCATCGACGGGTCGCAAGCTGCTCTGCAGGCAGCACTCTGGGCCGTCGACGAGGTAGCCGGCACAGATATCCCGCTACGGCTGCTGTATATCCGAGAATTGAGCACCGCTTTCGGCGCCTTGGAAACTCGAGCCGCAACGGAGGCAGCCGAGGAAGCGGTGCAGGCCGCGTACCACGCGATCGGCAGATTGGGCAAGCCGGTGCAGGTCGAGATGGAGATCGTCGAGGGTTGCCCGCTGTCGGCGCTGGTCGAGGCTTCAAGATCGACTCCGCTGCTCTGCGTTGGCGACACTGGATCCGGCCAGTCCTCCCCTGCCGGCTTCGGTTCTACCGCAACCGCGTTGATGGGTTCCGCGCATTGCTCGGTGGCCATCGTCAGAGGCGGCCACTCCGGTGAGCGAACCCGGGGCCGATCGGTCGTGGCCCACGTTGTCGGGTCAGTCGACGACGAGATTGTCCTGGAACACGGTTTCGAGGAGGCCAACCGCAGAAAGGCTCTGTTGGTCATGATGACGGCGTGGCGGACCGAGTTCGACAACCTTCAGAACGACCGACTTCTCAGAGAACAAGAACGCCGTATGCGCGCCGTACTCGATCGCTATGCCGCACTGTGGACCCCGCACTACGCTGGCGTGACCGTGGATACTGTGGTTGCGTATGGCCCTTTTCTCAACTACCTCGCCGACCATGCGGAATCGACGCAACTAGTAGTCGTCGGAGCCACGCAAGCCATTGAGGTGCAGCAGCTTTGCAGTTCGACTGCAAAGCGTGCGTTACGGCGGAGCGACTTTGCCGTCCTGGTCGCTCGCTAGCCGCGGACGTCGCTACACGCAGAGCGAATCCAGAAGTTCTTTGTTGCGTTCGGCAAGGACGGCCCGCTTCACCTTGAGCGACGGGGTGAGTTCGCCACCCTCTACGGTAACGTCACGCTCCATCAGGGGGCCCACTTCTTAAAGCATCGCCCTATGCGACCCGGATGGCGGATTCGACCTCGTCGGCGGAGAGCTCTTTGGTGCACAAGAACCAGTCCGTGCATTCAATGCCGTCAGCGGTGCCTTTCATACGCTCCCTTGCGGCACTGGAAGAGCCGGGCGCCGCGAGGATAACGGGCTCACCGGGTTCCCAGTCCGCCGGAGTTGCGACGCCGAAGTGGTCGGCGGTCTGCAAGGCCTTGACGACGCGCATCAACTCGCTGAAATTACGCCCAAGGCTTAATGGGTAGTAGATGATAACGCGGATCGTGCCGGTCGGGTCGATGACGAAAACCGCACGAACCGCTTTGGTTGAATCCTCGCCTGGCATGATCATCCCGTACTTTCGGGCGACACTCATGGAGACGTCCGCGATGACGGGGAACCTGACTTCGACGTCTTTTAGATCACGGAAGGCGATTTTCTCTTTGATCCTCCGCAGCCACGCGATGTGGCTGTAAAGTCCGTCGACCGACAGTCCCAGCAGTTCGGTGTTGTAGGCGGCCAACTGTTGCTGCATTGAGGCAAATGTCATGAATTCGGTTGTGCAGACCGGGGTGAAATCGGCTGGATGAGAGAAAAGGATGACCCACTTGCCACGGTAGTCGGCGGGAAAGTTGACCTGACCCTCAGTGGTGACAGCAGTGAACGCAGGTGCTGGATCACCGATGCGCGGCATCGGTATCGCGCCAGTCACTTCGGCAGTGGAGGTGGTCATGGCAAACCGTCCTTCTTCTAGAAAACCAACGGGTTTCGCAAATTGGCCTTCTTATCAGAATGCGGCTCGTCACGCGTCGCTTCATAGGGCCGATGGTCACTGCGACGTGGATTCCTGTTCCTTATCCGGACAGCGGTCGCGGCCCCGGTGATGCTGGCCGGCGACGGGATCCAAAAGCTCTCCGTGACGTCCCTACCGACTACCTGGATC
>NZ_JAVKSG010000038.1:0-37133 GCF_039583785.1 Mycobacterium sp.
AGCGCGTCCCGGAGAGCCGGGTTCACACCGCGCTGGAGGCGTCGCTCAACTGCGAAGTCCGCATTCGCACCGCCTAGCCGCATCAGCAACCCAGGAACTTCAGGATCGCCGGGGCGGCCTGCACCCAGGTGTCAAACATGTTGAAGTGCTTGACGTTACCCGCAGCACGGTCTTCGGACGCACGCTCCCAGGCATCCTCCGGCCAGGGCGGGTCGATGAGCTTGGATCCCGTGATCAAGCAGCTGACCTCCAGCGACGTCCGCTTCGGGTGATCCATGTCGTTCTCGCCGCCACGAATAATCAACGTGGGGACCTTGATTCGATCAAACATCTCGTCTTCGACACCCGGAATCGTCTGCCCGGGCTTGGAGACGAAGGCATTCAGCCAGCGCAGCATCAACTTGAGAAACTCGTCGGGCTCGAAGTCGAGGAAACGCCGCTCGTTGTCCGGGTTCTCGTCGATGCGCTCGCGCCATTCCTGAACCTTGGCCACACCGGCCATACCGGTGCCGCGCACGGCGAGAATGCTCGGCACGATGTAGTACGAGCCGAGCACGAACGTGCCGTAGATACCGCCGACGATGTTCCATACCACCAGCTTCTCCACCATCTCGGGGTAGAGCATGGTGGTCAGCATGGAATCCCTTGCGCCGCCGGATCCGCCGGCTAAGATGCAGCTCTCGAAGCCCAGACCCGTCACCAGCTTGTGCAGGGTCTCGGCGCGCATGTGCGACTCGCTCTGCCCGTAGAACTGCACATCGGACGCGCCGCAGTTGGGCCGGTCCCACAGCAGCACCCGGTAGCCGCCGGCGGCCAGCGCCTCGGCCAGCGGACGCAGTCCGGGGATCTCCTTGCCGAACCGACCACCGGGCGTCAGCGCGATGAGATCGCCGGACTCACCGAGGATTTCGTAGACGACGTTGCCACCGTTCACCTCGATCGACGACACAGATTCTCCTTCTCGGTCAGGCCTGCACTAGGACGTCGTTGCCGACCACGCGCACCGGGTAGGTGCGGATACTCCACTCCGGCTTGACCGCGGTCGTGCCGGTCGCGAGCTCGAAACCCCATTGATGCCAGGGGCAGTAGATGTACTCCTTGTCGCGCACCATCACCGCATCGCCCGGCGCGGTTTCGTCCACGATGGTGCGTCCGCGCAGGCGCCCCGAGCACAGCGGGCCGCCTTGGTGCGGGCAGTAATTGGCGATCGTATAGAAGGTTCCGTTGACGTTGTACACGCCGACGCCATGCCGGCCGATCGGTACCAGTTTGTGCTTGCCCGAGGGGATCTCGTCGACGGTGGCGACGACGTGCTCGCGGCCCTGGGCGAGCCGGGGCTGGGATTGGGGCCGGGCGGATTCTGGCCCTGTTTTTTCGACCGGCAAGTCAGAGCACCCGGACTTGACCCTCGAGGACGGGAACCGTCTCCGGAAGGTGGTACGTCGCAATGCCGTTCTTGTACATCACGGCTTCCCGCGCATACTTGGGCAGGTGCTTGACCAGCCAGCGCGGGTCGTCGAACGTCCAGTGCGGGTAGTCCGAGGAGAACAGCAGGATCTTCTCGCACTCCATCCATTCCAGCGCACGGGTCAGTTCGGTCTTGTCTTCCGGGTAATCCAGCGGCTGCGTGGTGAACTTGATGTGCTCCTTGACGTACTCCGACGGCTTGCGCTTGATGTCCAGCCACGACTTGCGCGCGTCGTAGATCGCGTCCATCCGCCACATCAGCGGCAGGATCCAGCTGAAGGCGTGCTCGACGAACACGATCCGCAGCGTGGGGAAGCGGTCGAAGACGCCGTCGAAGATCAGGCTCATCACCTGGTTGGCGGCCAGCAGTGAGTAGGTGACCATGAAGTCGTGGTTGTAGCTGGGGTAGCCGACCGGCGGCGCCGGTAATTCGTCGAACTGGCTGCGCGACAGGTGGCAGCTCACGGGCATGTCGTGCTTGGTGGCGGCGGCCCAGATCGGGTCGTATTTGGGATTGCCCCACGGCGGCCGCGGCTCGGCCTTGATCAGGATCTGGGCCATATAGGGATGCCCGGCCCACTTCTCGATCTCGCGGACCGACTGTCCGGGCTCCTCGATGGCAGCACAGATCGAGCCGCGCCACCGTTCGTGCCAGTTGTTGTGGCCGTCCAGCCAGTGGTGGGCCTGCCACTCGTTCAGCGCGGCGGCCATCGCGTGCTGCGCCTCGGGTAACCGGGCCGGGTAGGCGCCGGGCTCCAGGATCGCGATGTCAGAACCCGCCTCCATGATCAGCTGCCGGAACGCCATGTCCGGGTCGCTGCAGGCGAATTCGCCGTCCGGCGGGAAGGCGTCGGTCCGCATCGCGTAGCTGTGCGCGTAGTCGGGGGCGTCGTAGTAGATCTGCTCGCCCACGTCACGGGCGCCGAAGTACTTGCTGCGCCACGGCTCGGGGATGTACTGAACGAGCTCGCCGCGCCGCGGCGCGGGGTGGACGTCCGAATCGACGCACCGGACGGCGATGCGTTCGGCAGCCGGAACACGCTCTTGCGAATGGGT
Organism: Mycobacterium sp.; assembly: GCF_039583785.1. Taxonomy (GTDB): domain Bacteria; phylum Actinomycetota; class Actinomycetes; order Mycobacteriales; family Mycobacteriaceae; genus Mycobacterium. The sequence goes on from NZ_JAVKSG010000038.1 coordinate 2,524, forward strand.
CAGCGTCATCTCGATCTCCTCGCTCTCCCTGGGGCTACAACTATTTTGCGACTACATGCTGGCGAGATCGGCCGAAATGTCGATCCCGTAGAGGTTGGCAGCGTTGCGCCAGCACAGCTTCTCCCGCTGCTCTCCGGACAGCGCCTTGGGCAGTGTGTCGATGTCGCCGCATTGCCAGTGCGGATAGCTCGAGCCGAACATCACCATGTCGTCCTTGCCGGTGAAACCGAACCATTCACCGGCGAAGTCGACGTCGCCCGGGCCGTCGAGGCTGCCCTGGACGAAGTAGATGTGCCCGGGCAGGTAGTCGCTGGGGATCTTGGGCGCCCACGGGGTTTGCTCGAGATGCGGCCGGCCGAAGGTGTCCATCCGCCAGATGAACGGCGTGATGAAATCCGCGGCCCCGTCCGCCCAGACGAACTTCAGGCCAGGAAAGCGTTCGAAGACACCCTCGGCGATCATGTTCATCTGGTGATACAGATAGTTCAGCGCCATGAAACTGACGTAGTGCTCGTAGACGCGGGTGTTGCCGTTGGGGGTCGGCGGATTGGCGATACCGGAGCCGACCTCAATGTGCGCTGCCACCGGAAGGCCCGCGTCGGCCGCGGCTTCCCACAGCGGCCAGAATTGCGGCTTGCCGTAAACCTCCCGGGACTGTAGCGGGACGCCGATCTGGACGACGCGCGGATGCGATCGCCACTTCGCGATCTCTTTGCACGCGCCGGCGATGTCGTCGGGGTTCACCCGGATGGTGCCGCGGAACCGGTCACCGAACTGGCTGTGCTCCAACCACTTCGACACCATCATCTCGTTGTGGGCGGCGTGCAGGGCGCTGCCGAGATGGCGGTCCGGCATGATGCCGCGCCCCATCGGATGCAGCACCGCGATATCCACACCGCGATTCGAGAAGAGTTCATTGCCAACGAATTCCGGGTCCGAGCCGGGGTACTGGCGTTCCGTTCCCCGGGTCTTGGGCGCGTACTCGCCGCCCGGTGCGCCGTACCAATCCATCTCGTAGTCCGGGAAGCCGCGACTCGTGAACGGCTCGCGGAGAGTCGAGCGCAGTTCTTTGTTGGACGAGAAGAAGATGTGCACGCTGGCGTCGATCAGCGGCGTGCGCGTCCCGTCCGGGTGCTCGATCACCTGAACCACCCTTCGTGGATCGGCTGACTGATAGCCAAACTAACATCCCCGTTCACCGCTATTCAACGGGTTTCCGGTAAGCGTTTCGATTATTCATCGCACCTGATAGCGGCCACAATCGGACAACATTGATGTAAGCATGTTCTTTATCAGCGATAATATCATTCTCGGGCTTTGAAGTCACCGACAGTGACGCCGGCGGCCCGCTCGATCGGTGTGATCGCCGACGTGCAATCCGAGTCGGTGCCCTCGTCGTTCAGCGTGGTCTCCCGGCGTCGCGCGACGAGTCGATCCAGGGCGTCGCCGCGGGCGTGAAGACAGCTTCACGCTCGGCCGCGGGCGTGAAGACAGCTTCACGCTCGGATGTGAGCTCCTCTGGCTGAAATTGGCGCAGCCGTCGATGGTGCGTCGACTGAGCTAAGGAGTCGGCCGGATGCTGCTGGAATTCGAGGCCGATCAGCGACTCTGGCAGGAAACCGTGCATGACGCCGTCGGCAAACAGTGCCCGCCGGCACTGGTCCGGCGCGTGGCGGAGGACGGCGTGGGCCCGGCCCCGGTGTGGAAGGCCTACGTCGAACACGGCTGGACCCAGATGAGCGACCCCGAGAACGCCGTCGAACTGGCGATCGTCCTCGAAGAGCTGGGACGCGCCACCGACCCCACCCCGTTCTTGGCCACCATGACCCAGTTCGCGCCGTTGGCCGGGGACCGGTTCGACCCGCAGGCCTGCGGCACCGGGCGCCATGTGCTGGACGGTGATCGCGCGGAATGGCTGGCGGTCGTCACCGACGCCGCGCTCCACGTCGCGCTGATGGGTATGGCGATGACGATGGTCGTTGCGTGCCAACGCATTCTGGACCTGGTCCTCGACCACGTGCGCAGCCGTCAGCAGTTCGGGGTGCCGATCGGATCGTTCCAGGCGGTCCAGCACAAGGCGGCCGATATGCACGTCGCGATCGAGCGTGCGCGCGCGGGCCTACTACTCGGCGTTGACCATCGCCGGGAACGACCCGCGCCGTCGGCTGGCCGCCGCGATGGCCAAAGCCGTTGCGGGCGAATGCCAGTCGATGGTGTTCCGGCACGGCCTGCAACTGTTCGGCGCGATGGGCTTCACCTGGGAGAATGATCTGCAGTTCGTGCTGAAGCGGGCCAACGCCGGCGAGCTCATGCTCGGCGGAACCGCCGAGCACCGCGCGAGGATTACCGAGGAGTACCGTGCAGCTCACCTTTGATCCAGACGTCGAGGCGTTCCGCGCAGCGTTCGTCGCGTTCCTGGACGAACACCTGCCCGCCGCGGCGGCTGAGGCACTGGAGCGGCCAAAGTCGGTGTCGCGGTGGCCGCAATGCCACCGTCCTGCAGCAGTACGTGTACCTGGAAGAGCTCTGCAAGCGACGGATCTAGCACAGCTTCAACCGGCAGGGCGTCAACATCATTGCCGCGTCGCTGCGGACCAAGGCGGTGCGCGACGGCGACCACTTCGTGGTCAACGGCCAGAAGGTGTGGACGTCCGGCGCGCACGACGCCGACGTGCTGCTGACCTTCGTGCGCACCGACCCAGATGCGCCGAAACATAAGGGAATCAGCGCACTGGTGATATCCACCGATACGCCCGGCGTGACGCGCCGACCTGTTCGACAACGTCATCACCGACTTCCATCCGGCGAACGCACTCGAGCGTGACCACTACGCCGCCGCGATCATGGACCGGCAGGCGCTGCGCCTGCTCGGATCCGAGGCCGAGCGGCAGGCATCCGAAAACGCCCTGTCCACAGCCGGATCCGACGGGTTGCTGCACCCGGCGCTAGAACAGGACGAGACTGAACGGCCAACTGGCGGTCCCGCCTGGCCCGTCACCGCAGCTCTTGTCGAAGGTGGATGTCACCGAACCGGTCAGCGAGGTCGCGTCCCAGGTGTAGACGTCGTGCGAGGGCAGGAAGTAGACCGTGCAGCGCACGCCGTCGGGCACGTCGACGGTCATCGTGTACTGGTTGTTCACCAGATGTGCGACGGAGTACCAGGGCGTTGCTTGCCCGTTGGGCCTGGGCTGGGCCTGGTCCTGCACGCAATCAGGGGGATGACCAGGTTCGCATGGCCGAAGAGCCCACAGCCACGAGTGACCCGGGTCGCGCGGTGACTCCACTTCGTAGTTGCCGTATTGCATGTGGGCGTGGGCCACTGGAGCCACTGTCACTGCTGCTGCCATCAGGGGAATGCTCAGCGCCAACGACTTCACGTCATGCACCTTCCGCTCGTCGGCTGAATATAAGCCAATTTTCCGTCGATAACCGCGGTTTCCTTGCGTTCGGTGATGGGCAGGGCCAGTTCCTGCTCGTCGCAGATCTTCTGAAGCTTCTCCAGCGTTTCGTCCAGGCCGGCGCCCAGTCGCTGGCCCGGGGTGAAGGTGGCCGGCAGGTTCCGCATGCCCTGGATGACGCCGATGGTCTCGTAGTGCACGGTGCCCTCGGGGTCACAGACGTAGTCGGGCATCCGATCGAGCACCGCGGTGAGCATGGATTTGAACACCGTCCGCGCGACGTTGGATCCGATGCAGCGATGCACGCCGAGGCCGAAGCTGAAGTGCCGGTTGCCTTTACGGTCCATGATGATCTTGTTCGGATCGTGGAACACCGACGGGTCGCGGTTGGCCATCGCCCAGGAAATCCACAACCGCTCGCCCTCTTTGAACTGCGTCCCTTCGAGTTCCACGTCGTCGGAGAAGGTGCGGCCGTCGCCCGGGGCCGGCGTGTAATACCGCAGGAATTCTTCGGTGGCCGAGTCGAGCAGGGTGGCGCGCTCGCGGCTCAGCCGTTCGCGCTCATCGGGATGCTGGGACAGCCATTCCATCGAGTGCGCGGTCAACGCGGTGGTGGTGTCGAAGCCGCCGCCGATCACCAGACCGAGATTACCCATGATCTCCAGGTCGGGTGCGGGTTCGCCGTCGATTCGCATCGCGATGAGCCCGTTGACAATTCCCGGCCGCGGGTTCTCCTTGATCTCGACCATGTTGGTCAGCAGATCCAGGCCCATCTGGCGGTGCATGGCGACGATCTTGTCGATGTCGGGGGAGTGCTCCGGGGTGTACACCGAGGCGTGCGCCGGTTCGCTGTAGATCGCCCAGTTCTTCAGCGGGATGCCCAGCATGGCCAGGGTCAGTACGGCGGGCACGATGTTGGCAAGGTCGTCGACGAAGTCGATGCGTCCTAATTCGATCTTCTCGTCGAGACAGGCGCGGGTCACCTCGTCGATGAACGGCACCCAGCGCTTGACCGCCGCCGGCGACAGGTAGGGGTTGAGCACGGTGCGGTAGATGCGATGCTCGGGCTCGTCCATCTCCAGGATCCCGCCGCGCACACCGCTAGCGCGTTTGGCCTTGGGAATCGAAATCCCCTGGTACCCGCGACGTTCACTATTGATGTCGTGATCGTTGGAGACGGCCGGGCAGCGGGCGAGCTCGAACACCGCGCTGCTGCCGCCGGCCACCCAGTGGCCGTCGTAGGTGTCGGTCCATGCGACCGGACACCGCTGGTGGATCTCTGCGGTGATCGTCTCGAACTGCGTGCGGTATTCGGGTGTGTGCCGGTCGAAGTGGTACCGGTTCTTCTTGCGGTCGATGTCGTCGTCGACGCTCATGAAGCTCTCCGTATGGTCTGGTGCCGACCCGCTTCGCACGGCGACGCCGCACTAGCGATCGGCGCCGATCAAGATGGCTTGTTCCGGGCAGGAATGGGCCGCTTCGCGCACGGCGTCTTCGTGTTCGGCCGGAACGTTTTCCGACACGGCCGACGCGTGACCTTCGATGTCGTCGAGCTCGAATGACTCGGGCGCGATCATCGAGCACAGCGTGTGCCCCTGGCAACGGTCGGAATCAACCCGAACTTTCATCGATGTCCCTTACCCGCGCCCGTCACGAACGCGACCTTGCCTGCCACCCGGCCCTGCGCTTCTCTCACCACTTCTCCTTTTGAGTCGAAACGTGTTCGCTGGTCAAGTGTTTCGGCCACCGTTGACGCCCAGGATCTGGCCGGTGATGTAGCCGGCCTCCTCGGACACCAAAAAGGCGCAGGCCGCGGCGATGTCTTCGGGCTTGCCGATCCGGCGCACAGGCGTTGCGGCGATGGTCTTTTCGATGTCGCCCAGATTGCCGCGCTGCTCGGCGTTGCGCAGCATCGGGGTGTCGATAAAGCCCGGCGGCACCGCGTTGACCGTGATGCCGTTGGGGCCGTACTCCAGGGCCAGCGATTTGGTCAGCCCGTTGACCGCGGACTTGGCCGCAACGTAGTGCGCCATGAAGGGTGCGCCAGAGTGCGTGCTGGACGAGGAGATGTTGACGATTCGTCCCCAGTTGGCGTCAAGCATGTCGGGCAGCACGGCCTGGATCATGTGGAAGACCCCGTTGAGGTTGACGTCAATCAGGCGCTGCCAGTCGGCGAACTCGATGTGCGCGAACCGCTTGAACCCGTCCAGCCCGGCCGCGTTGACCAGAACGGTGATCGGCCCGGCCTCCTCGCGGATGCCCGCCAGTGCCGCGTCGATCTGCCCGCGGTCGGTGACATCAGCAGTGAACGCGAGTTCGGTGTCGGGCGGTTTGAGGTCGACAGTCGCGACCCGGTAGCCGTCTGCGCGGAGTCGCTGCACGACGGCGAGGCCGATTCCGGAGCCGCCGCCGGTGACAACAGCCGTTCTCACGGGGTCACCGCGACAGGGACCGTGGCGTACACAAAGAATCTCCCTTCCGAATGTGAGAACCCTACTCTCACGCTGTGGCCGCGTGCAAGACGGCTCAGAAACCGCAATTAGCCTGCAATGATGCGGTAAATAGCGAACGCCTGAGTCGGTTACGAGTATGGCAGTCTCGTTTCTCCCGTTTGGTTGAATTGCCGTTCTCGGAATGTAAGATTCGCCCAAGATGAGAATGGAATTATCCAACGCTGTCGAGGAGACCGAATGCCGCCGCAGGACCGCGCCGCGACGATGCAGAACGCTTCGCGTTCTGCGCAGGAGCGGGGCAGCCAGACGACTACCGCCACCTTGGGCGACAGCCCATCGACGGACCGCGGGCCTGATCGGCGGCTGCTGATCGATGGTCAGCTCGTCACCACGAGCCGGGTGTTCGCCTCCGTCAACCCCGCCACCGGCCAGGTCATCGGTCACGCCCCCGACGCCGGCATCGAGGAAGCGCAGCGGGCCATCGCGGCCGCGCGACGCGCCTTCGACACCACCACCACCTGGTCGACCGATGCGGAGTTTCGGGCCCGCTGCCTGGACCAACTACACCAGGCCCTGCTCGATCACGCCGAGGAGCTACGCGAGCTGACCATCGCCGAGGTTGGCGCGACCCGGACCCTCACCCACGGCGCCCAACTGGACGAGCCGATCAAGATCGTCCGCTACTACGCCGACGTCCTGCGCAGCTACCCGATGACCGAGGAACTCGGCGACATCGAATCGCGCGGGATGCGGCACCGGCGCTGGGTGGAGAAGGAAGCCGCCGGGGTGGTGGGCGCGATCATCGCCTACAACTACCCGAACCAACTGGCGCTGGCGAAGTTGCCGCCGGCGCTTGCAGCCGGATGCACGGTGATCCTCAAGGGCGCTCCGGACACCCCGTTGGTCACATTGGCGCTGGGCGAGCTGATCGCCAACCACACCGATATCCCGCCCGGCGTGGTCAACGTGCTCAGCTCGTCGGATGCCGCTGTCGGAGAAGCCCTGACCACCAGCGCGGGAGTCGACGTCATCACCTTCACCGGGTCGACCCCGGTCGGACGCCGCATCATGGCGGCGGCCAGCGCGACCGTCAAGCGGGTCTTCCTCGAACTCGGTGGCAAGTCGGCGGCGATCGTGCTCGACGACGCCGACTTGGTCAACGCCAGCATGTTCGCGGCCTTCTCGATGGTCACCCACGCCGGGCAGGGCTGTGCGCTGGCATCGCGGCTGCTGGTGCCCCGCACGCAGCACGACGAGATCGTCGAGTTGGTCGCGCAGAACTTCGCCAAGGTGCGTCACGGCGACCCGGCCGACCCGAAGACCTACATGGGCCCGCTGATCAACGAGCGTCAGCGCGACAAGGTCGACGGCATGGTGCAGCGCGCGATCGCCGACGGCGCCACCCTGGTCACCGGCGGCAAACGACTCGACCCCGGCTTCTTCTATGCGCCCACGCTTTTGACCGACGTCGACCCCGACAGCGAGATCGCGCAGCAGGAGATCTTCGGCCCGGTGCTGGCCGTCATCGCGTTCGACGACGACGACGACGCCGTGCGCATCGCCAACAACTCCATCTACGGCCTGGCCGGCGCGGTGTTCAGCGCCGATCAAGATCGCGCCCTGGCGGTCGCCCGCCGGATCCGCACCGGATCGTTTTCGATCAACGGCGGCAACTACTTCAGCGCCGACGCGCCGTTCGGTGGCTTCAAGCAGTCCGGTGTCGGCCGCGAGATGGGTGTGGCGGGCTTGGAGGAATTCCTGGAGCGCAAGACCTTTGCCGCGCCTGCCCGGGGTGTCGCGTGATGGCGGCGCCGCTGGAAGGCATCCGCGTCCTCGAAGTCGCGATGTATGGGTTCGTCCCGTCGGCGGGTGCGGTGCTGGCCGAGTGGGGCGCCGACGTCATCAAGGTCGAGCACGCGGTCACCGGCGATCCGCAGCGTGGCCTGCGGCAGACCGGCATGCTGAAGGTCGAGGGCGATCCGAACCCGAACATCGAACACGCCAACCGGTGTAAGCGCAGCCTCGGGCTGGACATGTCGGTGCCCGAGGGCAAAGAGGTGCTCTACGAATTGGCGCAGCGCTCGGACGTGTTCTTGACCAGCTTCCTGCCCGGACACCGCAGGAAATTCGGCATCGACGTCGGCGACATCCGGGCGGTCAACCCGACGATCATCTACGCCCGCGGTAGCGCGCTGGGCCCGCGTGGCGCGGAATCGGAAAAGGGCGGCTACGACATGACGGCGTTCTGGTGCCGCGCCGGAACCGCCGCCACCATCACCCCGCCCGGGACCGCAGGCATGGTCGGCCCGCCCGGTCCTGCCTACGGCGACACCATCTCCGGCACCAACCTCGCCGGCGGCATCGCAGCGGCGTTGTTCAAGCGGGAGCGCACCGGGCAGCCCTCGGTCGTCGACGTCTCGCTGCTGGGCAGCGGGCTGTGGTCGCTGGGCCACACGGTGGCCTTGACCAGGCATCTGGGCCAGCGGATGGAGGCCTTTCCGCCCGGCGTGCACGGCTCTCCGGTCAATCCGTTGGTGGGGCTGTATGCGACGTCGGACGGCCGCTACATCTCGTTCGTGATGATGCAGGCCAACAAGTTCTGGGCGGACGTCTGCCGGCACATCGACCAACCCGAACTGGCCGACAATCCGCGGTTCGACAGCGCCGAGAAGATCGCCGCCAACACCGCCGAGGCCGTGCAGATCCTTTCCAAGGCGATCGCAACACGCAGCCTGGCGGAATGGAGCGAACGCTTCGCCACCCTCGCCGGGCCGTGGGCGCCGGTGCAGGACACCTTGCAGGCCGCCGGCGACGCTCAGGTTCGGGCCAATGAATATGTCGTGCAGGCAGGCGAACTCGAACTGGTCGCCAACCCGGTGCAGTTCGACGTGACCGCACCGGTCTCGGGACCCGCGCCCGGGTTCGCCGAACAGACCGACGACATCTTGGCCGAGCTCGGCCTGGACTGGGACCGCATCATCGAGCTCAAGACTATCGGTGCCGTCACTTAATTCGGAGGTACTTGGGTTGCCAATTTCCACTCCCGGCGCACCCGGCATGGGTGATAATCGCCGGACGCATCTACAAGTGGGGGTCGTCCGGCCCGCCCCGCTCGAGGGCGTGATTTCACGCAAACGATACGGAGGGACGGTGGGCGCCCATGGCGACTAACGGGGCGGAGCGCTGGTCCATCGGGATCAGCATGCCGAATGGTCTCGCCGGCGCAATGCAGGCCGTCGGTGGGCTTTTCGCGATGGGCGCCGACGCGATCAAGTTTGCGTTCCGCCGACCTTTTCAAGCCCGCGAGTTCCTGGAACAGTCCTGGTTTATCGCGCGTGTCGCGCTGGCTCCGACCTTCCTGGTGGCCATTCCGTTCACCGTTTTGATCAGTTTCATCCTCAACATCCTGCTGCGGGAACTCGGTGCCGCGGACCTCAGCGGTGCCGGCGCGGCGTTCGGCGCGGTCACCCAGGTGGGCCCGCTGGTGACGGTGCTGATTGTCGCCGGTGCCGGCGCGACGGCGATGTGCGCGGATCTCGGCTCGCGCACCATCCGTGAAGAGATCGACGCGATGGAAGTGCTCGGCATCAACCCGGTGCAGCGGTTGGTGACACCGCGGATGCTGGCCGCCGGGCTGGTCGCCCTGCTGCTCAACAGTCTGGTGGTCATCATCGGAATCGTTGGCGGGTACGTGTTCTCGGTGTTCGTGCAAGACGTCAACCCCGGCGCGTTCGCCGCTGGAATCACCTTGCTCACTGGGGTGCCCGAGGTGATCATCTCGTGCGTTAAGGCCGCACTTTTCGGCCTGATCGCAGGACTGGTGGCGTGCTACCGCGGGCTGACGGTGTCTGGCGGCGGCGCAAAAGCAGTCGGCAATGCCGTCAACGAGACGGTGGTGTACGCCTTCATGGCGCTGTTCGTTGTCAACGTGGTCGTCACGGCGATCGGCATCCGATTCACCACAAAGTGATCGGGGAGATGCTGTGACGGTGGTCAAGACGTTGAGAGCCACCTACCCGCGGACCTTTCGGGTCTTCGGTTCCTGGCGCAGGCCCGTCGGCGTTTTGGTCTCGATTGGTGACCACACCGTGTTCTACGGCAAGGCGTTGGCCGGCATACCCTTCGCGGTCACCCGCTACCGGCGCGAGATCATCCGGCTTATCGCCGAAATCAGCATGGGAGCGGGAACATTGGCGATGATCGGCGGAACCGTCGTCATCGTCGGATTCCTGACGCTGGCCGCCGGTGGCACGCTCGCGGTGCAGGGCTACAGCTCGCTGGGCAACATCGGCATCGAAGCCCTCACCGGATTCTTGGCGGCCTTCATCAACGTCCGTATCGCGGCACCGGTCGTCGCGGGAATCGGTTTGGCGGCCACTTTCGGTGCCGGCGTGACCGCGCAACTGGGTGCCATGCGGATCAGCGAAGAGATCGATGCGCTGGAATCGATGGCGATCCGGCCGATCTCCTATCTGGTCAGCACCAGAATCATCGCGGGCATGCTCGCCATCACTCCGCTGTACAGCATCGCCGTCATATTGTCCTTCCTGGCAAGCCAATTCACCACCGTTGTGTTGTTCGGCCAGTCGGGCGGCCTGTACGACCACTACTTCGACACCTTCCTGAACCCGATCGACCTGCTGTGGTCGTTCCTGCAGGCGGTGCTGATGGCCCTCGCCGTCTTACTCCTGCACACGTACTACGGATATTTCGCATCGGGCGGGCCCGAGGGCGTCGGGGTCGCAACCGGCAATGCGGTACGCACGTCGCTGATCGTCGTGGTGTCGGTAACGCTGCTGGTCTCGCTGTCGATCTACGGCTCAAACGGAAACTTCAACCTCTCGGGATAGGGAACACAGCCAATGCCCCACAACGGGATACGCGCATTGACGGGTCTGATATCCGTCGCGGTTCTCGCCGCGATCGTCGCCGTCTCCGTGGGCTTGTTCAAGGGCAGCTTCAGCAAAAGCGTTGCAGTGACGGTGCTTACTCCTCGGGTCGGCCTGGTGATGAACCCGGACGCGAAAGTCAAGATGCGCGGTGTGCAGGTGGGCAAGGTTGCCTCGATCGATGCGCTGCCCGATGGTCAGGCCGTACTGCACTTGGCGATGTATCCCTCCGAGATGCACTTGATTCCGGCCAATGTGCTCGTCGACCTCACGTCGCCAACGGTGTTCGGCGCCAAGTTCGTCGAGCTGGTGTCCCCGGCGGAACCGTCAGCGCGATCCCTGCACGCCGGTCAGGTGCTCGACAGCAAACACGTGACGGTCGAGGTCAACACGGTGTTCAAGCAGCTGACCGCGGTGCTGGGCACGCTCGACCCGGCGAAGCTCAACGAAACCCTCGGGGCTGTCTCGCAGGCTCTCAGCGGCCGTGGCGAAAAGATCGGTCAGGCGTTCAGCGACCTCGACTCGTTCCTGGCGAAGTTCGAACCGACCATTCCCGCGTTGAGCCATGACATCGCGATGTCGGTGCCGGTGTTCCGAGCCTATGGCGATGCGTCGGCGGATCTGGTGAAAACTGTTGACAACTCGGTGAAGATCAGTAAGACGATCGTCGACGAGCAACGCAACCTCGACGCGTTACTGGTCAGCGCGATCGGTCTGGCCGACATCGGCAATGACGTGCTGGGCGCCAACCGCAAGGGGTTGACGAACGTCTTCCATCTGCTGGCGCCGACCACCGATCTGCTCAACGAGTACGCTCCGGCGTTGACCTGTGCCTTCGCCGGCGATGCGGTTATAGCCAAGGGGCCGGTATTGCCGGAACCGAGCATCGCGATCTCGACCAGTCTCACGTTCGGTGCCGAACGCTATCGGTACCCGGCCAACTTGCCCAAGGTGGCGGCGACGGGCGGCCCGCACTGCATGAAGCTTCCCCAAATTCCTTTCAACAGCACGGCCAAGGTTCTCATCGCGGATACCGGCTCCAACCCGGTGGTGTACGGCAATCCGCAATTGCTGATCAACTTCGATGGCCTCAAACAACTGTTGTACGGGCCGATTGACGGACCACCGCGCAATCCCGCGCAGGTCGGACAACAGGGATGAGGGGCGCACTGGGCCCCACGCTGGTCAAGTTCGGTGTCTTTGCCGTCGTGATGTCGGTGCTGACCTTGTTCTTGTTCTTCACTTTCGGTCAGTACCGCACCGGTGCGGTTAACGGCTATTCGGCGCTGTTCAACGATGCGTCACGCCTGAAAGCCGGGGATTCAGTGCGGATCGCCGGCGTCCGGGTTGGCACCGTCAACGGTGTTGCCCTGCAACCGGACAAGAAGGTCGTGGTGAAATTCGACGCTGACCGCTCGATCGTGCTGACCGACGGCACCAAGGCGGCGGTTCGCTACCTCAACCTGGTCGGTGATCGGTACCTCGAGTTGCTCGACGGGCCGGGGTCGGCCAAGCGGCTGCCGGTCGGCGGGCAGATCAACGTCAGTCATACCGCGCCGGCGCTTGACCTCGATCTGCTGCTCGGCGGACTGAAACCGCTTATCCACGGGCTGAATCCGCGCGATGTCAATGCGCTCTCGTCAGCGCTGTTGGAAGTGTTCCAGGGTGAGGGCGGCACCTTGCAATCGCTGTTCGCCAAGTCGACGTCATTTACCAATGCGTTGGCCGACAACGACCAGACCATCGAGCATCTGATCGACAACCTGAACGTCGTGGCGGCGACCCTGAACAAGGACGGCGGCCACTTCTCCGGGGCAATCGATCGCCTCGAGAAGCTGGTCACCGGACTGGCGAACGACCGCGACACCTTCGGTCCGGCCATCGACGCGTTGAGCAACGGCACCACCACGCTGGCGGACCTGCTGGGCAAAGCACGGCCACCGCTGTCCGGCACTGTAGAACAGCTCCGTCGACTGGCCCCGAACCTCGACAACGACAAGGACCGCCTCGATGCCGCGCTGCAGAAGGCGCCCCGGAACTATCGCAAGCTGGTCCGCCTCGGCGTCTTCGGCGCCACCATCCCTTACTTCCTCTGCCAAATCACGCTCCGCGGCACCGATCTGTCGGGCAAGACCGTGATAGCTCCCTTCTTCAGGTCCGATGAGCAGCGGTGCGAGGAACCGGAACCGGAGGATCACTGATGCTGAAATACCGCGGAACCGGGCTGATCAAAGCCGGATTCATCGGCGCCGTCCTGATCGGGATGCTCATTGTGGTGGGCTTGTCGCCCGATCGGATTGTGGCGTTGGCAACCGACGTCCGCTACCAGGCGATGTTCTCCGAAGCCGGCGGGCTTGCCACCGGCAACGCCGTCACGGTGTCGGGAATCAAAGTCGGCACGGTGTCGGATGTGTCGTTGCACAACGGCGATGCTCTGGTCACGTTCACCATGAGGGGCAGCGTTCCGCTCGGCAAAGACACCAGCGCGCACATTCGCACCGGCACGCTGCTGGGTGAACGGGTGCTGACCCTGGAGTCGTCCGGCGCCGGCACGATGCATCCGTTGGATGTCATCCCGATCTCCCGCACCTCGTCGCCGTATTCACTGACCGAAGCGGTCAGTGACTTCACCGCCTACGCCGACCAGACGAACACCGCGACCCTGAACCAGTCGCTCGACACGTTGTCGGCAACGCTCAACCAGATCGCCCCACAGTTGGGACCTACCTTCGACGGGGTCAGCCGGTTGTCGAAAAGCCTCAATAACCGCAACACGAGCCTGGCCGACCTGTTCAAGAGTGCCAGCGCTGTGACCGGGATCCTGTCCGAACGCAGCCAACAGGTCAACAAGCTCATTCTCAACTCCGACGATCTGCTGCAGGTCTTGGCGGGGCGCCGGCAGGAGATCGTTCAACTGCTGGCGGCTACGTCGAACGTGTCCAAGCAGTTGTCCGGACTGGTGCACGACAACGAAAGCAAGTTGGCGCCGGCGTTGCAGAAGCTGAATTCGGTGACTTCGGTGCTGGAAAAGAACCGCGACAACGTCGAGAAAGCACTACCGGGCCTCGCGAAATTCGAGATCACGGTGGGTGAGGCCATCTCCAGTATGTATGCCTACTCGGCGTTCGTTCCCAACTTCCTTGTCCCACAACTGTTCCAGCCCTTCCTGGATTACCTTTGGGGATTCCGCACCTTCGACACCAATAAAGGTCCGGGCTTCCCGTCGACGGTCCCGCGGTCGCTGATCCCGTTCCCGTACAACGGTGCTCCGGCGTGCCCCGGCTGTACCTTGGGCGGACGGATCGGGGGACCGCAATGAGCCCGCGAATTCCGCGTAACCGGATGGCGGGCGTGCTTGCGCTGGTGCTGGCGGGCCTTCTCGTTGCCGGTGCGGCCTTCGTGGTCCGACAGATCTTCTTCGGTCCGAAGACCATCACGGCCTACTTCACCGCGGCTACCGCGATCTATCCTGGCGACCAGGTGCGGGTCGCGGGTGTCAAAGTCGGCACCATCACATCCATTGAGCCGCAGGGCACAAAGGCGAAGATGACCCTGCACGTCGACCACGACGTGCCTATTCCGGCGGACGCGAAAGCGGTGATCGTCACCCAGAACCTGGTGGCCGCCCGCTACGTGGAGCTCACGCCCTCCTACCGGACCAGCGGCCCAGTCATGGCCGACGGTGCGGTGATACCGCTCGAGCGCACCGCCGTTCCGGTGGAGTGGGATGAGGTCAAGACCCAATTGATGCGGTTGGCAACGGATCTGGGCCCGAACGCCAAGGTGTCGACACCGTCGATATCGCGGTTCATCGACAGCGCCGCCAACGCACTAGAGGGTGGTAACGGCGAGAAGTTGCGCCAGACGCTCACCCAACTGTCCGGGGTGGCGCGGACCATCGCGAATGGCAGCGGCGACATCGTCGGCATCATCAAGAACCTGCAGATCTTCGTCACCGCGCTGCGCGACAGCAACATTCAAATGGTGCAGTTCAACAACCGGTTGGCCACGCTCACCAGCGTGGTCAACGACAGCAAATCCGATCTGGACGCGGCGCTGACCGACCTCTCGACCGCAGTAGGCGAGGTGCAGCGATTCATCGCCGGAACCCGAGACGAGGCGAGTGAGCAGATCGATCGATTGGGCAAGGCCATCCAGCCTCTCGTCGATCAGCACCTAGCTCTGGAGAACATTCTGCACGGCGCGCCCACCGCGCTCAGTAACTTCTTCAACGACTACAACGCCGACACCGGAACCATCGTGGGCGGATTCGGGATCATGGACTTCGCCAATCCCGTTCAGTCCGGTTTGATAGCCCCGGTGCCGATACCCGGGTGCGGACAAGTCCAGGCGATCGAGAACGTCACGTCAACAGAATCCGGCAAGCTGTGCTCGCTGTTCCTCGGCCCCGGTTTGCGCGTGCTGAACTTCAACAGCCTGCCGATCCCGATCAATCCGTTCATTCAGAAGTCGGTCGATCCGGCCAATGTCGAGTACACCGAAGCGCGCCTGGCACCCGGCGGCGCGGGCCCGAAGCCTGGACCGCCCGAAATCCCGCCCGCGGTGTCGACCTACACCGGGCTCAACGGTGACTCGGTGGTACCCGGGCCGGCGCCGTCGGTGCCGCTGCCCCGGATACCGGGCGCGGCGATGCCGGAGCCGCCACCGCCGTCGACAGTGGAGGCCCCGCCGCCACCGGCGCCGAGCCTGCCGGGCATGCTGCTCCCAGCCGAAGGCCCACGACCGTGACCGCCCGGATGGCCCTGCGGCGAGTGCTCGCCATTGGCGGCTGCGTGATCCTGACGGGCACCGGTTGCGCCTTCCACGGGCTCAACTCGCTGCCACTGCCCGGCGCGGTAGGACGGGGGCCGGACGCCGACATCTATCACGTCGAATTGGCGAATGTCATTACCATGGAATCGAATTCACCGGTAATGATTAACGACGTCGTGGTCGGCAGCGTAGGCCCGATGACGGTGAAAGACTGGCACGCGGACGTCCAGATCTCGGTCAAGCACGATCTCGTCATCCCCGCGAACGTGGAAGCCAGCATCGGTCAGACCAGTCTGTTGGGATCCATGCACCTGGAGCTCAACCCGCCTCTGGGGCAGGCCGGCGTGGGCCGGCTGCGGCCGGGCGCCACCATCCCGCTGAGTCGATCGTCGACTTATCCCTCGACCGAGCAAACCCTGTCGTCGCTGGCGCTCGTCGTCAACGGTGGAGGACTCGGGCAGATCGGGGAAATCATCCACAATTTCAGCGCCGCGCTGTCCGGGCGTGGCGGCGCCGTCCGCGACTTGATCAACCGCTTCGACACGTTCGTCGGGACACTCGACCAACAACGCGACAACATCGTCTCGTCCATCCAGGCACTGGATCAGATAGGCGGCACCTTCGCGGCGCAGCGCGAGGTGATCACCCAAGCGCTGCGTACGCTACCGCCTGCGTTTGACGTGTTGATCAAGGAGCGGCCACGCCTGACGGCCGCTCTGGACGGCCTGCGAAAGTTCAGCAACACGGCTAACGGGCTGATCAACGACACTCAGGCCGACTTGGTGAGAAATCTGAAGAACCTGGAGCCGACCGTCAAGGGGCTCGCCGACGTCGGACCGGACATTGATACGGCGCTCGCGGCATTGTCGGTCTTCCCGTTCACCCAGAACTTCGTCGAACGCGCCGTTCGAGGCGACTATTTCAACCTGCACGTCCAGTTTGATCTTTCGATTCCACGGCTCAAGCGGAGCCTGTTCCTCGGGACACACTTCGGACAGCTCGGCGAGCAGCAGATACCCGCGCCGGGGGATCCGCCCTACCTGCTGTACACCCGTGATCCATTGCACGGGGGTTTCGGACCGCCGCCTGGTGCACAGGCGCCGCCGCCACCCGGCCCGCCGGCCCCGGGGCTGGCGGCACCGAATGCTGCACCCCCACCGGGGATTTCGCCGACGGAGGGGGGCAGGTAGATGCTGACGCGCTTCGTCCGGATTCAGCTGCTGATTTTCACGATCATCGGGTTCGTCGGCGTGATCGCGATGGCCCTGTTCTACATTCAGTTGCCGACCCTGCTCGGTATCGGTCGGATGACCGTCACCCTCGAACTGCCGGCGACCGGTGGTCTGTATCGGTTCTCCAACGTGACCTACCGCGGAGTGCAGGTCGGCAAGGTCACTGCGGTGTCGCTCACCGCGAAGGGCGCCAAAGCAACGTTGTCGCTGGGTACTTCGCCAAAGATCCCGGCGGACCTGCACGCTGACGTGCTGAGCGTCTCCGCGGTAGGCGAGCAGTATGTGGACTTGCGGCCACGCACAGATTCGGGGCCGTATCTGCACGACGGATCTGTTATTGCCATGCATGACACCACGATTCCGCAAGCGGTCGGACCGATGCTCGACCAGGTGAGCGCCTTGGTGAAGAGCCTTCCCAAGAACAAGATCGGTCAATTGCTCGACGAGTCCTTCCAGGCCTTCAACGGGGCCGGATACGATTTGGGGTCGCTGACCGATGCGGCGTCGCGAATCTCGGCCGACTCCAACAACATTGTCGAGCGCACCCGCGCCCTCACCGAAGACTCACAGCCGCTGCTGAACGCGCAGGCGCAGACGACGGACTCGATCCGGACGTGGGCGCACAGCCTGGCCGGGATCTCAGATGTGCTGGCAGGCGATGATTCCCGGGTTCGCACGGTGTTGCAGAGCGGTCCCGGGGCGCTGGACGAGGCGTCGCGGCTCTTCGCGCAGATCAAGCCGACGTTGCCGGTGTTGCTTGCCAACCTGACCACGATCGGGCAGATCGGCATCACCTACCACCCTTCGCTTGAACAGCTGCTGGTGCTGCTGCCGGCGTCGGTTGCCTACGAGCAAACGGCGCAGCCGCAGAACTGGCCCGACGGTCAGGCCAGGGGTGACTTCGCGCTCACGGTTGACGATCCGCCCATTTGCACGGTCGGCTTCCTGCCGCCCAGCCAATGGCGATCGCCGTCCGATACCAGCGACATCGATACGCCAGACGGGTTGTATTGCAAACTGCCGCAGGATTCGCCGCTCGCGGTTCGCGGCGCCCGCAACTATCCGTGCATGGGGCACCCCGGAAAGCGCGCGCCCACCGTCGAGATCTGCAACAGCGACAAGCCGTACATGCCGTTGGCGATGCGCCAGCATGTGCTCGGCCCGTCTCCGCTGGACCCGAACCTGCTTGCCCAGGGCATACCGCCCGACGACCGGGTCACCGCCGACAAGAGAATATTCGGCCCGGTCGAGGGAACGCCGCTGCCGCTGGGGGCAATCCCGCGCGGAGCGCCCGCGGGGCCGCGGGGAGCGACTCCACCACCGGGCACGATGGGCGCGGCCACACCGCCGTTGCCGTCGTCGGGCAACATGTCGACTCAGGCGGGAGATTTTCCGTCGATAGCGCCACTCGATGTACCGCCACCGCCGGCTGCCGTGCACCGGCCGCCCGCGCCTCCGAAGCCACCGGCCGTGATCGATGGAGGGCGACCGCAGGCGGCCCCAAGTTCGTTCGAAGGCAGCCCAACTGAGCCCGTCCCGCCGGTCGCGGTGGCCTCGTACGACCCGCGGACCGGTCGCTATCTCACTTCGGACGGGAAGTTCTTACAGCAGTCGGATCTGGCAACCTCGACGGCGCCCAAGAAGTGGCAAGACCTGCTTCCGACGTAGCGCTTATCGATCGACTGCCAGTCAGCCGATCTTGTCCAGCCGCATCGGCAGTTCTATGGAGAGCCAGTGGTTTTGCCCGCAGGCGCCGCTCGGGCCGATTGTCTTGTTCTTGCCGGCCAGTATCGGCGATCCGAGTTTTGTGTCACCGCTGCCGTCGGGATCAGTGGGATAGAAGGAGAAAATCTGTTTTCCAGTGAATGCGGTGCCGTCTTGGCAACGCTCCCAGTTCGGTATCTCATGTCTGGCGTACCACAAGGCCCCGTCGCGCATGTACATGCGGGCGCTCCAGCCCTCGTCGCTTTTCAGCGTGCCGTCGCATTCCTGGAAGCTGGTGCAGGTGGAGTTCAGCGTCCAGATTTGTACGGTCGTGGGCTCGCCGTTGTATTGATCGTTGATCTTGGCCCAGTTGCCGATTGACGTGACGCGGTAAGTGCCGTTGATCGCGACGTCTTCCTTCGTGTAAGCCCGGGCCGGGGTCGCCGGACCCACAAAGCCGATCGCACTGGTAGCCAACAGCATTGCTGCGGCGGCAGTTCCAAACAGACGCATCGTCCACTCCTCGACGCGCTCAATCCGACCAAGGTTTACGGCACCGGTAGCGGCGTTCACGTCCGCTGAGAATAACACCGCCGGGCACCCCCGGATACGGTTCGAGCGAGATGGTGACGGCGGTCAGACCACCGGATCGAACTTCGAGATCAACCACGAACCCCTGACTTTGGTGAGCGTTATCCGCACGCCGCTCGGGGTGATCAGCGGTTGGGGTTTGTCTTTGCTGACGGTGCTCTCGTTGAGGAAAACCAGCACCACGGCCGAGTTCGGCTGCAGTTCTGACACCGCGGCTCGGACTACCGTCGCGGTCTGCGCGAGCTGCTTGTTCTGCACGGCGGGCACGACGAAGTCTTTGGTGAATTTGTCGTAGTAGGCCAAGAAATCCCCGGTGAGATGTGATCTCGCCCTGGCGAAGTCACGATCCATGCTGTCGCTCGAATAGGACAGCGTCGCAACCGCACCGGCTGAGGCAGCTTGGATGGCACCCCGGGCCGCGGCGTCGTCGATCTGTCGATCCGGACGGTATTGCAGGACGTACAAGCACGCAGTCAGTCCCACTGCCGCAGTGACCGAAGCCGTCAAGAGCAGTGCGCCCCAGTGGTCCAGCAGGCGGGTGGCCAACCGGGCGATTACGTCCACGCGGTCCGGGCGCGATGTGTCGACGGAGGGAGTCGAGGTGTCGGTGTCATCCGAGTGGTCCTCGACGGTGGCCGGGCCATCGTCGACTGGCGGTTCCGACTCGGAACTCATTGGACGAACTCAAGTTTCGACATCTTGAGCCGATCCCCGTCCCGATCGATATTGACACTGATTCGCCAAATTACCGGTGGCCGCGGGGACTTGTCGGCGTTGACGGTGTCGGACTTCGCCACCACCAGTACGACTGCCGAATTGCCGGTCATCGACTCGACCGCGACGTCTTGCACGGTGGCCTTTGTGGTGACCTGCGCATCTCGGGCATTTGTGACCATGTAGCTCGACGTCGCTTCCAGCTGGCTCTTCAGTGCACCCGTGGCGTCGTCGATGGTGTGCTGGAGATTCTCTGCCGCGTGCGCGGGATCGATCGACATCAGCGTTGCGACTTCCTCCCGTGCAGCTGCGGCGAACTCCTGCGCGTGCTGCCGGCGCTGCACGAGTGTGCGGTGCTGCCAGACGATGTAACCGCTGGCCGCCAACGAAGCGCAGAGGATCACCACTGCGGCGCCGACGCCTACGGCTTTGCGGGTAGGGCGACGGAATCGCCACGGCCACCGAGGCCTCCGTCGCCAACGAGCCGGCGTGAGCGCGCCGTCGTCGCCGTCGTCGGTCGCGTCGGATTCATCGCCGGCATCGGACTCCGCCGCCCAGCGCAATTCGGCCGCCCGGGCTCGTGCGGCTTCGGCGCGTTGCACGGCTCGGGCGAGCTCTTCTTCGGCTGCCGCGAGCGAATCTGGAGCTTCTGGAGCTTCTGCGGGCGATGGGTCGCGGTCGGAGTCCGTCACCGGTCTAGGGCTCGTTCCGGACTACACACGGAGAATCACGTTATCACCCCAAAATTGCTGGCTGGACGCGCTGTCGGGGCGCACACCAGTCAGCTGTGGCGATGCGCGCACGATCATCTCCGAAGAAGAGAATTTTCTTATCGCCCGTGTAAAACTATGACGGTGCGTTTCATCGTGGCGGTGATGGCTGCGCTGATCGGAGTCGGCGCGTTGACGGTGCCGACGGCTGCCGCGGGGCCGACTGTCTGCGACTATCCGGCCTGCACCCCCGGTATCGCCCCGAACATGGTTCTGGGCGCCCCGTGCGACAACACCACCTACTACGCGTTCGGGGTATCCGGCGGTTACGTGCCCGCGACGCAACCCGGGCGGTTGATGTTCTGCGGCTCACCGCGGCGATACCAGCCGAGATGGTTCCGCTCACCGCCGATGGCGGGCATCAAGGACGAGAACACCGACTGTCACCTGTTCTTGAACTACGTCGCGCAGGCGCCCGACGGACTGTTCCTGATCTGCATCGCGCAAGCGGGACACTCCTTCTGGACCCGCGCCGACACCTGAGTCACTGCGTCGCAAAGGCGTTGCGCGCCAACGCCCAACGCGGGCACACCGCCAGTGTCCGGGGGTGCGCGCGGCTACCCGTCGTCACCGGATAGTCAGTGCAGCGGCGCCAGCGCGGGCCGCGGCGTGAACGTCAGGTGCAGATCGGACAGCCCGCGCAGGATGTAGGTCGGCTCGAAGGTGTAGCGCCGCTCCTCGGCCGGCCCGTGCTGGGTCTCGCTGATACAGATGTGGGACATCCGATCGAGGATCCGCTCGATCGAGACGCGGCCCTCGACGCGGGCCAGCGGTGCGCCCGGGCAGGAGTGCACGCCGCGGGCGAAAGCCAAGTGTTCGCGGACGTTTTTGCGGTCGATCTGGAATTCGTGCGGGTTGTCGAACCTGCGCGGGTCGCGGTTGGCGGCGCCGGGCAGCACCATCACTACGGTGCCGGCCGGAATGTCCACGCCGCCAACGGTGGTCGACCGCAGGGCCAGCCGGGAGTCGCTCTTGACCGGGCTTTCCATCCGCAGCGATTCCTCGATGAAGCCCGGAATCAGGCTGCGGTCGTCGCGTAACCTCTGCTGGATCTCCGGCCGGTCGCCGAGGGCCTGCAGCGCCGCCGAGAGCAGCTTCGCGGTGGTCTCCTGGCCGGCGGCGAAAAGGAATGTGGCCGAACGGCTTACCTCGATCACCTCCGGTGTGGACCCGTCGGGGTACAGCGCCGTCGCCAGCGAGGTCAGCACGTCG
The DNA here is from genome assembly GCF_039583785.1 of Mycobacterium sp. Lineage (GTDB taxonomy): Bacteria > Actinomycetota > Actinomycetes > Mycobacteriales > Mycobacteriaceae > Mycobacterium. The sequence goes on from NZ_JAVKSG010000038.1 coordinate 24,260, forward strand.
TCGCGCGGGGAGCTGCGCCGGTCTTCGATGTAGGAACAGAACTTGTCGTCGAGCCACTCCAGCGGGTTGACGCCGACCGACTCGTGATCCAGCGCCCCCACCCGCGCACCGGGACGGTCGGCGCCCAGCACCGAGCGGAACTGGGTGTGGTCTTCTTCGGGGACACCGAGCAGATCGGCAATCACCAAGGTGGCGAACGGCTTGGAGTATTCAGCGATGAACTCGCACTCGCCGTTGCCGAGGAACTCGTCGAGCTGGCGATCGGCCAGCCGCCACATGAACTCCTCGTTCTCCTTCAGCCGTCTCGGGGTGAGCAATCGGCTCAGGATCGAGCGTGCTTTGGTGTGGTCCGGCGGATCCATGGTGACCATGTGCTCGAACATCGGGAACTGACTGCGGTGTGCTTCGACCAACGCACTGAGGTCGGCGCAGTCCACCTCGAAGGGCAGCGGCGGAAAGGGCCCGCCCAGCGCAACGCAGTTGGAGAACGTCTCGGGGTCCTTGTAGACCGCGTTGGCTTCCTCCCAACCGGTCACCGCGACGACGTTGTGGTGGGGGAGCCGTTGCACCGGGTTCTGGCCGCGCAGATAGTCGAAGTAGGGGTGCGGGTCGGGAACCAGCGACGGGTCGGTGAAGAAGTCGATCGTGTCGTAGGTGCTCATGGTGTGACGCGCCTCCCGAGGCTGGGGTTCAACCGTGATGTGCGGGCGACGAAAAGTGCTGCCGCCCTCGGCACATTTGCGGAACGTGCTGAGCATCTGCTTAGCACGGCGCTGATGTCGTGGTCAAGGCGAGAGCCTGGCTCGACGCTACGATCTCCCATGTTCAGCGAATATTCGGCGAGAGTGGGGAACCACGGCATGACTTCGGCCCGCAGGATCGGTGCCCCGGACGCGAAGAACCGCGGGGTGCTGCTCGACGCCGCCGAGCAGTTGATGCTCGAAGAGGGTTATGCCGCAGTGACTTCGCGCCGGGTCGCCGAAAAGGCGGAACTCAAGCCGCAACTGGTGCACTACTACTTCCGCACCATGGACGAGTTGTTCTTGGCGGCGTTTCGCCGCCGCGCCGAAGAAGGGCTTGTGGTGCAGGCGCAGATGTTGCTGGCGCCGCAGCCGTTGTGGGCGCTGTGGCGGTTCAGCACCGATCCGGCGGCCACCGCGATCACCATGGAGTTCATCGCGCTGGCCAACCATCGAAAGGCGCTGAAGGCCGAGATCGCCTTGTACGCCGAGCGCTTTCGCGAAGAGCAGCGTAAAGCGCTGTCGACGATTCTCGATCGTTACGGTGTCGACCCGGCGAAGTTCCCGCCGCTGGTGTGGTCGGTGCTGATGACCAGCGTGTCCCGCGTCCTGGTGATCGAGCAGGCCCTCGACATGTCCGCCGGCCACCGCGAGACGATCGAGATCGTCGAGAACTACCTCCGCCATCTCGAGGGCGATCCGGACACCTAGTCCGCTCACCAGAGACGCAGCGAGCAGAGCGTGCCCTTGGGGCCGTCGTTGGACTTCACGACCACTCCGTCGACCACCAGCGCGCAATGAAACATCGGCGTGCCGGGCTCGGTACCGGTGCTGACGACAACCATCGCGTAGTCGTTGGGGTCGGTGAGCAGCACCGGAGGCGACGTCCACGGGTGGCCCGGTCCGATGTCGGCTTGAATGTTGGGGGTGTACTGGTACGGGTTGTGGCTGTAATCGGAATACTTCGGCGGCTGCTGATCCAGGTAGTAGATGTCGGCCCAGATCGGGTTCGCCGCCGTGATGACGTAGCGGACGTTGTGCATGACTGGGTCGTCGGCCCGCGCCGGGGTGGCGGTTCCGATTGCCGCCATCGCGGCCAGTGTCATGCCCAACATAGCTTTACCGATGGTTGTCATGCGCACCTCCGGCGGCTCATCACGCGGACGATATCGACGTTCTCCTGGCCGGAGAACCCCATCGCCGTTGCCTTCCCCACGACCCTAACGTGTGCCGACGCGGCGTCGAGCGCAATGTGCAACATTCCTCCCGGATTCGGTGCATAGTGCGCGAGGGCATTGCGATAGCCTGCCTGTGAGAATATCATTCTCATAAATTGTGAAGGAGGATTTCATGGGGCAGCTGTCGCACCGGGAAGACGTTGGGTTTCCGATCTTCGACGCGGACAACCACCTGTACGAGCCGCCGGAAGCGCTGACCAAGTTCCTGCCCAAGGAGTACCGGGACTACGTCCAATACGTGCAGATCAACGGCCGGACCAAGATTGCGATCCGCGGCCAGATCAGCAACTACATTCCCAACCCGACCTTCGAGGTCGTCGCCCGGCCGGGCGCCTGGGAGGAGTACTTCAAGTTCGGCAACCCGGACGGCAAGACCAAGCGCGAGCTGTTCGGCGAGCCGATGCGCGCGATCCCGGCGTTCTTCGAGCCCGGTCCGCGGCTGGAGAAGATGAACGAGCTGGGCCTGGACCGCACCCTGATGTTCCCGACGCTGGCCAGCCTGCTCGAGGAGCGGTTGCGCGACGACCCGGTGGCCATCCACGTCCTGGTTCACGCGCTGAACGAGTGGCTCGACGAGGTCTGGGGCTTCAACTATCAGAACCGCATCTTCACCACGCCGGTCATCACCCTGCCGATCGTCGAGAAGGCGATCGAGGAACTGGAATGGGCGGTCAAGCGCGGTGCGCGTTGCATCCTCATCCGACCGGCGCCGGTGCCCGGCTTCCGCGGCCCCCGGTCGTTCGCGGTGCCCGAGTTCGACCCGTTCTGGGAGCGGGTCGTCGAGCACGACGTGCTGGTCGGCATGCATTCCAGCGACAGTGGCTACTCGCGGTACACCTCCGAGTGGGACGGCGCCGACCAGGAGATGCTGCCGTTCCAGACCAATGCGATGGGCATCCTCAACGAGTGGCGCCCGATCCAGGACTCGGTGGGCTCGTGGGTCATCCACGGCGCGCTCTACCGGCACCCGAAGCTGAAGGTGGCCATCGTCGAGGCCGGCTCGAAGTGGATGAACCCGTTGCTGGTCGGCCTGGCCGAGGTCTTCCGGAAGGCGCCGGAGGCGTTCCCGAGCGACCCAGTCGAGATGGTCAAGAGCCGGATCCACGTCAGCCCGTTCTTCGAAGACGGCATCGACGATCTGGTGCACCTGGTCGGTGTCGACCAGGTGCTGTACGGCTCGGACTGGCCGCACCCGGAAGGTCTGGCGGAGCCGACGTTCTACGTCAACGCGCTGTCGCACCTGTCCGTCGACGACCAGGCAAAGATCATGGGCGGCAATCTGTCTCGTCTCGTCACGGTGTGACAAGCCGGCGCTGCGCTAGATGAACTGGGAGACCATCCCCGAGATGGTCGTGAGCGCGGCGGACCGGTTCGGCGATGCGGAAGCGATTGTCGACGGTCCGCAGCGCTTGACTTTCCGTCAGGTTGTGGACCGGATTCGTTGCACTGCCGGCGCTGTCGCGGATCTGGGAATCGAGAAGGGTGACCGGGTCGCTTTGTGGGCGCCGAATTCGGCGGAGTGGATCGTCGCCGCGTTCGGTGTGCTCACCGCCGGTGGCGTGCTGGTGCCGGTCAATACCCGGTTCAAGCCCGACGAAGCCGGCGACATCATCACCCGCAGCGCCGCGAAAGCCGTGCTGGTGCGCAAGGGTTTCCTCGGCCAGGATTACACCGCCCCGGCCGGTGTCCCGGTCATCGACCTGACGTCCGACTTCCTCTCCAGCGGTTCACCGTTCGAGCGTCCGGTGGATGGCGCCGACATCTCTGACATCATCTTCACCTCGGGCACCACCGGTCGTCCGAAGGGCGCGATGATGAATCATCGCCAAACCCTGCGGATGTACGAGGAGTGGGCGACGCTCGCCGACCTGCGCGAGGGCGACCGCTATCTGATGATCAACCCGTACTTCCACACGTTCGGCTTGAAAGCGGGCCTGATCGCGTCGTTCCTGCGCGGGGCGACCATGCTGCCGCTGGCGGTGTTCGACGTCGATGCCGTCGCCGATCTGATTGAGCGGGAACGTATCTCGATGCTTCCCGGGCCGCCGACGCTGTATCAGTCGCTGCTCACGGTAGCGGACAAGGCCAAGCTGTCGTCGCTGCGGGCAGGTGTCACCGGCGCCGCCGACATCCCGGTCGAACTGGTTCGGCGCATCCACAGCGAACTGCCTTATCAGACGTTGATGACGGGTTACGGGCTCACCGAAGCGGGCAATGTGACGTTGTCGCGGCCCGGCGACTCCGTCGAGGACGTGGCCACCACCGCGGGCCTGCCCTGCCAGGATGTCGAGGTGCGCATCGCCTCCGACGGCGAGGTGCTGGTGCGCGGTTACGGCGTCATGCAGGGTTACCTCGACGATCCGGATGCCACCGCGCTGGCGATCGACGACGACGGTTGGCTGCACACCGGAGATCTGGGCAATTTCGACAAGTCCGGCCGGTTGAAGGTCGACGGGCGTAAAAAGGACATGTTCATCGTTGGCGGGTTCAATGCGTACCCGGCCGAGATCGAGGGCTTCATGCTGGAGCACCCGGCGGTCGCTCAGGTCGCCGTGATCGGCGTGCCCGACGAGCGGCTCGGTCAGGTAGGGAAGGCCTTTGTGGTGCCACTTCACAGTGCTAAGGGCACGGTGTCCGAAGACGATTTGACGGCGTGGTGCCGGCAGCGGATGGCGGGATTCAAGGCGCCGCGATACGTCGCTTTTCTGGAGACCCTGCCGCGCAACGCCACCGGAAAGGTGATGAAGGACCAGCTCCGGTGAGCGCAGTGGACCCGCGTTCGCATTCGCTGGTGATCGCGTCCGACTATCGCGTGCCGGATCCCGAGCAGGTGTGGCCGCTGCTCACCCGGCGTCGATCGGCGCTCGCCGACATCGGTGCCCACCACGTGCTGCTGTACACCTCGACGCACGACCGCGGTCGCGTGCTGGTGACGATCGGCGTGCGCAGTCGCGAGCCGATCGTCGAACTGCTCCGCTCGCGGGTGTTCTTCGATTGGTTCGACGCGGTCGGTGTCGACGACATCCCGGCCGTGTTCGCCGGCGAGATCGTCGAACGGTTCGGCACCGTCGACCCGTCGGCGCACGCCGCCCCGGGTGTGGTGGTCGCCGCGATCTCGGCGGTCGACAACGTGGCCCTGCTGACCCACGAGATCCGCGGTGCGCTCACCAGATTCGACGCCGCAGGCATCCGCGAGACCCGACTCTTCCAGGCCTTCGACGACCGTCACGAGGTGATGATCCTGCAGGAATTCGACGACGAAGACCAAGCGCGGCGCTGGATCGACCATCCCGACACCGCCGCACCGTGGATCGATGGCGCCGGTCGGGGCGCATATCCGCCGGTGTTCGTCGGCACGTTCTTCGACATGATGCGGCTCGACGAGTAAGCCCCCGCTGGTGTTCGTCTGTCTGTGTAACGGCATTACCAGCCACGTGGTGGCCGACGCCATCGCCGGCGGCGCGTCGACGACCAACCAGATCGCTGCGGCGTGCGGGGCGGGTGCCGAATGCGGCCGCTGCCGTCGTACCTTGCGCACGCTGCTCGGCGCGCCGAGCGGAGACCGTGGCGCCTGAGTTACCGCCGCGGGCTGCCGTCCGCCGACGTCGGGGCGACCAGATCGGTCAGCAGGTCCGGGATGTCGAGGCGCGGGACCACGGCTTCGATCAGCACCATCCGATCCTGATGTTCCGCCGCCGCAACAAAGGCGTCGTCGAGTTCGCCGTAGGTCAGCGCCCGAAACGTCAGGTGGTTCGTCACCCCGAGCGCGGTGGGAATGTCGGCCCAGCTCCATCGCGCAATGTCGTTGTAGGGGGCGGTCTTTCCGTGGATCATCCGCTCGATGGTGTAGCCGTCGTTGTTGACCACCACGACAACCGGTGACAGGCCCTCGCGGGAGAAGTTACCCAGCTCCTGAACCGTCAGCTGTGCCGCACCGTCACCGATCAGCAGCACCGGCCGGCGATCACGCTCGGCCAGGCCCGCGCCCAGGGTGGCCGGCAGCGTGTATCCGATTGAGCCCCAGAGTGGTTGGCCGATGAACGTGACACCGCGGGGCAGCCGGTGAGTGGCCATCCCGTAGAACGAGGTGCCCTGATCCGCCAGGACGACGTTGCCGGCGGTGAGCGCGTCACAGAACCTGTCCCACAACACCTTCTGGTTCAACGGCTGATCGCGGCCCGGTCTGTCGGCCGGCGCGTCGTCGGAGTTCGGTGTCACCGCCGGCGAGCGGACGCCCCGCTCGGTGAGGATCGCGGTGATTGCGTCCAGGGCCGCGCTCATCTCCAGCGGCGCGAACACGTCGTGGCCGACCGTGCACTGCTGCGCGCCGATGTCGATGGTCCGGGTCGGATCGATGCGCTGGCTGAAGAATCCGCTGACCATGTCGGTGAACACCACGCCCGCCGTGACGAGCACGGGAGCGTCTTCGATCGCGGTGCGCACCGGTTCGGCGCTGGCCGCGCCGACGTAGATGCCCAGGAATTCCGGCGCGCTCTCGTCGACCAGGCTTTTGCCCCACATCAGCGTGGCATGCGGCACGACGTCGGCTTTGAACAACGCCTCTAGCTTGTCGACGGCATTCAGCCGGTGCACGAGCAGGTCGGCCAGCACGGTCAGCTGGTGATCGCCGATGAGTGTGCTTGCGGCTTCAGTGAACAACGCCAGGGCTCGCGGGCTGGTCCCGCCGCCGAAGTGCGGAAGCGGTGCGCTCGGCGGCTCGGTTTCGAAGCGCGCCACGTCGGTCGACAGCAGCAGATAGCCCGGCCGGCGTTGCTCACGGACCTCGCAGAGCACCCGGTCGATCTCGCGGGTTGCGGTGGCGGGCATGAGATTGGCTTGTGCGCAGGTGATTTCCCGGCTCACCCGCAGGAAATGCTCGAAGTCGCCGTCGCCCAACGAATGATGCAACGCCCGGCGAGTGCCCTGGGCGTCCTTCGACGGCCCGCCGACGATGTGCACCACCGGCACGTGCTCGGCGTAGCTGCCTGCCACGGCGTTGGCCGCCGACAGTTCGCCGACACCGAATGTGGTTACCACGGCTGACATTCCACGAAGCCGGCCGTATCCGTCGGCGGCATATCCGGCGTTGAGCTCGTTGGCGTTGCCGACCCAGCGCAGGTGTGGATGGTCGACGATGTGGTCGAGGAATTCCAGGTTGTAGTCGCCGGGCACGCCGAAGACCTCGGTGACGCCGAGTTCGGCCAGCCGGTCCAGGAGGTAGTCGCCGACGGTGTAGGACGGGTCAGTCACGACGCCGACGCTACGCGTCTGTCGTCAAAACCGCCCTCCGCGTGGCGTCACGTCGCTATCGTCCGGTGATGGCAATCAACGAAACCCGCGAAATCGTCATCGAGGCGTCACCGGCGGAGATTCTCGACGTGATAGGCGACATGGACTCGGTCACCGAATGGTCGCCGCCGCATCAGAGCGCCGAAGTTCTCGAGAAGGACAAGGACGGTCGGCCGCTGAAAGTGAAGATGAAGGTGAAGGCCGCGGGGATCACCGACGAACAAGTGGTGGCCTACACCTGGGGCAAGAACAAGGTCAGTTGGACGTTGATCAGCTCCGGTCAGCAGCGCTCGCAGGACGCGTCCTATACCTTGACGCCCGACGGCGACAAGACCAGAGTCGCCTTCGAGATCAGTGTCGATCCCGTCGTACCGTTGCCAGGTTTCGTGATCAAGCGGGCCATCAAAGGAACAGTCGACACCGGCACCAAAGGCCTACGCGAGCGGGTGCTGAAAGTGCAGAAAGGACAATAACTCCTTAGTGGCCGTACGAGCATCGCGAGAGATTGTCATCGACGCGCCGCCGGGGGTGATCCTGGAGGCGTTGGCTGACGTCGGGTCGTTGTCGGCATGGTCGCCGGTGCACAAGCGGGTTCAGGTGCTGGACTGGTATTCCGACGGTCGGCCGCATCATGTCAAGGCCACCATCAAGATTTTCGGGCTGGTCGACAACGAGATCCTGGAATACCACTGGGGCCCCAACTGGGTGGTCTGGGATGCCGGCGACACCTTCCAGCAGCGCGGGCAACATGTCGAATACAACCTCCAACCGGTCGGCGTCGACCGAACCCGGGTGCGCTTCGACATCACCGTCGAGCCAGCCGGCCCGGTACCCGCGTTCGTCGTCCGGCGGGCGAGCGAGATCGTGCTCGACGCCGCGACCAAAGGCCTGCGTGATCAGGTGATGGTCAGTTTCGGCTCGCAACGACCGACATAGCATCGCGCCAAGCCAACCGGTCACCCGCCGGCGGCGCGCCGGCACGGTGGGACCGGATGCGTCCCACCCAGTTACTGCATTTCCGGACAGTCGGCTCCGCGGATCCGGTCGCGTTGCTAGTTTGCTCGTAGTGGCCGTACAAGCATCGCGGGAGGTTGTCATCGATGCGCCGCCGGAGGTGATTCTGGCGGCGCTGGCCGATGTCGGCTCGGTGCCGTCCTGGTCCTCGGTGTACAAGCGGGCCGAAGTCATCGATTGCTATCCCGATGGTCGGCCGCATCATGTGAAGGTCTCCATCCGGGTCTCCGGCATCGTCGACACCGAGGTGCTCGAGTACCACTGGGGGCCGGACTGGGTGGTGTGGGACGCGCAGAAGACGTTGCAGCAGCATGCGCAGCACGTCGAGTACACGTTGCACCGTGAAACCGAGGACCGGACGCGGGTGCGGTTCGAGATGACCCTCGAGCCGTCGGCGCCGTTACCGGAGTTCCTGGTCAACCGGGCGCGCAGGAAGATCCTCTACGCCGCGACCGAGGGATTGCGGCGCAAGGTCATGGCCGCAATCGCCCAAGTCGGCTGATCGCCTCGTCGAGGGTGTCGTCGCGCTTGCAGAACGTGAAGCGCACCAGGTGATTCCACGTCGCCCAGTCGTCGGCATCGGGATCGCAGAATGCCGTCATCGGGATCGCGGCCACGCCGACCTGTTCGGGTAGGGCCGCGCAGAACGCGGTGCTGTCGTCATGGCCCAGCGGACGCGGGTCGGCGCACAAGAAATAGGTGCCGGCGCTGTCGAGGACTTTGAAGCCGATGTCGGTCAGCCCGCGTGCGAGGCGATCGCGCCTGTCCCGCAACGAGTCTCGCAGCGCGTCCACCCACGCATCCTCGGTGTTGAGGGCATCGGCCACCGCAGGCTGAAACGGTGCACCCGCGACGTAGCTCAGGTACTGCTTGGCCGCCCGCACGCCCTGAATGAGTTCCGCCGGCCCGCAAGCCCAGCCGATCTTCCAGCCGGTGCAGTTGAACATCTTCGCGGCGCTGGAGATCGTGACGGTGCGTCCGGCCATCCCGTCGAAGCCGGCCAGCGGCAGATGCTTGTGACCGTCAAAGACTAAGTGCTCGTACACCTCGTCGGTGATGACCAGGAGGTCGGCCGCGATCGCGACCTCGGCGATCGCCGCCAGCTCGGCCGCGCTCAGCACTGTGCCGGTCGGATTGTGTGGCGAGTTCAGGATCAGCGCCCGGGTGTGCGGAGTCACCGCTTTTCGCAGCGCATCGACGTCGAGGGCGAAGCCGCGGCCGTCCGGCGCCAACGGCACGACGACCCGCCGGGCGCCGGCCATCGCGACCACTGGTGAGTAGGAGTCGTAGAACGGCTGGATCAAGATCACCTCGGAGCCGGGCTCGACCAGACCGAACACCGCCGCGGCGATCGCCTCGGTAGCTCCGACTGTCACCAGGACTTCGGTCGCCGGGTCGTAGCCGACGCCGTACTTCCGCTTGCGTTGTGCCGCGACCGCCTCCCGTAGCGCCGGAATGCCGATGCCCGGCGGGTACTGGTTGACGCCCTCGGCGATGGCGTCCTGGGCGGTCTTGAGCATCGCCGGCGGCCCGTCCTCGTCGGGAAAACCCTGCCCGAGGTTGACCGCGCCGACGCGCGTTGCCAGCGCCGACATCTCGGCGAACACCGTCGATGCATACGGTTGCAGTCGCGACACCGTCATGGCTGTCGAGCCTAGGCGGGGGTGCGGCGAGACGGCGGCTGGACGCAGATTCAACGGGAACCTGCTCGCCCAACCAACAGGTTGGACGGGCGCTTTGTTATGGTTGATAAAGGACTAGCGTCGCCAACGGCCGAGCCCATGCACGGATCGAAAAATCTATTGTTAAGAGGAACCACCCATGTCCGAAGAAGCCTTCATCTACGAGGCCATCCGCACGCCCCGCGGCAAGCAGCGCAAAGGCTCGCTGAACGAGGTCAAGCCACTGAACCTGGTCGTCGGTCTGGTCGACGAGCTGCGCCGCCGTTTCCCCGACCTGGACGAGACCCTGATCAGCGACATGATCCTGGGCGTGGTGTCGCCGGTCGGCGACCAGGGTGGCGACATCGCCCGCACCGCGGTGCTGGCCGCCGGGCTGCCCGAGACCACCGGTGGCGTGCAGCTCAACCGGTTCTGCGCCTCCGGCCTGGAGGCCGTCAACACCGCCGCGCAGAAGGTGCGCTCCGGCTGGGACGACCTGGTGCTGGCCGGCGGCGTCGAGTCGATGAGCCGGGTCCCGATGGGTTCCGACGGCGGCGCCTGGGCGACCGACCCGGAGACCAACTACCGGCTCGGCTTCGTGCCGCAGGGCATCGGCGCCGACCTGATCGCCACCATCGAGGGCTTCTCCCGTGACGACGTTGACGCCTACGCGCTGCGCAGTCAGCAGAAAGCGGCCGAAGCTTGGTCGGGCGGTTACTTCGCCAAGTCGGTGGTGCCGGTGCGCGACCAGAACGGCCTGGTCATCCTCGACCACGACGAGCACATGCGCCCCGACACCACGCTCGAAGGCCTGGGCAAGCTGAAGACCGCGTTCGACGGGATCGGCGAGATGGGCGGCTTCGACGACGTGGCGCTGCAGAAGTACCACTTCGTCGAGAAGATCAACCACGTGCACACCGGCGGCAACAGCTCCGGCATCGTCGACGGCGCCGCGCTGGTGCTGGTCGGCTCGGAAGCGGCCGGCAAGTCGCAGGGCCTGACCCCGCGGGCACGCATCGTGGCCACCGCCACCAGCGGTGCGGACCCGGTCATCATGCTCACCGGCCCGACCCCGGCCACCCGTAAGGTGCTGGACCGTGCCGGCCTGACGGTCGACGACATCGACCTGTTCGAGCTCAACGAGGCCTTTGCCTCCGTCGTGCTGAAGTTCCAGAAGGAGCTGCACATCCCGGACGAGAAGCTCAACGTCAACGGCGGCGCCATCGCGATGGGGCACCCGCTGGGTGCCACCGGCGCGATGATCACCGGAACCATGGTCGACGAGCTCGAGCGCCGCAACGCGCGTCGCGCACTGGTCACGCTGTGCATCGGCGGCGGCATGGGTGTCGCCACCATCATCGAGAGGGCTTAAGACCATGGCAGAGAACACCATTGCGTGGGACTCCGATGCCGACGGCATCGTCACGTTGACCCTTGACGACCCCACCGGGTCGGCCAACGTGATGAACGAGCACTACAGCGAGTCAATGCACAACGCCGTAGAAAAGTTGGCACGTCTTGTCGCGGAAGACCCGGCATCGGTGACCGGCGTGGTGATTGCCAGCGCGAAGAAGACCTTCTTCGCCGGCGGCGATCTCAAAGGCATGATCAAGCTCGGCCCGGAGAACGCCGGTGAGGCGTTCGACATGGTCGAAGGCGTCAAGCGGGACCTGCGCGCGCTGGAGACCCTCGGCAAGCCGGTGGTGGCCGCCATCAACGGCGCCGCTCTCGGTGGCGGCCTGGAGATCGCGCTGGCCTGTCACCACCGCATCGCCGCGGACGTCAAGGGCCTGGTCGTCGGTCTGCCCGAGGTGACGCTGGGCCTGCTGCCCGGCGGTGGCGGCGTCACCCGCACGGTGCGGATGTTCGGCATCCAGAACGCGTTCATGAACATCCTGTCTCAGGGCACCCGATTCAAGGCCGACAAGGCCAAGGAGATGGGACTGGTCGACGAGATCGTCGGCTCGGTGGACGAATTGCTGCCGAGCGCGAAGGCTTGGATAAAAGAGGTCAAGGACAACCCGGACTCTTACACCCAGCCGTGGGACAAGAAGGGCTACAAGATGCCCGGCGGCACTCCGTCCAGCCCGGCACTGGCCGGCATTCTGCCGTCGTTCCCGGCGCTGCTGCGCAAGCAGCTCAAGGGTGCGCCGATGCCGGCGCCGCGGGCCATCCTGGACGCGGCCGTCGAGGGCGCGCAGGTGGACTTCGACACGGCCAGCCGCATCGAGAGCCGCTACTTCACCCAGCTGGTCACCGGCCAGGTCGCCAAGAACATGATCCAGGCGTTCTTCTTCGACCTGCAACACATCAACGGTGGCGGTTCGCGTCCGGACGGCATCGAGCCGGTCAAGATCCACAAGATCGGTGTGCTGGGCGCGGGCATGATGGGCGCCGGAATCGCCTACGTCTCGGCCAAGGCCGGCTACCAGGTCGTGCTCAAGGACGTCAGCATCGAGGCCGCGCAGAAGGGCAAGGCGTACTCGGAATCCCTTGAGGCCAAAGCACTTCAGCGCGGCAAGACCACCGAAGAGAAGAGCAAGGCGCTGCTGGACCGCATCACGCCGGCCGCTGACCCGGCCGACTTCAAGGGCGTCGACTTCGTGGTCGAGGCCGTCTTCGAGAACCAGGACCTCAAGCACAAGGTGTTCGGTGAGATCGAGGACGTCGTCGAGCCCAACGCGCTGCTCGGGTCCAACACCTCGACGCTGCCGATCACCGGTCTGGCGACCGGGGTGAAGCGCCAGGAGGACTTCATCGGAATCCACTTCTTCTCGCCGGTCGACAAGATGCCGCTGGTGGAAATCATCAAGGGCGAGAAGACTTCTGACGAGGCGCTGGCCCGGGTGTTCGACTACACGCTGGCCATCGGCAAGACCCCGATCGTGGTCAACGACAGCCGCGGCTTCTTCACCAGCCGCGTCATCGGCAC
>NZ_JAVKSG010000039.1:0-36646 GCF_039583785.1 Mycobacterium sp.
CGCGCGGATGTATTCCGTTACGCCACCACGTTGATCGGGTCACCGATGTGGACGGTGTCGAAGTACCACGCGGCGTTGTCGGGGCTGAGGTTGATGCAGCCGTGGCTGACGTTCGCGTAGCCCTGCGAGTCCACCGACCACGGCGCCGAGTGCACGTAGACACCGCTCCAGGTGACCCGGACCGCGTACTGCGCGGTGATCTTGTATCCCTCAGACGACTCCAGCGGGATGCCGATGGTGCGCGAATCCATCACCACCGTGCGCTCTTTGGACAGCGCGGAGAAATCACCGATCGGTGTCGGGCGGGTGGGTTTGCCCATCGATGCCGGCATCGTGCGCAGCACCTCGCCGTTCTGGGTGACCGTGAAGGTGTGCGCGGAAATGCTGGCGGTGCCGACCACCTCGTCACCGGTCTCGAAACCGGTGGACAACGCGTGCACCCGAACACCGACGTGGCTGTGCGCCGGCCAGTAGCCGTCCGGCTTCCACTCGAGAACATCGGCCGCCGGCCAGTCGAAGCGGCCGGTGATGTGGTTGGGCGCAGTGACCGTGACGGCCCGCTCGGCCGCGGCACGGTCGGCCACCGGTCCGGTGAACGTGACGATCACCGGGTGAGCCACCCCGACCACCGTGCCGCTGGCCGGCTGGATCGACGCGACGCCTGCGGTCGGGGTCGCGGGTGCGATCGCCGCTACGGCGGGACCGGCTGGCGCCGCCATGGCCAGCGCGGCGGTCACTGCCGCGAGCCAACTTGTACGAATCGCTCTACCCACGGTGTCCACCCTCCGAGACGATGCAAGCCCCCGCGCACTCGCATGCCGTATCGTTGACATTCTTTTGATTCCACTATGCCCTATGTTCGGCTCAGCAAACATTTCGTGCGTTGCGCACGTCGCGCCCTCCGGGCCATATTACCGGACATATTGACTGGTGAACGGGCTAATAGCGGTATCGTGGCCGTTGCCGGACCGTTATGCTGAAAGCGAGTTGGCAAGCGCGGGTACGGATGGCGAAGCGCAGTCAGGCGCGCCAACTGCTCCAGCGCTGGACAGCGATGGCGATCATCGGTCCGTCGAGTGAAATCCATTGGTACTGAGCGTATTTCGCGCGGAGCAGGTCTCGGCCGACAATAACGGTGTCACCGTCGCGATGGATGGCGGCAGCACCGTCGGCCCGCACCCACCACAGCTGCGTCCAGTCCTCGTCGTAATGGTCGACGAGCAGGCTCACCTGCGGGTTGTGTTCGATATTGGTCAGGCGCCGCAGTCGTTGGGTGGTCTTGGGTTTCGCGTCCACCGCCGTGAAAATGAGCTGTGCGTGCACGGCGAACACCACCGGCACCAGGTGTGGACGACCGTCGGCCCCGGCGGTGGCAAGCCGAGCCACCGGCGATTGAGCGAAGCAGGCCTCGGGATCGAAGTCGGTCATGACTAGTTGATGGTGAACCCACCGTCGACGACGATCGTCTGCCCGGTGACATAACCGCCGGCGGCCGACGCCAGCCAGACCGCGGTGGCCGCGAGTTCACGGTCGTCGCCGAGGCGCCCGAGCACCAGTCGATGCGCCTGGCTGTCCAGATACTCGGGCGGGTATTCGTCGGTCATCTCGGTCTTGAAGAAGCCCGGCGCGAGAGCGTTGACCCGGATTCCCTTGCGCGAGCCCCATTGTTGGGCCAGGTCCCGGGTGAGCCCGACGACTGCTGCCTTGCTGGCGCTGTACGCGGCCTGCGGCAGACCGGCGGTGGTGATGCCGAGGATGCTGGCGATGTTGATGATCGAGCTGCCGGGCTGCATCACCCGCCCGCAGGCTTGCGCCATCCAGTAGGACCCGTTGAGGTTGACGTCGATCACCGACCGGAATTGGTCGGGCGTCTCACGGGTCGCCGGAACCGCGGTGCCCACACCGGCGTTGTTGACCAGCACGTCGACCCGGCCGAACGCCTGCATCGCGGCGTCGACCAATGCCTGACACTGCTCGGGCACGCCGACGTCGGTGGCGAGCGTCAACGCTTTGCGGCCACCGGCCTCGACGAGCGCCGCGGTGTCGGCCAGTCGCTCGACGCGCCGCGCCCCGAGCACGACGTCGGCACCGGCCTCGGCGAAGGCCTGTGCGAACGACACGCCGAGACCTGACGAAGCGCCGGTCACGATCACCACTTTGTCGTCGAGTAGGAACGAATCAAGAACGCCCATGGATGAGACACCTTTGCCGTCGAGTTGCCGTGCGGTCCAAGCCCCGAAGCTACCGGTTGGCCGAATCGCGGCCGATCAGCGCTCACCAGTACGGCAAAACCCGACGTCGATATGCCCGATTTTGCGATGCAAGCTACGGTAATCACAATTGGGTCCGTTGCGGCACGGCTGGTTAACCCGGTCGGTGACTTATGCAGGAGGTGACGGGATGAGCGGATCGCACCGCCGCAAACCGCGGAGGTCGCTGAGCTTGCTCAGTCTGTTGGCGGCGACCGGGCTGGGACTGGCAACGGCCCCAGCCGCGGATGCGTCGCCTGCGCTGCCGCCGATCCCGCGGGACGCGCCGTCGGCCAGCGCGGTGGTGGGTCCGCAGATCGTCGACATCGACGCCAAGCTGGGGTACCAGAGTGCGATCGGCGCTGGAACCGGCATCGTGATCGACCCCAGCGTCATCCTCACCAACAACCACGTGATCGCGGGCGCGACCGACCTGACCGCGCGGTCCATCGCCAACGGCCAGACCTTCCCGGCCACCGTGATCGGGTTCGACCGCCAGCACGACATCGCGGTGCTGCAACTGGCCGGCGGCGGACTGCCGGTGGCCAACATCGGCAACTCCGACACGGTGCAGGTGGGCGAACCGGTCGTGTCGCTGGGTAACGCCGGTGGCGTGGGCGGGGCGCCGAGCGTCGAGGAGGGTCGCATCGGCGCGCTGAATCAGACGGTGTCGGCCAACGACTCGTTGACCGGCAGCACCGAGACCCTGGTCGGGCTGATCCAGGTCGACGCCAACATCCGCCCGGGAGACTCCGGTGGCCCGACGGTCAACGCCGCCAACCAGGTGATCGGCATGAACACCGCCGCCTCGCAGAACTTCCACCTCGGCCGCGGCCAGGGCTTCGCGATCCCGATCAACGAGGCCATGGCCATCGCGGGTCAGATCCGGTCCGGCGCCTCCTCGCCGACCGTGCACATCGGGCCGACCGCATTCCTGGGCGTCGGAGTCAACGACGCCCCCGGCGGAACGGGCGCCGTCATCCGCCAGGTCATCCCGACCGGTCCGGCCGCCGGCGCCGGGCTCAACCCGGGCGACGTGATCACCGCGATCAACGGCCAACCGGTCAACTCGGCCACCGCGCTGACCAACATTCTCGATCAGCACCACCCGGGCGACCACGTCAGTGTGGGGCTGCCGGGCCGGTCCGTCGACGTGCAGCTGGGGGACGGCCCGCCGGGCTGATCCAATGCCGCAGCTCAGCGGGTGCGCTGAATTCGTTTGGCGGCTAGGGTTTTCGATGCTGCACCCCGGGTACGTGTAAGGTCGTGGACTTGACCAGGGACAGAGAACACCCGTCCGCCCATGATCCTGCGGAGGGCAGCCGTGTCGAACACGGCGTCGTCGAGCATCCCAGCGCCGACGAGTTCACCGAGGCCCAGTCGCTGCCCGCCGACCCGACCTGGTTCAAACACGCGGTCTTCTACGAGGTCCTCGTCCGCGCGTTCGTGGATGCCAATGCGGATGGCTCGGGGGATCTGCGGGGGCTCATGGAGCGCCTGGATTACCTGCAGTGGCTCGGCGTCGACTGCATCTGGCTGCCGCCGTTCTACGACTCACCGCTGCGCGACGGTGGCTACGACATCCGAGACTTCTACAAGGTGCTGCCCGAATTCGGGACGGTCGAGGACTTCGTGGCGTTGCTCAACGCGGCGCACGAGCGCGGTATCCGGGTCATCACCGATCTCGTCATGAACCACACGTCGGATTCGCATCCATGGTTTCAGGAGTCACGGCACGACCCTGACGGTCCGTACGGCGACTTCTACGTCTGGAGCGACACCAGCGAACGCTACACCGATGCTCGCATCATCTTCATCGACACCGAAGAGTCGAACTGGACCTTCGACTCGGTGCGCAAGCAGTTCTACTGGCACCGATTCTTCTCCCATCAGCCTGACCTGAACTACGACAACCCGGCCGTGCAGGAAGCGATGATCGACGTCCTTCGGTTCTGGCTCGACCTCGGAATCGACGGGTTCCGGCTGGACGCGGTGCCGTATCTGTTCGAGCGGGAAGGCACCAACTGCGAGAACCTGCCCGAGACACATGCGTTCCTCAAACGGGTGCGCAAGGTGGTCGACGACGAGTTCCCGGGCCGGGTGCTGCTGGCCGAGGCCAACCAGTGGCCGGCCGACGTCGTCGAGTATTTCGGCGACGCCAGCACCGGCGGTGACGAGTGCCACATGGCGTTCCATTTCCCGCTGATGCCGCGCATCTTCATGGCGGTGCGGCGCGAGTCGCGCTTCCCGATCTCGGAAATCCTCGGGCAGACCCCCGAGATCCCCGAGATGGCGCAATGGGGAATCTTCCTGCGCAACCATGACGAGTTGACGCTGGAGATGGTCTCCGACGAAGAGCGCGACTACATGTACTCCGAATACGCCAAAGACCCGCGGATGAAGGCGAACGTCGGGATCCGTCGCCGGCTGGCGCCGCTGCTGGACAACGACCGCAACCAGATCGAGCTGTTCACCGCGCTGCTGCTGTCGCTGCCCGGGTCGCCGGTGCTGTACTACGGCGACGAGATCGGCATGGGCGACGTGATCTGGCTCGGTGACCGCGACGGGGTGCGCACGCCGATGCAGTGGACACCGGACCGCAACGCCGGCTTCTCCAAGGCGAACCCCGGTCGGCTGTATCTGCCGCCCAGCCAGGACTCGGTGTACGGGTATCAGGCCGTCAACGTCGAGGCCCAGCGCGACACCTCGACGTCGTTGCTCAACTTCACCCGGGTGATGCTCGCCGTGCGTCGCCGACACGAGGCGTTCGCCATCGGGAGCTTCGAGGAACTCGGTGGATCCAACCCGTCGGTGCTGGCGTTCCTGCGCCAGGCCCCGGACGACGGCGACACTGTCCTTTGCGTCAACAACTTGTCGCGTTTCCCCCAGCCGCTGGAACTGAACCTGCAAAATTGGAGCGGTCACACGCCGGTCGAGCTCACCGGGCATGTCGAGTTTCCGCGCATCGGCCACCTGCCCTACGTGCTCACACTGCCCGGACACGGCTTCTACTGGTTCCAGCTGTGCGAGTCTGAGGAGTCGCAATGAATCTGCCGTGGTCAGCGTGGCTTCCGCAGCAGCGCTGGTATGCCGGTCGCAGCCGCGAATTAGCATCTGCCGAGCCAGGTCTCGTCGTCGGTCTGCGCGACGGTCTGGACCTCGCGCTGGTGGCGGTGACCTACACCAACGGCTCCGCCGAGCTTTACCAGGTGATCGTCGGTTGGGATTCCGAGCCGCCCACCGAGTTCAACGCCATCGCCACCATCGGCACCGACGGTGATCGGGTCGGTTTCGACGCCCTCTACGACCCGGACGCGGCCGCGTTCTTGCTGTCGCTGATCGACTCGTCGGCCACCCGAGAGGGCGTGTCGTTCGGCAAGGAACCCGACGTCACGCTGCCGCTGGATGCCTACCCGCGGGTGTCGGAGGCCGAGCAGAGCAACACCAGCGTCATCTTCGACCGGGACGCGATCTTGAAGGTGTTCCGCCGCGTCAGCCCGGGCGTCAACCCCGACATCGAGCTCAACCGCGTCCTGGGCCGAGCCGGAAACCCGCATGTGGCGCGGCTGTTGGGCACCTACGAACTGACCGGTCCGGACGCCGACAGCAATGTCCCGTTGGGCATGGCCACCGAGTACGAGGGCAACGCGGCCGAGGGCTGGGCGATGGCCACCGCCAGCGTCCGCGATCTGTTCGCCGAAGGCGACCTGTACGCCTACGAGGTCGGTGGTGACTTCGCCGGCGAGTCCTACCGACTCGGTGAAGCCGTCGCATCGGTGCACGCCGGGCTGGCCGAGGCGTTCGGCACGTCGCAGGCGCCGTTTCCGGTCGACTCCATGCTGGGCCGGATGTCGTCGACGGCCGCGGCGGTGCCCGAACTCGGGCAGTACGTCTCGGCGATCGAGCAGCACTTTCAAAAGCTGGGTGAGCAGACCATCACCGTGCAGCGGGTGCACGGCGATCTGCACCTGGGTCAGGTTTTGCGCACACCCGAGTCCTGGCTGCTGATCGACTTCGAAGGTGAGCCGGGCCAGCCGCTGGAGCAGCGGCGCGCACCGGATTCCCCGCTGCGCGACGTGGCGGGTGTGTTGCGGTCGTTCGAATACGCCGCCTACGGTCCACTGGTCGACCAATCAGCCGACAAGCAACTGGCCGCGCGCGCCCGAGAGTGGGTGCAGCGCAACCGAACTGCATTCTGCGACGGTTATGCCGCGGCGTCCGGTGTGGACCCCCGCGATTCGGAGCTGGTCTTGGCGGCGTACGAACTGGACAAGGCGGTTTACGAGGCGGGTTACGAGTCCCGGCACCGGCCCGGCTGGTTGCCCATCCCGCTGCGGTCGATCGGCAAGTTCGTAGCGGATTGATGTGAGTCTCGCCTGAATGAGCGTTCCCGCGCTGTCGTCTGCTTTGCTGCGGTGAAAGCATTGCGCCATGCTTCGGGCGACATTCGACAGTGAAGCGCGGTTGTCGTGGGTGCTGGCAGCGCTGGCCGGTGTGGTGGGCGCGATCTCATTCACGCACTCGGCCGGCTACTTCGTGGTTTTCATTACCGGTAACGCCCAACGGGCCGTGCTCGGATATTTCAGCGGCGAACGGTGGCTTGCCGTAAGTGCCGGGCTGCTCATTGTGGCATTCGTTACCGGCGTCGTCGTCGCGTCGTGGTGCAGGCGGCGTTTCTGGGTGGACCACCCACACGGCCCGACCGTGCTGACCACTTTCGCTCTGCTGGCGGCCACCGTGGTGGACGTCATCGACGAAGGATGGAACGAAGTGTCTATCGATTTCGCGCCGATCGTGCTGATGGCCTTCGGCACCGGCGCCTTGAACACGGCGTTCGTCAAGGACGGCGAGGTGTCGATCCCCTTGAGCTATGTGACCGGCACGACCGTCAAGATGGGCCAGGGCATCGAGCGCCACATCGCTGGTGGTGGAAACGCCTCGGACTGGCTCGGTTACTTTCTGCTGCTCGCCAGCTTCGTCATCGGCGCCATGGTGGGCGGCTTCATCGGTGTGGTCGTGAATGGGACCTGGATGCTGGTGATGGCTACGGTCTTGTGTGCCTTGGCGACCGCCTACACCTATTTCCATCAGGATCGGCACGCCCTGCCGAATTAGCGTTGTGTCGATCGTCGACTGTGAACTCGGCGCCGACGTTTCAGGCGTCAACGACGCCTGCGAACCCTCCGCGCAAAAACATCGGCCGCAGCGCGGGGGGAGCGCTGCGGCCGATGCAGGGGGCGGGTCTCTCAGGTGGCGTTGGGTCCACCGCTCAGGGTCCGCTGAATGTCGGGTTTCATGGCGACCAGCTGCTGGTTCCAGTAGCCCCAGTCGTGCGTGCCGTTGGGCGGGAAGTTGAACGTTGCGTTGTGCCCGCCCGCAGCGATGTAGTTGTCGCGGAACTGCTCGTTGGTGCGCAGCGTGAACTGCTCCAGGAACTTGGCCGGCATGCTGTTGCCGCCCAGGTCGTTAGGGGTGCCGTTGCCGCAGTAGACCCAGAGGCGGGTGTTGTTCTGCACCAGCCGTGGGATCTGCACCATCGGGTCGTTGCGCTTCCACGCCGGGTCACTGGTCGGACCCCACATGTTGGTGGCGTTGTAGCCACCCGCATCGCCCATCGCCAGACCGATCAGCGTCGGCCACCAGCCCTCGGAGGGGTTCAGAAAGCCGGACAGCGACGACGCGTAGGAGAACTGCTGCGGGTAGTACGCGGCCAGGATCAGTGCTGACCCGCCCGACATCGAAACGCCGACCACAGCATTGCCGTTCGGCGAGATGCCCCGGTTTGCCTGCAGGTAGGTGGGGAGTTCGCGGGTCACGAACGTCTCCCACTTGTAGGTCTGGCAGCCGGCCTTACCGCACGCCGGCTGGTACCAGTCGCTGTAGAAGCTGGACTGTCCGCCCACCGGCATGATCACCGATAGACCGGACTGGTAGTACTCCTCGAACGCCGGAGTGTTGATGTCCCAGCCGTTGAAGTCGTCCTGGGCGCGCAGCCCGTCGAGCAAGTAGACCGCGTGCGGTCCGCCGCCTTGGAACTGGACTTTGATGGCGTGGCCCATCGCCGCCGACGGGACTTCTAGATACTCGACCGGCAGACCTTTTTTGGAGAATGCCCCCACGGTCGCCGAGCCGCCGATAGCACCGACCAGACCGGCCAGCAGTGCTGCACCGATGGCCGCGATTGCCAATCTGCGCGGCACACGTGCTGTCGCACCGCGGAACCTCTCTGCGAACTTCATAGCTCCTATCCCAACTTTCATCTGCCGCGTAAGCGGTCGAATAGTTCTCTGTGGCAGTCAAACACGCGAGTAACTACAAGCCTGTTACTCGACTCGGGGTGGGGGATCGCGGTTCGCTAACGATTGAGTCGCGAGTGTCACCCGTCGATAACGAAACGAAAACGCCTCCTGCCAACCGAATTCAGCAGGGGCGTGATGTATTTGAGACCTACGTGAGAAGTTGTCGTAAAAGTGTTGGCGCAGTGACGAATTCAGTGCGAGCGCGCCG
Source organism: Mycobacterium sp. (assembly GCF_039583785.1). Classification (GTDB taxonomy): domain Bacteria; phylum Actinomycetota; class Actinomycetes; order Mycobacteriales; family Mycobacteriaceae; genus Mycobacterium. The sequence continues at coordinate 8,757 of NZ_JAVKSG010000039.1, forward strand.
CAGCTGCTGCATCGCCACGATCGCGAATGCGCCGACGCGGCCGAAAATACGGCGGTGGGTAAGATTTCGGCCGCCGCACGCCAGTGCTGGTCGGGGGTCCCACGGCACCTGCGTGTCGGCCGGCGGCCACAACTTCACCCGGCCGTTCCAGGCGAAACATCCCGGTGGTGGCGTCGTCTCCGCGGAGTGGCACGATGCTAACAGCGCCGCCCCTCGGATCCACTCAAAGGAGAGAAACGCCATGCGCACTTTCGACTCGGTCGCCGACCTCGCCTCGATCAAAGGTGAAAGCATCGGCGAAAGCGATTGGGTGACGATCAGCCAGGACGACGTCAACCTGTTCGCCGACGCGACCGGCGATCACCAGTGGATTCACGTCGACCCGGAGCGGGCTGCCAAGGGTCCGTTCGGCACGACCATCGCGCACGGTTTCATGACGCTGGCGCTGCTGCCGCGCCTGCAGCACCAGATGTACACCGTCAACGGCATCAAACTCGCAATCAACTATGGCCTCAACAAGGTTCGCTTCCCCGCACCGGTTCCCGTCGGATCGCGGGTTCGTGCGAAGAGCTCGCTGGTCGACGTCGAGGACCTGGGCAACGGCGCTACGCAGGCGACCGTCTCGACCACCGTGGAGGTCGAAGGCAGTGACAAGCCGGCGTGTGTCGCCGAGAGCGTCGTTCGCTACGTCTCTTAGGTCGGCCGGATCATGGACGCGTCGCTGGCTTCCTGGCTTGATGAGGGACTGTATTTCGACTACCTCGGCTTCGACATCTTTTACCGGGTCGAGGGCAGCGGGCCGCCGCTGCTGCTGATCCATGGCTACCCATTCAATACCTTTGACTGGCAACCGATCTGGTCGACGCTGACCCAGCGGTTCACCGTCGTCGCGCCGGACATGATCGGCATGGGGTTCTCTGCGAAGCCAGTTCGCTACGAATATTCGGTGCACGACCACGCCGACATGCACGAGGCGCTGATGGCCCACCTGGGTATCGGCAGTGCGCACATTCTGGCCCACGATCTCGGCGACTCGGTGGCGCAGGAACTGTTGGCCCGCAATGAGTTTGGTGATTACGCGTATGCAAACCTGAGCATCGATTCGATCACCTGGCTCAACGGCGGGATGTTCGTCGAGGCCTACACGCCGCGAGCCGCGCAGAAGCTGTTGTCCGCAACTCCGTTGGGCGACATCTTGAGTCCAATTCAGAACAGTCCGCTGCCGCGTCGTCTGCTGGAGCCGACCCTACGAGAGATGTTCGGCCCCAACACCAAACCGACCCCGCACATGATGGGTGTCTTCAGTCAGATCCTGGATTACAACGACGGCCGCCGCGTGCTGCACAAGGTTGGCCGGTTCATCAAAGACCGCCACACACACCGGAATCGGTGGGTGCGAGCAATGCGGGAGACGAATGTTCCGATGCGGTTGATCGACGGGCCGGTCGATCCCAACTCCGGCGCGCACATGGCCCGTCGCTACGCCGAGGTGATACCCAACGCCGACGTGGTGATGCTTGCCGACGACATCGGTCACTGGCCGCAACTCGAAGCACCCGATGCGGTGTTGGAACATTTTCTCGCCCACATCGACCGGGTCGCGCCCTAGAATTCGGCGACCGCGTGCTCCAGGCGTTCGGCCAGCCGGGCCTGCGCTGCGGCGCGCCGGGTGGGCAGGTGCTGCGACGGGAAAGGCGTTGACACCGGCTCGTATTCGCGCAACGTGCGGCGGGCCACGGTCATCTTGTGCAACTCGGTCGCCCCGTCGGCGATCCCCAACGACTCCGCGGCGATCATCATCTTGATGAACGGCATCTCGTTGGACACCCCCAGCGCGCCGTGCAGGTGCAGAGCCCGCTGAACCACGTCGTGCAGCACGGTGGGCATCGCCACCTTCACCGCTGCGATGTCGCGGCGCACCTTCTGGTAGTCGTGGTGCTTGTCGATCAGCCAGGCCGTGCGCAGCACCAGCAGCCGGAACTGTTCGATCTGGATCCAGCTGTCGGCGATCTTCTCTTGGGTCATCTGGAAATTCGCCAGCGGACCCGTCCGAGTCTGTCGGGATACCGCCCGCTCACACATCATGTCGAAGGCCCGACGGGCCAGGGCGATTGTGCGCATCGCGTGGTGAATACGGCCGCCGCCCAGTCGGGTTTGCGCGATCGCGAAGGCCTGACCTTCGCCGCCGAGAATGTGGTCCGCGGGCACCCGCACGCCGGCGTAGCGGACGTAGCCGTGCGTGGCGTGCGACTCCGTCCCGACCCCGACATTTCGGATGATCTCCACGCCCGGTGTGCCGGCCGGCACGATGAACAACGACATCTTGTCGCGGGTGCGCGCTTCGGGATTGGTGACCGCCATGACGATGAAGAACGTCGCATGCCGGGCGTTGGTGGAAAACCACTTCTCCCCGTTGATCACCCAGTCGTCGCCGTCGCGTTCGGCGCGGGTCACGAACAGCCCCGGGTCGGAACCACCTTGCGGCTCGGTCATCGAGTAACACGACGTGATCTCGCCTGCGAGCAGCGGCTGCAGGTAGCGGGACTTCTGCTCCGGCGTGCCGAACAAGGCCAGGATCTCGGCATTACCCGAGTCGGGTGCCTGCGAGCCGAACACCGACGGGGCCCACCTCGACCGACCGAGGATCTCGTTGAGCAGTGCCAGCTTGACCTGGCCGTAGCCCTGGCCGCCGAGTTCGGGTGTGAGGTGCGCCGCCCACAGCCCGTGATCGCGGACCTGCTGTTGCAGCGGCCGCAGGACCGCCATGGTGTCAGGGTCCTTCTTGTCGTACGGGTCGAGCGACACCAGGTCCAGCGGCTCGAGTTCGTTGACCATGAACTCTTCGACCCAGTCCAGCTTCTGCTGGTACTCGGGGTCGGTTTCGAAATCCCACACAAGTTGGACGCTACTACTCTGGCTGCCGATGACCATCCAACCGCGCCCGGCGCGCAAAGCCGACGTCACTGAGCTGTCCCACGCCCTGGGCCGCGCCTTCTACGATGACCCGGTGTCGATGTGGATCATTCCCGACGACGAATCCCGGGCTGCGCGCCTGTGGAAATTCTTCGCGGCCCTCACGCGGCACCACCACCTCGGCGGCGGCGGTGTCGAGGTCGCGGGTGACGGGTCGACCATCGGCGCGGCGGCCTTCTGGGATCCGCCGGGCCGGTGGAAGCAGTCGGCCCGCGGACAACTGATGATGCTGGTGTCGTTCATCTTCGGCTTCGGACCGCAGCTGTCAACCGGCCGTAGATTGCACGAGCTGCTCCTGCGGACGGAGCAAGAACACCCGGAGGAGCCGCACTGGTACCTGGCGGTGATCGGCAGCGACCCGTCGGTCCGCGGCAAAGGCTACGGGCAGGCGCTCATGCAGTCTCGGCTCGACCGCGTCGACGCCGAACATGCCCCCTCCTACCTGGAGTCCAGCAAGGCCGAAAATATCGCGTACTACCAGCGATTCGGCTTCGAGGTGGTGAGCGAACTCGTCATTCCGAACGGCGGCCCGACGCTGTGGCCGATGTGGCGGGCGCCGCGATGAGTCACGTTGACTCTGCGCACAGGGCGGTGACACGCCGCCCTCACCGCAGAGTCAACTAGCCGCGGTCGGTGTTTAGCCGCCGGAGGCCAAGGGGAACCGAGTGGGCATGCCCGATGACACCCTGGACCCGAGCGAGTCGACCGATTCCGACGAGATCCGCAACGACGACGGCGACGCGGTCATCACCCCGCCCGACGACTGGAGCGAGGCCGACAAGTTCGGGATGACCTCGCGCGAGGAGCGCGAAGGCGAATCCCTTGACCAGCGCCTCGCCGAAGAGGAACCCGACGTGCTAGAGGACGCCCACCCAATCGAGGAACGCCCCACCCACGTCCATCGTGGTCAGGTCAGCGGGACCCCCGAGGATGGTGACTCCATCTTCGGGTGACGAGTACGCGTGAATCGCGTTGACTACCAACGCTATCTGTGACCGGTGCTCACCGTGGCCAGTCCGAGAACGGCGTGACCGGCCGCGGTCGGTTCCGGCCGTCGACGATGACGTCGACCCGCTCGTCGAAGAACGCGATGTGGTCCCGGACGAGCAGCGCCTCACGAAGCGGATCGCGGTAGGTCCAGGCGATGTCGGTCGGTCCGTCCGGCACCGAGAAGTATGATGCGCGGCCCTTGTAGGCGCAGTCGCTGACCGTGTCACTCGACTCGAGATCGGCGACGCGATCGGTCGGCGGCACGTAAAACCGGGTCGGCAGCCCGGTTTCGAACAGCAGCAGCGGCCGCGACGACTCGGCCAGCAGTCGCCCGTCCACCTCGATCCGGATATGGCGGCTGCTGTCGAGGATGTCGATGCGTTTGAACGGGTCGTGCGGGTGCGAGACGACCGGCTCGTCTTCTTCGCGCCACTCGAAGGCGCTGAAGTCCACGCTGAGATAGCCGGCCAGGTCTGTATCGTCCAGCCGGAATGCCGCCGACGCGGACCGCCGCCCGCCCACCAGCACGTCGAACATCTCGCCGGTACAGCTGTGCGCGGCAAAAGGATTAGTGGGCACCAACACCGGCAGGCCGGCCACGTCGTCGACCCGGCCGGCCGATTCCAGCTGAGCCACGAAGTCGGCCTGAGGTATCGCGTAGGTCGGGACCAGTCGCCGCGGCTCCCACACCAGCAACCCGTGGACGGTGTCGGCTACCAGGTAACCGCTGGCATACATCCGGAGGCGTTTCTCGGTGGGTTCGTAGCGTAGCGATGTCAACGCGTCGTCGAGCAGGTCTCGCATCCTGATGCCCATCACTCCACTATGGCGCGGAATGTACCGACTCGACGGTGTACAGATGCGGGTCGAAGCCGATGGCCAGCTCAGCGCAGTGCGCCATGTGCTCGCGGGCGATCGGATTCTACAGCATGGCGTGCATCGCTTCGGCGCTGCGCCATTGCGCGTAGTTCACCACCCGGGTGCCATCGCTGTTGAGGTGGATGTTGGCCGAGATGAACCCGTCGATGTGCTGCATGACCTCGTCGGTGGCTGTGATCAGCAGGTCGGCGAGTTCGCGTGCCCGCTTCGGGCTGCACGGTGAACACATTGATCAGCGTCTCGTGCTCGGCGTGCGCGGTGATGACGGTCATTGAGAATCTCCTTTTATGTCAGGTTCCTGACGCGAGGATAGGTGTAAGGTTCCTGTCATGCAACCGTCCGAGGCCGAACGCGCGATCGGATATCTGGTGAAGCGGGTACGGCAGGGGCTGCGACGCGAATGCGACGCCGCGCTGAAACCGACGGGCTTGTCGATGGCCCAGTATTCGACGTTGCGCGCGTTGAAAGAGCATCCGGAGGCCTCGGCCGCTGAACTGGCGCGACTGTGCTTCGTGACTCGCCAGTCGTTGCAGGACATGCTGACCGGGCTACGGGCCGGCGGCCTGATCGAGAACGCCGACGCCAAGCCGCGCGGGCGCGCCCAATCACTGGCGTTGACCCGCCTGGGATCGCGGCGCCTGGGCGCCGCACACGACGCCGTATTCGGTGTGGAGGACGTTATGCTGCAGGGTGTTTCGGCGCGTGACCGGCGAACGGTTGCCGAGGTGTTGCTGCGCTGTGCGGAGAATGTCGAGGGCGCTTAGGGCTTGCTGCGCCAGCCGTTGATCCCGATGATGATCATCCGCAGTTGCTTGACCGCGGTTTGGCGGATCTCGTCGATCGCCTCGGGGCTCTGGGCGTCCTCGAGCGCCTCGGCGATGACGATCATCGAGTTGACGAACAGCTGCGCCAGCACGTTGAGGTCGTCGGTGCTCCAGGTGGTCAGACCCGGGAAGCGTGCCAGGTCGGTGGCCAACTCGGACGTGACGAGCCGGAATTCGGTGCGAATCGCGTACCGCAGCACGGTCACGCCGCTGGATCGCTCGCGCCCGATGAAGCGCCAGTGCTCGCGGCGTTCGGTGACGCTGGCGACGACGATCTCGACCGATGACTCGATCACCCGGTTGGGGTCCAGCTTGCCGGCTCGGGCGCCGCGCAGCATGTCGCGCAAGGTCCGGAACGACTCGTCGATCAGGACCAGCCCGAGCGCTTCCATCGACTCGAAATGGCGGTAGAACGCCCCGGGCACGATGCCCGCTTCCCGCGTGACCTCGCGCAGGCTCAGGCCACTGAAACTTCGCTCGTCGAGAAGCTTGAGCGCCGCGGCCACAATCGCCCGCCGAGTCGCCTCTTTGCGCTCCTCGCGGGATGGTCCTTCGCGGCTGCGTGACCGGCTCGACCGGTGCGGCCGTGAGCTAGGCACACGACTGTTCACCGTGTGAACCGTAACACAGAGCTGGTAAAACCCTTGACGAACTGGAACATCTTCGCGCACTGTATACACATGTTCACTCAAACTTTGAAGCAGCGGGTACTAGGTTCCGACCTGGTCAACCTGCTCACCGGTCCGCATGGCGTTGACCGGTACACCGAGGTCGTCGATCCGGCGTGGACCCGGGCCGAGGGCCGCGCCACGATCGTCGATGTGCGCCGGGACACCCCGCGCAGCGTCACGCTGGTGCTCGTCCCGAATCAAGCGTTCACCGACACGGTGACGGCCGGGCAGTACGTCAACCTCGCCGTCGAAATCGACGGCCGCCGGCACACCCGGTGCTACTCACCGGCCAATGCCGAGGGTGCGGCTTACCTCGAGCTGACCATCGGACAGCACGACGGCGGCCTGGTCTCGACCTATCTGTGCAAGCACGCGCGGCCAGGAATGGTCGTCGGGCTCACCGGTGTGGGCGGCGACTTCGTCCTCCCGGCACAGTGCCCCCGGCGCATCCTGTTCGTCTCGGGCGGCAGCGGGATCACCCCCGTCATGGCGATGGTGCGCACCCTGGTCAACCAGGGCCACGCGGGCGAGATCGCGTTCGTGCACTACGCCCGCAGCCGTGCCGAGGCCTGCTACCACGACGAGCTGGCCGCCCTGCCCGGCGTGCGGGTGCTGCACGGCTACACCCGATCTGGCGGCGGCGACCTCGAGGGTCGATTCGACGCCCAACACCTGGCGGCGGCCATGCCGGAGCCAGACGCGGTGTTCGTCTGTGGCCCAGCCGCTCTGGTCGAGGCCGTCCGGGGGCAGAGCGCAGACGCACGCTCGGAAAGCTTCGTACCACCCGTGCTGGACATCCCGACGAAGCCGTCCGGCGGGCGAGTCACGTTCTCCGGCAGCGCTGTTGAGGTCACCGACGACGGCCGTTCGTTGCTCGAGCAGGCCGAGTCGGCCGGGCTGAATCCCGCCAGCGGATGCCGGATGGGCATCTGCCACACCTGTACCCGCCGCAAAACCAGCGGTGTGGTGCGCAACCTGACCAGTGGTGCGGTGTCGACCGCCCCCGACGAGCACGTACAGATCTGCGTATCCGTCCCCGTCGGCGACGTCGACATCGCTCTCTAGAGACCCGTAGATCTGCGCGAGTGTGAATCCAGCGACGGCTAAGCGGCGTGTCGCGTCGCGAGATGCACAGTCGCGGCGAAAACAGTAAAGGAAAAGCCATGACCCAGCCCAAGATGACCCAGCCCAAGATCGCCTTGACGCCCGAGCAGGCCGACGCGTTCGGCGCCGAACTCGACGCGATCAAAGAGCGCGTGATGGCCGACCTCGGCCAGCGCGACGCCGACCACATCCGTCGCGTCATCAAGACGCAGCGCACCCTTGAAGTGGGTGGCCGCGTCCTGCTGATGGCCGGCATCCTGCCGCCGGCCTGGCTGGCCGGCACCGCCATGCTGGGGATCTCAAAGATCCTGGACAACATGGAGATCGGCCACAACGTCATGCACGGCCAGTACGACTGGATGCGTGACCCGTCGATCCGCGGCCAGGAATTCGAGTGGGACAGCGCGTGCCCGGCCGATCAGTGGCGGCACTCGCACAACTACCTGCACCACACCCACACCAACATCGTCGGCATGGACCGCGACATCGGCTACGGCATCCTGCGGATGAGCGAGGATCAGAAGTGGAAGCCGTACTTTGTCGGCAACCCCCTCTATGCGTTCCTGCTGATGGTGCTGTTCCAATACGGGGTCGCACTGCATGAGCTGGAATCCGAACGCATCGCCTCCGGCGAGATCCGGCTGGCGGACAAAAAGGAGATTCTGCAGGAGATTTGGCGCAAGACCCGCAAGCAGACGCTCAAGGACTACGTCGCCTTCCCGCTGCTGGCCGGCCCGTTCGCCCCGTTCGTCTTCACCGGAAACCTGACCGCCAACCTGATGCGCAACGTGTGGTCGTACATGATCATCTTCTGCGGTCACTTTCCGGACGGGACACAGGAATTCAGCGTCGAAGAGACGCAGGACGAGTCGCGCGGCAGGTGGTACTTCCGCCAGGTGCTGGGTTCGGCGAACCTGACCGGCGGCAAGCTCTTCCACATCCTGTCCGGCCACCTGTCGCACCAGATCGAGCACCACCTGTTCCCGGACATGTCGGCCCACCGCTATGCGGAGATCGCGCCCGAGGTTCAGGAGATCTGCCGCCGCTACGGCATTCCGTACAACACGGGATCGCTGCCCAAGCAGTTCGGCACCGTTGTCCGCAAGATCCTCAAGTTGGCCCTGCCGCCGAAGGACCGTGGCGAGGTCAAGCCGAAGGAACGCCAACTCGTCGCAGCCTGAGCTGTTGCACAACGGACCGGGGCCGCCGCAAGGCGGTTCCGGTCCGCTGCGTTGATCGGCCTTTCATGCTGCAGACTGCCCAGCTCAGGGGCGATACCCGAGCAGCGCGATCGATGCCTGCACGGCCGGCTCGACGATGTCGCGCGGACTGTGGCCGTCCTCGACCACCTGAGCCGTCAGTTCTCGCAGTCCACCGACCAGGATCACGGCTTTGGCGGGGGTCAGCGGTGGAATGTCGGCGTTTTGCATGGCCGGGGTGTCGCTGAGGTGCACCAGCAAGCTGGTCAGCAGTTGGGTGTTGCGCCGCTGCGACGGACGCGCCGCGGCGTCAAGAGCCGGCAGTTCGCGAATCCAGGCCAGCGTGAGTGCCGGCGTCGCTTCGATGTGAGTGACATAGGCCTCGACGGCCTGCCGAATCTGGTTCTGCCAGTGGGCTTTCGGGTCGACCGCGGCGCGGATCTGGTTGCCCAGGCTTTCGACGCTGGCGTGCAGCAGTTCGTGGAAACACTGCTCCTTGCCGGCGAACTGGTCGTAGAACGTCCGCTTGGAGGTGCGGGCGTGCCGGACGATGTCGGCGACGGTGCTGGCGCGATATCCGCGTTCGTCGATCGCCGCCGCGAGACCGTCGAGCAGCCGTTGCCGGAACGGATCGATGGCGGTGGGTCCGGGCGGAGTCGCATCGTCAACAATGGTTGTCGCCACGGCGCCTCCTTCGACGCAACCCCTTGCCGGCCCCTGGTACCAGACGGTACCGTACCGGACAGGATCATGGTACGGCGCGGTACCGCGGCGACGTTGGGAGTCGACCATCATGAGCACCGTGGAAAATCAGGTGGCGTCGCCCGCGTCCGTCGTCACGCTGCCGCCCGGTCCATGGATTCCAAAAGCTGTGCAGGGCTTGACGTTTGCCCTGTTCCGGCGCCAATTCGTGCACCAGTTGTCGCGTCGCTATGGCGACGTCTTCTCCTGTCACGTGCCGATCTACGGCCCCTTGGTGGTGGTGGCCAACCCGCAACTGGCCAAACAGGTGTTCACCACCAGCCCGGACATCCTCGGCAACATCCAGCCGAACCTGAGCCGGCTCCTCGGCGCGGGATCGGTGTTCGCGCTGGACCGCGACGAGCACCGTCAACGGCGCCGTCTGTTGGCCCCGCCGTTGCACGGCAAGAGCATCAAGAACTACGAAGCGATCATCGAAGAGGAGACGCTGCGCGAGGTCGCCGGCTGGCCGGAGGGTGTCCCGTTTGCCACGCTGCCGTCGACGATGCGCATCACGCTCAACGCGATCCTGCGGGCAGTCTTCGGGGCCGAGGGTGCCGAGCTCGACGAGCTGCGCCGAATCCTGCCGCCGTGGGTCACGCTGGGTTCACGGTTGGCGACGTTGCCCAAACCACCTCGTACCTATGGCCGTTACACGCCGTGGGGTCGGCTGGCGGAATGGCGGGCCCGCTATGACGCGATCATCGACAAGCTCATCGATGACGAACACAACGACCCCTACTTCGAGGATCGGTCCGACGTGTTGGCGCTGATGTTGCGCAGCACCTACGAGGACGGTTCGGCCATGTCGCGCGGGGACATCGGCGACGAGCTACTCACTTTGCTGGCGGCTGGACACGAGACCACCGCCTCCGCGCTCGCCTGGACATTCGAGCGGGTGAGCCGGCACCCCGGAGTGCTGACCGCGCTGGCGGCCGAGGCCGACACCGAAGACAACGAGTTACGCCAAGCCGCGATCTTGGAAACCCAGCGCAGCAGAACGGTCATCGACGCTATCGGCCGGCACGTCTACTCTCCGGTCTACGAACTGGGCGACTGGTCGATCCCGCAGGGTCACACCATCATCGTCAGCATCTCGCGGCTGCACAGCGACCCGGCGCTGTTCGCCGACCCGGACCGCTTCGACCCGCAACGCTTCGTCGGCGCCAAGCCGCCCAGCTTCGGCTGGATCCCCTATGGCGGCGGTGCCCGTCGCTGTGTGGGCGCGGTGTTCGCGAACATGGAGATGGATGTAGTGCTGCGAACGGTGTTGCGTCACTTCACGATCGAAGTCACCTCCGCCCCAGGGGAGAAGCTGCATGCCCGTGGGGTCGCCTACACCCCGAAGGACGGCGGAAAGATCGCGGTGCGTCGGCGCTGAGACGGCGCTTCTGTTTCGCGAGCCGACCCGCCTAGCTCTCGACGGCGGCCCGTCGCGGCAACTTCCACCCCGGCCGGACGAAGTGGCAGGTGTACCCGTTCGGGTAGCGCTGCAGGTAATCCTGGTGCTCCGGCTCGGCCTGCCAGAAGTCACCCGCCGGGCTGACCTCGGTGACCACCTTGCCGGGCCACCGGCCGGAGGCTTCCACATCGGCGATGGTGTCCAGCGCGATCCGGTGCTGGTCCTCGTCAGTGTAGAAGATCGCCGAGCGGTAGCTGGGCCCGACGTCGTTGCCCTGCCGGTTCTTCGTGGTGGGGTCGTGGATCTGGAAGAAGAATTCCAGAATCCCCCGGAAGTCGGTCTTGGCCGGGTCGTAGCTGATCTCGATGGCTTCGGCATGGCTGCCGTGGTTGCGGTAGGTGGCGTTGGGGACGCTCGGGTCGCCGGTATAGCCGACCCTGGTCGAGACCACGCCGGGCTGCTTGCGGATCAGATCCTGCATGCCCCAGAAGCAGCCGCCGGCCAGGATTGCCTTCGTTGAGTCCGTCATCTTGTCGATTATCCACCTGCTCGACAAACTGCAATAGAACGTGTTCTAGTTTCTTGCGTGAGCCAGGTTTTTACCCGCGCCGAACTCGCCGCCGCGTTCGCGCGTTTCGAGCAGACCGTGGCGCATGCCGCCGAGACCAAGAACTGGGACGAATGGGTGCAGCACTACACCCCGGACGTCGACTACATCGAGCACGCCGCCGGCACCATGAAGGGCCGCGACGAGGTGCGCGCCTGGATCCGCGAGACGATGTCGACGTTCCCGGGCAGCCACATGACGGCGTTTCCGTCGCTGTGGTCGGTGATCGACGAGGGAGGCGGGCGGGTCATCTGCGAACTCGACAACCCGATGCGCGACCCCGGCGACGGCACGATCATCAGCGCGACCAACATCTCGATCCTCACCTACGCCGGAGACGGCACCTGGTCTCGTCAAGAAGACATCTACAACCCGTTGCGCTTCATGGCGGCCGGCGTCAAGTGGTGCAAGAAAGCTGAACAGCTCGGGACGCTCGACGATGACGCGGCCTGCTGGCTGCAGACCTACGGAGGTAGGCAATGAGCGCCCCGAGACTGGTGATCGGCGCCAACGGTTTTCTCGGCTCGCACGTCACCCGTCAACTCGTGGCGACGGGCGCCGACGTGCGCGTGATGGTCCGCCGGGGCGCCAACACCCGCAGCATCGACGACCTCGACGTCACCCGCTTCCACGGCGACGTCTTCGACACGGCCACCGCGCGCGAGGCGATGCAGGGCTGCGAACAGGTGTACTACTGCGTGGTCGATACCCGGGCCTGGCTGCAGGATCCGGCGCCGCTGTACCGCACCAACGTCGAAGGACTGCGCAACGTCCTGGATGTCGCCGTCGAAGAACCCGTCGCGGCCACGCTGAAGCGGTTCGTGTTCACCAGTACCTACGCGACGATGGCCCGCCGGAACGGTCATGTCGCGGACGAAACCGAGCAGATCGACCGCCGCAAGCTGACCCCCTATGTCGAATCTCGAGTGCTGGCCGAAGATTTGGTGCTGCGATACGCGGCCGAGAAGGGCTTGCCGGCCGTCGCGATGTGCGTGTCGACGACCTACGGCGACGGCGACTGGGGCCGCACCCCGCATGGCGCATTCATCGCGGGAGCAGTCTTCGGCAAGTTGCCGTTCCTGATGAACGGCATTCAGTTGGAGGCCGTCGGTGTCGACGACGCGGCGAAAGCACTGCTGATGGCCGCCGAGCGGGGCCGCAACGGCGAGCGATACGTCATCTCCGAGAAGATGATTTCGCTGCGGCAGGTGGTCGAGATCGCCGCCGACGAAACCGGTGTGCCGGCGCCGCGGCGGGCCATCTCAGTGCCCGTGCTCTACGCGCTGGGGGTGCTGGGCAGCCTTCGGGCCAGGCTGACCGGCACGGATGCCGAACTCAGCATGCAGTCCGTGCGGATGATGCGCGCTGAAGCTCCGGTCGACCACAGCAAGGCCACCCGCGAATTAGGTTGGGAACCAAGGCCGGTTGAGGTATCGATCCGAGAGGCCGCGCGATTTTGGGCCAACATGAAGAATGCCAGACGTAACCGCAACGCTGCGTCGGCCGAATGAGCCGGAATCGCTCTAACTTCTTGCGTCCGATCCTCCGCGTATCTCAAGTTGCCGCAGACGATCGCCAACCTGGAAGTCGTCGCCGGCATGCTCAAGCGCTATCACAAAGGCCTCGAGCAGTTGCTGCCCGCATCACAGTGGCGTTCGCCGGCAGACACCAGGTACTCCCTGCAGGACTCGCGGGACATCGGCGAGGACGGATGGAAGAATACGCTTGCGCCGGCCGGTTGATCCGGGTCGGGAATCTTGTGCGGCCGGCAGTGTTGCAGCAGCTATCCACCCGTGAGGAGACGTCATGGCCAGTCGGCCCGTTCTGGAACCCACCGCCGAGCACCCGATCACCGTCAACCCGACCGGGAAGCGGGTGGTGGTTCGCGTCAACGGCGAGATTGTCGCGGACAGCAATGCAGCCCTACAGCTGCAGGAGTCCAGTTATCCTGCGGTGCAATATATTCCGTTCAAAGACCTAGTACAGGACGTGCTCACGCGGACGGACACCAGCACTTACTGCCCCTTCAAGGGTGAAGCCGGCTATTACAGCGTGACCATCGGCGGCGGTACGGTCGATGACGCCATCTGGGTCTACGAGCAGCCCTACCCGGCGGTCGCGGCGATCGCCGGCCACGCGGCGTTCTATCCCGACAAGGCGGAGATCACCGTCGGTTAGGCGCTGGCCAGACCGAACACGTGCGCGGTCAGCTGGGTGTCGCTGTACTCGCGCAGCGAGGTGATGAGGCCGTCTCGGGTTTCGAAGATGAACACGGCAGGGCTGTTGTAGCGCACGCCGTCACTGGTCTCACCGTCGGCTTCGGCCTCGATCACGACACTCTCGCCGTCGTTGAAGCACTGCAGGAAATCGAGGTTCAGCTCGATCCGCTGTTTGCGCCGATCGACCTCGTCGCGCAACGCCGCTTTGTCGACCGCGTGACGTGTCACGATGCTCCAGTAGGTGAAGTCGTCGCTGAGCAGCTCAAAGCATTCGTCGACGTCGGCGCCTTCGGACAGACATTGCAAAAACATCCACGCCAACTCGGCGGACGGATCGTCGAATGGGGTGGTCACCTCGTCATCCTCACGCGAAAGTCAGGTGGTGGTCAATCACGGCGGGCCGGATTTATCATCGTCGGGATCGAGCAGCGGTGGGAGCAGATGGTGACTAACGCTCGCACGGTGACATTCCCCAGTGCGGTCAGCCCCAGGAACACGCTCTTTCCGCTGCGCCGAGGTCCCGGCGACCCGTGCTTTCACGCCGACGCCGACGGCGCCATCTGGCGAACCAGCCTGATGCGCAGCGGATCTGTGACCGCGCGGATCAGCCGGACCGCCGCCGACGCGGTCGGCTGCACGGCATGGGGGGCCGGGGCGCAGGAGTTCCTCGACGCGCTGCCGGCCATGCTCGGCGCCCGCGACGACCGGTCGGGTTTCGAGCCGGTCGACCCGATCGTCGCGGAGGCGTATCGGCGGGTGCCGCATCTGCGGCTGGGCCGCACCGATCAGGTGATCGAGGCGCTGATCCCCGCGGTGCTCGAGCAGCGCGTCCAGGGCAAGGACGCGTTCCGGGCCTGGCGCCTGCTGGTGACCAAGTTCGGTACGCCGGCCCCGGGACCCGCGCCCGAGCGGATGCGGGTGCCACCGTCGGCCGCGGTGTGGCGGCGCATCCCGTCGTGGGAATTCCACCGCGCCAACGTCGATCCGGGTCGGGCCCGTACCGTCGTCGGCTGTGCGCAGCGGGCGTCAGCGCTGGAACGGCTCACCTCGTGGCCGGCCGAGAAGGCCCGCCAGGCGCTGATGTCGCTGCCCGGCGTCGGGATCTGGACGGCGGCCGAGACGGCACAGCGGGCGTTCGGCGACCCCGACGCGCTGTCGGTCGGCGACTACCACGTCCCCAAGATGATCGGCTGGACGTTTCTGGGGCGGCCGATCGACGACGCCGAGATGGTCGAACTCCTCGAACCGATGCGCCCGCACCGGCACCGGGTGGTCCGGTTGCTGGAAGCCAGCGGATTGGCTCACGAGCCGCGTCGTGGCGCCCGCCTACCGCTGCAGGACATCCGCGGGTTGTGACGCCTCTCCGGGTTACACCCCGCATGCATCGGGTACTCGACGCCAATGAGTAAATTCACCGTGCCCGGCCTGACCGAGCAGCAGGCCGCCAAAATTGCCGACCTGCTACAGAAGCAGCTGAGCACCTACAACGACTTGCATTTGACGCTGAAGCATGTGCACTGGAATGTGGTGGGCCCCAACTTCATCGGGGTGCACGAGATGATCGATCCGCAAGTGGATCTGGTGCGCGGGTACGCCGACGAAGTGGCCGAGCGGATCGCCACGCTCGGTGGCTCTCCCCAGGGCACGCCGGGCGCGATTCTGAAAGACCGCACCTGGGACGACTATTCGGTGAGCCGCGACACCGTGCAGGCTCACCTGGCCGCGCTCGACCTGGTCTACAACGGCGTCATCGAGGACACCCGCAGGGGCATCGGGGAAACCGAAAAACTCGACCCGGTGACGCAGGACCTCCTGATCGGCCACGCCGCCGAGTTGGAGAAGTTCCAGTGGTTCGTGCGGGCCCACCTCGAGACCGCCGGCGGGTCGCTGGTGCACGAGGGCGCCTCGACTGAGAAGGGCGCGGCGGCGAAGACGGGGAGGTAAGTCGTCGGGTATCGGCCGATTCGCGAGCCGGTGTTGCACGCTGGCACGTTCGGCAGTATTCCGCCCGACGGGCTGATGCCGCACACCGTGGCCGGCTAACGGGCTGGGCAGTTTTGTGCGGGTCGGCACTGTGAGCTATGGCACAATCGGGGAGTGGTGCAGCCCGCGAGCCGGGGGCCGGGTCGCCCCCCCGCAGCAAAGGCGGCCCAAACGCGTCAACGCATTCTGCGGGCTGCTCGTGAAGTGTTCAGCGAACGTGGTTACGACGCTGCGACGTTCCAGGCGATTGCGATCCGGGCCGATCTGACCCGGCCCGCGATCAACCACTACTTCGCGAACAAGCGCGTCCTGTACTGCCAGGTTCTCGAAGAGACCAACAACGCCGTCGTCGCCGCGAGTACCCAACGTGCGCGCGGCGAGACGACGTTGACGGGCCGGGTCACGGCCTTCATCGAGGCCGCAGCGGAAGCCGAGATCGAGAACTGGAAGGCGTCGGCGTTCCTGACCGCCGCGACACTGGAGTCGCAGCGTCATCCCGAATTGAGCCGACCCGGGGCTGACTCGGTCAGCGCTACTCGGGCGTTCCTGCTGTGGGTGATCAACGACGGTGTCGCGCGGGGCGAACTGGATGCCGACACCGACGCCGCGGCGCTCACCGAGATGCTGGTCGCGGTGTTGGTGGGGGTGGGGTTCTACGCCGGTTTCATCGGCACCCGGCGCGAACTCGACGCGGTAAACGGTCAGCTGAAATTGTTGCTGGCCCGCAGCCTGCGCCGACACTCCGAGTGATGTAGCGCACACAACCATATAGATTGCCTAAGTTGTTAGGTAGCATATGGGCGCTATGACGGGTGTATCTGACGCGACCTCCAAACGCTGCGCGGGCGATAGCTGGGACATCACCGAGAGCGTGGGCGCCACCGCCTTGAGCGTGGCCGCGGCCCGCGCCGTCGAGACCGGATCCGGCGACCCGCTGATCCGCGACGAGTTCGCCTATGTGCTGGTCTCCTCCGCGGGGCAGCCGTGGGCGCGGCTGGCCAGTTCGCTGGACTGGATCGGCGACGACGAGCACGGGCGGCGGTCCCACCGGTTGGCCGTCGACTACCAGGCCGTGCGGACGCATTACTTCGACTCCTACTTCGCCGAGGCCACCGGCCCGGCCGCCGGTATCCGGCAGGTGGTCATCCTGGCCGCGGGTCTGGATTCCCGGGCCTTCCGGCTCGACTGGCCGGCCGGCACATGCGTCTACGAGATCGACCAGCCGCAGGTGGTCGCGTACAAAACGACCACGCTGGAATCGGCCGGTGCCGCGCCGACGGCGCAGCGTCGGACCGTTCAGGTCGACCTGCGAGACGATTGGGCCGCCGCGCTGACGTCGGCCGGCTTCGACCCCAGCCGGCCGACCGCCTGGCTGGCCGAGGGTCTGCTGCCGTACTTGCCGGCCGACGCCCAGGACCGGCTGTTCGACATCCTGACCGGACTCAGCGCGCCGGGTAGTCGGGTGGCCGTCGAAGCGTTCAGCCTGGGCGCGGCCGACAGCGAAGCGCGTCGCGCCGCGCGGCGGGCCCGCTTCGACCGGATGCGCGAACGCCTCGGCCTGGACATCGACGTCGAGACCCTGACCTATCAGGAGAGCGGCCGCGCCGACGCCGCGGATTGGCTGACCGAGCACGGATGGCGCGTCAACGCCGTCAGCAACGTCGAGGAGATGGCGCGGCTGGGCCGGGGGATTCCCGCCGATCTGGCCAACGAGGCCTTCACCACGACACTGCTTCGCGCCCAACTCGGCGCGACCGACTGAAGAGGAGCTGCGATGAGCGCGCTGCGTAGTCACGACGACACCTGGGACATTACCGAAAGCGTGGGTAGCACCGCGGTCATGGTGGCCGCCGCCCGCGCCGCCGAAACCGACAAGCCCGACCCGTTGATTCGCGACCCGTACGCGAAGATCCTGGTCAGCGAGGCGGGCACCGGGGTGTGGGAAAAGATGCTCGACAGCTCCTTGCTCGACAAGGTGGCCGAGATCGACGCCGAGGCCGCGGCGATATTCGAGCACATGCGTGGCTACCAGGCGGTGCGCACGCACTTCTTCGACGCCCACTTCACGGGTGCGGTGGCCGCCGGTATCCGGCAGGTGGTGATTCTGGCGTCGGGGCTGGACTCGCGGGCCTACCGGCTGGATTGGCCGGCCGGCACACGCGTCTACGAGATCGACCAGCCCAAGGTGCTGGAGTACAAGGCGGCCACGCTGGCGGCGCACGGCGTCACCCCGTCGGCGGACCGTCGCGAGGTGGCGATCGACCTGCGTCAGGACTGGCCGGCGGCGCTGAAGGCGGCGGGCTTGCACCCGGCCGCGCCGACCGCCTGGCTGGCCGAGGGACTGCTGATGTATCTGCCCGCCGACGCCCAGGATCGGCTGTTCGCCCAGATCACCGAATTGAGCGCGCCGGGTAGCCGGGTCGCCGCCGAGACCGCGGCCAATCACGCCGAGGAGCGTCGTCAGGAGATGCGGGAACGCCTCGACCGGGTGGCCGCCGCGCTGGGCATCGAGCGCAACATCGACATCCAGGACCTGATCTACCACGACGACGACCGCGCCGACGTCGCCACCTGGCTCAACGAGCACGGCTGGCGGGCCGACGCGCAGAACTCCGACGACGAGATGCGCCGGCTGAACCGCTGGGTCGAGGGTGTGCCGTCGGCCGACGACGGGCAGGCGTTCTCGCAGTTCGTGACCGCCGAACGCGACTGAGGACGCCAACGAGCAATAGTCAGGAGCACCTGTTGCCCAACCGGATGGTTGATTAGGATTGGTACTTCGCGAGGAAGGGAATCCCGATGACCACCGAAGCTACCGAGATCACTGCTCCCACTGTTGAGGCTCCCGGCTCGGACGTCGCCAAGACGGTCGCGCGGTTACGTCAGACGTTCGCCACCGGTCGGACTCGAAGCCTGGAGTGGCGCAAAGAGCAACTGCACGCGCTTAAGCAACTGATGGTCGAGAACGAGACCAAGATCGCCGACGCGCTGGACAAAGACCTGGGCCGATCGCCGTTCGAGGCGTGGCTCGCCGACGTCGCCAGCACCTCCGGTGAGTGCACGTACGCGGCGAAGAACGTCGGCAAGTGGGCCAAACGCCGCCACCACCTGCTGGAGATGTCGCAGCTGCCGGGCCGCGGCTGGGTGGAGTACGAACCGTACGGCACCGTGCTGATCATCGGCGCCTGGAATTTCCCGTTCGCGCTGACCCTGGGCCCCGCAGTCGGCGCGATCGCCGCGGGCAACACCGTGCTGTTGAAGCCGTCCGAAGTGGCGCCCGCGTCGTCGGCGCTGATGGCCGAGCTGGTGCCGCGCTACCTCGACAACGACGCGATCGCGGTGATCGAGGGCGACGGCGCCGTCAGCCAAGAGCTGATCGCGCAGGGCTTCGACCACCTCCTGTTCACCGGCGGCACCGAGATCGGTCGCAAGGTGTACGAGGGCGCCGCGGCGCACCTGACCCCGGTGACGCTCGAACTCGGCGGCAAGAGCCCGGTGATCGTCTCGGCTGACGCCGACGTCAAGGTGGCGGCCAAGCGGATCGCGTGGACCAAGCTGATCAACTCGGGCCAGATCTGCATCGCACCCGACTACGTGTTGGTCGAGGCGCCGATCCGCGACCAGTTGGTCGACGAGATCGGCAAGGCGGTCAGCGCGTTCGAGGCGAAGAACACCAGCGGCGGCAAGCGCATCGTCAACGAGCGGCACTTCAACCGGCTCACCACCGCGTTGGCCGCGACCCAGGGCAAGGTCGCGATCGGCGGTGGCTCGGACGCCTCGAAGCTGAACATCCAGCCGACCGTGGTGGTGGACCCGTCCGTCGACGAACCGTTGATGACCGACGAGATCTTCGGCCCGATCCTTCCGGTGCTGACCGTCCAAAACCTGGATGAGGCAATCACTTTCGTGAATTCCCGGCCCAAGCCGCTGGCCGCCTATTTGTTCACCAAGGCCAAGGCCGTCCGGGAACGGGTGATCAAGGAGGTGCCGGCGGGCGGCATGGTGGTCAACCACCTGGTGTTCCACTTCGCCACCCACAAGCTGCCGTTCGGCGGTGTCGGCCCGTCCGGCCTGGGCGGTTACCACGGCAAGTTCGGGTTCGAGGAGTTCAGCCACCGCAAGTCGGTGCTGACCAAGCCGACCCGGCCCGACATCTCCAGCTTCATCTACCCGCCGTACACCGAGAAGGCGTGGAAGCTGGCCCGCCGGCTGTTCTAGCTCGACCGAACTCGATTAGCTGAACCGAAAGGAACGTAATGCCCGGAGTGCAGGATCGTGTTGTCGTCGTCACCGGAGCCGGTGGTGGTCTGGGTCGCGAGTATGCGCTGACCCTCGCCAAGGAAGGTGCCAGCGTCGTCGTCAACGACCTCGGTGGATCCCGCGACGGAACCGGCGCCGGACACAACATGGCCGACGAGGTGGTCAAGGAAATCAAGGACGCCGGCGGACGTGCGGTCGCCAACTACGACAGCGTGGCCGAGACCGAGGGCGCCGAGAACATCATCAAGACCGCGCTCGACGAGTTCGGCAAGGTCGACGGCGTGGTGAGTAACGCCGGCATCCTGCGCGACGGCACATTCCACAAGATGTCGTTCGAAAACTGGGACTCCGTGCTCAAGGTGCACCTCTACGGCGGGTACAACGTCATCCGCGCCGCGTGGCCGCACTTTCGCGAGCAGAGCTACGGCCGGGTGCTCGTCGCCACCTCCACCAGCGGGCTGTTCGGCAACTTCGGTCAGGCCAACTACGGCGCGGCCAAGCTGGGCCTGGTCGGGTTGATCAACACGCTGGCCGCCGAAGGCGCCAAGTACAACATCAAGGCCAACGCGCTGGCGCCGATCGCCGCCACCCGGATGACCGAGGACATCCTGCCGCCGGAGATTCTGAAGAACCTGACACCGGATTTCGTGGCGCCGGTGGTGGCCTACCTGTGCACCGAAGAGGTGCCCGACAGCGGCTCGATCTTCATCGTCGGCGGCGGCAAGGTACAGCGCACCGCGCTGTTCCAGAACGAGGGTGTCACCTTCTCCGAGCCGCCGACGGTCGACGACATTGCCTCGCACTGGGGCGAGATCGACGACCTCTCCGCGGCGAAGGCGGCCAACTTCTCGATCCGCTGATCGACGACCTCTCCGCGGCGCGCTGACGCCGCGGGCGCGTCGAGTGTGTATCCCGGGCGGCGACACGCCGCTGTGACCCGCCGTGGGCGCACGCTCGACGCCCAGGACGCACAGTCGATGCTTGCAGGTGCGGGCCAGCTCGTATCGCGGCTTTGGGACGCTCCCCCGGAGGACGGCGCCGCACCGCGAAACGGTGGCGGCGCCGTCCGTGTCCGGCGTTTCTAGAACAGACCCGAGAATGCGTCGGTGATTTGGGTGGCTGCGCTTTGCAGGACTTCCAGTTCGAAACCGCCGGCCAGGGTGAACAGCGCGGTGTCCGCCGCCAGCGGCAGGCCGAACGCATCGGCGTAGTCGCCGCTGGCGATGTTCGCCGAGAACAACGAGAAGTCGTAGGCGGGCAGGCTCGTCGTCAGCGCGTTGAGGATGTCGGCCGTCGGCAGCAAGGTGGCGTAGGCCGCCGACGACGCGGTCGAGATCGCGTTGGCGAAGTCGGTGAGCGTCGTTGCCGGATTGGTGAGGTCGGTCGACAACGCCGACATGACCTCGGCCATGCTCTGCGTCGCCGCGGTTGACGTGCCCGTCGCAGCGGCGTAGGGGTCCGTGCCGCTCATCAAGTCGTGGAAGCCTTGAGCGGTGTCGGTTTCCAGGGTGCTCAGCATCGTCGACGCACTGACGTCGGGGGCCAGCCCGAACGGGGTGTTGACGTTCGCGTCCGCGGTCGAATAGCCCACGCTGCCGTCGCCGTAGCCGAGGTTGATCAAGTAGGTCAGGTCGGGGCCCAGCAATTCTTGGAGTGGTTTCGGCAGCACCGCGACCAAGGGCGCCGTGATGTCAGCTCCCGGAGTGGTGTCCGTTCCGCCGAGCGTGGTGATCATGTGGTAGCTGGTCTCGGTGTCGGCCGAGGAGACCGGTAGCAGTGTCGCATGGGCGATGTCAGCGGCGGACGGTCCGGTTCCGAGTCCGTCGGTCCCGTTGCCGCCGTTGAGGTAGGTGCCATGCAGCGTCTCAATGCCCAGGAACGCGTTCACGTCGGCCAGGAAGTTCAGCGGGTAGCGCGGGAAGTCGGCAAACCCGTCATATTCGATCGAGTAGATGCTGGTGGCGTAGTCGCTGGCCGGGGTGGAGCTGTCGAACGACACGCCCAGGCTCGGCAGGTTCAACGGGTCGGAGACCGTCTGGCCCGACGTGGTCTCGAAACCGTCGAAGCGCGACAGCAGACCGCCGTTGGGCGCGCTGGGGTCACCGACCAGCAGGAAGTTCACGTCGGCCTTGGGGACGCCGGCGTTTTCCAGCTGCTGCATGACGTAGCTGGAGATCGTCGAGCTCTGCGAATAGCCGAACACCGTCGAGGTGTCGCCGTTGGCGATGTCCGACCCGATTGTGTTGTACAGGATCGTATCGCCCTGGCCCACCGAGGTGGTGCCCGACGGGAAACCGTCGGTGCCGGCCGGGTAGTTCAGCGGCAGGGTTTTCACCCCGGTCAGGGGGTACAGGCCCTCGGGGGTGAACAGGCCGTTGCCGAATCCCGCCAGGGGGTCAGTCGTGGTGGGCGTGGTTCCCTGGTAGAAGTCGATGTTCTCGCCGTAGGTCGGGAAAAGATAGTGCTCTGCGGCGGACGCCACGTACTCGGGACCCGGGATGGGAGTGCCGCTGCCGCCGATGACCAGGCCGACGTCCTGGCCGTCGGCGTGCGCCGGGGTGGGGTTCAGCAGGGCCGCCAGGCTCACCACACCGGCACCGGCGGTGGCGACCATCCCCAGACCCATGAGACGAAGCGTGCGAGCTGACATTGTGCGACCTTTCGGGCGGTGGGCTTCAGGGCACGCGAGCGACCCCGAACGGCGGAGTATTCGACATACGTTCTACTCCATTTTCGGGCTGTTGTCTGAGAAACGCACAGGTTTTCTTAACAATTATTAGGTGATCTCGTTCGTAGGTTCGTCGGGGGTCCGGGAGTTGACTTCCCCGCGTCGAGATCGACGTTCTGCAGGCCTGCTCTTGCTCAGCCGCACGTCTCCTCGGCCTCGACGTTGGCCTCAGCCCAGCAGCGCGTCGCGCAACCGGCGCACGTCGGCTTGGGTGATGTCGGCGCTGCGGAAGTAGCCTTCCAGCGAGCCGAAGGTGTCGTCGATGGTCCGCCGCGCCGCGTCGAGGTATTCCGCGCGCACGCCGAGCACCTCTTCGGACAGCCGCGCCTCGGTGGTCGCGATCAACTCGGGCGTCGCCTCGACGTCGTCGCGGCGACGGATCGCATCGAGGATGCGCTCGCGCAAGAACGGCACGGCCTGGTTGCTGGTCAGAAAGTCGGCGACGATCGCGTCGCGGTCGACGCCCGCGGCCTCGAGCACCAGAGCGACCGTGAAGCCGGTGCGGTCCTTGCCGGCGAAGCAGTGGGCGAGCACCGTGCGCCCGTCGGCCAGCAGCGTCACGACGCGGTGCAGTGCTTCCCGGGCCCCGGGATAAGTGGGGAATCGGCGGTATTCCTCGACCATGTAGCGGGTCGCGGCGGCGCTGACCGATTCGCCGTCCGGCTTTTCTTCGAACAGACGCTTGAACGCGTGCTCGTGCGGGGCCTCGCCGTCCGGGTTGAGGTCGTCGGGCGGGAGATCCGGGATGGGCAGCAGGTGGATGTCGACGCCGTCGGGGACCAGGCCTGGCCCGTGGCGCACTACCTCACTGCGCGAACGCAGGTCGGCGACATCGCTGACGCCCAACCGGCGCAGCTCGTCGCGACCCTCGTCGCCCAGCTCGCTGAGCTCGCCGGATCGGAACAGCCGCCCCGGCTGCAGCACGCCGGTGGTGTCGGCGACGTCGCGAAAGTTCCAGGCCCCCTGCAAATCTCGCACGCCGGCTACCACGCTAGGTGACCGCCGCGGCGAAAGCACTCTTCTCCCGGCCGATCTCGGCGCGAGCGATGGACCGCAGGTGAACCTCGTCGGGGCCGTCGAAGATGCGCATCGCGCGCTGCCAGGCGTACATCCGGGCCAGCACGGTGTCCCCGCTGACGCCGGCCGCCCCGTGCACCTGGATCGCGCGGTCGATGACGTCGCAGGCCATCTGCGGGGCCACCGCTTTGATCTGGGAGACCAGCAGATGGGCGGCCCGGTTACCGTGCTGGTCGATGGTCCAGGCCGCTTTCTCGCACAACAGCCTGGCCTGGTCAAGTTCGTTGCGGGACTTGGCAATTGCATGCTGAACCATGCCCTGGTCGGCCAATGGCCGGCCGAAGGCGATCCGGGTGTTGGCCCGGTGCACCATCAGGGCCAGCGCGCGCTCGGCTCCACCCAGCGCGCGCATGCAGTGGTGGATGCGGCCCGGCCCGAGCCGCGCCTGCGCGATCGCGAAGCCCGAGCCCTCCTCGCCGAGCAGGTTGGTGGCCGGCACCCGCACGTTGTCGTAGATGATCTCGCAGTGCCCGGGCTGGTCCTGGTAACCGAAGACCGTCGTCGAGCGCACCACGGTCACCCCCGGTGTGTCGATGGGCACCAGCACCATCGACTGCTGCTGGTGGCTGGCCGCCTCGGGGTTGGTGCGGCCCATCACGATCAGGATCTTGCAGCGCGGGTCCGCCGCACCTGAGGTCCACCACTTGCGGCCGTTGATCACGTAGTCGGCGCCGTCGCGCACGATCGAGGTTTCGATGTTACGGGCGTCGCTGCTGGCGACCGCGGGCTCGGTCATGGAGAACCCGCTGCGGATCTCGCCGTTCAGCAACGGCTCCAGCCACTGCTTGCGCTGGTCTTCGGTGGCGAACAGGTGCAAGGTCTCCATGTTGCCGGTGTCGGGGGCCGCGCAGTTGAGCGCTTCGGGTGCGATCTCCAGGCTCCACCCGGTCAGCTCGGCCAGCGGCGCGTACTCCAGGTTGGTCAAACCGGATTCCGACGGCAGGAACAGATTCCACAGCCCAGCGGCTTTGGCCTTGACCTTCAGTTCCTCGATTATTGGCGGAACGGTGTGATCGTGCGGGCCGACTTCGCCGCGGTACTTGTCGTACTCGGCTTCGGCGGGGAAGACGTTCTCGGTGATGAACTCGCTCAGTCGCTGGTGGTAGTCGCTAGCTTTGGCTGACATCGCGAAGTCCATAACCGTCACGATAAGCCACCCGATTCGCGGGCACACCGGGGGCAGGATGAACGTCATGACCGATGCCCGCCCGCCGCTGCCGCCGTTCACTTCCGCGACCGCCATGGAGAAGGTCCAAGCCGCCGAGGACGCGTGGAACAGCCGCGATCCGGACCGGGTCAGCCGCGCGTATACCGTTGACTCGCAATGGCGTAACCGCGACGAGCACGTCGTCGGCCGCGAGGCGATCGTCGAGTTCCTGACCCGCAAGTGGCAGCGCGAACTCGACTACGCCCTGCGCAAGAGCCTGTGGAGCTTTCACGACAACCGGATCGCCGTGCGATTCCAGTACGAGTGCCGCGATGCGTCCGGCCAGTGCTGGCGCAGCTACGGCAACGAGCTGTGGGAGTTCGACGCAGACGGCTTGATGTCCCGACGCGAAGCCAGCATCAACGACGTCGCGATCGTGGAGTCCCAACGCCGCTACTTCGGTCCGCGCCGAACTGAGGAATACGGCCGGGATTTCCCACTTTGGTGACCAGTTAGTGTAAGTGCCGGTCTACTGGGGTAGGGAGCTATGACACAAACGCAGACGACGGTCGGCGTGGTGGCCGAGTCGGGCGCCGACGAGCGACGGGTCGCGCTGGTGCCGAAGGCAATCGTGCCGCTGGTGAAAAGCGGTGTCGCGGTCGTCGTGGAGGCGGGTGCCGGTGAACGCGCGCTGCTTCCCGACATGCTCTACACCGAGGCCGGAGCCACCATCGGTGACGCGTGGTCGGCCGACATCGTCGTTAAGGTCGCGCCGCCGACCGCCGACGAGGTCAGCCGGCTCAAGAGCGGGCAGACGCTGATCGGTTTCCTGGCTCCCCGCAGCGCCGACAACTCGATCAGCGCGCTCAAGCAGGCCGGCGTGCAGGCGTTCGCCCTGGAGGCCATCCCGCGGATATCCCGGGCGCAGGCGATGGACGCGTTGTCCTCGCAGGGCAACGTCGCCGGATACAAGGCCGTGCTGCTGGCCGCCTCGGAGTCCACCCGGTTCTTCCCGATGCTGACCACCGCGGCCGGCACCGTGAAGCCCGCCACCGTGCTGGTGCTCGGTGTCGGCGTGGCAGGTCTGCAGGCGTTGGCGACGGCGAAGCGACTCGGCGGCCGCACCACCGGCTATGACGTGCGGCCCGAGGTGGCCGACCAGGTCCGCTCGGTGGGTGCGCAATGGCTGTCGCTCGGCGGCGAAGACTTGGCCGCAGCCGGCGAGGGTGGGTACGCCCGCGAGCTCACCGACTCCGAACGCGCCCAACAGCAGAAGGCGCTCGAGAAAGCGATCAGCGGGTTCGACGTCGTGATCACCACGGCGCTGGTCCCCGGCCGCCCGGCCCCCAAGCTGGTGACGGCAGCCGCCGTCGAGGCAATGAAGCCCGGCAGCGTCGTCGTCGACCTGGCAGGGGAGACCGGCGGCAACTGTGAGCTGACCGAGCCCGGGCAGACCGTCGTCCGCCACGACGTCACCATCGCCTCGCCGCTGAACCTGCCGGCCACCATGCCCGAGCACGCCAGCGAGCTCTACAGCAAGAACATCACCGCATTGCTGGACCTGCTGGTCAAAGACGGCACGTTGGCTCCGGATTTCGACGACGAAGTCATCGCGGACTCATGCGTCACACGCGACAAGGCGGAGGCCTAGATGTACAACGAACTACTCGCCAACCTGGCGATCCTGGTGTTGTCCGGGTTCGTCGGGTTCGCGGTGATCTCCAAAGTGCCCAACACGTTGCACACCCCGCTGATGTCGGGCACCAACGCCATCCACGGCATCGTCGTGCTCGGCGCGCTGGTGGTGTTCGGCGAGGTCGAGCACCCGTCGCTGGCCGTGCAGATCATCCTGTTCGTGGCCACGGTGTTCGGCACGCTGAACGTGATCGGCGGTTTCATCGTCACCGACCGGATGCTGGGCATGTTCAAGGGCAAGAAGAAGGCCCCGGTCGTCAAGGCCGAAGAAACAGAGGCGGTCGCCAAATGAACTACCTGGTGACCGGCCTCTACGTCGTCTCGTTCGCGCTGTTCATCTACGGCTTGATGGGCCTGACCGGCCCCAAGACCGCGGTGCGCGGCAACCTGATCGCCGCGGTCGGTATGGCACTGGCCGTGACGGCGACCCTGATCAAGATCCGGCACACCGAGTCCTGGGTGCTGATCGTCGCCGGCCTGGTGGTCGGCATCGTGCTCGGTGTTCCGCCGGCCCGGATGACCAAGATGACGGCGATGCCGCAGCTGGTGGCGTTCTTCAACGGCGTCGGCGGTGGCACCGTTGCGTTGATCGCGCTGGCGGAATTCATGGATACCGAAGGCTTTTCGGCGTTCCAGCATCACGAGTCGCCGACCGTGCACATCGTGGTGGCGTCGCTGTTCGCGGCGATCATCGGGTCGATCTCGTTCTGGGGCTCGATCATCGCGTTCGGCAAGCTGCAGGAGATCATCTCCGGTGCGCCGATCGGTCTGGGCAGGGCCCAACAGCCGGTCAACCTGTTGCTGCTGATCGGCGCGATCGTGGCCGCGGTGGAGGTCGGCCTGCACGCCCATCCGGGCAGCGGCGGGGCGTCGCTGTGGTGGATGATCGGGCTGCTCGCCGCCGCCGGTGTGCTGGGCCTGATGGTGGTACTGCCGATCGGTGGCGCCGACATGCCGGTGGTGATCTCGCTGCTCAACGCGATGACCGGGCTGTCGGCCGCCGCGGCGGGTCTGGCACTGAACAACACCGCGATGATCGTCGCCGGCATGATCGTCGGCGCGTCCGGTTCGATCCTGACCAACCTGATGGCCAAGGCGATGAATCGTTCCATCCCGGCGATCGTCGCCGGCGGGTTCGGCGGCGGCGGCGTGACGCCGGGCGGCGGCGACGCGGGCGACAAGACGGTCAAGGCCACCTCGGCCGCCGATGCCGCGATCCAGATGGCCTACGCCAACCAGGTGATCGTCGTCCCGGGCTACGGGCTGGCCGTCGCGCAGGCCCAACACGCCGTCAAGGACATGGCCGCGCTGCTGGAGTCCAAGGGCGTGGAAGTGAAGTACGCGATCCACCCGGTCGCCGGCCGGATGCCCGGGCACATGAACGTGCTGCT
>NZ_JAVKSG010000040.1:0-35276 GCF_039583785.1 Mycobacterium sp.
GCCTGGGCCGACGAGCTGCGAGAACTCATCGCTCACGCGGTGGGCGCCACACCCACAGAGGTTTCGGTTGATACACCGGTCAATCGCCTGGGTGTGAATTCAGTTCGTGCGGTGGAGATAACAGACGCACTGGCCGCCCGACGCGGGATCGATGTGCCGTTGCGTGAGTTCCTCGGTGGACTCAGTATGCGAGAACTGGCACACAGGCTGGCGGGCGGATCTGGGCCGGGCGACGACGTCGACACGGACGCGCGCGACGGCGACCCGGACGACGGGGGCACCTTCGAGCTGACTGACCTTCAGCAAGCCTATGTGGCCGGACGCAACGAACTATTCGAGCTCGGCGGAGTCGGGGCCCATGTCTACGCCGAAGTCGACTCTGCAGGATTGGATCTCGGTAGGCTCGAAGCGGCCTGGCGGGTGCTCATCGATCAGCACGATGCGCTCCGAACGACAGTTTCCGCGCGCGGATTTCAGTACATCGACGCAAGTAGTCCGACGTGGTCGCTTCCGATTACCGATCTCCGCGGACATCCGCAGGATCTCGCCGAGTCGATCCTCCGCGCCGCACGAGAAGATTTGTCACACCAAGTCTTTCCCCTCGACCGCTGGCCGATGTTCGAACTGCGTGTGCACCGGCTCGATGGCGATCGCCAACGCATCCACCTCAGTGCCGACCTGTTGACGTTCGATGCGGCGTCGTTGCTTGAGCTGGTCGACCAGTGGAGGCGCCTCTACCAAGACCCCACCGCTGAGATACATGCAGATCACGGTTACCGGCAGCGTATCGAAAAGGTTTCGGCCACCAAACAATCGCACCGGTATCACCGAGCCCTTTTCTACTGGCGGGAGCGGGCCCCGCTGTTGCCCAACGCACCTCGGCTTCCCAGATCAGTCACTCGTGAGCTGGCCGCACCGCGCTACACCCGATTCAGCGGGGGGTTGCGCGAACGCGACTGGACGAGCTTCTGCGCGCGTGCAACACAATTCGGGTTAACCCCGTCGGTAGCGCTGCTGGCCGCCTACTGCGAAGTGCTGGCGACGTGGTCCGAAGAGCCGCGATTCACGGTCAACGTCACCATGCAGCACGAGGCGAATGCCGCGACGCACCGTGCCATCGGGCCGTCCGCCGATTTCATGCTGACCGGTGTCGACTGGTCGGCGCGTTCGTCATTTCTGGCCCGCGCCGAAGATCTGCGCCAACAGGTGCTCACCGATCTGGACCACCGCGAGCTCGGTGGAGTCGGCATCTTGCGCGAGTTCGCCCGGGCCAACGGCTATGTGGCCACTGCCGCCAAGGCCCCGGTGGTTTTCACGCCAGTGCTGCGTGACCTCGGCGTCTTCGACTGGTTGGGGGCACCCGCGGCCGGCGCCTCGCAGACGCCGCAAGTGGCCCTGGACAACCAGTCCTTCCTGCGGGGTGGCGCGTTGGCGTTCCAGTGGGATGTTGTCGAGCAGTTGTTCGCACCGGGCGTGATCGTCGACATGTTCGCCGCATACCAGCGACTTCTCGAGAAGCTGGCGACCGACGAAGCCGCCTGGACCAATACGGCTGCGTTGCAACTCGTTCCCGTCGAGCAGCTACGCATGCGCGCCCAGATCAACGACACGGCGACACCGATACTGGCGATGCGTCTGGAAGAACTGTTCACCCAACAGTGTCGACGAGACCCCGATCGAGTTGCGCTGGTGCATGGCGGTACCGCCTGGACCTACGCCGAGCTCAACGCCAAAGCCGCCGCGCTGGCCAGCTGGCTGCAGTCAGAGAACGTGCAGCCAGACGAGCTGATCGCGATCGTCGCCGAAAAGGGCTGCGAACAAACGGTTGCTGTACTCGCGACGCTCATGGCCGGGGCCGCCTATGTGCCGCTGCCGGCGGACCTCCCGGCGGCACGGCTGTCGTCACTGATCGCCGACGCCCGGGTGCGGATAGTGCTGACCCAGGCGCGGTTGTTCGACCGCACCACCTGGCCCGATCAGATTCGGGTTGTGGCGATCGACGCTCTCGACCTCGCCAGGATGCCGCAGACCGTGTCACCACCAAAGCGGCGACTCGACGACCGTTGCGTGGTGCTGTATACGTCGGGTTCCACGGGGCCGCCCAAAGGCGTTCAGCTGCAACACCACGGCTTGGTGAACGCGATCACGCACACCATCAAGACGTTCGGGATCGGAGCGGACGATCGGTCGCTGGCCGTGACTGATCTCCACCATGACATGTCGGTGTTCGATATCTTCGGCGTGCTGGCCGTCGGCGGCGCGCTCGTGACCGTGCCACACCAGCTTCGCCGCGACCCAGCCGCGTGGCTGGAGCTCGTTGCCGATCAACGCGTCTCGATATGGAATTCCGTTCCGGCCAGCGTTCAGATGCTTCTCGACCGCGCGGAAGCCACCGACACCGTGGTCCCGCCGTCATTGCGGCTGATTCTGCTGGGTGGCGATTGGATCCCTGTCGACCTTCCGGGCCGCATTCGTGCCCGCGGGTCAGAGGCGGAGATCGTCAGCGTCGGCGGCCCCACCGAGACGAGCCTGTGGAATATCGCCCACCGGGTCGACGTCACACATCTCGATGGGACGTCGATTCCGTACGGAAGACCGATCGCGAACACCCGTTACTACGTTCTCGATGACGCACTGAACGAACGCCCGGATTGGGTGACCGGGGAGCTGTGCAGTTCGGGCATCGGCACATCGCCGGGTTATCTTAACGATCCCGAACTCAGCGCTGAGAAGTTTGTTCGTCACCCCCGGACCGGCGAAACTATCTGCAGAACAGGAGATTACGGGCGCTGGAACCCTGATGGCTATATCGAATTCATCGGGCGTCGTGATGGTCAGGTGCAGATCGACGGCCGCCGCGTTGAACTGCGCGAAATCGAAACCGTACTCGCACAACACCGTGACATTCAGTCCTGCGTTGTCACCGCGCATCCCCATGCCCACGGACGACGTCGCCTCGTTGCACATGTTGTCGCCACCGAAGGTGGTGGCGATTCCAACGTTTTGGCGGCCTATCTCAGCCAGCAGCTACCGGAACACATGCGACCCGGAGTCTTTCGCTTCCTCGATGCCATCCCTACGACACGTAACGGAAAGCAGGATCGGCAGGCCCTCGAAGCCGACGCCGAGCGGGCCGACAGGCCGTCTGCGCCGCCGACAGCGGCTCCCCGTGAAGGTTCCATTGCCGCGATCGTCGCCGAGGTCCTGGGCGTCGACGAGATTCCCGCTCATGCGACTCTGAGCGAACTCGGCGTGGGCTCACTGCAGATGGTGCGTATCGCCGCTGCGATCGAAGACACCCTTGGCCTGCGCCCCGACATCGAGCAGCTGTTCACTGCCGCCTCGATCGAGGAACTCGGCGCGACGCTCACCGAGCGCGCCGGGCCGTCATCCGATCACGGCGAAACCGGTGGCCGATCCGGCGTACACAGTGCATCGCAACCGCTGGCCGCCTACGACATCATCGCCGACCCTGAGGCTCGCCAGCGGTTCCGCGAACAGCGCCGAGGGCTGCGTCAGGATTATCCGGCAGACCCGCAGGCCGTCTCATTCCCCCTCACGCGCCAGGCCGACGCCGACGGCGAACGTAGCAGCTGTCGAGAATTCATCGGCGACGCGGTTAACCAAAGTGAGCTAGGGCAACTACTTTCGGCACTTCGCGACCTCGACACCACCGGCCATCACCGGCGGCACCGCTACGGATCTGGCGGGGGCACCTACAGCGTGCAGATCTACCTCCACATCAAACCGGGCCGTGTCGAAGACCTGACCGCAGGCTGCTATTACTACGACCCGTCCCGGCACTCGCTGATTTCACTGAGCAGTGAGAGCGATCGATTCACCGACGAGCTGCACTGGTGGTGGAATCGGGCGCTCTTCCGGGACTGCGCGTTCTCGCTTTTTCTCGTCGCCCAACTCGACGCGATCGGGCCGCTCTACGGCCAGCAGAGCATGCACTTCGCCACGCTGGAGGCCGGGCTGATCACCCAGCTCCTTGAAACGACCGCGATCAGCACCGGAATTGGGTTGTGCCAGATCGGACAGCTCGAGTTCGCTGAGGTCAGACAACACTTCCTACTCAGCGACAGCCATGTCTTACTGCACTCGCTCGTCGGCGGGGTGCGAGCGCCCCACGTCGGCGAGCCGGCGTCAGTAGAAAGTGACCCCACTCGGGCGGCTGAGGGCCTCGACGACGCGCTCGCTCGTCCCGGCAGCTGCGTCAACGTCGAGACCCTTGCGGCGAAAGCCACACTGGACCAGGCGATCCGGCGTGATCCAGCGGCAACCGCGATCGCGCCCCAGCCGCAGTGGCAGCTCTTGACGGGCGCCACCGGGTTCCTGGGCGGGTTTATCTTGCGCGAGCTCCTGGCCCGGGGTCAGGAAGTGGTGTGCCTGGTGCGGGCACCCGACGAGAAGACTGCTCGTATGCGGTTGCAGCGCAACGCAGATCGGCTGGGCATCGACTGGAGCACTGGACGCGACGCGATCACCGCGCTGCCCGGAGACATCGCTCTGCCGCGACTGGGCCTGTCAGAACGACAGTTCGACGAATTGGCCGGCGCCGTCACCGGCATTTACCACTGCGCAGCTCCGGTGAATTGGGTGAAGGCCTACACATCGCTGCAAGATGGCATTGTCGGAGCCCTCCGGGAAATCCTGGGACTGGCTGTACGGCGTCGCACGAAAGTCCTGCACTACGTATCGAGCATGGCGGTCTTTCCGTTCGACGGCCTCAGCAGTTCCGAGGACCACACACTTGACCACAAGCGGCCCCTGCTCGGTGGATACGCGCAAGCCAAATGGGTCGCTGAGCGCATCACCGTCGAAGCGGCGCGGCGAGGACTCCCCATCGCGACGTACCGGCCACCGCTGATCGCGGGACACAGCCGGACAGGTGTTTTCAACGCCGACTCCTACTTCGAGCGCATGATCAAAGGCTGCGTCGAGCTGGGACAGGCGCCTTCTCTGGACGGCGTCATCGACGTGTCACCAGTGGATTACGTGGCCAACGCGCTGGTCACGTTGTCGGAACAATCCGATTCGGTCGGCCAGACCTTCCACCTCAACAATCCCCATCCCATCGCTTTCGTCGATTTCGTGGAGTGGATGGTCAGGCGCGGATATGCCGTCCGCCCAGTGCCATTCACGCAATGGCAGCACGATCTCACCGCTGGTCCGCATTCCCGGTCGAGTGCGCTGACTCCCTTGGAACCGCACCTGCGCCACGCATCGTGGGCGACGATGACGACCGCCGCCCACGACTGCACGCGCACAGTTGGGGCGCTATCGGCGGTATCGGACCTGCGCTGCCCGCCGGTTGGCGACGACTTACTCAACGTGTACTTCAGCGCGTTCGAAACCAGCGGTTACCTGACCCCGAGGAGCCAGGTGTGGAGGAGTCGGCGATGAACACCATTGGTTACTCCTACGTGAAAGCCGCTGAGTTCCCCACTCACGGAGACAGTTTCGGCGGGACGATTGAGCAATGGTACGCAAGTTGGGGCACGCGAGGTCCGCGCGTATCGCGAATCCTGCTCGCACACCTGAGGGTGGCGCGCCCCACGACCCGGCTCTGGCTCGACACGCTCATGCCCATCGCGCTGATCACAGCGCTTACGCATGGTGCCGTACCGCTGCGCGTCGCTGGGCTGACCGCGCTGGCGATGAACCTGCTTCACCTGGCTGCGACACTGCTCAACGACGTTAAAGACGTTGAAACCGATCGCCTTTCCAGCGAAATCCTCAGGCGCCGCCGGCCGATCGCCAGCGGATTGATCAGTCCACGGACCGCTCTCGTCGAAGCGGTGGCCTGCGCGATAGTGGGTCTCGGCGTCACAGTGCTGGTCCGCTGGCAATTGACAGCGGTCACGGTGGTTCTGGCACTGCTGATCACCCAGCACGAGCTACCTCCACTGCGCACACAGAGCAGACCGATCATGTCCCAGATCGCCGGCCTGACGGGCCTTGTGGGCATTGTCACTGCGCTGGTGGCCGCGGCCGGGCAGCTCCCCTCGGGGCCCGTGTACTTCTATCTGCTCTTCGTCATCGTCTATCTGGGCGTGGGGGAGATGCTGGTCAAAGACATCCGCGATTACGACAATGATCGCCAGGGCGGGAAGCTCACCACCGCAGTGAAATACGGGCCGGCGGCGGCGACCGCGGTCGCGTCGATCGCGTACGGCGTTGCCGCGCTGGGCTGGGTATGGTTTGCCGCGTGCGGCCCGGTGGCGGCCTCGCCGGGATGGCTGTATGCCGGAGCGGTCATACTCGTGGCCTGGGTTCTACTGACAGTCATCAGTGCCGTCCAGCTGCGGTCGTCATTCGACAAGGCGATAGCGCGCCGCCTTCATCGCGGTTCTGCACTGGTCTTCAGTCTCACCTGCGTTGCGCTGTTAGCGAGTTACGTCCTGTGATAGATGATTTCGGTAACGACATTGCCGTCGGGATCATTGCGACGGTGTCAGTCTGCCTTGCTCTAACCGGGGGTGGTCGGGCCGCGATTCGGTTCGGCGCGAGCCGGTTCGCGGCTCGCAAGGTATCCCACATGCTGTGCGGGCTTGTTGTCGGGCTGGCCGCGATCAACATTTCGCACCAAGCGGTCGCACTGGGCTTGTTGAGCGCGACGGCAATTGTCCTGGCCATCTCTGTCGAGCTCAAGCTGCTGCCCGACGTCCTCGACGGGGCGCGAGGGCGTGACTACGGTCTCGTTGGATTCGCCACCGGCGTGCTCGCAGCGGTGGCCGCATTCTGGCCAGACCGGGCCGCGATCTCGGCGGGTGTCTTCGTCCTGGGTTTAGCGGATCCGTTGGCCGCCCTCATCGGTAGCAGGTGGGGACGCCACCGGGTCGCCGTCGGTGCTACCGCTCGTTCATTGGAGGGATCCGCTGTCTTCAGTGTGACTGCGTGCGCCATCTCGATGATTGTCATGGTGTTCGGCTACCGAGTGGATTGGTCGACGAGCGTTGCTGTCGCCGTCTTTGTTGCTCTGACGACCGCGGCGATCGAGTTGTTGGTAGCTCCGGCCGTCGACAATCTGCTGATCACGCCGTGGGTGGCGCTGCTTATCCATCTCGGTCGCGATCTGTCCGGCGTCGATGCGCATCGATGGGGGTTAGCAGCCGCTCTGGCATTCGGGCTCGTGCCCGTGATAGTGCGGTTGCGTTGGCTCGACCTTCCGGGATCGATTGGCGCAGCGCTAGTTATGGCTTCAGCGATCGGACTCGGCGGGTGGGTGTGGGCGGTTCCAGTGAGTACCTTTTTCATTCTCACGAGCCTGCTCACCGCGTGGCGTCGCGTGCGGCGTGTCGAAAGCATGCGCGGACTCAGTCAGGTCATGGTCAACGGAATCCTCCCGGTCATGGTGCCCCTCGTCGGCTTCGCGATGAATCGTCATCAGGTGTGGTTCTTCGTGTACATCGGTGGAATCGCGGCGTCGACCGCGGACTCGTGGGCGTCAGAGATCGGCCGGTTCTCGCGTAGATCGCCTGTCTCGCTGCGGAGTTGGCGGCGGGTCCCGGGCGGGACCTCGGGAGCTGTGTCGGCGCTGGGGCTTCTGGCGACCTGGGCAGGCGGGCTGGTTATCGGAATTGTCGGCACGATGACCGGCAATGCGGTGATGGTCGTTGTCGGCATGGTGGCCGGAGTCGCCGGCTCGCTGTTGGATTCGGTGATCGGCGCCACGCTGCAGGCCCGCTTCCGTTGTCAGACGTGTGGCGCTGCACTGGAGGAGCCCCACCATTGCGGCAGCCCGGCGGAACTCTCCTCAGGTGTGAGCTGGATGGATAACGACGTTGTCAACCTATTAGCCAACGCGACGGGAATGGCCGTGGCATTACTGGTTTTTGGACTGGAGTCGCTATGAAAATACAAGAATCGTCTGCTGCGCTTGCAACCGGGTCGCGGGGTCATAGCCGGGCAGCCCGTGTCGCTCGCACGATCGATGCGCTGCGGATGAGGACGCGGGTTTGGTACGACATCGTGGCTCCACTGGCGATGCTTGCTGTCATGGCGGGCCCGTCCCTGCCGTGGCATCGGATCATCCTGGTCGTGCTGGCCCTCACCCTGTTTCATGGCGGTCAAACACTGTTCAACGATGTGGCTGATGTTGCCGTAGACCGTGCAAGCACCGAGCGCTCCCGCCAAGATCGCGCACTCGTGGTTGGGGCGTTGTCGCGCAATGAGCTGGTTGTGGTGGGCACCATACTGGTGGGTGCAGCGGGCGCCGTGTCGTTGTTGCTTCCTTGGACCAACAGAATTGTCTTTCTTATCGCGCTCCCTGTGGTGCTCTCCTACAACTTCAAGCCAGTCGGGCTTTCGGGCCGTCCCCTGGCCACCCAAGTGTTCTGGCCCGTCACGTGGGTCCTCATGTATGCGTACTGCGCCGGCGGACTCGACTTCGACGGATGGCGGCGTGGGCTGCCATACCTGGCTTTCACCATCGTGTTCATGGGTCTCGGCGAGGGCCTGTGCCAGGATGTTCGCGACGTCGACAACGATGAAAAGGGTGGCCGGAGAACCACTCCGGTGCGGTTCGGTGCGTCGCGAACGTCAACATGGGCGCTGCTCGCATTCGTGGCATCGATCGGGCCGTGGGCCTGGCACGTGTGGCGCAGCGGCATGCCGCCGGCGATCGCGGCGGCCGGATTCGCATGCCTGGGTGCCTGGGCGGTGGTGGCGTGGCTGAGCGTTCGCCGCTTGCACGTCAGCTACACCAAGAAAGACGGCAAGCTGCTACACGGCGGATCCATCATCACGTTCACCGCGATCAATGCCATCACCCTCATCGCCGCCGTTCTCCGATGACTGGCGAGGTCGCGCGCGTAGCACAGCGCGGGTGAGGATCTGGCCGTAGCGGATATCCTCGACGACGAGGCCTGCCTGTTCAGCGTGTGCAGCCAAACGAGGGCTGATGGCTGTCCTGCTCCACAACTCGGGGTCCAATCCACCGCCACCGGTGCGAGTGATCATGCGAAACAACGAGATCGAGGTGCGGAAGAAACGCTCCACCAGCGTCGACATCCGAGATCCTTTGGCGCGCAAAATTAGCAGCAGCTTGGCTTCGGGTTTCAGTAGCCGACGCAACTCGCTCAGCGCCGGGACGGGGTCCGGCATCGTATCGAGCACGCCGCTGCAGAGGATCGCATCGAAGCTACCGCTGCAGAACGGTGCGGCGGTGACATCGCCCTGGACGACCGGCACCGCCAAGTCCTCGGGGATGTATTGCTTGATCCGGGAGACGTAGGCATGGGAGAAGTCCATCGCTACGACGCTGCTGCGTGGTAGCGAACGTGCGATGTGGCGCGACCAGTAACCAGATCCGGCGCCCGCATCCAGAATGCGCGAGCTGTCGCGCAGGGCCTTGGTCAGCCAAACATGAACGTGGGGAAAGCCGACACGCCAAATGACGTGGAATGTCGCCGTGTACAGACCCGCGGTCGACTCGTAAAGCTCTCGACGCCGACGGCTTACGTCGGTATCCAAGCTAGTCATCGGTCAGCAATTTTTTGGGCAGGCAGGCAATTTCGTCACTGTTGATGCGCTGCCAGACCTAGCCTTTCGGGAAGCTCGGTTACCGCGCGCAGCCGGCCGGCCGGGTCTGGGATCATGCGTCGCTTCGCTAAGTCCATGATCGCACCGAGACTGTTGACTTCGGCCACCAATGTGCCGTCAGGCTGCCGGATCTCTTGCAAGAGCCGGTACGTTCTGCCCGAACCCCACTCGAACTCGCAGCCGACGTCAACCTCGTCGCCCAGCCGCAACTCGCGATGAAACCGGGTAGTGACCTCCAGGTCGATCGGACCCAACCCCTGGGCGGCCAATTCGCCGATCTTAGCTCCGGCATCCCGAAGGCAGGCCATGCTCGCGAAGTGTGCCCACTGTTGGTACACCAGCGCGCTCACGTGCCCTTGCGCATCGATCTCATAGTCGCGCACTGAAATTCGGACTTGATAAGGCTCTACTTCTTCTTCCATCACGCTTCCCGATGTCAGGCGCACAGAACGCGCAGAGTGCAGCTATATGTCATGAGTCGCCGTACCTCGACGGTAAGCATCACGTTAAAGCGTCACTTGGAAATTCGGTAGTGGTGCACCAGCTTGGCCGCTATCGAATATCTGCGCTGGCGTTGTGCGACTTGAGTATTCGGACAGACCACAGCATCAGCGCGGTCAGCACGATTGCGCCCGGGGCCAGCGAGAGAGCCACCGCGATATCAAGCGGCAAAAGGTAAATAAGCGGTAGTCGAAGTATCCCGGCGGCGACCATTCCCAAGCCCCAGAGGTAACTGCTGCGGCGAAACGTGTTCCGGACGGCGAGATCTGCGGCGTACCGCGCGGCCCACCATGCTGCCTGATCGGGCTTCCAGCGCTGATAGAGTCCCAGCGTAAGGGGCTGGCCGGTCAGCAGGCTCGCGAAGAACGCGATCCCGGTCAGCGCCAGACTGATTGAGCTACTCGCCAAGAGTAGCCGCGGATCGGCTGTTAAGCATGCGGCTGTCAGCCCGGTCCCGTATGCGAGAAGCGTTATCGCGCCGGAGGGTGTCACTGTGCGCGAGCGGACGGCTACCCATCCCACCCGGATGGCGGCGAGGGCAGTCGCGGTGACGAGAGCCCACCATGGTGCTAGATGGCTGAGGCGCAGCGCATAGTAAGCGCCCGTGGGGAGCCCGACATCGAGACTGATGCCGAGTACCGGGCGCTCTGTGGTTCGCCGAGCTGGATGTGGTTGCAGCGCTGAAATATTGGGCTCGCTAACACCGTGCACCCGTCTGACGCTGTCGTGCCGAGTAGGGTCGTGTCAACCCGGTCAGGCTTCGGTATCGGTTAGCCAAGTTTTCCGAGGTCGGCGGCAATCTTTGCCCAGTTGGCAGAACAACGGCTCGCTAGTTCGACAAGCTGGTCGACGCAATGCTCAGGCACACATTCGGAGAGCGTTGTGCTGTCGACTGTGTTGACGGCGTGCCCGTGAAGCCAGCGCAGCAGGCCACGACCGGCGGCGTTCATCCTGAGCGCCGGATCCTTGGACAGCGAAACGAGAACCGGCGTGACATCGGCCGCCAGGAAATTGCCGATGACGATGCGGGTCTTACTACCTTTGTGGTCAGACTTCGGCATCTCTGGCGTGTCGGACAGGACCGGGTCGAGTCCGCGTTGCAACCGGTCACGAACGTCACGGACCGTGCCCGGCGAGATGCCGGCCTGGGCCGCGACCTCACGTAAGGATGCGTGGGGACGTGCATGCAGAATTTCGGCTGCAACCCGTCGCCCAGCGGTCGCACTCAATGGTCGTAGCCGCCCATCCTTACCAAGACGAGTGTTCAACTGCGGACTTTCACCGGCTGCACAGCGCATCGCGCGAACCGTTTTTGCAGACAGACCGACCGCAGAGGCGATAGCCCGGTTGGACCAATCTGGGTGGGTCTGCAGGATTCGTTCCGCGGCGGCACGCCGATCGGTCAGCGGCAGGGGCAAGCCGTGGGTCACGTTGGCGTTGACCGCAATGATGAACGCCGTCTCCAATGATTCGTCGATCAAACGCCCGCTGATCGTATCCACGCCGCTCGCGAGGGCGGCGGCAACGCGGTGAAAGCCGTCGACAATCCTCATCGTTTGGCGGTGGACGATGATCGGGGGAAGCGGTCCCTCAGATTCCAGGAGCCGCTGGACGTGAGCCGGATCCACTCCAGCCATGCGTGGCGAGCCGACGCTGACAAGTGCGGAAAGCGCAATCGGCTCAATTGGATACTTCGAGAGCCGGGTTCCGCTCAGAAGATCGCTGCTCGCCGGCGACGCGTCTGCACTGGGCGCCGTGCCTTGTGCGAGCCCGGCTGTTGTCACGGGTAGGAACGTGCGCAGCATCCTATCGGCCTTCTCATCGCTGACGTATTCCACTGTGAACAGGCTCCTGTGGGCGTGTGGCTCGACGTAAATCAACGAACCGGATGTGGACTCGCCGCAGAACAGCGGCTGGGGGAGTGCCGTCGGTAATTGCTATCTCCAGCACGTGGGCCTGGGTGGCATCGTTTCTGAACCTGCCACGCCCAATAAAGGGTGCATAAATACATGACGTGCGTCTTAACATGTCCTGCCAATATGCACGTATTATATGTGACGTAACGTCGCTCGGGAAGGGTCCACCAAGGCCAATCGGAGGCTTGGAGGCGCGGCGAAGATTGAGAACATTGGGAGACTGAGGCGGGAGCGGGCCGCGCGGTACGGTGACGAAATGCGTCGAAGCCACGACAGTGCGGTGCCGGCGAGTGGCACCAGGCTGCCACTCGCGTCGAGCGGCGATCCTCACGCAACTACCGGCCTAGTCGATGAACTCGAGCAGGCTACCCAGGGATTGCTGGCCCTCAACATCGAGGTGCTCAACGAAGTTGAGACAACTGTTGGTCTGACAGCGCTGCGCGCACTCAAGTCGCTGGAACGGCACGGGCCTCAGCAGGTGAGTGAACTTGGCAAAGACCTCACCTTGAACTCCTCAACGGCAAGTCGGTTGAGTGACCGATTGGCCGGCGCTGGATACATCACGCGGCGAGTCTCGCCGACAAATCGGCGTGCGACGCTCCTGGAGCTGACGGCTGAGGGCCAACGTGTCCTCGACAAACTCGTCAGCTTGCGGATTCAAGCTTTCCAATCGGTGGTTCATCGGATGACTCCTGAGGACATCGACGCGTTGATCCGTGGGGCCCGGGCGTTTACCGAAATAGAACGCGCACCTGCCGAATCGGTGAGCGAGCACTCCTCCATCCTCGAGCAATAACAGAGGCGCACGCGGCTGTCGTCAGATGGCTACCGTCCGGATACAGTGGGAATGATTAGAGCGATTATGCGGCCTTGGATTTCGGCGGGAGATATCGGATCATGTTGAGGCGATCTTCATTCACGCCCGACACGGTGCAAGGCCTCGAAGCGTTCGGCACTGTGACAGCGCGTGACTACGCGGACGTTTTCGTGCCCTTGATCAGAGAAACGCACCAACGTGACCATAGGTTGCGGCTGCTCTATCAGTTCGGACCCGACTTCCACCGCCTCACCGTCGGTGCCCTCTGGGCGGATGGGCGAGCGGGTTTCGCTTATGCGCCGTTGCTCGATGGATGCGCAATCGTCAGTGACATCAAATGGATCCGTGAGCCGAGTCGTCAACTCGGTGCCTGGATGCCGTGCCCGGTGCGCGTGTACGGCAACGATGAGCGCGATGAGGCCGGATCCTGGCTCGCGTCGCTGCCGAGCATGGACACTGCGTCGGCACCCCAGTTGGCAAAGGCGTATCTTGGGGGAAGCGTGGCGGCCGCCGCTAGTGTCGGAAAGCTCATTCTGTCAGGCGATGTCAAAATTGCCGGTCGGCATCGCTGAGCGACGGTCACACGTGGGCATCATCCACGACGTGTTCCCGCACAGCCTGATCGGTCAGCGCCCGTAGCTGCGGAGCGGAGGCCCGCCACAACCGGATGCCGACGAACGCAAGCCAAGGAACAGCAGCCAGTAGGCCGGCCGCCACAGCGAGGTCCAACGACGTCATCCATGCGAATGTCAAACTCACCATTATCAATTCATTCGCCCCGGCCAGCACAAAGCCAAGCGCGGCGCCCACCGTCGGCAACTGTCGGTTGCGTAGCATCGCGATGTTGACCACCAATATCCACGCGCCGACCGCACCGCACGCGAACCAGGCGTAATAGTCCAGTGTCAATCGCGTGGCTCCAATTGCTGCTCGGGTAGCGGCATCTCCGTGCATCCAGGCTTCGGCGCGGAGCTTGTGGAGAGCGCTACCTTTCAAGCTGTCCACGCTCATTATGAGGAAGCCAAAGAGGGCGAGCACCGACGTGTAGAGGATCCAGCCTTCGTTTCGATTGCGGCGGCTGAAACCGCTCACCGACACGACAACCGCGACACCCACAATGCCCAACACGCCAAACTCCCAGTCCAAAAGTAAGGCTGCACTGGGGTTTTTCAGCAGGGCGGGGTAGTAGGCAGCCGGATCGCCGGTCCCGACTACCTTGACATTCTTGGGTAAGAACGCGTACGACACAGCGATCACGGCGTAGAGCGCCGCCATTAGCATCGCAGCGAATGCTCCGAGCCGAAACAACCCGTGCGGACGTGCTGCGGTGGTCATGCAAGCCTCCTGCATATCAACGATGGCGACTTCTCCCGCGTGGAATGCGCGGGTCATCTGAGATGCGTGTCTACTCCGAGTTGTCGCGTATTTCTAGGCTGCGCAGATACTTTGGGTTAAATCCTGCTGCGACAACCAGGTGCACGTGGACGGCGCTCTCGTGCAACCATCGACTTTCCGCACTTGAACAGACGGGTAAACACTCATCTGGTCAACGTCGATGCATTTGGTTAACGTTGCCGACGATCAGCTAAACCTGTGGGAGAGACGATATGGTTCTGGCAACCATGGACCCAGTACGGTTGCCGCCCGCCCCGCCAATCCCAAAGCTCTTGCAAGGAGTAGGTTTTCTCAGCCCCGACACGTCCCTGGCTAAGATGGCTCGCCGGTATGGCCCCGCCTTCACCCTCAACCTGCCGATCTTCGACAGGGTCGTGGTGCTCAGCGATCCGGACCTGATTCAGCAATTGCTCACTGCCGGCGATGATGTCGTCGGCCTTGCCGGGGTATTTGGTGAGATATTTGGTCCCGGTTCGACGTTCAGCCTCCATGGGCCTCCGCATCGTGCGCGCCGCAAGCT
Organism: Mycobacterium sp.; assembly: GCF_039583785.1. Taxonomy (GTDB): domain Bacteria; phylum Actinomycetota; class Actinomycetes; order Mycobacteriales; family Mycobacteriaceae; genus Mycobacterium. Next base: position 14,699 of record NZ_JAVKSG010000040.1, read on the forward strand.
GCTCGCCCCGCCCTTTCACGGCAAGACGGTCCGGAGCCACGAGGTGATCATCGAGGAAGAGGTATTGCGCGAGACCGCGTCCTGGCCAGAAGGTAGGCAGTTCAAAACGTTGCCGTCAATGCTGCGTATCACGCTTAACGCGATTCTGCGCGCGGTGTTTGGAGCCGAGGGAGAGGCGCTAGGAGAACTCCGGGAACTGCTGCCGCCGATGATGAGGCTCGGCGTACGGATCGCCATGGTGCCATGCGCGCGTCGCGACATCGGCGCCTGGAGTCCGGGTGCGAAATTGATCCGACAACGTGCCCATTACGACGCGCTCGTCCGGCGGCTGATCGCCGACGTCCGCAATGATCCGGACTTGGACCGTCGCACCGATGTGCTATCGCTGATGCTGCGGGCACGGTATGACGATGGCACGGTCATCTCAGTCGACCATATCGCTGATGAGCTACTGACGCTGCTTGCCGTAGGACACGAAACTACAGGGACGGCCCTGTCATGGGCGGTCGAGCGGCTGCGGCGGCAGCCGCAACTGCTTGATCGGTTGACGGCAGAAGCTGACGCAGGCGGGTCGGAGCTGCGGCAAGCCTCCATAGCCGAAGTGCTGCGCACCCGTCCCGTTATCACCACCACCTCACGCAGGGTTCTACGGCGAATTAGACTGGGTGAGTGGGTTATTCCCGAGGGTTATCGCGTAGTATCGGGTATTTCGCTGGTGCACGACTCCGAGCGATGCTTTCCTGATGCGGCTGCTTTCAATCCTGACCGGTTCGTAGGTAGCGCTCCGGACACCCACATCTGGATTCCCTACGGGGGCGGTATCCGCCGTTGCATTGGCGCGGCTTTCGCCAACATGGAGTTAGATGTCACGCTCCGCACGCTGCTGAACGAATTCAAGTTTGTCGCCACACATGCCGCCGGCGAGCGATCACATTTCACCGGGGTCGCGACCGCACCGGCTGGCGGCGGCCGTGCCGTCGTATATCGACGCGCGACGCGACCGACGGGGAAGACGGCTGATCACCAATGGATTTCGCAGAGGGACGCCGACGTCCCCTGTTGAGGCCGTCGCGCTGCCACCGCCACGTTGAAGACTCCGCGACCGCTTTTCCGCACAACTCTGCGCTGCCGACGTTGTTGTTGAGTCGATCGGAATACGCTCTGTCTCATAGGTGTTGGACAGTGTTCCGAAACATCGGACCCGCTGGCATACTCGCGGCATGTCTGTCACTCAAAGCGAACGGGTAAACCGCGTCGGCCGCAGGCGGCTCTACAAGAAGGTGGTCAGCAAGTACTGGTACCCCTACATCACCCGTCGCCTGACCGACGAGAATGTCGACTTTCTCAACTACGGCTACGAAGAAGATCCGCGGATGGGCCTGACGCTGACATCCAACGACGAGCCCAACCGGATGGGAATTCAGCTATACCACAGCACCGCAATGCAAGCGGATCTCGCTGGCAAGAGGGTGTTGGAGGTCAGCTGTGGGCATGGCGGCGGGGCCTCCTACCTAACGCGCACGATGCGCCCGGCCTCTTATACCGGCCTGGATTTCAACCCGGAAGGCGTCGCGTACTGCCGAAAAAGGCATCACGTACCCGGATTGGACTTTGTACATGGCGATGCCGAGAGCTTGCCATTCCCCGACAACACGTTCGACGCCGTGATCAATGTCGAAGCCTCGCATGCATACCTGCGTTTCGGCCGCTTCCTTGCCGAGGTTGCGCGCGTGCTTCGTCCCGGGGGAAGGTTCCTTTACACCGACATGCGTCGCAGTCAAGAAATTTCAGACTGGGAGGCTGCGACGGCTGAGGCCCCGATGCGGATCCTCGCGACGAGGAACATCAATGCGGAAGTTTTGCGTGGCATGGAGGAAAGCTCGCAGCGATCCGCGGAACTGATCGATCGCCATATCCCCGCATTGCTGCGTCCATTCAGCCGGCTATTCGCCGGTGTCGCGGGCACGGGGGTATACCGCGTCTTGGAACGTGGTGACGCTTCCTACCGAATCTACTGCTTCGCAAAGGATTAAGAGCGCGCTGCACCCCACGAGAGAGCCTGACCGGTCGGTCTCAGCTGGCGTTGACATTGAGCCGATACTACCGCCCCGGTAATCGCTGCAAGGCCACGCGCCGGGGGCATTTGAAAGCGTCGATGGTGCTCATCCCGAACAGTGGTCAAGTGTCTCGGAGTATTGTCATCGGTCATCCGAGTCGCGATGGTGAGGAAATCCTCGCGACAAGACTTATGGGGTATGCGGGAGGTTTGCGGGTCTGGAGGTCATGCAAGAATGGGTAAACCACATCGGGCAGGTATCGGCGTCAGTTGACTCGACTCTCGAACCGGTTGGCGCATCCGACTTCGCGGGGTGGTTGTCGTCCACTCCAGAAGGCTAGTAAGCGAAACATAGATCATAGCAATTATGCATCAAAGTGAATATGCTGTTTGGCCAGGCTTTCGCGAAGCGTCATCGCACGCATCGTGACTCGCTGGCCTCGCATGCTCGACCGAAACGACAGTAGCGCGAGCCGGTACAACAGCAGCCGACATTCAAAAGTTCTGCGCTCATCGCTCCGACGGAGGTCGTAGCCACCTACATATGGCGGCGGCGTGTCGGTCGCGAGGCCCTCGATGTAGTGCTCGTAGGCGCCAACAGCGAATCCCACCCCCAGCTGTTAGTAAAGGTAGCTGCTGAACCTTTGGCCCAGACTCCACCGTATCCTTGGTGCCGCAGACTCGGAAAGTAGCGGCGATCACCGCGGAGAGGTCTGGGCGACCGTCGGCGCACCGCTGTACGCGATCCGAGCCGAACCTCGCCCGCTCCCTCGGTCTGGCACGTTCCCAAATCGGCCGAATCACGTTCCAGGCGCTCTCAAGCCATTACCAACGACCAGCAGTGGACGAGTTTTCGTCAGGTCCCCGGGGGCTGGGGACGTCTTTGAATACCTGACTAAAACCCCGCCGATCGGCGTGACCAGCGGATCTAGCGGTGTCCTAAGCGTCCCGGTGCCAGTCCAGACAAGCCGATGCGAAGCGGCGGCCGGTCAAGATCTGGCGGGTGTGAGTTTAGCTGGCACGGCGAAGGCCGCGCGACGTGTGGGCGTCCGTGGTCGGCGCGGGATGACGCTGGTCGTGGTGTCCGGCGGTAGGTGGGTCGTTCTGCGGGTTGTCGTCGCCGGTGGAGGTAGGTCGCGATGGCGTTGCGGCCCAAGGCGAATCCGGCAGGCGATTCCGCGTGCCCGATAGCCTGCGCGGGTAGCGTGGGCCCGACGCAGACGCTGGGGCGTACGCGCTGAGCGTTGACTGACGCTCGTCATTGCGGCCGAGGTGCCTCAAGCAGGACTTGGGCTACCGCGAGCTTTTCCGTTTTCTGGCCCGTCAGCGCAGCGATCGTGTCGAAGTCCTTATCGACGTGCAGGACCGTCAACTCCGCCAGTTCGGCTGTCGCTGCGATGAGCAGATCCGGTATTGAGGGGCCGCGGTGCTGTCCGCGATCAGCAAGCAAGATCTGCACTTCCAGCGCACGATCCTCGATCGCCGGCGTGAGATACTCCACCGGCATCGCCGACAGCGGTGCCGCACGGAACTGCCGCCGTGCGCTCTCCCCGTTCTGGGCCGCGAACCCAACTTCCAGCCGCGTGACGGCAGCCAGGTGCACAAGGCCGCGTTCGATACGGTTCGACCAGGCGTCTGCCTCGCGGCTATCGGTGAGTCGCAGCAGCGCCGACTTGTCGATCAGCCACCGTTGCTGACTCACCCCCACGCCGCGCGCATCCGGTCCGGATCGCCGAGGCTTGCCGCTTCGTTCGCGAACCGTCGAAGATCCGCACCGGTCACCGTGACGCGGGAGGTCCGCGCATCCTGGGTCAGACGGCGGCGGATGTACTCCGTCCGCGACAAGCCCATGCGGGCTGCGATCGCATCGAGGCTCGCTAACACATCGTCGGGGACGTCCCGAATCAGTACGTCACTCATTCGGTCATGATATCGCGAGATATCCGCAGCATGTCGGCATCCGTTCCGCGCACGGCGGTCCTGCTGCCGCCCCACGACGGCACGCGTGTCGTGGGGCGGGGCCGGACCTCGATGGCCAACGGGAAGGGGAATTCTGCGATGATCGGCATCGTCGCGCCACGCAAGCGTCTACCCAGGCCGGTCCAGCGAGCCAAGAACTGGCCCTCGGAGAGCACGAAGACGGTGTCGTGGCCGCTCACCGTTGCGACCGGAACGATCGGCACCCCCGAGCGAATGGCCTGACGCACAAAGCCCTTGCGGTCAAACAGCATTGCCTTGTCGCGGTGGCGCCAGTGGCGCATCCCCGGGATCCGGCAGCGCATGACGTGCGGCGGGTCCCGAGGTTTGGCGATCGATCGCATCGATGGTCGACATGTAGACCTCCTATTTAGCCGGTCTTCATCGTGCTGATTTTCCGGCGAGCTCGGCGTCCTTCTTGGCGACTTTTTCCCGGTACAGCGGGCGCAGCGGCTCAGCCAGCGGGACCAGCTCGTTGATGAGCTTCTTTACCCGTCCCGCGGCCTTGATTTTGGCAATGACCTCACGGTTGATAATCCCTCTGGCCAGGTTGTAGTCGCCGCGCCAGAACTGGTCGGCGATGTCGCCGCGCATCAGCAAGGTGAGGTCGGGCTTGAGATCGGTGGGGCCGAAGATGACCTGATAGTCCTCGCGGAAGGCGACCGTCAGCTCGCAGTCAGGGTCGGTGAGGATGAGCTGCAGGATGAGGTTTTCAGCCCGAACCTTTGGGCCGACCTCGGGGTGATCGCCCGCGTCACGGAAGATTCCGCAGATGCATTCGTCGAACTCGTCTGCATTCTTGAAAAACATTGTCCACCTTTCCTGTTCGTTGAGTTGTACTGCAGCCGCGGCGCTGCCGGTCCGGGGACCGGGACCACCCACGATGCTTGATGTCGGAGCGCCGACCTCAGAGGTATGCAGTTAAGTGTCTGCCGTCGGCCATGGGGCATCTACGGAGCAGGCTCCGAGCTTTGTGGAGGTTTGTGTGCCGGATTTTGGTGGCCACTACAAACTCATCGCCGAAAGCTCGACAGCCCACCAAACCTCGACCAGAACCTTCGTGTCATGCAGGCTGGCCCCAGCTAGTTCTTCGAATCGCGCCAGCCGGTAGCGCACCGTGTTCTGATGGATGAACAACCGCGTCGCCGTCCGCTCCACATGCATGTCGCTGGCGAAGTAGGCCCGCAGGGTCGATATGATTTCGTGGGCCGAGCCACCCGCACCGAGCGGTTCGAAGTAGCGTTTGCGCAGCGACTCGCCGACGTCCGCGTCCATTGCCACAGCCGCACGCACACCGAGCGACGCGATGTCATGCGCCCCGTGAAACCCGCACGCCACTGCGCCTATCAGCGCCCGCGCGGCCAGGTGGTGCGACTCGGCAAGCCGGTCTAACGGGCGGGGCGGACCATAACCGACGACGCCGTCCACATTTTTCGGTGGCGGCTCGCTCAGGAAACCTGCGATGTCGCCATCGACAAGGGCACATAGCCCGCGGCGCCGCTGTACCGGATCATCAAAGCCCAGCGCCTGCTCGAGCTTGTGCGCGGAGACGCTCTCGCCCACTCGGGCCCGAAGGGCAACGTATTCGCCGAGGGGGTCAAGGCCGAATGCCTCAGCGTGAATGCGTAGCTCGGCTGCGGGTATCTCGCCGAACAGGACCCCCCGCACGAACGCCGCGCGCCGGCCCTGCTCGGCGTGCTCAAGTGCGAATTCAGCCTTCCGGTGCGCCGCTGCGGTCGTCACCATGGCGACATCGGACCAGGCCAGGGTCGACTGGACGAACTCCAGCACTTGGGCGTCTTCGATGCCGAGACGCTGACCCACCTCACGCGCGTAACCGACGACGACCTCGATGCCGATGCGCCAGGCGCGCAGCATTTCGGCGATCGGTACGCCTTGCTGCGCTCGCACCTCGCCGACGGCGGCTAACTCCGCGAATTCGCTCTCGTCCAAGGCCGCGCGTCCGGCGCGAGCCGACCGTAAGACCCGCTCGACCTCGAGGCCCACTTCGTCATCCAGCGCCGCCCGGGCCAACGTGCGGTAAGTGGGAAGCTGGGCCTGCATGGCCTCACGGACACGTCCAGCGAGCACTTCCCGCTCGCCGAGCAGCGTGTCGAAAAGCGCATTCCACGGCCCGTCCTCTCGCGGTGTCATCTGGGTTCCGTCCACCATCAAACTGAGCCTAATTCGGCTCGGGGAGCGGCACTGCACAGATTTGCGCCAATACTTGGCTGCGGCTATCCAACGGCGACACTGACCGCGGGACTCCGTCGGCCGACGACGACTCTGCCGGGCTGCCGCCGGCCGTTCCCCAAACCTGTGCGGACGCGACGAACTCCGGTCACGAGTAGGGGCGTCAGTGTTACGCCCAATGGGATGAGCACCGGGAACAACACGAACAGCACCATTGCAGCGAGGGTCAGGTGAACTGCTTGAAATACCGCGGGCAACGTGCGATCCAAACGTCGTGGCCGACCGATCACCGACGACGGACGCGACATCGAAGTCGCTTTGCTTCTTTGTCACTGGCAGGGAACAGCCGTCCTCGGCTGACACACGTGCTGCCCGGCATAAGGCATCCACAGTCGGTGTGGTGAGTCGGGTAGCTCATCGTGGCCGCGGGGGCGGGGCGGGGTAACCCCCTCGCTGGGCGTAGTCGACGGTGCAGCTATGCCGCGATTGCGTTGCGGGCCAGTGCGGTGGGCTTGCGGGTGCCGTCGTAGCAGGCGCCGTCACAGCAGACGCCGTGGTGGTCGACGACGCGGTCGATCATGTCGATAGCAATGCGGGCTACACCGCCGTAACCCTTACCCGCGGGCACGGCGTTGACATCGAGAACGACGCGGTCGTGGCGGTGCTGACGAACTGGCCCGGCGTTGTTGGTGATGACCACGAACGGTGTTTGGAGGCCAGGTTCGATGCTGCAGGGCGATGTGCGGGCGCAGCGAGACCATCCCCGGACCCGATAGCCCGGGCAAGTCGCGCGATCAGCCGGGCGGCGGCGGGGCGAGCAACCTGCCGAGGGTGTAGGTGCCGATTATCGTCGAGGGCGGGTCGAGCAAGCTGAGCCGGTGGCGGTCCCAGTAGGCGGCGGCACAGAGCACCGACAGGGTGTCGCGGAGTTGGTGGCCGAGGAACCGCAGTTCACCGAAGGTGTCGGGTGCTACCTGAATGAGCCGCTGGGCGCCACGGTGGTACATCCATCTCAGGTGCTTGGGTGTGGCGCGGCGCAGCCAGCGCCGCACGGTCGACTCCGATCGGTGGATGCGGGCCGCGATGCGCCGGTAGCCCAGTCGGTTGGTCTTGTGCGGCAGCGCATCCCCGATCACTTCGGTGGTGTCGGCTCGGCGGGCCTGCAATGCCGTGGGCAACACGATGTGGGTGGATTGGCAGTACGAGCAGCGCACCCGCCGTGGTCGCGGCGTCACCGTCTCTCTGTCGTGGGAGCGGATCGTGCGGCGCCGTCCAAACGCCCATGTGGTGAGCCGCTACCACGATCGGACTCCGGCAGGAGTCAATTCGTTTTGGGGCCAACCCATCTGGCCACCGATCGGCACTGTGGATGACGATCAAGGATTCGGCCGTCACCATCCGCCGTGACGGTCAACAGCAGCACGGGCAACCGTGTAGACGGAGTCGAGCAGCTGCCAACCCCCGTGCCCGACGACAAAGCCGATGCGGCGCATTGACCACCGCCACCTTCTGGCCCGGTTTTATCCGCAGCGTGCGGCCCCAGCTTTACGAGCTGCCGCCCCGCCATCTCATCCCTATCTCCCCACAGTGGCGCACTGAGAAGAAGGTTCTGCGGTAGCGGCCGACAGCGCCGCCTCTACCGTCGGATGCATCGACAGCAGCGGACGCAATCCGCTGGCGGCCACGATCCGGGCCACGACCGGCTGATTGCTGACCAGGCACAGGCTCACGCCGCGGCGCCGACACCGCCGAGCCTCCCGGGCCAGCGCGACAAACCCGCCGGACCCCATAAAACGCAAGCCGCGGACGTCGACCACAAACGGCCCCGGAGCGATCGCGCTCGCCGCCATCTTGGTCAACAGGTTGTTCCAGACGTCTTCATTGCTGGCATCCACCTCGCCGCCCACGCTGACAATCACCGCCGAGCCGTTGCACGCACTGGTGGCCAGCAGCGCTCTGTGCGCATCCCCGAGCGGCAAAATCCGGCCAGCGTCCAACGCGGCTACCGAACGGAAACGCTCAGGTACAGGGCTCATCGCGCGGTCCTCATCACGCAGCGCCCCCGTGATAAATGGCCGCCCTGCAGACAGACCACGGCCTGCTCTCCGTAACAGAAAAAGACTAGTCTCGTCAGCAACCGTGCCACACCATAGATGAAAGCCGCCTCCACCTCGTCCAGCAATCCGACTGTCAGCGCAATGACAAACGTTCCCCGCGGTCAGGTCATCCGTCGTCACCCGTCGACGGCAAGTAACCATCTCGCAGGGTCGAGCTCGCCCCGATCAGTGTGTGGAGCTGAGCATTCGGGCGCCGCAAGAATCGCATTTTCCGCCGATGCCGTCCCCGGGTGTGCGACATCGCCGGGTGTCAACGCGCCCAGAACTTTCCATAAGCGGATTCCAGTGATCGTCGCAACACCGAGGCTATGCGGAGGTTGCGACGGGAGCACAGCGGAAGACTCGACGCTACCGCAGATGCGGTAGAGGGACCACAGATCTTCGGCGTCGCGTTCGATGCGGGCGGCCGCGGCTTTCATGGCAAACAAGTAATGCGGTGAGGCTATCCGCACACTGATGCCCGGCTGCTCGAAGAGCGTCGTCGCGTTAGGGTCCGATCCGGGCAGAAATCCTTTGACTGCATCATTGAGCCAGCCTTCCGGAAGATCATGGGCGCGGGCGACGTCCTTGGCGGCCGCAGACACGGCCTGTTTGGGCTCGAAAACGGCGTCGAGGTCACGGGTGGATCGCCGGGTGCTGTAGGCAAGTGCCATCGCCGCGCCCCCGACCACGAACAGATCAGCGCGCTCGCCCTTGGCGGCAAGCCTCGATCCGAGTTCGGTGAGCAGCCCGATAATGCGGTCACGGTCGAGCAAGCTCATACGCTGGCCAAAGACGAGCGATCGAGAAACACGCCGCGATTAGCCAGCTCGGGGGGTGTGCACGTGAACGCCGCGACAGCGAGCCCAGGAGCAGGCCGGTCCAGAATATCCTCGATAACGAACCAAAACCGGTTCAGGAAGCGACCGGGGGATGACGCCCATCCGGGAACCGGCAGGTCCGCGCGTCGGGCGGCGAACTCGGCGATCCCGGCGAGCAGGGCATCCCAACGACGGTCGCCGACTGTGTCGGGTTCGTTGCGTATCGACTCTCGGGTCGCTGCGGCGTCCAGCACCGCGATGTCATTGAGGAACTGGACGATGTGCCGGAACCCCTCGCCCGTCTCGGCCCGGCTGAGGGAATCTCGCATTTCGACGGCGGTGCGCTGCAGCGACGGTGCGCAATCACCGGCTCGCGCGTCGAGGTCGGCTCCGACGGCTTCGGCATAGCGCTGCAGGGTGCTCAGTCGGGGATCGGCCGCGCCCGACTCGAGGCGCGCGATCGCCGACTGCGTAGTCCCGATCCTTGCGGCCACCTCGGTCTGGGAAAGCCCTTTCTGCAACCGCGCTTCGCGCAGCCGGACCAGCAGTTCTGTCGGGACACCCACAGACGAAATATAGCGTATTAGCTATATAGGCGTCAGGGTTATCTCCTGGGATGTGAAGCCGCCCGGGAAGCGAACAGATCACCCGGTGGGTCGGCCTCCCGCATGCCGCCGAGCATCGCGCGTTCCCGAATCGGCACAATCGCGTTCCCGACGGGTGTGCGTGCATCGGCACGACAATGGCCACGCGACGCGTGAGTGTGCTTGGGCAGCTTGAGATCACGCGTCGTGGTGGCCGGAGTGAGGCTGCTCGACGTGGAACCAAGCTGAGTTCAGCGACCTGCGGGTGCCAGCTGGGGCCTATCGTAAGGTATCTACCGCCGATATCGTCGGCGGTCTAAAGCTCTGGGCTACGTCTGGAGCCTCCGGTGTCGTCGGCGCGGGCAGCGGACCGGAAATCACCCGACGAGCCGCGCGGTGACTCCCCGGCGCTCAGCGCCGCCACCCGTCGACCGATCAGTGCGTCCATGCTGGCCTTGCCGGCTCCGACGCACAGCAGCCACAACAGCAGCCCCATCAGCAGCCACTCCGGGGCATAGAAAAGATTGCTCAGAAAATGCCATGGATCCGGATACTTGTGCGCCAGATCCGGGCCGATGTCGGTGATCAACGCGCCGACCATATCCCCGGCCAGTACCAGCGACACCAGCCGGGTGGCAAGGCCCAGCATCAACGCCGCGCCACCGACGAGTTCCACCACGGCGGTTATCGGGGCGATCAGCTGCGCGGCCGGGATGCCCAGTCCGGCAAACATTCTGGTGAACTTGCCGAGGTCACGAAGTTTGTCCACGGCGCCGCTGAAAAACATGAACCCGATGGTGAGCCGCAGCCCAAAGTTCGGCAGCCAGCCCAGGTTGTCCAGCGCGTCGGTGATACGACGGTACGGCGGGTGAATGCGTGCGACAAGGGATTTACGGGTCCTCGGGGGGTGTGTCATGTCTTCTCCGCGATCATCAGGGTGTATCCGATGCGGCCGGATTTGACCGCATCGCTCGCCAATTGGGTGTATGCCAGCACGGTATCGGGTTGAATACCGTTGTCGGCGAGAAGTTGGGGCGCTGCGATGCGCAGCGCGGTGATCCGGGCTTCGATGCGTTCGATCATTGTCAGCAGTCCGTCGTCGTGGGCCTGCGTGTGTCGTACGTTCAATCCCGCGCCGGCGAGGATCCCGCTGTAGTCGGCGACCGAGCGGGCATCGGCGATGCAGGCCACCCACGCCGTCAGGGTGGTCAGCTCGGCCGGTAGGCCGGCGTCGGTGACGGTGACATCGGTGATTCCGGCCAACCCGCCCGGACGCAGGATGCGCGCGAACTCTCGCGCGGCGGCGTTTTTGTCGGGAAATGTGCACAGCGAGCATTCGCAGACCAGCGCGTCGAAGGCGTTGTCGGGCAGTGGAAGATCTTCAGCGTCACCGTGCTGGAAGCGCACTCGTCGGTCCAGCCCGTCCGCTGCGACGGCGGCCCGGGCGTGGTCGACGTTGATCTCGCTGAAGTCGACGCCGTCGACGGTGACGTCGTATTCACCGGCCAGCAGCCGGGCGGTGGCGCCGCGCCCGCAGGCGACGTCGACCACCCGGCGCGCACCGGCGCCCAGCCCGAGCGCCCCGGCCAGGGTGCGGGTCAACGCCGCCCCGCCAGGATGGTAGGACTCGCCGAGCAACAACGCCACGGCGTCGCTGGAATACGCGTCGGCGCAACACGTTTTGATGCGCTGCGGCGGCATCGTCATCGGCGTACGGCCCTGCTGCCGGTGCGGGGACCGCCGGCTGTTTTGGAGCCGTTCGGGGAGTCGGTCAGCAGCCCGGCCAGCGGGACGGCGTTGGGCACGATGTCGGGCACCGCCACCCCGGTGAGCTGTTCGCGGACCTGCTCGCGGTAGCCGACCGAGTTGAAGGCGCAGAACGGGATCAGCCGCCCATCCGGGGTGATCTGCTGCACGCAGCATTTCATCAGCTGCTTGACGTTGAGGGTGAACGGGTCCTGAAAGTCTTGGATGACGATCGCGAACACCCGGTCGGTGATATTCGTCAGCGCTTCGGGCAGGTTGATCCCGCAGGCGTCGGCGCAGTCCAGAGCGCGAACAGCCTTCTGTAGCTGTTCGGCGGCGATGTCGCTGCCCATCACCGCCGACGCCGACCACAGCTTCTCCAACGCCTCCCGGATCGCCAGGTCCGGGATGACACGGTTGGAGACGTAGTCCAGGTAGTCCTCGACGGCCAGCAACCGTGGGATCGGCGCCACATGCTCGCCGTCGGTGAGCAGGTAGGTGATCGAGCGGCAGGTGGGGAAACAGCACGGCACCGGGAAAAAGTCGCTGGCCTTGAGCCACTGCGGCAGCTGCGCGGCGATGCCGTGGATGATGTCGGAGTTGGTCAGCCGGGTCAGCGGGTCGAACTCGACGTGCCGTCCGGCATGGGTGACCGGCTGAAACACCACCGTCTGCACCGCGGGGTGCGCCATGCCGTGGCGGATGACGGCACCGAGTTCGTGCTCGTTGATACCGCGTTCCACCGCGGCGACCAGGCTGACGGTCAGGCCGGCCTGCGCGCAGTTGTCCAGTGCCCGAGCTTTGACGTCTCGCAAGTCGCGGCCCCGAATCGCGCGGTGGGTGGCTTCCTCGAGTCCGTCGAACTGCAGGTAGATGTGCACCGGGCCGCCGGACCGGCTGCGCTCGGCGAGCCCAGCGACAAACCGCCGATCCGAGGCCAGCCGGATCCCGTTGGTGTTGATGATGACGGTCTTGATCGGGCGCGCTTGGGCGGCGTCGACGAAGTCGAGGATCTGTTTGTGGATGGTTGGTTCGCCGCCGGAAAACATCACCACCTCGGGTTCACCTTCGGCGGCTACCAACGCGTCGAGCATGTGGGCACACTGCTCGATGGTGATGGCGAACCCGTCGGGTTGGTGACCGGAGTCGGCGAAACAGATCGGGCAGTCCAGGTTGCAGTGGCTGTTGACCTCGATCAAACCCAGGCAGGCGTGCTGTTTGTGGTCCGGGCACAACCCGCAGTCGCTGGGGCAGCCGTCGCGAATCTCGGTCTGAAATTGCAGCGGCAACGTACCGGGTTTGTTGAATCGGGCTGTGTCCATGTACATCTCGGCGTCCCCGTACACCAGCGCCTCGAACGAGCCGTGCTCGCGGCAGCGTTTGCGCAGATACACCTTGCCGTCTCGGATGTTGACCTGCGCATCGACCACCACCTTGCACACCGGGCAGATGCTCTTGGTGTATTCGACGAACACCTCGTCGAGATCCCGCTTCACCGTCGCCACCGATGCCCTCCTATCAGACGATTGACCTCACCACCGGGCGTCTGGCGCGCGGAAGCTAAGTGTCAGCAGTCGAACAATCCGCCTGTGCAGCGACAGGCGCAAGCGTGTTATCAGGAAAAGACGAATTAAGGAGGTGTCGACATGATTCGCGCTGTGTGGAACGGAACCGTGCTCGCCGAGGCGTCGCGCACCGAGCGGGTGGAGGGCAACCACTACTTCCCGCCCGAGTCGCTGCGCCGTGAGCACCTCGTCGACAGCGATACGAAATCGCTGTGCCCGTGGAAGGGCACGGCGCACTATTACAACGTCACCGCCGACGGCGCGGTGAACCCCGACGCTGCCTGGTATTACCCGCACCCCAGCCCCCAGGCCGACCGGATCAAAAACCACGTCGCGTTCTGGAACGGGGTGACGATCGAGGGTGAGCCCGAACGGTCCCGGCACGGCATGTCGCACCGTGTGGCGGGCTGGTTGGGCGCCAAGACGGCGCGATGCGACGGACGAACATGACATCGCCGTTGTGAACGCAAACTTGCGTGGTTTGGCGCATCGACTGCCCAGTTGCAGCAGATGAAGCCTGACCTGCAGCGTGCCCTGGGTGCTGCATGACGTGGCTGGGCAGAGAGGGCAGCTCGCCAACCTCATCGGAGTGTCACACTGGCGACAATCGGTACTGGCTTCGGTGGTGCTGCTTGTTAGGTGAATTATGACGACAGCATTCGTGCTCTCCGGAGGCGCGAGCCTCGGCTCGATCCAAGTTGGAATGCTCGTGGGCCTGGCTGAGGCCGGGATCACGCCAGACCTGATCGTCGGCACATCGGTGGGCGCGGTCAACGGCGGCTGGGTGGCCTCGCGACCGGATGTCGGCGGGGTCGGTGCGCTGGCCGACCTGTGGCGGTCGCTCTCACGAGATGACATCTTTCCCACCCGCCCGATCGTCGGGCTCCTGGGGTTTCTCGGTTGGCGCTCACATCTGGTGCCCGCCACCGGCCTGCGACGAGTTCTCAGCGACAACCTGCAGTTCGCCCTGCTCGAGGATGCCCCGATCCCCCTGCATGTGGTTGCCACCGACGTCCTTTCTGGCCAGGATGCCATGTTGTCGTCGGGAGATGCGGTCGACGCGGTCGCGGCCAGCGCCGCCATTCCCGGCATCTTCCCGCCGGTGGTTATCAACGGGCGGGCCCTGGTCGACGGGGGAGTGGTGAACAACACCCCGCTGTCTCATGCCGTCGCGCTCGGCGCCGACGTGATCTGGGTGCTGCCTACTGGCTATGCATGTGCCCTGCCCCAAGCCCCCAAGGGGGCGCTGGCGATGGCGTTGCACGCCTTGTCCCTCGCCCTCAACCAACGCCTGGCCGCCGACGTCGCCCGCTTTGAGGCCGCGGTCGACTTGCGCGTTGTTCCACCGCTGTGCCCGCTGGGCGTCTCACCGATCGACTTCACTCACACGGCCCAGCTGATCGAGCGGTCGCATGCCACCACCCGTGCATGGCTGGCTGCGCGCCATCCCGTCACCGGGCAAGCGGCCTTGCTTGCGCCACACCGGCATTGAGCCCAGCGCCGCCGGCCGGCCGTTCATGCAATGCATTCGCGTCCTCGCGGGGATTCTCGGCCTTCGCGGTTGCCGGCATGTTTTGGCTTGTGGTGCTTGGAGTTTGGGACGGGAGCGCGGCCTGTCAGATGGGGCCGCGACAGCCGCGCCACCGTAGGTCGCGGGCCATGTTATTGCGCACGAGCTCGCAACCCCTCCGGGTCAGTGACCTCAATGATGGCGTACCCGACGGTGATCAAACGGTCGCGCTCGAACTCCTTGAGAATCTTGTTGATCGAGGGACGCTGCACGCCGAGCATCGCGGCGATGGTGCGCTGCGCGAGTTCGACGCGGGCGTCGACCACTTCGTCGAGAAGAAGCTGAGCCAGCTGTGCGGGCAGCGGCCGGCCCAGCATGCCGATCAACCTGGACTGCCCCGCCGACACCCGCTGCGCCACACTCGACAGCCAGCGCCGTGAGATGGCCGGACGGGTGGCGAGCAGCCGCTCGAAGGCGTCGCGATTCAGAAACAGGCACGTTGCATCGGACAGTGCTCGCGCCGTATAGGGCAGGGGCATGTCCAGCAGCAGGGGGATATCACCGTCCACATCGCCGGCGCGAAGCACATCGACCACTGCGCGCCGTCGCCCCGAGCCGACCGCGAGCTCAATCTGTCCCTGCCGCACAATCCAGACGCCACTGGCGGCCTGACCGGCGGGGAAGACCGTGGTCCCCGGGGCGAAGTCCTTGGCCTCCAAGTTTCCGGCCAGCGCCGCGAGGTCGTTGGGGTGCAGAGGCGCTGACGCTCCGCGTCCCACACAGCGTGCCACCCAGGCTGCATGTCGCACCTGCGCCTCAGAAGCCGGCTGCCCGCCGGTCAGTGAACGCACAATCTGCTTGATCGGACCCGCCGACTGATCGGACATCGCACCTCATCCCTGGACCTCCGTCGCCGAGACGACGGTGTCATCATGCTGACAATCTTGCCACTGCCGGCTGGTCTTCGTGGCCAGGCTGTCGGGTCGCTGACAGTCTGGAATCCGCCGTCGGGTTCGGGCGAGCATGGCGACCCGGGTATGCGGTAACGGGTTGCCGGCCGTTGCTGGTGTCGACTACCGGTCATGGCCGGCGGCACCAATCGAACCAGCCCGGCCGCATACGGCGCAGCGCCCGACTCACGCCGGCGACCGCGGTTGCGCCCCCATACAGCGCCGCAGCCCCGATCCCGATGGCCAGCACGTAGCGCCACGGCTCGATCGGCGCAACGAGGTTTGGCACCAGCACGATCGCCAATGCCGGATACAGGTGTTCACCTGTCCAGCCGAGAATGACCAGCATCACGCCCACTGCAGCCAACTGGACGGCGCAGCCCACCAGCGCTTGGCTCGCAGAGATGCCCCGCTCCATCGCGGGCGACACCCACGATGCCGCGGCTCCCACCGCTGCCGCCGTCACCAGCAGCGCCCACAGGCGCAGCGCGGCGGCGGGCGGACGCGCACCCTGGGCGCACCATTCGAGGGCACCCACCATCAGCGGCGGAGCCAGCGCGACCGTCGGTACCGGCACCACCACGGAGGCCAGCACGATCCAGCCGGCCGCGATGGCGGAGAACAGTGCCAACGTCGGCCACGACCACCGACCCGGCCGCTCTGCGACTCCCGGCGCACGCCCAGCGGGGCGCAACCCGGGCAGCGACACCGTCAGCACCAAGGCGAGGCAGATCCCGGCAACCGCCGCCGGGTACAGCCACGTCGTGAAGCTGAAAACCACCGGCAGCACCGCCGCTGAGACCACCGGGCCCAGCCTTCCCCCGACCGTCTGCGCCGCGGTCACCGCGAAACCCAGAGCGAGTAACTCTGCCAGCACTTTTGGCACCGGAAGATCCGCGAGCGCACTTCCCGCGATCGCGCACGCCGGGGGCAAGAGCAGCAACCGCCACCGCGAGCGCATCCAGTCGTGCTTGCCGACGACGATCACGCCGAACGCGAGCGCCGCTCCCTCCGGGAATACGAATTCGCGCTCACCCAGCCCGAACCCCAACCCCACCATCGCAGCGACCATCACAAACGGCATCAACCATCGCCACCACGGCCGGTCGGTGCTCATGACACCCGCGGGGGCCGACGCCTCTGATACCCGGCCCGATTCTGTGCCCGTACCCGCCGCGCTAGCCATGTCCGGGTTCGTTCGGTCCTGACGGCGCGTCCGGCTCGGGGCGCACTTGCGGTGGTGCGGGCAGCGGGGTCGGCGGAAGCCCGCCCCCGATGGAGGCCTGGCGCACGCCGACGACGAGGGTGAGCACGTAGGTGGGCGGGGTGTCCGGCGGGAAGCCCAGCACCCGGACGTCGTCGGGGATCGGGTCGGGGCGCAGACAGATCGTCGCCAGGCCCCGCCCACCGAAGTAGCCGAGGTCTGGCTCTGGAAGCAGCTGATAGAAGAAGACCGAGATGGCCGAGCTGCCGATCACCCGGTTTTTGACCGGGACGTACACCCCCGGTAACTCGTACGGGTTCGCCGACTCCTTGTTACGCCCCGGGTTAGGAATGGTTTGCTGGGCGACAAGTTGCACGGGCACGCGGTGGTGCCGCGGCGGCCCGTCCGGAAACCACGGACCGCCGATCTCGGCCCAGTCCCACCCGGGGCTGGGCTGACAGTCCGGTTCACCGTACGGTACCCAGCGGATCGGATCGCTGGGCAATTGCACTTCAAGCAGCGCCGCTTTGGGAACCAGCTGCGGAAGCCAGGTGCGGTTCCACCAGCTCATATTGTCCCGGTGCTGTTGGTTGAAGACGTAGCGGCCCTGGTCGCTCATGGGCTGATGGGAAGGGCCCGCGGGGTCTGCGGTGGCAGGGACGGCGGCCACGGCGACCACTATCAACGCGAGCAGCAGCGGGCGGCGCACCGTCACGCCTCCTCCCGCGGCTGCCCGCCGGGCGGATCGATGAGTAGGTTGCCCATCATCCCGCGGTCTTCGTGCGGCAGGATGTGGCAGTGGTAGACGGTCTTGCCGGTCACATCCGGGCGGAAATAGGTGCGGAAGGTATAGCGGCCGAACGGCGGCAGCCGGAACACATCCCACCACACGTCCGGTTCCCTCTCCGCCAGCCAACTGGTATCGCCCGACGGAATGCCTTGCACGTCGATGACCTGGAACGGGTTGACGTGGATATGAAAGGGGTGCTGGAAAATGTCCTCGTTGACGATCGTCCACTCCTCGACCGTGCCCGCCTCGGCCTCCTGGTCGATGCGCTCCATGTCGTATTCCTTGCCGTCGATGAGGAACTGCACTCCGATGCCGGTCCGCCCGGTGATGTCGCTGGAAAACACCAAGGTCCGGCGTCGGGCCACCGGCAGGTTGGGCATCCGCGGCGGCTCCACCAGTGTCGAGGGCAGCCGGCTGTTCATCGGTTTGCCGCGCACCACCAGGGTGGCCAGCGGCAGGTAGGGGCGGGGGCCGCCGGGGTGGCCCTGGTCGTAGGGCGCTGCGTAGATGCGGTACCGGCCGGGCTCGCCGCCTTTGATGATGAACTCGGCCCGGTTGGCTGATGCCAGGAAGATGTTCGGCCGGGCCCTGGGGGCGCGGTAGGGCACGCCGTCGGTGCCGATCTGGTGCAGGGTGTGGCCCTCGACGTGCAGCCACATCGACCGGTGCGGGGCCGCGTTGAGCACCCGCCAGCGCTGCGCCTCCCCGGGCTGGATGGTGATGTCCGGGATCAACTGGCCGTTGACCGGGAAATACATGCTGCCCGGTACTACGGGGACGGATTGGAACGGCACCGGGCCCGCGATGGGGATGACCGGGTCGAAGGGCACCTCGCCGCTGTCGTCGGCAATCCACAGCTCGTTGATGGCGAGGGTGCGTTCCCGCATTTCGGCAATCTCGGGCACGGCGTCGATGTCGCCCTCGACGATGATGGGCCCGGAAAGCCCGTTCCAGCCCTGATGGGCGGTCGACGTGTGGAAATGCGGGTGATACCAATACAGTCCGGCCGGCTGGTCGGAGGGGATGTCGTAGGAGTACTGGTGGGAAAAGGGCGGGTCCAACCGAAGGAAGACGTTGTCGGCCGGGTCCTTCGGGGATACTTGCAGCCCGTGGGTGTGCAGGTTGGTGATCACGTACTCCTGCAGGATTGTTCCCGCTCTCTCGAACTTGTTCCAGAGATCGTGCGCGCAGGCCCGGCGGGTGTCATATCGCGGGTCGTTGGACTTGGATGCGCAGTAGGGCAGCAGCAGCACGTTGTTGGTCGGGAGCCCCACCGGAACCATCTGGTTGGTGAGCCGAAGTCGTAGGTTGTCGCCCGGCCGGATCCGCAAGATCGGTCCCGGCAGTCCACCGTTGTATGTCTCCAGGGTCAACTGGCGGCCACCGAGCTCGACCGGTTTGGTCACCATGGTGAGCGCGGTGTCCAAAACGCCGTTTGCGCTGGCCATCTCGGGTAGATCCCGTAGCTCTTCGCCACCGGCGTACGCCGGCGCTGAGGCGTTACCCGCCGCGCCTGCGGCACCCGTGGCCGCCATCAGAGCCAGAAAAGTCCTGCGGTTCAACGGCCGGTCCCTCGGTGCCGTGCACGCGAGGTGCCGAACAGGCGCTCGGGCGACGCCGGGCCGCGTCCTCGGCGGTCCGATGAAACGCATCCGCAACCCATTGAGCAGCCTCCGTTTGCCGTGAAACTCGCCGAATCGAGCCTAACCAGACAGCTATGTGGTGGAGACGTTTCTGCCGTACTGGCGGCAGGGCTGCAAGCGAAGTGTCATCCAGATGACACGTAGTTGCGGGTCTATGTCGGCCGAGCGCAGGACGGTGACCCAGACGATCGTGACCCGCTGCGCGAATGCGTTCGAGGTGTCGCAATAAGACGGCGCCGGCCGCGACTGCCATGGGCGGCCGAGTGGAAGTGTCAGCAGTCCTACACTTCGATGGCAGCAGGACGTCGATCAGTTCGACCCTGGGGAGGCATTGGGGCTCACGCCGTGCCCGGCGACGCTGTCTGAGACGTCTCGACCGGAGAGGGGATCAATGTGACCGGAGTAAAGCCCTACGCAGCGCTGCGATTTCGCGATGTCAACGGCAAACGAATGGCCTACATCGACGAAGGCGAAGGCGACGCGATCGTGTTCCAGCACGGCAACCCGACGTCGTCGTATCTGTGGCGCAATGTGATGCCGCACCTGGAAGGGCTTGGCCGGCTCGTCGCCTGCGATCTGATCGGCATGGGCGATTCCGACAAGCTCAGCCCGTCAGGTCCGGACCGCTACCGCTATGGCGAACACCGGGACTACCTGTTCGCGCTCTGGGACGAGCTGGACCTCGGCGACCGCGTCGTACTCGTGCTGCACGACTGGGGTTCGGCGCTGGGCTTCGACTGGGCTCGACAGCACCGCGACCGAGTGCAGGGCATCGTGCACATGGAAGCGATCGTCACACCGTTGGTCCAGACGGATTTCGACGAGGCCCTCCAAGGGGCGTTCGAGGGATTGCGCTCGCCGGAGGGCGAGCAAATGGTGTTGGAACAGAACGCCTTTGTCGAGGCGATGCTGCCCGGCGGGATACTGCGCACATTGAGCGACGACGAGATGAACCGCTACCGCGCCCCGTTCCGTACCCCCGGTGAGGACCGCCGGCCGACCCTGTCGTGGCCGCGCGAAATCCCGCTCGATGGCGAGCCGGCCGACGTCGTGGCAGTCGTGAACGACTACGCGACATGGCTGTCGGACAGCGATGTGCCCAAGCTGTTCATCAACGCCGAACCCGGGGCGATCGTCCGCGGCCGCATCCGCGAATTCATTCGTACCTGGCCCAACCAAACCGAAATCACGGTCAGCGGTGTGCATTTCGTCCAAGAGGACAGCCCCGACGAGATCGGCACGGCGGCCGCAGAATTTGTCCGGCGGTTACGCGCACCGCACTAGCGACCGCCCCGCGATCGTCGATGCTGTCGGATTCGGTCAGGCACAGCAGGACAGTTTGGTGACGTCGCGGGTGAAGGTCTGTGCGGCGAGCTTCAGCGCTTCGGCCATGGTCAGATACGGGGCCCAGGTGTTGGCGATCTGGGTGACGGTCATGCCGGA
>NZ_JAVKSG010000041.1:0-14883 GCF_039583785.1 Mycobacterium sp.
CTTGCTCACGATTCAGTAACCTACCGGTGCAAGTCGCGTGATCACTAAAGATCACTCACCCGCAACGGTTCGGACAGCTCGACAACCCGGGCCCGGGTGGCCTCCCACAATGTGCCCGCCGGGGCGCACATCTCCGGACGGCGACTGGCCAGCTCGACGTCGGCCGGCCTGGCCGCCAACGGACTTCCGGTCGCCGTCGCCGGCGATACCGGCCTGCCGAGTAGTCCGGCGATGTAGCAGGCCCACTCGATTTTCGTCACCGAGTCGACGCCGACGGCATGATAGATTCCGCACCGGGCGCCGGTCGAGACGATCATGGCCGTCACTGTCACGACGTGCCGCAGCGGAATCGGGTATCGGCGCCGGTCATCACGGGCCAGTGGGGTTCTCTGGACGACGGCGCGAACGAGGTCGCTGACGGTGTCCCGGCCGTTGCCGAACAGCAGCGGTAGCCGAATCACCACGTTGTCGCCGCGGCCCAACACCAGCTGTTCAGCCTCGGCTTTGTGCTGGCCGTAGACCTGCAGCGGCGACACCGGCGCGTCTTCGAAGTATCGGCCGGGCTCCCCGAATACGTAGTCCGACGAGTAGTAGATCACCCGACAACCGATCCGGGCTGCCGCCTCGGTCACCTGGACCGCGCCAGCCACGTTGACGTCGTGGGACGCCGACGGATCCCGTTCGCAGCGGTCCGGGTCGGCCATCGCGGCGGCGTATACGACGACGCGCGGATCGGTCGCCTCGATGCAGGCGGTCAGCGCTGCGTGGTCGCGAACATCGACATGGTGCCGGGACACACCACGCACGGACAGACCGAATCCGGGCAGCAGCCGCGCCAAGACCTCGCCGAGGCGCCCACCGGCCCCCAGCACCAGCACATCCGCAGCGTTCGCAGGCATCGCCGATCAGCCCACTGCCGTGATCCGGTCCACCCAGGCGGCCAGCGCGCCCGACCCCGGACCGCCTATCAGCTCGCGCGCTGCCTCCTTCGCCCGGGCACTCGCCGCACCCACCGCCACGCCGTAGCCGACCAGCGCCAACATCGAGGCGTCCGAGTCGCTGTCGCCGAACGCCACCACTGCGTCTGGCGAGATGTCGAGGTGATGGCAGAGTTCCCGCACCGCCCGCGCCTTGTCGACACCGCCGGCCTGAATGTCACAGCAATCCCAGCCGGCCGACATCGCCACCAGGCCGTCGGATCCGCTCACCGCGGCCACCAGTTCGTTGCAAGCGGCTTCGCCACCCCGGCACATGACCTTCAGGACGGCATCGCCTGCCAAGTCCGACAGGTCGGCGGCAACCGACCGCGAGTCGGCCGCCAGGCCCGTCGCCTTCTCTTCGTGGTCGATCGACGCCGTCGGCCCGACCGCCAGCCAGTGATCCGGGCGGTACACGTTCACCAGGCCACCGGCGTCGGCGAACCGGTGCAGCAGCTCGGCGAGACGCGCATTCATCACGAAGGTCTCCGCGACCAGCCGCCGCCCGCCGGCGGAGACGGCCACTGCGCCGTTGAATCCGATCAGGTGCGCCGCGACCGCCACTCGCTGCGCGAGCAAGTCCACCGACGCGATCGGTCTCGAACTAGCGAATGCGATCTGAAGCTGGCGCTGCTGCAGGTCGCGCAGCGCCCGAACGGTCACCTCGGAGATCGGGTTGTCGGTGTCGAGCAGGGTACCGTCGATGTCGAAGACGACGAGTTGAGCGTGGACATCACGCATGCTTCCGGCCCGCCGAATCCCGCTAGCCGTCGAGTCGCCACTTGTTGCGGGTGACGTCGTCGATGCGGCGCAGCCCGCGCTGGTGGGCCTCTTCGGAGGGATCCGGTTTGATGCAGAGCTCATTCAGCACATCGGCCAGCAGCACGGCACCGGTGGCGTAGATCGCGACCGCGACATTCGGCGACGCGTCCGGGTGGATGTGGAACGGCATGTCCGAGCAGAAGTGCATGGCTTCGTTGAAGTTGATCCGCGGGTTGGACTGGGCGCTGTCGATCTGCAGGATATCGCCGATCACCCCCTCCATCACCTGGCTCAGCTGGTTGTACACCCCTTCCAGGTGCGGCGAGTTCAGGCTAAGTTCCATCACCGCGGTATCGCCGTCGACGTGAAGGCTGACTTCGTGGCGGCCCTCGTGCAGCAGGTCGTAGTGGCCGTGGTAGCTGTGCGACAGCTTGCCCAGGTCGTAATAAATGTCGCAGGCGGGATAGCCGCGCGGATCGACCAGCCAGAATCTCTCCGAATCCTGGTCGTACAGAATGTTCTCCAGGTGCAGGTCGCCGTGGATGTGCGGCGACACACCGGGCGGCGTCAGGTCGGCGACGGCCCGGCGGTCGCGCTCCAGCTGGTACAGCATGGCCGGGATGTTCGATATCACCCGACCATTGATCTGCAGTCGGCGACTGTGGATCAGCGGCGCGAAGTCCGGATCCAGGTCGATAGTCACCGCGAGACGATGCCAGGCCCGGTCGAAGTGGTGGTCCTGGAGGTAGCCCGCCGGTGTCTCGGTCAGATGTTTCAGATATGCGTGGTTGTGCTCGTAGTCGAGCACCCGCTTGAGCACCGAGGCGGCGTGCGCGGGGGTGACCTGCAGGTTCAGTAACAGGTCGCGAAGGTTGGGGTGGGCGACGTACTCCAGGCCCAGCTGCACCGAATCCTCGGCGGTGCGAGAGAACAGCACCTCCGGGTAGCGATCGCTCAGCGAGGCCGGTAGCCGTTCGTAGAAACGAGCCTCGTCGCGTAGTTTCAGCGAGCCGCGGTGGTGCGCTTGCTTGCGGAAATACGACTGAACGCCCGATTTGGCGAACGATCCGCCCACCCGGATCGCGTCGTTGGCGATGATGTCTTCGAGTGTGTACCGATGCAGGTCTTTGACCTCCACCAGCTTGCGCACCTCGTCCTCGAAGTCCCCGGTGTTGTGGTAGTTCATCTGGAGCAGATCGGCGGATGCCAGCCGGGCGGCGACGATCCGCCCGCCGTCACTCAGGTTCCAGACGACGAAATGCGACGGGGTGCGTACCGAGCGCACCGTCAGCAGCCGGGCCACCGCCGGCGTCAGCTGCCGGCCTGAACAGATCACGATCACGTCATCCTCGGCGGGGCGGTCGTCCAGCAGCTCGTTGAGGTCGTCGTCGGCACGCAGGTTGATCACGTCATCGACGCCATACCGTTGCAGCTGCGTACGAACATATTCGATCAGATCGTCGGGGACGTCGTCAGAATGTGCACGCTGCCAGGCGTCGACGATTATTCCGTGCATGGCGCGGGTATGACTATGCCCGCTCGCGGCTGGCCGTTGCGGCGACAGCGTGGTCAAGGATGGGCCTTTCCGCTCTGGCAGATACCTCGCACCCGAAGATCGCACGAGCCGTTCGTACGCCGAGCAGGCGATGAAGGTGGTCGAACCGCTGCGCAGGTGTCACCTGCCGGGCGCGACGTGACCGTGCCAATATAGCCCAGCCCGCTGGATGCGCCGACCAGCTCAGCGCGCCGTGCCGGGTGGATGCGACTGAAGTGAGCTAGATCACTTCAGAACCGATTTTTGACCCAGCACGTCTAGCCGCTTGTTGAGTTCGGCCGTGGAGAGCTTGTCGCCGATCAGGCCGCGGTCGATGGCCGTCTGCATTCTTCGAGGGCTTTCGTGGCCACCGCGGCAACCTCCTCGTAGCCGATCGCCGAGTTCGGCGGCGTCATGATCGACGGTCCCCTTGCCTAGCCGCCTATCCTTACTTCCACGCAGCAGTAAGGAGTTTGTGATGGATCCCGAAGGCGGTACGGGATGCGCTCGGTCTCGAGGAGGGCGACGAGGTTATCTTCCGCGTGGAAGGCAATCGAGCTGTGCCGGCGCGGACGCCTGACCGCGCTTATTGACACGAACGTCCTCGTCCGGCATCTCACCGGCGACCCGCCGGAGATGGCGGCCCGCGCGACCGCTTACCTGGGGCCCGCGCGACAGTTACTACTGACCGACCTCATCGCGGCGGAGACGGTGTACGTGTTGGAGTCCTGCTACCAGGCGCCCCGCGGCCAAGTTTGCCGAAGCGCTGAGATCGCTCATCGCATTCGACTCCATTGTCTGCGTTGACCCGGCACTTATTTCGCGTGCGATCGAGGTCTAAGAGACTGACCGGATTGACTTCGCGGAGGCATATCTCGTCGCATGCGCCGAGAGCACCGGGGTCAGCAAGATAGCGTCTTTCGACCGGTACATCGACCGCATCAACACGATCGAACGGATTGAACCGCCGCCGGTTTGATTCGCGCTAACCCGGCAGCGATCTCCAGGGCAACGACACGGTCGCCCTTCTCAACGCTATTGGCGAACTGCGTTGCCGATTCGCAGCGCAGGCACCAGAATGCCGCGCGGGCACGCGAGATCCAGACATCGGGCCGCGGTGGGCCGCTCGATACCGTCGATTCACGCCGCGGCGGCGCACTGGGCGGAAGGGAGTTCCGCAACCTGCCTACCACGAATGTCGCTCTGCTTTTCGACGGTAGTGCGGCGCGCCTCCTTGTCATCGAACACACGTTCGCATACTGTGGCCGGTGTTCGACGGCGAAACGACTCGTCAGCCAACTTGTCAGACCCCGCCTTTAACGTTGCGGCCAACTGATCGACAACCGATCAAGCCGAACAACGACTACACCGAGAGGTAGCACCATGGCACAAGTCCCAGACCGCGAAAAGGCACTCGAACTGGCGTTGGCCCAAATCGAGAAGAGTCACGGCAAAGGTTCGGTGATGCGCCTCGGTGACGAAGTGCGCCAACCGATCTCCGTCATCCCGACCGGATCGATCGCGCTGGACGTGGCGTTGGGCATTGGCGGCCTGCCCCGTGGCAGGATCGTGGAGATTTACGGCCCGGAGTCCTCGGGTAAGACCACGGTCGCACTGCACGCAGTGGCCAACGCCCAAGCCGCCGGCGGCATCGCGGCGTTCATCGACGCCGAGCACGCGCTGGATCCCGACTACGCCGCCAAGCTGGGCGTGGATACCGATTCGCTGCTGGTCAGCCAGCCGGACACCGGTGAGCAGGCCCTCGAGATCGCCGACATGCTGATCCGCTCGGGTGCACTCGACATCCTGGTCATCGACTCGGTGGCCGCACTGGTGCCGCGCGCCGAGATCGAAGGCGAGATGGGCGACAGCCATGTCGGACTGCAGGCCCGGCTAATGAGTCAGGCGTTGCGAAAAATCACCGGCGCACTGAGCAATTCGGGAACCACGGCGATCTTCATCAACCAGCTCCGCGAGAAGATCGGAGTGATGTTCGGGTGCATGAGCTATGCCACTCGAGTCACCCTTGCCGATGGCACCACCGAAAAGATTGGCAAGATCGTCAATCAAAAGATGGACGTTGAGGTGCTGTCCTACGACCCGGCCACTGATCAGATTGTGCCCCGCAAGGTGGTGAACTGGTTCAACAACGGACCGACCGAGCAGTTTCTGCAATTTACCGTCGAGAAGTCAAGCGGGAATGGCAAATCGCAGTTTGCGGCGACACCCAACCACCTCGTTCGCACACCCGCCGGCTGGACTGAAGCCGGTAACCTCAACACGGGGGATCTGGTGCTTGCGACCGAACCCCATCTGCTCAGCGACCAGCAGTTCCAGGTTGTGCTTGGCTCGCTGATGGGTGATGGGAACCTCTCGCCCAATCGGCGTGACCGTAACGGTGTTCGCTTCCGGCTGGGACACGACGCTGAGCAACTGGAGTACCTGAAGTGGAAGACGGCATTAATGGGCAATATCCGGCATGCAGTGCGAGAGAACGCCAAAGGCGCCAGCTTTGTCGACTTCACCCCGCTGCCAGAGCTCGCCGAGTTGCAGCGCGCGGTGTATCTCGGAGACGGCAAGAAGTTCCTCTCCGAGGAGTATCTCAAAGCGCTGACGCCGCTGGCCCTGGCCATCTGGTATATGGACGACGGCTCATTCAGTCTGCGCTCCAAGGGATTACAGGAACGTACCACAGGCGGCAGCGGGCGCATTGAGATCTGCGTCGAGGCCATGAGTGATGGCACGAGGGTGCGGTTGCGCGACTATCTACGCGACACTCAGAAGTTAGATGTTCGTCTGCGTTCTGCCGGCTCGGCCGGTAAGGCGGTGCTGGTATTCTCTACGGCAGCGACAGCGAAGTTCCAACAGCTGGTGGCACCTCACATGGCACCGTCCATGGAATACAAGCTTTTGCCGCGATTCCGCGGTCAAGGCATGGTAATTCCGCAGTTCGTCGAACCATCGCAGCGGTTGGTGCCGGCTCGGGTGCTGGATGTGCATATCAAACCGCACACCCGGTCGATGAATCGCTTCGATATCGAGGTCGAGGGCAACCACAACTATTTTGTCGATGGAGTGATGGTGCACAACTCACCCGAAACGACCACGGGTGGAAAGGCTTTGAAGTTCTACGCCTCAGTTCGGTTGGACGTCAGACGGATTGAAACGCTCAAGGACGGCACCGATGCGGTCGGTAACCGTACCCGGGTCAAGGTCGTCAAGAACAAGGTGTCACCGCCCTTCAAACAAGCCGAGTTCGACATCCTCTACGGCCGGGGCATCAGCAGGGAGGGCTCGCTGATCGACATGGGGGTAGACCATGGCTTCGTCCGTAAGGCCGGTTCGTGGTTCACCTACGAGGGCGAGCAGCTGGGGCAGGGCAAGGAGAACGCCCGCAACTTCCTGATGGAGAACGTCGACGTGGCCAACGAGATCGAGAAGAAGATCAAGGAAAAGCTCGGTATCGGTGCGGTAGTGACGGACGACCCGGCGCATGACAGCGTCTTGCCCGCCCCCGTCGACTTCTGAGCCATCTCGCGAGGAGCAGGCGCGGGCGTTGTGCCTGCGCCTGCTCACCGCGAGGGCACGCAGCCGTGCCGAGTTAGCCGGCCAACTGACCAAGCGCGGGTACCCCGACGATGTCAGCATCCGGGTGCTCGATCGGCTCACCGAGGTCGGGTTATTGGACGACACCGACTTCGCCGAGCAGTGGGTGCACTCACGGCTGGCCAACGCGGGAAAAGGCAAGCGCGCGTTAGCTGCCGAGCTGAAGATCAAAGGCATCGACAAAGACGTGATCACGTCGGTGCTCGGCGGCATCAATCCCGCGGCCGAGCGCGGACGCGCCGAAGAGCTGGTTCGCAGGAAGTTGCGGCGGGAGAACCTCGGCGACGAGGCCGCCGACGCCAAGGTGACCCGTCGACTGGTAGGGATGCTCGCGCGTCGCGGTTTCAGCCAGGGCATGGCCCTCGACGTGGTCAGCGTCGAGTTGGCCGGCGAACGCGAGCGCAGGCGCGTCTAAGTGGGCGTCAACGCGGGAAGTCGCGACGAGCGTGATGTTGGCGTTACGTCCACAGCGCATATATCGCCAACATAGGAGGGTTTTCATGTCGGTCACGCACATCGACCTCGATGACGAAGCGCTGGCCGCGGTTATGCGGATCGCCGGCGTGCACACCAAGAAAGAAGCCATGAATCTCGCGATGCGCGACTACGTTGCGACCACCTGTGAACAAACCGTCTACTGACTCCTCGTATGACCGAATCGGTCGGGGTTACGCGCGGGACTCGAGCGTCTGCGCCACGACCTCGACACCGGGGCTTGGCAAACCCGCCATCACACTCTGCTGGGTCTGGATGCGATCGACGCCGGCCTGCGCCTCATCGTGCGCGACCGCCGTACCATGGGCCAGTGACTTCGATGATGACCTCCGACGCGGCTTCGCGGCGGTCGACACAACGTACCTACGAGGTCCGCACGTTCGGATGCCAGATGAACGTCCACGATTCGGAACGGCTGGCGGGTCTGCTCGAAGCGGCCGGCTACCGGCGAGCGCCCGACGGCGACGAGGCGGACGTGGTGGTGTTCAACACCTGCGCGGTGCGCGAGAACGCCGACAACAAGCTGTACGGAAACCTCAGCCACCTGGCCCCACGCAAGCGAAGCAACCCCGACTTTCAGATCGCCGTCGGCGGATGCCTGGCCCAGAAGGACAAAGACGCGGTGCTCCGCAAGGCGCCGTGGGTCGACGTCGTGTTCGGCACCCACAACATCGGGTCGTTGCCCACGCTGCTCGCACGGGCCCGCCACAACAGGGTCGCCCAGGTGGAGATCGCCGAGGCGCTGCAGGAGTTCCCCTCGGCGCTACCGGCGGCCCGCGAATCCGCTTATGCTGCTTGGGTTTCCATCTCGGTCGGGTGCAACAACAGCTGCACGTTCTGCATCGTGCCGTCACTGCGGGGCAAAGAACTGGACCGCAGCCCCGGCGACATCCTGGCCGAGGTGCGCTCGCTGGTGGACGGCGGTGTGCTGGAAGTCACGCTGCTGGGCCAAAACGTCAATGCCTACGGGGTGTCGTTTGCCGATCCGCAACTACCGCGCAACCGCGGCGCCTTCGCCGAACTGCTGGCCGAATGCGGACGCATCGACGGACTGGAACGGGTGCGGTTCACGTCGCCGCATCCGGCCGAGTTCACCGACGACGTCATCGAAGCAATGGCCCAGACACACAACGTCTGCCCGGCGCTGCACATGCCGCTGCAGTCCGGGTCGGACCGGATGCTGCGAGCGATGCGCAGGTCGTATCGCGCCGAGCGCTACCTCGGCATCATCGAGCGGGTGCGTGCGGCCATGCCGCACGCCGCGATCACCACCGACGTGATCGTCGGGTTTCCCGGCGAAACCGAAGAGGACTTCACCGCCACGCTGGAGGTGGTCCGGCAGGCCCGCTTCGCCAACGCCTTCACCTTCCAGTACTCCAAGCGCCCCGGTACCCCCGCGGCCGAACTCGACGATCAGGTGCCGAAAGTCGTCGTGCAGGAGCGCTATGACCGACTGATCGCACTGCAGGACCGGATCGCGTTGGACGAAAATCGCGACCGGATCGGCCGGACGGTCGAATTGCTGGTGGCCACCGGAGAAGGCCGCAAAGACAGCAGCACCGCGCGGATGAGCGGGCGCGCGCGCGACGGGAGGCTGGTGCATTTCACGCCGGGCGAGCAACGGGTGCGCCCAGGCGACGTCGTCACCACGACGATCACCCGCGCCGCTCCACATCACCTGATCGCCGACGGCGACGTCCTGAGCCACCGCCGCACCCGCGCCGGCGACGCACACGCCGCCAGTCAACGTCGGAGACCATTGAGCCTGGGTATACCCGCGGTCGGACAACCCGCCGCCGCAGTAGAGCCAGTGGGGTGCACGCGATGAGCGGCAACGGGGCGGAATTCGACGCCTTCCGCGACGACATCGAGGCGGCCGAACGGCGTATCGCCCGCGAAATCGACCCGGGCGCAAGGGCTTTAGTTGTCGCCGTCTTGGTGTTCGTGCTCATCGGATCGTTCGTCTTGCCGCACACCGGCGATGTGCGCGGGTGGGATGTGTTGTTCTCCACCCATGGTGCCGGCAAAGCGGCGATAGCCTTGCCGTCACGCGTATTCAGTTGGTTGACATTGGTTTTCGGCGTCGGTTGCTCGATGCTTGCGCTGCTGACCCGGCGCTGGGCACTGGCCTGGGTTGCGCTGGCGGGCTCCGCGGTAGCCAGCGCCGCTGGGCTGCTGGCGATCTGGTCGCGGCAGACGGTGGCATCCGGGCATCCGGGTCCTGGCATCGGGCTGATCGTGGCCTGGATCGCGATCATATTGTTGACGTTCCACTGGGCGCGGGTGGTGTGGTCGCGCACGATCGTGCAACTCGCCGCCGAGGAACAACGGCGTCAATCCGCAGCGCAGCGGCAAGCGCGGACGCTCCTGGAAGCCCTCGATGAGCCGCAGCCGCCCAAGCCCAACGGCAAGGCGGATTCGAGCTAACGCCTGCGGGTCAGCGCATCTGCTGCCGCGTCAGCCCACTGCCGCCACTGTTCGGCGTTGGCTCTGGCCTCTTCGGCTTCCTTGCTGCGGCCCGCCGCGTCGGCCTTCTGCGCCTGGCGTTCGTACTGTTCGGCGCGCTCGCGGAACTGGTCGGCACGGGCCTGCGCCTCCGGGTCAGGTCCGGACACCTCGGCGGCGTCGCGCACCCTTTTCTCGACAGCGCGCAAGCGTCGCTCGAGTTCGGTCGACTTTTCCCGAGGAACCTTGCCGATCGCGTCCCACTTGTCGCCGATGGCCCGCAGCGTCGCCGCGGCCGCCTGGTGGTTGCTCATGTCGATTTTCTCCGCCTCGGACAGCAGCGCCTCTTTGGCGGTGACGTTCGCATTGAATTCGGCGTCCCGCTCGGCGGTGGTGGCGTTGCGGGCCTTGAAGAAGGTGTCCTGCGCTCCTTTGAAGCGCGCCCACAGCGCGTCGTCGACGTCGCGCGCCGCGCGCCCGGCGGCCTTCCAGTCGACGAGGAGTTTGCGGAATTCGGCGCTGGTGGGGCCCCAATCCGTCGAGTCGGCAAGCGCTTCGGCCTTGACGCAGAGCTTCTCCTTGGCCTCGCGGGCACAAGCCCGCTCACGGTCCAATTCCGCGAAATGCGATCCGCGCCGCCGGTTGAAGGTCTCGCGCGCCGCCGAATAACGCTTCCACAGCGCTTCATCGGTCTTGCGGTCCAACCCGGTGATCGTCTTCCATTCGTCGAGAATCGTGCGCAGTCGGTCGCCGGCGGCCTTCCACTGCGTCGAGGTGTTGGCCAACTCCTCGGCCTCGGCTGCCAAGGCATCCTTGCGTGCGGTCTGGGCGGCGCGATGCAGGTCGCGACGAGTTCGGTCGGCCGCGGCGGCTTCGCTGGCATGCTCAGCGATGGCGGTGAGACGAACGGCCAGAGCGTCGACATCGCCGAGGACGTGGGCGCTCGGCAGCATCTCGGCCAGCGCTGCGGCTGTGGCTTTGATCTTGCGGGGATCGCCGGTGCCGGCGGTCAGGCGCTCCTCGAGCAGCGTGATTTCGGTGCTGAGGTCGTCGAATCGCCGCCCGAAATGGGCGAATGCCGCTTCGGTATCACCGGCCTGCCAGGAGCCGATGACACGCTCACCGGCCGAGCTGATCAGCCACACCGTTCCGTCGTCGTCGACACGACCGAACTTGTGCGGATCGCTGACCGGCGCTGACACCACCGGGTGAGCAGGGGGATGTGGGGTCGGCTTGGGACCTGGCCGCGGTCCCGGCCTCGGCGTAGGTCTCCGTTCCCGGGATTCACTGTGTGGCTCGTCAGCCGTCATGAACTGCCGTCACCTACCCTCCGTGCGGTTATTGACCGCACACCTGCCGCGCACAGCGGCGCCGTCGACACGAGGTACACACGTCTGTACCCCCCAGTATTGAAGCAGCTTGTTGCGCGAAGCGTCCCGAGTTGGCGGCGCAGCCTTGGGGTTGGCTGAAATTTGGCAGGCGACGACGTGTAACCGGCGACGCGTCGGCCGCCGCCCTTAGGCTGATCGGCGAAACCTTGGATGAATGGGCGGCGAACGATGTCGAAAGCGGAATTGGCGGCGCTGATCGCGCTGTGCGCTGCTCTGGCATCCGCGATCGGCGACGTGATCCGTCAGCGCTCGGCTCAGGAGGTCACCGACAAGGAGGTCGGCCACCTCGAGCTGTTCTGGCTGTCGTTACGCGACCCGCGGTGGTGGATGGGCGGCATGGGTGCCGTCGCCAACTACAGCCTGCAGGCAGCCGCGCTCGCGTTGGGCTCAGTGCTGCTGGTGACGGCGCTGCAAGTGACCTCGCTGCTGTTCGCTCTACCGATTTATGCCCGCCTGGCGCATCACCGGGTGACCCGCTGGGAGTGGGCATGGGCGGTGTTGCTGGCCGGCGCGCTGGCGGTGCTGGTGACGGTCGGCGACCCCGGCGCCGGGACCGCGCGCGGTTCGATGCGTAGCTGGCTGGTGGTGGCCGCGGTGATGGTTCCGGTGCTGGTGTTGTGCGTGCTGGGCGCGCGGATCTGGGCCGGCACCACGGCCGCGCCCGTCCTGCTGGCAGTGGTGTCCGGATCGTCGTTGGCACTGTTCGCCGTGCTGACCAAAGGCGCCGTGGGGGCGGCGGCGGCGGGTGGCCTCGGGGCATTTCTGCGCGCACCCGAGTCCTACTGCCTGTTGCCGGCCGCGCTGTCCGGAATGGTCTTTCAGCAATCGGCATTTCGCGCCGGAGCGCTGACCGCGTCGCTGCCGACGGTGACTGTGGCGAAGCCGATGGTCGCCTCCGTGCTCGGTGTGCTGGTGCTGGGTGAGACGTTGAATGCCGGCGGCCCGCAGGTGTGGACGTTGCTTGCGACCGGGGTATTGGTGGTCATCGCGACGATCGCTCTGGCCCGCGGCGAGGCTTCGACCATGGCGGCGGGTCCCGGGCAGGACGTTGTCGTAGCTGGGAAAGAGCCGTCGAAACGGTAGCTGCGACGCCCGGCGACGAGTTTTTCACAGCGCATGTCAGTACGGTGGCGTGGAAGATGTGTGCGAGGAGGGATAGATCGTGCCGAAGGCAGAGCTTGCGGGGCTGTTGGCGCTGGCGGCCGCATTCGCGTCGGCGCTCGGGAATGTGGCGCGGCAGCGCTCCGCCCACCAGGTCGCCGAGGGGCGCGTCGGCTACCTGGCGTTGTTTGTCATGTCGTGGCGCAATCGGGACTGGCGGCTCGGCGCTCTCGCGGCGGTTGCCAATTACGGCTTGCAAGCCGCGGCGCTGAATTTCGGCTCGGTGATCCTGGTGACTGGATTGCAGGTGACGGCGTTGCTGTTCGCGTTGCCGCTCTACGCCCGCATGAGCGGAGCCACGGTGAGCCGGT
This sequence comes from Mycobacterium sp., assembly GCF_039583785.1. Taxonomy (GTDB): domain Bacteria; phylum Actinomycetota; class Actinomycetes; order Mycobacteriales; family Mycobacteriaceae; genus Mycobacterium. The sequence goes on from NZ_JAVKSG010000041.1 coordinate 12,683, forward strand.
GGGACTGGAGTTGGGCGGCGATATTGGCCGCGGCGCTGGCCGTCGTGGTCACGGTCGGGAACCCGGTGGCCGGACATTCCCGCGCATCGCTGCACACCTGGCTGGTGGTTGCCGCCATCGCCGGCCCGCTGGCTGCGCTGGGTCTGCTCGGAGCGCGGCTCTGGCCGGATGGAGCGATTGCCGCGGTGCTGCTGGCCGCGATCTCCGGTGCATCGCTGGCGCTGTTCGCGGTGCTGGTCAAGGGCGCGGTCGAGGTGGCCAAGGGCGGCATTCTGGCGGTCTTGGCCGCTCCTGAGCTATACACCTGCATCGGGGCCGCGGCCGCCGGGATGGTGCTTCAGCAGTCGGCGTATCGAGGTGGCCCGCTCAACGTCTCCATGCCGACGATGACAGTGGCCAAGCCGACGGTGGGTGTGCTGTTGGGAGTTTTCGTGCTGGGGGAGACCGTGCGCGCGGGTGACGAAACGGTGTTCATCCTCGGGGTCGGAATCGGGGTGATGGTGATTGCCACCGCGGCGCTCGCTCGCGGCGAGGCCGCGACGGTCGAATCCCACAGCGACACGCTCGCCGCTGTGGCGTCGACCGGTTAGTTTGATGGCGTGCTAGGCGCCATAGCGATCATTCCGTCAGCTCCGCTGCTGGTTCCCGAGCTGGTCGGCGCTGCCGCCGACGAGGTGGGGGAGTTGCGGGCGGCAACGGTTGCCGCGGCCGCGGCGCTGCCGCCGCGCTGGATCGTCGTCGGGGTGGGCGCCGCGGACAGTGTCGTCGGCCCAGAGCGGGTAGGCACGTTCGCGGGCTATGGCGCTGACGTTCTGGTGCGACTGTCTCCGCAGGCCGGCCGTCCGCCGGTGTCGATGCCGCTCTGTGCGCTGATCGGTGGCTGGACCAGGGCGCTGGCTCAGCCGGACGCTGTGGCGCAGGTTCGGGTCTACGCCGACCGTCACGACACCCCGGCCGCGGTCGAATTCGGTCGGCAGCTGCGCGGCGAGATCGACCAGTCGGCCGAGCCGACCGGGGTGTTGGTGGTCGCCGACGGCGCCAACACGCTGACCCCGGCCGCGCCCGGTGGGTATCGGCCCGGCGACGCCGATGTGCAGCGCACCTTGGATGACGCGCTGGCCTGCGGGGACGTCGCCGCGCTGACCCGGTTGCCCGCGCAGGTCGGGGGACGGGTCGCATTCGGCGTGCTGGCCGGGCTGGCCGAACCGGCACCCCGGTCGGCCAAGGAGCTCTACCGAGCGGCGCCCTATGGCGTCGGGTATTTCGCCGGCGTCTGGCAGCCGTGAGGCCGCTGGCCATCGTCGGGCCGACCGGATCCGGCAAATCGCAACTGGCCCTTGACGTTGCGGAGCGGCTCGGCGGGGAAGCCGAGATCGTCAACGCCGACGCGATGCAGTTCTACCGCGGCATGGACATCGGCACCGCGAAACTTCCCGTCGCGCAGCGTCACGGCATCCCACACCACCAACTCGACGTGCTCGACATCGCCACTACCGCGACTGTCGCGCGCTACCAACGGGACGCTGGCGCCGACATCGAGGCGATCGCCGCGCGGGGCAACGTTCCGGTCCTGGTCGGCGGTTCGATGCTGTACATCCAATCGCTACTCGACGACTGGTCGTTCCCGGCGACCGACCCCGCGGTGCGGGCGAAATGGGAACAGCGACTCGCCGAAGTCGGTACCAGCGCGCTGCACGCCGAACTCGCCGAGCGTGACCCGGCCGCCGCGGCATCGATCCTGTCCACCGACGGCCGGCGCGTCGTGCGCGCGCTGGAGGTGGGAGAGCTCACCGGCCAACCGTTCGCCGCGTCGGCGCCAGCCATCGGCACACCCCGCTGGGACACGGTGATCATCGGATTAGACTGCGAGACAGGGCTTCTCGACCAGCGACTCGCTCGACGCACCGACACGATGTTCGCCGAGGGGCTCATCGAGGAGGTGATCAGCCTGCTGGGCCGCGGCCTGCGCGACGGTGTGACAGCGTCGCGAGCGTTGGGCTACGCGCAGGTTCTCGACGACCTCGATGCCGGTGGTAGCGGCGCCGCCGCCCGGGGGCCGACGTTCATCGGCACCCGCCGCTACGTCCGGCGGCAGCGCTCCTGGTTTCGCCGCGACCACCGGATTCATTGGCTCGACGCCAGCGCCGAAGGCAACGCCGAGGCGGCGGTGCGGGCGTGGCGCCACGTATCCTGAGCAGGTG
>NZ_JAVKSG010000041.1:14983-17650 GCF_039583785.1 Mycobacterium sp.
TCATTGGCTCGACGCCAGCGCCGAAGGCAACGCCGAGGCGGCGGTGCGGGCGTGGCGCCACGTATCCTGAGCAGGTGATCGGCTTCGCCAACGACGATGCTGCCGGTGTAGCCGGCATCGAGGAGTGGCGCGCATGATTTTCGCCAAAGGTCATGGCACCCAGAACGACTTCGTCGTGCTGCATGATCTTGACGCCGCGCTGGCGCTGACCCCGGACGTGGTGTCGGCCCTGTGTGACCGGCGCCGCGGCTTGGGCGCCGACGGCGTGCTGCGTGTCACCACTGCGGGGGCGGCGCTGGCGGCGGGCGTCGTCGACCGGATTCCCGATGGCGTGAACGCGTGCGACTGGTACATGGACTACCGCAACGCCGACGGGTCGACCGCGCAGATGTGCGGCAACGGCGTGCGGGTCTTCGCGCACTACCTGCGGGCCAGCGGCCTGGAAACCCGCGACGAGTTCGTCGTCGGCTCACTGGCCGGCCCGCGGCCGGTCGTGATGCACCACGTCGACGCCACCAACGCCGACGTCCGGGTCGACATGGGCAAGGCCAACCGACTCGGGCCCGGGCAGGCCGTGGTCGGCGGCCGGACCTTCAACGGGCTGGCGGTCGATGTCGGCAACCCGCACCTGGCCTGCGTCGACTCCGCGCTGACGGCTCAGGCGCTGGCGGAGTTGGATGTCGCGGCGCCGGTGAGCTTCGATCACGAGCAGTTCCCCGACGGAGTCAACGTCGAGATTCTCACCGCCCCGGACGGCGGCGCGGTGAGCATGCGGGTGCACGAGCGAGGAGTGGGTGAAACTCGTTCGTGCGGAACAGGAACCGTGGCCGCAGCGGTTGCCGCGCTGTCACACGGCGGTGCCACCACCGGCACCCTGACGGTACGGGTGCCCGGCGGCGACGTCGTCGTCACCGTCACCGAAGCGACCAGCTACCTGCGCGGGCCGTCGGTGCTGGTGGCCCATGGCGAACTGAGCGAGGAATGGTGGCGGAGCGCGCTACGCTAAACCGGATGCGTGTCGCCCTTTCTGCGGGCACCATGTGAAATTGCCTATGACATATCCCGACTTTCCCGGCACCCCCAGCACCGGCGAACTCGCGCTCGACGACCGCGCAGCGCTACGCCGTGTCGCCGGGCTGTCCACCGAACTCACCGACGTCTCCGAGGTCGAATACCGCCAACTCCGTCTCGAGCGGGTGGTGCTGGTCGGCGTGTGGACCGCCGGCAGCGCCGCCGACGCCGACGCCAGCCTCGCCGAGTTGGCCGCGCTGGCCGAGACCGCCGGCTCGCAGGTGCTCGAGGGGATGGTCCAGCGCCGCTCCAAGCCGGACCCGTCGACCTACATCGGCTCGGGTAAGGCCGCCGAGTTGCGCAACGTGGTTTCGGCCACCGGCGCCGACACGGTCATCTGCGACGGCGAACTGTCGCCCGCACAGCTGACCGCGCTGGAGAAAGCCGTCAAGGTCAAGGTCATCGACCGCACCGCGTTGATCCTCGACATCTTCGCTCAGCACGCCACCAGCGCCGAAGGCAAGGCGCAGGTGTCGCTGGCGCAGATGGAGTACATGCTGCCGCGCCTACGTGGGTGGGGTGAGTCGATGTCGCGGCAGGCCGGTGGTCGAGCCGGCGGCAGCGGCGGCGGGGTGGGTCTGCGTGGCCCCGGTGAAACCAAGATCGAGACCGACCGGCGTCGCATCCGCGAGCGGATGTCCCGGCTGCGCCGCGACATCCGTGACATGAAGAAGGTCCGCGATACCCAGCGCAGCCGGCGGCGAAGCAGCGAGGCCCCGTCGATCGCGATCGTCGGATACACCAACGCGGGCAAATCCAGCCTGCTGAACGCGCTGACCGGCGCCGGGGTGCTGGTTCAGGACGCGCTGTTCGCGACCCTGGAACCCACCACCCGCCGGGGACAATTCGACGACGGACGCGCGTTCGTCATCAGCGACACCGTCGGTTTCGTGCGGCACTTGCCGACCCAGTTGGTCGAAGCGTTCCGCTCGACGCTGGAGGAAGTGGTCGACGCCGATCTGCTGGTGCACGTCGTCGACGGCTCCGATGTCAACCCGCTGGCCCAGATCAGCGCGGTGCGCCAGGTGGTCTCCGAGGTTTTTGGCGACCATCACAGTGGTCCGGCGCCGGAGCTGATCGTTGTCAACAAGACCGATGCCGCAACCGACTTAGGCCTGGCCAAGCTGCGCCGCGCGCTGCCCGGGGCGATGTTCGTCTCGGCCCGCACCGGCGATGGCGTCGAGGCTCTGCGCCACCGGATGGCCGAGCTCGCCGCGCCCACCGACACCGCCGTCGACGTGGTGATCCCTTACGACCGTGGCGATCTGGTGTCGCGCGTGCACGCCGACGGGCGGGTGCAGCGCACCGAGCACACCAGCGACGGCACTCGGATCCGCGCGCGGGTACCGGCGGCGTTGGCGGCCAGCTTGCGGCAGTTCTCGGCCGGTGGCGCGTACCCGGCGAGCTGGTAGGTGAATTGGCTAAATTAACCGCACAACGCTGTCAAACGACACCTCCACCGCGATCTTTTTTCCGGGGTCCGACGACACCGTAGTCATGTCGCATGGCAACACCATCAATCTTCCCTTCGGCGGGGACGGTGAAGACAAATCGGCGGTGGTGGCATTGGTGGAAACGCCGGTGCCGGGCTCGGCG
>NZ_JAVKSG010000041.1:17750-35130 GCF_039583785.1 Mycobacterium sp.
CGGCGTCGGCGTCGGCAGCGATGGTGGCGGCATGAACTTCGGCGGCGACGGCGGCACCCCGTGGATCGACTTCACCAACCTGTTCTGAGGGCCGACCAGCAACCACTCATCGCACAATCTCACGCATGAGCTCACTCCGCGATCTGGTAGACGTCTTCGGCGGGGGTGGCCAGCACCCGCTGGGCCAGCTCTGCCTTGAGCCGGTCCAGGCTCGCCTCTTCGGCGTGGGTGCGGTCGGATCGGCTGGCGAGATCGATGAATTCGGCAGTGACGAAGCCCTTACGCAGTAGCAGCGTCACCGCGCGTCCGGCGAGGGAGAGGTGAAAGACGAAGCTTTGCAGCAGCCGGCCGCGGTCGGGTCGCGCCAGCGCCGGGTCGACGGTGTAGCGGCCGTCGGTGAAAGCCCGGGTGACGGCTTCAAAGCCGTCGCGCGCCCCGGGCCCTGCAAATGCGGTGCGGATGACGATCGATCGCCGCTGCGGAGGTTGGTTGGGCGACAACGCCGCGAATGCCCGTTGCATGACCTTGAACGCGTTCGCCACACCGGCCGGCGAGCACGGCCCGGCGTAGCACAGCATGTCGGTGTAGGAGAACTCGAGCAACTGCCCGCGTTCGGTCACCAGCAGAGTCTCTTCCATGTGGCTGACTGTAGGACCGCGGGCGCCGCGGGCCGCCCAACCATCCGGTTGGTAGTGGGTATATCTTGGGTGGCACAGTCCCCACCGCGCCGGAGGTCATCCATGGGTAGCGCCGTCAAGTATCAGCGCACATTGTTCGAACCCGAGCACGATCTGTTCCGCGAGTCCTACCGGTCATTCCTGGAACGCCACGTCGCGCCGTACCACGACGAGTGGGAGAAGGCGAAGATCGTCGACCGCGGGGTGTGGCTGGAGGCCGGTAAGCAGGGTTTTTTGGGAATGTCGATTCCCGAGGAGTACGGCGGCGGCGGCAACTCCGATTTCCGCTACAACACCATCATCACTGAGGAGACCACCTACGGCCGCTACAGCGGCATCGGCTGGGGTCTGCACAACGACATCGTGGCGCCCTACCTGCTGAGCCTTACCACCGAGGCGCAGAAACAGCGTTGGTTGCCGAAGTTCTGCACCGGCGAGCTGATCACCGCGATCGCGATGACCGAACCGGGCACCGGCAGTGACTTGCAGGGCATCAAGACCCGCGCCGTCAAAAAAGGCGACCACTATGTCCTCAACGGGTCAAAAACCTTCATCACCAACGGAATCAATGCCGACCTGGTGATCGTTGTGGCCCAGACCGATCCTGATAAAGGCGCACAAGGCTTTTCGCTGCTGGCGGTCGAGCGCGGCATGGAGGGGTTCGAACGCGGCCGGCACCTGGACAAGGTCGGCCTGGACGCTCAGGACACCGCCGAGCTGTCCTTCACCGACGTCGAGGTGCCCGCTGAAAACCTGCTGGGCGAAGAGGGCCTGGGCTTCGTCTACCTGATGCAAAACCTTCCGCAAGAGCGGATTTCGATCGCCATCATGGCCGCCGCTGCCATGGAGCAGGTGTTGGAGCAGACGCTGCAATACACCAAGGAGCGCAAGGCCTTTGGCAAGCCCATAGGCAGTTTCCAGAACAGCCGGTTCCTGCTCGCCGAATTGGCTACCGAGGCCACCGTGGTGCGGATCATGGTTGACGAGTTCGTCGCCCTGCACCTCGAGGAAAAGCTCACCGTCGAACAGGCTGCGATGGCCAAGTGGTACGCCACCGAGAAGCAGGTGTACCTGATCGACCGCTGCTTGCAACTGCACGGTGGCTACGGCTTCATGCGCGAATATCCAGTCGCGCGTGCGTACCTCGATGCTCGGGTGCAGACCATCTACGGTGGCACCACCGAGATCATGAAGGAAATAATCGGTCGTAGCCTCGGCGTCTAGCCGAGGGCCGTCAGGTCCAGCCTCGCCTCTAGCCGTTGGATTTCCGTAGACACGAAGTGGTTCATTCGTCGGTATCGAAGACCCGACGCACTGCCGTTGATATGTCGACCGTTTGCAGCGGCTTTCGAAAGCGGCCGCGGATTCGGCTGGCCTGGTCGTCCGCGCAGCAACCCGGCGTCGGTCGCTTAGCGGCTGGTCAGAGGATCGCGAACCCCTTCGCAGCGTCGATTCGGCGGCCAACGTCGCTGCGGCGTGCCCGAGGTGGCTGTGAAACCGGAACCGTTTCTGAACGGAGTGCCCGTCCGAAAGGACGGCCTGCCCGAAATGCCCAGTCATACAAACACTCACATTTCAGGTAACGGCCGTAATCTAAACTGCGAACGAGCAGAAAGCGACACAAACCGACCCTGCGGAGGGCAATTCGGCATCAATGAAACGACCATTCCGTAGGGTCTCCATATGACTTCCCACCCGTCGTCGCCCGCAGCAGAGTTGTGGCGGCCCGCAGGGGCAGTTGACACTGGGCCCAGAACACGGACTGGGCGGCCGCGGGAGGGCGGGATGACAAGGCAGCGAAGACGATCAAGCATCCTTGCGCGTTCAGCGCGTGGCCTGGTGGCGCTCACGGCGGGATTCACATTCATCGCGCTGCAGACGCCCGCCGCGAACGCTTCCCCCATCGGCGATGCCGACAACGCGATTACCGCCGCCTGGAAAGAAGCCGGCGGCGACACGTCGGACTTGGGTGCCAAGCAGGGTGACTGCTACGTCGCCGGCCAGGGGTTTGCCCAGGACTTCGTGCACGGCAAGATGTTCTTCACACCGGCGACGGGTCCCAGGTCGATGATGGGTGCCGTCCTCGACAAGTATGAGGCAGTGGGCGGCCCAGCAGCCTCCGACCTGGGCTTTCCGACCGCCAACGAGGTGCGCGGACTGGCCGGCCCCGACAGCCGGGTCAGTACCTTCTCGGCCAGCGACAAGCCGCTGATCTACTGGACCGCCGACCACGGCGCCTTCGTCGTGCGCGGCGCGATCAACGCCGCGTGGGACAAACTAGGAAGTTCCGGCGGTGCCCTGGGTGTCCCGATCGGGGATGAGACCTACGACGGCGAGCTCGCCACCCAGGCATTCAGCGGCGGCAGGGTGTCCTTTAACAGGCTGACCAAAGCTTTCAGCACCGTCCCGCCTAACCTGGCCGGTCAGCTGGTCGGGCTGCAGGTGCCTGTCGACCCGACCGCAGATATCAATATGGCCTGGCGGGCCGCCGGCGGGGCCGCCGGACCGCTGGGCGCCAAACAAGGCGACCAGTATCCGATCGGCGGCGACGGGCTGGCCCAGAACTTTGCCGGCGGGACGATCTTCTTCAGCCCCGCCACCGGTGCCAATGCCGTCGAGAGGGACATCCTGACCAAGTACGAGGCGCTCGGCGGGCCGGTCGGAAGCGGCCTCGGCTTCCCGATCTCCAACGAAGCCGACGGTGGTCTGAAAACCGCCAGCAGGGTCAGCGCGTTCTCTGCCAATGACAAGCCGGTGATCTTCTGGACGCCCGGTCACGGCGCGCACGTGGTGCGCGGGGCGCTCAAAGCCGCGTGGGACAAACTTCTGGGCGCGACCGGCAACCTGGGCGCGCCCGTTGCCGATCAGACGATCGCCAAGGACGTCGTGACGCAGAACTTCACCGGCGGTCAGATCGCGTGGAACAAGACGAAGAACACCTTCACCACGCAGCCGGCCAACTTGGCATCGGCGCTGTCCGGTCTCGAGATACCAGGCCAAAAAACCCCGGCAAGTTCGGCGTCGCCCGATACCGCGACGAGTTGGCCGGCCGGGCACTGGTGGTGGCTGCTGGCCGGTGTCGGCGCGCTTTTGCTGATCGTCCTTCTGGCACTCCTGACCCGGTGGCTGGGTCGTCGTCGCGCCGCCCAACGCGACGGTAAAGCCGGCGGTGTCGGCCACTCCGACGACTCCGATGACGAGGCCGCCACGGAAGCGGTTGCGCAGCGGTCGGCGGATGCGGATTCCGACCTGGCGTCGTCTAACTCGGCCGAGGACTACCGGCCGTCGCGTCCACGGACCGTGCGCCTGCCCAGCCAGCCCGGCAGCGGGTGGATGGCGCCGGATCACAAGAGTTTGGTCGACGAACTACTCGAGGACGAAACCGACAGACACGAAGAGATTTCCGACTTCGGTGACTACGACTACGACCACGGCGCCGACGAGGACTCCGACAACGTCGAAACGGATCCGACAGGGATTCCGGTTGCGGGCGAAACCCGTGCCGGACGGCATGCGGCGGCGGACGCCCACGGCGATGACTCTCAAGCGACCGCAGCCATGCTGGTAGCGCGAATTGCGCCCGGGCAGTTGGCAATTCATCTTCCGATGGACGACCCATACCAGGTGCCAGACGGCTATCCCGTCAAGGCCAACGCCAGCTCCGGTCTCTATTACCTGCCCGACAATGGACTGTACGAAGACACTCTGGCCGAAATCTGGTTCGCCACCGAGGCAATGGCGCAGGCAAACGGATTCCACAAGGCCGGCTAGCCCACCGCGACGTCAGATCTTGCGGAGCACCGTGACGACCTTGCCGAGCACTGTGGCGTCGTTGCCGGGGATGGGATCGAAGGCCGGGTTGTGCGGCATCAGCCAAACCTGGCCGCCGGTGCGCTTGAAGGTCTTGACGGTGGCTTCTCCGTCGATCATCGCCGCGACGATGTCGCCGTTGTCGGCGACATTCTGCTGACGGACCACCACCCAGTCGCCGTCACAGATGGCGGCATCGACCATCGATTCGCCGACTACCTTCAGCAGGAACAGCTCGCCGTCCCCGACGAGTTCGCGGGGCAGGGGGAAGACGTCTTCGACCGCTTCCTCGGCCAAAATCGGACCGCCGGCGGCGATGCGCCCCAGGACCGGGACGAACGTCGGTTCCGGTAACGCGTCCGAGCCAGCGACATCGGTGATCACCGACTGCTTCGAAACTTCGTCGGCCGAGCGCACATCGACCGCGCGCGGGCGGTTCGGGTCGCGGCGCAGATAGCCCTTCTTCTCCAGCGTGCGCAACTGGTGAGCCACTGAAGATGTCGACGTCAGCCCGACGGCGTCGCCGATTTCCCGAATGCTCGGGGGATATCCACGGCTGGTCACCGACGCCCGGATGACGTCCAGGATTGTGCTTTGACGCGGCGTCAGCCCCGAATCCACTGCTCGAGGGCCACGTTCTGAGTCGGCGTTGGAAGTATCGCTATCGCTCATATGAACGAATGTAGCGGCATTTCGCCTGGAAATCAAACATGTGTTCGAGGTCTGTCACGTTTTTGGTGTGCGCGGCGCGGGAGATGTCGGTGGCCCGCTTTATCGTGATCGGCGTGCGCAACACTTCGATCACATGTTCGGTTTTCGAACATACTATCGACTACACTTCGAACACGTGATCGACCGCAAGCCGACTGGAGGAACGAACATGATGCACATCGAGACCAGCTCGCCGACCGCGCGGACCCAGGTTCGCCCGGTCCAGGTACGTCCGGCCGGCCGCGGTAGTCGCCCGGACTCCAGAGGTCCGCGGCCATCCAGGCCGACCGCGGCGCCGCCGCGTTACCGCGGCACCGGTGTCTTGATGTCGAGTGCGTCGCACCGGCCGCGGCCCATCACCCCGGCGACCACGGTGGCGCTCGCCATGGTCGCCGCAGGGATCACGGTGTGGCTGGGATTCGTGGCCCACTTGGGCGGGATGCTGCACGGCGGACCGCAGAAGGCCGCTGTGCCGATGCCCGACCGACTCGCCGTGGTCCGCGTCGAACCGGGCGATACGCTGCAGCGTCTGGCCGCCCGGGTGGCGCCGGATGCGCCGGTCAGTGATGTCGCCGCGCGCATTCGCGAACTCAACGAGCTCAAGTCGTCGGTGGTGACGGCCGGCCAGACGCTGATCGCGCCGGTGGGCTGAGCCGTTTACCAGCCGCGAAACCCGGTGATACTGGGCCCGCTCCACGGGGCGCAGGTAGGCTCGTGCTCGTTCGGGACACCCCGAAGTCCGCGCGACGAAGGAGCGGCCATGCATTGTCCGTTCTGTCGACATCCGGATTCGCGAGTCGTTGACTCTCGCGAAACCGACGAGGGACAGGCGATCCGACGACGCCGTTCTTGCCCAGAGTGTGGTCGGCGATTCACGACGGTGGAAACCGCGGTGCTGGCAGTCGTCAAGCGCAGCGGCGTGACCGAGCCGTTCAGCCGGGAGAAGGTGATGCGCGGGGTGCGCCGCGCATGTCAGGGCCGGCAGGTTGACGACGATGCACTGAACCTGTTGGCGCAGCAGGTTGAAGACGCTGTGCGGGCCGCCGGCTCGCCGGAAATTCCCAGTAATGAAGTCGGCCTTGCGATCCTCGGGCCGCTACGCGAGTTAGACGAAGTGGCTTATCTGCGATTCGCTTCGGTGTACCGGTCTTTCGAGTCCGCAGAAGATTTCGAGCGCGAGATCAAAGCCCTGCGTACCCACCGAAAGGTACCCGCGTCCGGTTGACCGACATCGTAGGGTCGGACCATGCCGCACGTTGTGCGAACCCAGGTGTGCGTTGCCGGCGGCGGCCCCGCGGGCATGGTGCACGCCCTGCTGCTGGCCCGCGCCGGCATCGAAGTGACGGTCTTGGAGAAGCACAATGACTTCCTGCGCGACTTCCGCGGCGACACCGTCCATCCGAGCACGTTGCGCATCATGGACGAGTTGGGGCTGATCGACGAGTTTTTGCGGCTCCCACACACCAAGGTCACTCGGCTGGCTGTCGACACCGACGGGACACTGCGAACTTTCGGCAACTTCAGCGCACTCTCGCGGCTCGGCTTCAAGCAGCCCTACATCGCGCTGATGCCGCAGTGGGATTTTCTTGACTTCCTCGCCGAAAAAGCCAGCGCCCGACCGGAATTCACGCTGATCCGCAACGCGGAGGTGACCGACCTGATCTTCGATGGGGATCGTGTGGTCGGCGTGCGCACCCCGGACCTGGACGTGTACTCCGCTCTGGTGATCGGCGCCGACGGACGCAAATCCGCGGTGCGCGCCGCGGCTGGGTTACCCGTCGGAAGCTCGAGTTCGCCTATAGACGTGCTGTGGTTCCGGTTGAAGTGGCGCCCCGGTGACCCTCGAGAGCTTGTCGGGGTGGTCCGCAAGGGTCTGATGATGGCGATGATCTACCGGGGCGACTACTGGCAAATTGCGTATGTCATGTCCAAGGGCGAAAACCCGCGCGACGGGTCGCTGAAGGCGTTCAAGGAGCGACTGGTTTCCGTGCGACCCAGTTTGGCGCAGCACGTCGACGACTTGCACTCCTGGGACGAGACCAGTCAACTCGACGTGCGCGTGGATCGGCTGAAAACCTGGTGGCGCAAGGGCCTGCTGTGCATCGGAGACGCCGCGCATGCGATGTCGCCGGTCGGTGGCGTCGGCATCAACCTCGCTGTCGCGGATGCGGTGGGCGCGGCCAACATCCTCTGTGGCCCACTGCGCGAAAACCGATTGACCGAAACAGATCTCGCCAAGGTGCAGCGCCGGCGTGAACTTCCGGCCAGGATCATTCAGGCCGGTCAAGTGTTCGTGCAGAATCACGTGATCGAACCCAACCTGGCCGGTGACCTGTCGCCAGTCCGAGTTCCGAAGATCGTCGGACGCGGGCCGCTGCAGTTCATCCCGCCGATCATCGTCGGCAGAGGCTTCCGACCCGAACAAGTCCGCACGCCGGACATTCACGCCGCCTAGTTTCGTTAGGCTGGCCGGATGCCACCAGACCTGCATCTCAACCTGCAAGCACTGGAGCCGCTGCTGGGTACCTGGCAGGGACCCGGATCCGGCGAATATCCCACCATCGAGCCGTTCGACTACCTCGAAGAAGTCACGTTTTCCCATGTGGGCAAACCGTTTCTGATCTACCGGCAAACGACCAAGAGCGTGCTCGACGGGCTACCGTTACATGCGGAAACGGGCTATCTGCGGGTACCCCGACACAACGAAGTCGAACTCGTGCTGGCGCACCCGAGCGGCGTCACCGAGATCGAAGTCGGCAGCTACGTCGCCGAAGGCACCACGGTCGAGTTGGCGATGACGACGAGCCACGTCGGTCTGACCCCGACCGCCAAGGAAGTGACATCGCTGGCCCGCCGCTTCCGACTGGACGGCGACGAGCTCACCTACTCTGTGCAGATGGGGGCGGTCGGACAGCCGCTGCAACATCACCTGTCCGCTGTGCTGCACCGCAAACCTTGACGCGCCTGCGCGCCGAAGGACACCTAAGGAGGAACCAGCATGGATGTCGAAAATCACGTCTACCCGCCCCGTTCCCGTGTCGAGGCGCTGCTCGCGGATGGCTCCGCGGACCGCGTGGTGATGCTCAATTTGCTCAAATTCCGCGAAAAGGCGGAGTACGCGGACGGTCGAGCCGGCGACTTGAGCGGTCGAGAGGCCTACGACCTGTACGGCGTCGCGATGCAGGCGATCGTGCAGAACAACGGTGGCCGAGTGCTGTTCGGCGGTGATATCGCGTCGGCGGTGATCGGCGAGGTGGGTGAGATGTGGGACACCTGTGTGCTTGTCGAATATCCCTCGGCCGCGGCATTTGCCACGCTGGTGACGTCCCCGGAGGTGATGGCGGCGAGTGTCCATCGCGTCGCGGGACTCAAGGGCCAGCTGCTGTTGCGCCTGACGCAGCGCGACACGATCCCGCGCTAGGGCAGCTGCCGCACGCCCTCGTTCACGACACGACCGCCAATCCGGACCCACCCCTGTGGGCTCCAGGTGGTATCGATGATCGATCCTTGGCCCTGCGTGATGTGCAGGTCGCGGCTGAGATAGTCGGTGATCCGGACCGCGGCCGAACCCGTCGCTTCGTCTTCTGCCACACCGAGATTTGGGGCGAACATCCGCGCGCGCAGCGATCCCGCGGTCTCGTCGACCCATGCCCACAGGTAGTGCGCCACGTCGTCGGAGTAGTCGGCCGGATCGGCGGTGGCTAGCCCGTCAACGCTGTGCAGATCGTGAATGGCGAACTCCGGCGACCAGTCCGAGCGGGCACTGATCGTGGTGATGTCGTCGTCGTAGCTCACCTGCACCAACCCGGCCGGCACCTGCAGCGTGTGAATCGGCGTACCGACCGATTGCAGCCACCAGGACGCTCCGACCGTCGGATGCCCGGCGAACGCCAACTCGGTGGCCGGGGTGTAGATACGCGCCTCCGCGGTGGTGCTGCCGGCGGCGGGGAGATTGACGAAAATTGTTTCGCTGTAACCTAGTTGGCGGGCAATGCGCTGATGCTGATCCGGCTGGACCGTCGCGGCATCGACCACGCCGAGTGGATTACCGAAATTGCCTCTCGCATCGGTGAATACTCGCAAAACCGTGACATCGGCGCTCATGAAGGCGACTGTACGGCGTCACCGCGACACAGCGATCAGGTGGCACTGCGTTCGTCGGCTCCGATGGCCTCCAACACGGCGACCCGGGTGTCGTGGGGCCCGGAGACGGTCTGTGCGCCACCACCGGTCCGGAGCAGCTCGCGAAGCGCGGTCTGGTCGTAGTCGGCCGGCGCGGTGGTGTCGATGAAGCGTTCGACGACCTCGATGAAACGGTCAGGGTCGTCGTGGAACGGGAAGTGCCCGGAGCGTTCGAAAACCTCCAATTGGGAGCCGGGCATCGCGGCGTGGGCCATGTGCGCGTGGCTGACCGGCACGACGACATCATCGTTGCCCCAAATGATCTGCACCGGAACGGATTGTGTCAAATAGCATCGATCGAGCATGGTCACGCTCTGGCCGCGCCAATCGACCACCGCGCGCAGGCTCCGGGTGAACGCCGCCGAGGCCATCGGTTCCGGCAGGCCTTCCAAGATCCGCAGAACGTCGGGCAGGTCGTGGCCGATCGCGGTGGATCCCAGCACCATTCCCGCCGCTCGCCCCAGCACCTGCAAGGTGGGTAGCACCAGCGGAAGTCGCAGCAGGGCCAGCGCCTCGCTGCCCATCGGCAACGAGGCCACCCGCAACAGAATGTTCACGTCCTTGGTCACCCCGCCGGTGCCGACCAGCACCAATCGCTCGACCAGATGTGGGAACTGGTAGGCGAATTGCATCGCCACGCCGCCGCCGAGCGAATGACCGATGACCGTGGCCCGCTCGATGTCCAGGACGGACATTAGGTCGCGCATTCCGTTGGCGTAGGCCGCAATTGAGTAGTCAGCGCGTGGTTTGTCCGACTCGCCATGGCCCAGCAGGTCAACGGCGATGACGGTGAACCGTTGCGCGAGCGTGGATTGAACCATCGACCAGGTTGTCGAATTGTCGCCGATGCCGTGGATCAGCAAGATCACCGGGCCCGAGCCCGCGATGCGAAACGCCCGCCGGTAACCGTGCACCGTCTGGAAGTGGAGCTGCGGCGTGACCTCGCGCACCGAGCGGAGCTTGGGCTTGCCCTGCGTCATGTCGCCAACTTCGCTGTCGGGCTGGGAAACACGGGCCGCTCCTCCTGCTTCTCCGGATCGCACTGCTCTGTCTACGGTCGTGGCCCGGAGGGCGCTCAGGTCGGATCGTCGTCGTCGAACTTCTTGTCGGTTTGCTGTGCCAGGAACCGCTCGAACTCCGCGCCGAGTTCGTCACCGCTGGGCAGGTCTTCATCGCGTGTCAGCAATGACCGATTCTCCTGCGCAGCAATGAAGGCATCGTACTGGCGCTCCAGCGCCGCCACCACTTGAGCGACATCCGAGCTGGCCTCGACCTGCTCGTCCACCTTGACCTTGACCTCCGCGGCTGCCTCGGTCAGCGCCTTAAGCGGCAGCTGCAGCGCGCCGGTCTTGGCCAACTGCTCCAGCAATGCCTGCGCGGCGGCCGGATAATCCGTCTGCGCCAGGTAGTGCGGGACATGCACGGTGTAGCCGACCACCTCGTGCCCGTGTTGGGCCATCCGGTACTCCAACAGATTCGACGCGCTGCCCGGAACCTGCACCTCCGAAATCCACGGTGTGAATTCTGCGATCAAGTCGCGGTTGTTGGCGTGCGCGGTCAGCGTGATCGGGCGGGTATGCGGAACCGCCATCGGGATGGTGCCCAATCCGATGGTCTGCCGAACCCCGAGGCGTTCCGCCAACAACCGGACGGCGGTGATGAATCGCTCCCACTTCAAATCCGGCTCCATACCGGTCAACAACAGAAACGGCGTTCCGACGCTGTCGTGCACGGCGTAGAGGCTGAGCTCGGGTTCTTCATAGTGGGTGAAGTGATCGGCCTTGAACGTCATCAGCGGGCGCCGTGAGCGGTAGTCGAGCAGCTCGTCGATCGCGAAGGACGCCACCAATTCGGTGTCCAGGGTGTCTTTGAGGTGACCGGCGGCCAGCTTGATCGCGTGACCGGCATCGGAGAACCCTTCCAGAGCGTGCACCAGGACCGGGCCACGCCCGTCGGACAGCGACAGTTGAGGCGCCGGGAATTCGAGCTCGTACATGCCGTTCTGCTCGGCCTGGTAGCGCTTGTCCCGATCAGGGGTGTCGGGGGGCTCGGTGTAGCCCATGGCTGTTGCCTCCTAGCCACGGTGCTGTCTTCCGCACCGTGTCAGATAGTGTCCCTCAGATCACCGAGCAGTGGATAGCTGACCCGCTGGTGCACGTGCGGCAAACCGTCGGTCGCGGCCCGTCCGGCTACGTGCAGGCGAGGTATGCGGTCGCTGCGACGTGAGCCGTCCCCAGTCGTGGATTGATACACAGTAAGGCCGTCCCGCCGACCGAGCCGCCCGCGCGCTGACGGTGATAGTTGCCAGCGTTGTCGCCATGACCAAGCAGCGACGTGACTTTGAATTGAATCGGCCCGGTGCGGTGATCGCCGCGCTCCCAGCGGTGTTGGGCTTTGTGCCGGAGAAATCGTTGGTGCTGTTGTCGATCGACGACGGCGAACTCGGGTCGGTGATGCGCATCGACCTGTCCGACGCGTTCGCCGAACAGGTCGGTCATCTCGCCGACGTCGCCGCGGCCGCCGGCCCCGAGGCCGCCATCGCGGTCATCGTCGACGCCGACGGGGCGTGCTGCCCGATGTGTAACGACCAATACCGCGACCTGTGTTCGTCGTTGACCGACGAACTCATCCGGCACGACATTGTGCTGTGGGCGGTGCACGTCGTCGACCGGGTGGCCGTCGGTGGACGTTGGCATTGCGTGGACGGTTGTGGCGCAGGTGGCGTCGTCGACGACCCGTCTGCGTCACCGTTGGCGGCCGCGGCGGTGCTGGACGGGCGTCGGCTCTACGCGCGGCGAGCCGACCTTCAGGCGGTGATCGCGGTCGACCGGGCACGCAGCGCGTCGCTCACCGGCCTGATCGCCGAGTGGGCCGCGCTTCGCGACAAGACGCATCGCGCAGACCCGATGGCCTGCGCCCGTCGCGACGTCGAAGCCGCGATGGCGGCCGCCGCGGGAGTCGCTGACGGCCGTCAGCTTGCCGACGCCGAGATTGCTGCCCTGGCGTGTGCGCTGGCCGACGTCGAAGTGCGTGACACGTTGTACGCCTTGGCAGTCGGCCACAGCGCCGGAGAAGCCGAGTCGTTGTGGGCGCTGCTGGCACGGACATTGCCCACGCCGTGGCGGGCCGAGGCGCTGGTGCTGCTCGCATTCAGCGCCTATGCCCGCGGCGACGGACCGCTGGCCGGGGTGTCGCTGGAAGCGGCCCTGCGCTGCGAGCCGGGGCACCGGATGGCCGGCATGCTCGACACAGCGCTGCAGTCGGGTCTGCGGCCCGAGCACATTCGCGAGTTGGCGGTCACCGGCTACCGACTGGCCGAGCGACTCGGCGTGCGGCTACCTCCGCGGCGGGCGTTCAGACGACGTGCGGTCTGACAGGAGCCTTGTAGATGGCCCGGCTCCTCCTCATCGCGCTCGCGGCTGGGAGGTGCCCGCACTACATCGTCGCCGGGCGTTAGACCTTTTCGACTTTGACTGCGTGGGCCATCTCATGCGGCAGGCCGACGTTCTCGTGGCCCGGGATGACGATGGTCACTCCGCCGGACGGGTTCGATTCGACGGTCACGCGGGCGTTGGGGACCACGCCGGCGTCTTTGAGGCGGGTGATCAGGTCGATGTCGCCCTGCACGTGCTCGGTCAGTTGGCGCACCACGACCGCGACAGGCGGGCCGGTTGACACCTCCGTCAACCGCACCAGGTTGCCGTGATCGGCGCCGAAGCTGTCGCCGATGCCCAGGTCGATAAGCCCTGGAATCGGGTTGCCGAACGGGGACGTGGTCGGGTTATTCAGTACTTTCATCAGGCGGCGCTCGACGTCGTCGCTCATCACGTGCTCCCAGCGACACGCCTCGGCGTGGACTTCTTCCCACGGCAGGCCGATGACATCGACCAGCAGTCGTTCGGCGATCCGGTGCTTGCGCATCACGGAAACGGCCAACGCGCGGCCCTTGTCGGTCAGCTCGAGATGGCGGTCACCGGCCACGTGCAACAGGCCGTCGCGTTCCATCCGGGAAACGGTTTGGCTGACCGTGGGCCCACTTTGGTCGAGTCGTTCCGCGATCCGTGCACGCAACGGAGTAACGCCCTCTTCCTCGAGGTCGTAGATGGTCCGCAGGTACATCTCGGTGGTATCAACCAGGTCGTTCATTCACCCACCTTCCATTGCGGCCGAGTCTACGTGGCCGACTGCGTCAATGGTTCGCTAATACTCCAGCGCAGCAGTATGCCCGCCGCAGGTGCGGCGGGCATACGCGTCGATCAGGGTGGGGCGGTCAGCTGGCGTAGGAGCGGAGCCGGTCGGCCCGATCACCGTTGCGGAGCTTGGTCATCACCTCGCGCTCGATCTGACGAACCCGTTCGCGGGACAGCCCGAACAGCTTGCCGATCTGGTCGAGCGTGCGGGGCTGTCCGTCGTCGAGTCCGAAGCGTAGCCGGATCACCTGATGCTCCCGCTCGTCGAGCGTGGCGAGCACGCTGCGAATGTCGGTGTGCAGCAGTTCGGCGATCACCGAGTTCTCCGCAGACATTGCCTCGGCGTCTTCGATGAAATCGCCCAGCGGCGCTTCCTCTTCCGAGCCCACCGGCATGTCGAGGCTGACCGGGTCGCGGCTGTGCTCGAGCAGGTCGTTGATCTTCTCCACGGGAATGCCGGACTCTTCGGCCAGCTCCTGGTCAGTCGCTTCGCGGCCGAGGTTCTGGTGCATCTCGCGCTTGATGCGAGCCAATTTGTTCACCTGCTCGACCAAGTGGACCGGCAGCCGGATCGTGCGGCTCTGGTCGGCCATGCCGCGGGTGATCGCCTGGCGAATCCACCACGTCGCGTACGTGGAGAACTTGAATCCCTTTGCGTAGTCGAACTTCTCCATCGCGCGGATCAGACCGAGGTTGCCTTCCTGGATGAGGTCCAGCAGGGGCATCCCGCGGCCGGTGTAGCGCTTCGCCAGCGACACGACCAACCGTAGGTTGGCTTCCAGCAGATGGCTGCGCGCCGCCTCGCCGTCGCGGACCACAGCAGCCAGGTCGCGCTTACGGGCCTCGCCGAGACGCTTGCGCGTTTCCAGCAGATGCTTGGCGTACAGGCCGGCTTCGATTCGCTTGGCGAGTTCGACCTCGTCGGCCGCATTGAGCAAGGCCGTCTTGCCGATCCCGTTGAGGTACACGCGCACCAAGTCCGCGGCTGGGCTTTGAGCGTCCAGATCGCCATCGAACCGGACTGTGTTGCCATTTGCCATGGCGGCCTCCTCTACGCGTGAACTGTCATCGGGTACAACGCCCGACCCGGCGTAGTAGTTCCCGCCGGATGGCGTTCTCACACCCGCTGACGTGCGCGAATGTCCGCCAGCCCTGAGAATGTACTGAGAACCCGCTGCGGGATCGGGTTATTCGGAACCGTCAGACGGCTCGTGCTGCCATTCCGGTTGCGGGGCCGGCCGCCTGCGGCGTTCCAGCGCCGGGCGCTCGGCAGTAGGGAACAGGGGCGTCCGTCGTTCGGACGCCTCGAAGCGGCGGGGTTCGTCGGCCCGGCGTGGCGGGCGGTCGTTGGCGATGAGTACCGCAATCCACGGCAGCGGGATGGACGCGGCGATGATCGCCAGCGAGATAAGACCGTTGTGCCACAAGCCATACGCGACGGCGGCCAGTAGCAGGGCCGGGATCCGGAACGACATGATTGTCAGGTATTTCCGGACACGTTGTCGGTGCTGGACTTCGTATGCGGGTGCGGCGGCGGTGATGAGGATCGGTCGGCCATCGTCGTCGAAACCCAGCTCTTGGCTGTGCCTCATCTCTCCACTGTTCCACAACTCGGCTTACGGTGGCGTACCCGGTTCCGGCACAATATCTGACATGGACACCCAGACGATCGAGCGCACCGACACCGACGAACGCGTCGACGACGGGACCGACAGCGACACCCCCAAGTACTTCCACTACGTCAAAAAGGACAAGATCGCGCAGAGCGCCGTGATGGGCACGCACGTTGTGGCGCTGTGCGGCGAGGTCTTTCCGGTGACCAAGTCCGCCAAGCCCGGCTCGCCGGTGTGCCCGGACTGCAAGCGGATCTACGAGACGCTCAAGAAGAGCTGACCCGGTCGGCGTCCGCCGCGGAGGGTGCGTCGTCGTCCGTTGCGGCACCGGTGTCCTCGACCACGTCCTTGGCGCGTTTGACCAGCCACCGTCGCATCCGGTGCGCGTGCGTCCGCGGGGCCGGCCATTCTTCCTGGATCGCGGCGTTGAACTCGGCGCCCACCATGATGGAGAAACCCGCAAAGAACGCGAACAGCAGAAATGCGATCGGGGTGGCCAGCGCGCCGTAGGTGTAGCCGGTGCCGGTGATGTAGCGCAGGTAGATGCGCAGCCCCAGGGTGGCGATCACGAACGTCACGCTGGCCAGGGTCGCGCCGAAAACCAGGCGATGTGACGGGATCGGGTCCGGCAGGGCGACCCGATACAGGATGACCACGGTGGCGATCAGGCCGACGAGCAGTGCGGGGTAGTAGCCGTAGGCCAGCACGTCCCGCAAGCTGGCGGGAATGAGCTCGGCCAGCTTACGCGGGCCATGCACCATCAGCGGCGCCATGACGATCACGAACAGCAGCATCACCAAATACAGCGCCAGCGCGTAGAGGCGCTGCCGTACTGGATGGCGCAGTGGGGTCTGGTCGTGCGCCTCGACCACCGAGTCCACGAAGGCCGAGATGGCCGACGATCCCGCCCACAGCGAGATCAAGAAGCCCAACGACACCACTTCACCGCGAGCGCCTCGGTCGATGTCGGCGATGGTCGGCTCGATGATCTCGTGAACCACGCTCGGCGAGAAGATCTTGTTCGACATCGACACCAGGTAGTGCTCGATGACGACCATGGTGTCCGGGCCGAACAGCGGCGCCACGTAGGCGAAACTGCCCAGCATCCCCAGCAGCAGCGGCGGCAACGACAATGCCGACCAGAACGCCGCTTGCGCGGACTCGGCAAAGATTGAGTCGTCCCAGCTTTTCGACAATGCTCGACGCGTGATACGCCAGAGGTGATGTCGCGAAGGTTTCACTGGGTGGTCAGTCATGACCAGTTAAGGATTACTGACGAACGCCACTATCGCCAGGACCGCTGGTGGCGAGTCGTGGGCTCTACAACCCGATCGGGGCGCCGCTGATTTCCAGCACGGCGGACAGCTCGATCAGCTTGGCCTCGTGCTCGTTGGCGTGGTGCTGGCAGAACAGCAGTTCTGCTCCGGAGGGCAGCTTGGCGCGAACGCGTGCAGCAGCGTTGCACCGATCACACCGGTCAGCCCGGGTTAATTCTGGACTGGTCAACGTCGCATTCATGGCTACTCCGTTCTGCCTTATTCACTGTCTCAGATGTCTGGGTTTTTGGCCCTCTTCACCGATGGTTTACCGGCTGTGTCGTTTCTCACCCCGCGCTGCTGTTTGGAGCGTCAGGGCAAGATGGCGGTATGAGTCAGCCGCCGGCCGAGCTGGTACACCTGTGTTCCGCCGACGACTGGTCGGCCGCCCAGTGCGACGGCGAGTTGCGACCCGAGTCTTTCGCCAGCGTTGGCTTCGTCCATCTGTCGACGCCGCAGCAGGTGCACCTGCCCGCCAACCGCCTGTATCGCGGTCGCGAAGACCTTGTCCTGCTGCACATCGACCCGACCCGTCTGGACTCACCCGTTCGTTGGGAACTAGGGGTAGCAACGGATCCGGCGTCGATGGTGTTCCCGCATCTGTACGGCCCCTTGCCCGTTGAGGCTGTGATCAATGTCACCAGCTACCGCCCGAGCGCCGACGGCGGGTTCCCGAGGCTCGGCGAATAGGCGTCGGCTTCGATCTCCACCAGCAGCCCGGGCTCGATGAGCGCGGCTACCTCGACCATGGTTGCCGCCGGGCGGATCTGGCCGAACACCTCGGCGTGCACGGCCGCGACGTCCCGCCAGCGCGCGATGTCGGTGACGTAGACGCGGGTGCGGACCACGTCGCTCAACGCTGCGCCCGCCTCGAGGAGTGC
>NZ_JAVKSG010000042.1:0-34106 GCF_039583785.1 Mycobacterium sp.
TGTTGCAGATCGTCGACTCTCGCCTTGACCTTCGCGACATCCTCATCAGCCCACCCGCTCGTGTCGGGTGGATTTACCGTGTTGGTTTTGGTGTCGATGTGCACCGCCGGCACCGCGTTGGCCTCGGCGAAGATGTCGTTGAGTTCTTTTTTGAGCGCGGCGACTTCCCCGTAGGCGTGCCCGGCGCCCGCCCATACGCGAAACGCATCTTGGGCCGAGAGCTCCATCTTGCCGCTGGTCTTCGCCATCGCGTCTTGGGCCGTTGTGCTGGCCTCACCGTGCCAGGTGGTGAACACCGGAAGATTGGGGATGTTTTGTGCGGCTTCGCGGCTGGCCCGTGCACGCGCCGCGGCGGCCTCGGCCAGCTCGTTGATGTCTTCGGGATCCCACTCCTGCAGATCGGCGAGCGTCAACCCCACCCGTCAGATTCCCATGCGCCTGGCCAAATCCGAGACGGCGCCGTCGAGGTTGGTCATCTCGTCAACGTCAGTGGTCTCGTACTTGCCGGCCGCTGTCCGCAAATTCTCGGTGTGCTCGCAAAGCTCACGGTGATGGCTGGCGGTTTCCTCTTTCCAATGCGCCGCCAACTCTGCTAACGCCGCCGCGCTGTCCCCGATAAACCCTTTCTGGGCGCCGGCGATACGCTCATGCGCCGCCACATGTCCTGCCAAGAAATTCCCGGCATGCACGTCGACCTGTCCACCCGCCAAGCGCACATCCGCCGAGTCAACCCCCAGGTTTTGGTGCATGAGACCTGCCCCCTCCTCCGCCCGCATTGGAGTAGCTTGCGAAGGAGTTTACCAACCAAAACCGCCTCTAAGCACTGCAAATAGACGGGACCACTGGCCCAGCACGTGCGCTGGGAGCACCAGCCGTAGACGCCGCGAGCCAGACGGACCTCCGACTTAACCGGCGCGGGGCGACATCGCGCGTGCAGCCCTGTCGGCTCCACCGACAGGGCTGATTAGGCTCGTGCCCGTGACCGAAGCGCCGTCGTCGTATCCACCGTCGAAAGAGTTTGCCGCGCAGGCCAATGCCAGCGATGACCTGTATCAACGGGCCGAGCAGGACCGGTTGGCGTTCTGGGCCGAGCAGGCCAACCGACTGTCCTGGGCCACACCGTTTTCCGAGGTGCTGGACTGGTCGGCGCGGCCGTTTGCCAAATGGTTCACCGGCGGCACACTGAACGTCGCCTACAACTGCGTGGACCGGCACGTCGAGGCCGGCAACGGCGACCGGGTGGCCATCCACTGGGAGGGTGATCCGATCGGCCAGGACCGTACGCTGACCTACAGCGACCTGTTGGCCGAGGTGAGCAGGGCCGCCAACGCGCTGACCGATCTCGGTCTGGTGGCCGGCGACCGCGTGGCGATCTACCTACCGATGATTCCCGAAGCCATCGTCGCGATGCTGGCCTGCGCACGCCTCGGTGTGCTGCACAGCGTGGTGTTCGCCGGGTACAGCACCAACGCGCTGGGCGCCCGCATCCATGACGCCGAGGCCAAACTCTTGATCACCGCCGACGGGCAGTTCCGCCGCGGCAAGCCGGCGCCGCTGAAAGAGGCCGCCGACCAGGCCGTCGCCGACTCCGACACGATCGAGCACGTCCTGGTCGTCAAGCGCACCGGTGTCGACGTGCCATGGGCCCAGGGTCGCGACGTGTGGTGGCACGACGTCGTCGACCCCGCATCCGATGAGCACACCGCCGAGGCCTTTGACGCCGAGCACCCGCTGTTCCTGCTGTACACCTCGGGCACCACCGGTAAGCCCAAGGGGATCGTGCACACCAGCGGCGGCTACCTGACCCAGGCGTCCTACACCCAGCACCACGTCTTCGACATTAAGCCCGCATCCGACGTGTTCTGGTGCACCGCCGACATCGGCTGGGTCACCGGCCACACCTACGGCGTCTATGGGCCGCTGTCCAACGGCGTCAGCCAGATCATCTACGAAGGCACGCCGGATACCCCCGACCAGCACCGGCATTTCCAGATCATTGAAAAGTACGGCGTGACAATCTATTACACGGCACCGACGATGATCCGGACGTTCATGAAGTGGGGCCGTGACATCCCGGATGCCCACGACCTGTCCAGCCTGCGGCTGCTGGGAACAGTCGGCGAGCCGATCAACCCGGAGGCTTGGCGCTGGTACCGCAAGGTCATCGGCGCCGACACCATCCCGATCGTGGACACCTGGTGGCAGACCGAGACCGGCGCGGCGATGATCTCCCCGCTACCCGGCGTCGCGGCGGCCAAACCGGGCGCGGCGATGGCGCCGCTACCCGGCATCTCGGCGAAGATCGTCGACGACAACGGCAATCAACTCTTGCCGCCATCATCCGACGAAGGCGAACACGTCAGCGGATACCTGGTGCTCGACCAGCCGTGGCCGTCGATGCTGCGCGGCATCTGGGGCGACGACGACCGCTTCCGCGAGACGTACTGGTCTAAGTTCGCCGAGCAAGGTTGGTACTTCGCCGGCGACGGCGCTCGCTACGACTCCGACGGGGCGATCTGGATCCTGGGTCGCATCGACGACGTGATGAACGTGTCCGGGCACCGTATCTCCACCGCCGAGGTGGAGTCGGCCCTGGTCGGCCATTCCGGGGTGGCCGAGGCCGCGGTGGTGGGCGCGACCGACGAGACCACCGGTCAGGCGATCTGCGCCTTCGTCGTCCTGCAAGCCGATCACGCGGAGACGACGGGAGCGGAGATCATCGACGAGTTGCGTGCCGAGGTGGCCAGGGTGATCTCGCCGATCGCACGGCCGAGGGAACTGCACGTGGTGCCCGAGTTGCCGAAGACTCGCAGCGGCAAGATCATGCGACGCCTGCTGCGTGACATCGCCGAGAAACGCGACCTCGGCGACACCTCCACGCTGCTCGACCCGGGTGTGTTGGACGCGATCCGCCGCCCGCAGACGATGCAGAGCGCGCAGCGCGATGAGGAGGAGGCGGGCAAACCATAGCCGCCCGCAGACTATGCAGAGCGCGCAGCGCGATGAGGAGGAGGCGGGCAAACCTAAGTGGTCGCTGGGGGGGCGATCGGGACGAACCCGGCGCCGGGGCGGTTCTTGGCCTGCAGATCGGCCAGGTCGGCGTTGATCGACTGCACCACCGCCGGCGTGTGCAGCGGGATGTACTTGATGATGCAGACCGGCAGGTTCTCGCTGAACGCGCCGTGGATCATTCCGATCAGTTGATTGTTGACGGTCACCGGGGCGCCCGAGTCGCCGGGCTGTCCACACACCTGCATGAGAATCGTGCCCGGATCCTGGCCCGGCCCCCACGTGACTCCGCACGAGTTGCCGGTGGTGCGGCCCTGCTTACAGGCGATCTGGCCGAACGCCGGGTCTGGCCCGATGCCGTCGATCACGAACCCACCGAAATCTGCCTGCGGGGCCACCTTGGCCTTGTCGAATTGGATGACCGCGTAGTCGAGGACGTCGTTGCCGGCCACCATGATGCCCACGTTGCCGCGGTCCTTGGCAGCCTCGGCGGCGACCACCGCGCCAGGGCCCCCGCAGTGCGCCGAAGTGAAGCCCATCAGGTTGCCCTGGGGATCGGTGCCGATGGTGGTCAGCGTGCAGAGCGCGTCGCCGTTGACGATGATGCCCGCTCCGCCGCCGAGCGGAATGCGGTCGTCGGCGCGGACCGGGGCACCGCACAGGCCGACTACGACCACCACCATCATGGCCGTCGCGATCCGTAACCGCGGACGGCACATAATCTGCATGGCGGTTTTCTCCCGTCGGCAAATGTGGACGCGCACCATCAACAGACCCAATCAGTCTAGCTTGATCACCGCCCATCGACGCGGATCCTCACACCGCCTTGCCTCGTCTGGCATCGGAGGCGCATGACAACATGAACCGCGACGACCGCGTGTCGGCGTGACAATCGGAGCGTCCGGGGACGATGCAGAGCGCCAAGCGCGAAGCGGAGGAACCAGACCAGTAGATCCAGCTCGGAAGGACCGTCTGTGAGCAAGTCAGATCGAACCAACGGCGACCGCAAAGATGGCGTTCCCCGCACGCTGACCACTATCCCGCTGACCGATCCGCACGCGTTGTCCGCCGAGCCGTCGATCGGCGAGTTGGTCAAAGAAGCCACCGCGCAGATGTCGACGTTGGTGCGCGCCGAGGTCGAATTGGCGCGCGCCGAAATCACCCGCGACGTCAAGAAGGGCCTGACCGGCAGCGTCTTCTTCATCGCCGCGCTGGTGGTGCTGTTTTACTCGACGTTCTTTTTCTTCTTCTTCCTGGCCGAGTTGCTGAATACCTGGCTGTGGCGCTGGGCGGCGTTCCTGATCGTCTTCGGAGTCATGGTGCTGGTGACCGGAGCGCTGGCGCTGTTCGGCTTCCTCAAGGTGCGGCGCATCCGCGGCCCGCAACAAACCATCGAATCGGTCAAGGAAGCCCGGTCGGCGTTCACGTCCGGCCATGACAAGCCCTCGGCGCCGGCGCTGGATCAGGGCGGGACGCCCGCCGATCCTTCGGGTTGGTAGATGGCCCCACCTGATCCGTCGATCACGCGCATCGACGGTCCATGGCGTCATCGGGACGTGCACGCCAACGGCATTCGGTTCCATGTCGTCGAGGCGATACCGGAAGATCGGGGCGTCCCGTCGACATCGCTGCCGCTGGTGATCATGCTGCACGGCTTCGGCTCGTTCTGGTGGTCGTGGCGTCATCAGCTACGCGGCCTGACCGGGGCGCGGGTGGTCGCGGTGGATCTGCGGGGCTACGGCGGCAGCGACAAACCACCGCGCGGGTATGACGGCTGGACGCTGGCCGGCGACACCGCGGGCTTGATCCGCGCGCTGGGACACACCTCAGCGACGCTGGTCGGTCATGCCGACGGTGGCCTGGTGTGCTGGGCCACCTCGGTGCTGCACTCGCGGCAGGTGCGCGCGATCGCGGTGATCAGCTCGCCACACCCGGCCGCGCTGCGGCGCTCGGCGCTGACCCACCGCGATCAGGCCCGGGCGCTGCTGCCTTCGCTGCTGCGCTACCAGGTGCCGATCTGGCCGGAGCGCGCCTTGACCCGTCATCACGGCGCCGAGCTCGAGCACTTGATCCGTAGCCGCGCTGGTGGCGCCAAATGGCTTGCATCAGACGACTTTTCCGAGTCAATCGGCCACTTGCGTCAGGCCATCCAGATCCGCTATGCGGCGCATTGCGCACTGGAATATCAGCGCTGGGCCGTGCGCAGCCAGTTGCGCGAAGAAGGTCGGCGCTTCATGCGGTTGATGAGCCGGCCGTTCGGCATTCCGATACTGCACATCCACGGCGACGCCGATCCCTACGTGCTGGCCGACCCGGTCGAACGAACCCAGCGTTACGCGCCGCACGGGCGCTACGTATCAATCTCCGGCGCGGGGCATTTCAGCCACGAGGAAAAGCCGGATGAGGTCAACGGCCACCTGTCGAGGTTTCTCGATCGGGTTTACCGCTCGCCGCTCAACTGACGCACTTACCGGTGGACACCGCGGCGGTGTCACCGATGTGCGAAAGCTCACCGTCCACCTCTTTGACGGTCAACACAAAACCGGTGTCGTTGTCGTCGACCGCAGCGCCGAACACAACACCGATCACCTTCCCGTCCAGGTTGACCAGCGGTCCACCTGAATTGCCTTGTTCCACATCGGCCCTTACGGTGTAGACCTCGCGGTTGATGGTGGCGGTCCGGTAGATGTCGGGTCCGTTGAGCTCGATGAGCTCCCGGATCCTGGCCGGCGTCGCCATGAATCCGCCGCCGCCCGGGTAGCCCATCACGATGCCTTCGGTGCCCGCTGACACCGGGGCGTTGGCGAACGCCAGCGGCCCGGCCGGCAGATGCGGCACCGACAAGATGGCGATGTCGACGATCGGGTCGTAGTACACCACGGTGGCGTCGTAGGGATTGCCGCTGGCCTCCACCGTGACGTTGTTCGAGCCGGCGACAACGTGCGCATTGGTCATCACGCGATCCGGTGAGAGTACAAATCCGCTGCCCTCCAAAACTTTCGAGCAACTCTGTGCAATCGCACGGATCTTCACCACGCTCGGCTCGACGCTGGCGACGACGGGATTCTTGGCCAGCGCCGAGTTCGGGGCGGCGACGGCCACGACGGGGGTGCGGCTGAACGGATCGAGCACCTGCGGCAGACCCGAGTTGTCCAGCAGCGCGGACAACCGCTTGGGTACCGTTTTGAGCCATTCCGGCGCATAGTCGTTGACCTCGCCGAGTACCCGCGAACCTCGCACTGCCGCAGCCAAACTGGGCTGACCCGCCGACGACGTCAAGGGGGTGGCCAGTAGCCACGCCGCCACCAGCACCACCACCAGTTGCACCGCGACACCGATCAGCGAGTCGAACAACCTGACCGAGTTGCTGTGGATCGCACCACGCACCGCACGGCCCAACACCACACCGGCCACCTCGCCGATGACCACCAGCGCCAGGATCAGGAACATCGCGGCGAACAGCTTGGCCCGCGGCGCGGCCACATGCGCGACCAAGTGTGGCGCCAACAGCACACCGGCTACCGCACCGAGCAGCACACCGACGAACGACAGTAACGAGCCGAGCGCACCCGAACGCCAACCCGAGACCGCGGCTATAAACGCTACTGCCAGCACCGCCATGTCCAACCACTGTGAGGAGCTCATCGGGCATCTTCCTCGTCGCCGACCAATGCCATTGCTTCGTCGAGCTCGCGAACATCGTCGACGTCCCAGGGCTTTGCCCAACCAGCGACATCCAGCATCGCGGAGATCACCTGACCGGTGAAACCCCAGACCAGCATCTCGTTCAACAGAAATGCCGGCCCGGCGAAGCGGCGGCTGAGGGTGCGGCGGTACACCATCAGCCGGTTGGCGGGATTGATCAGGGCCCGAACCGGAACCCGGGCCACGACGGCGGTTTCCGCCTGATCCACGACGGCCACCGGCCCCGGATCCGGCGAGTACGCCAGCACGGGGACGACGTGAAAACCCGACGGCGCGATGAACGTTCGCTCCATCGTGACCAGTGGATGCAGTCGGCCGGTGTCGATGCCGGTCTCTTCGCGAGCTTCGCGCAGCGCGGTGGCCACCGGCCCGTCGTCACCGGGATCGGACGCGCCGCCGGGAAAGGCAGCCTGCCCGGCGTGGTGGCGCAACGAGGCGGCCCGCACGATCAGCAGCAGATCGGCATCGTCAGGCGGGGAATCGGATGCGGCGCCGCCGGGCTCGGCTGCCGACGGGCCGGAGAACAGCACCAGCACCGCCGCGTCGCGCGCCTTGTCACCCGCCAGCGCCCTGGAGGCGGTCACCATGGCCAGCATCTCGGCGGGCAGCCGCCGCTTGTACGCAGCCGGGATCTCGGTGATGTTGTCGACCAGGGGCCGCAGCCAGGACGGGGCGAGCTCGGGTGGCGATACGTCCGTACCGAGACGCTGAGGAGTGCCGCTTCCGGTCACTGGCGCCCCCTTCGCACTTCCTCACCGCCCGACCGCGTCGGTAATCTCGTCCGCAGTCGCGAAAGCGCGGGGCAGCGTCTTTGCCACGCTACCGTCCGAGTCCAGCACGACCGTCGCGGGCATCACGTTGGGCACCCGCAACGCCGCCGCCACCCGGCGGCTACCGTCCTGCAGCATCGGCAGCCGGACACCGAGATCGGCCAGCCGCAGCAGGGCCGCGGCCTCGTTCTCGTCCTGGTGAACAGTCACCACCAACACGGCGGAACCGACCCGTCGCTGATACTCCGCCATCGCCGGGAGTTCGGCCGCGCACGGCGCACACCAATATGCCCAGAAGTTCAGCACGACGCGGTGTCCGGCCAGCGCCGGCCCGACGTCGACGACCGAGCCGTCGGCCGCGCATTCGACCATCACACCACGCAGCGCCTCCGAGCCGGCCTGCCCGCTCGGCTGCGGACACGGTGCGAGGTCGGCGCGCTGTCGCAGCCCGGCCAGCGCGGCGGGAGTGTCGGCATCGCGGTGGTTGCGGGCCGAGACGGCAGCCGGGGCGGGGGCCGGGTGCGACGCGGTCCGCAGCGCCATCACCAAGGCGGCGACCAACGCGGCGACCACCGTCAGAACCGCGATGGTCCAGCGGGTGTTTCGCGTGCTCAGCATGGGAGTTCTGCTAACCCGGCCAGCGCTAGCAGGTGTTCGGTCTCCGGGCCGCTCACCAGCGCGGCCGCGATTTCCGGCTCGGTGGGCCCGGCTCCGTAGGAGGGGCAGTCCTTGGCCAGCACGCACACTCCGCAGGCCGGTTTGCGGGCGTGGCACACCCGGCGACCGTGAAAGATCACCCGGTGGCTGAGCAGCGTCCACTCCTTGCGCTCGATCAGCTCGCCGATCGCGTGCTCGACCTTGACCGGGTCCTCCTCGGTGGTCCAGCCCCACCGCCGAACCAGTCGACCGAAATGGGTGTCCACGGTAATTCCGGGCACGTCGAACGCGTTGCCGAGGATCACGTTGGCCGTCTTACGGCCCACCCCGGGCAGCGTCACAAGCTCGTCCATCGTGGATGGTAGCTCGCCGTCGAAGCGCTCCGTCAACGCTTGACCGAGTCCAATGAGCGACGTCGCTTTATTGCGATAAAAACCGGTCGGCCGAATGAGCGATTCGAGTTCGTCACGGTCGGCCTGCGCATAGTCCATCGCCGTGCGGTAACGGCGGAACAGCGCCGGGGTGGTCAGGTTGACCCGCTTGTCGGTGCTCTGCGCCGACAAGATGGTCGCCACCGCCAACTCCAGCGGCCCGGTGAAATCCAGCTCGCAGTGCGCGTCTGGAAACGCTTCTGCCAGTTTGCGATTCATTCGCCGGGCGCGACGCACCAGGCCGGTTCGGGTCTCCGAGGCGAAGCGGCGGGCAACGGCCGCAGCAGGGCCGGTCGAGCCTTTGGCGCCGGTGGCCCTTGCGCGAGAAGGCTTACCCATTGTCACCTTGACAGAGTACTGATTCGTGATCCCGCTGAGACCTTAGCCGTGTTTACTTGCTGCTTGTGTCCTGGTTGCTAGTTGCATTCACCCCGGGGTTGCTGATGCTGGCAACTTTCGGGCTTGAACGGCTTGAAGCGGGCTTGGAAAAAGACACGGTCAGCGCGACTGATGTCGCTGAATTTCTCGAGCACGCCGAGCCTACCGATGTGCGCACATTGGCCCGGGACGGAATGCCCGAGGCGCTGGACTGTTTGCATCGCCGGATGGCCCGCAGCACCGGTGCGGCGCCCCACCTACCCAGCCGCGACGAGCCGCCGACCGATCCGTTGCTGGTGGCCGCCGTCGGCCCGACCGCCAGTCAACCCGGCCTATCCGGAGAACGACGTCGGCATTCCCGAGCGAATCGGCAATTTGCGCCGCGTCAGCATGCCAATCGTGTGTAGCGTTGGCACGTCGAGTCAAAAATGTAACTTTTAGACTCGGTAGGCACCGCGGTGCCGACCGGAGTTCATCGGAATAGCTGAAGGGGCAACGTGGACGAGATCCTGGCGAGGGCCGGAATCTTTCAGGGGGTGGAACCGAGCGCCGTCGCCGCGCTGACCAGGCAACTGCAACCCGTCGACTTCCCACGCGGACACACGGTTTTCGCAGAGGGCGAGCCGGGCGATCGGCTCTACATCATCGTTGCCGGCAAGGTCAAGATCGGCCGCCGTTCGCCGGACGGCCGGGAGAACCTGTTGACCATCATGGGTCCGTCCGACATGTTCGGCGAGCTGTCGATCTTCGACCCCGGGCCCCGGACCTCGAGTGCCACGACGATCACCGAGGTGCGCGCGGTGTCGATGGACCGTGACGCGCTGCGGGCCTGGATCGCCGACCGCCCCGAGATCGCCGAGCAGCTGCTGCGGGTGCTGGCCCGCCGGCTGCGCCGTACCAACAACAACCTCGCCGACCTGATCTTCACCGACGTCCCCGGCCGGGTCGCCAAGCAGCTGCTGCAGCTCGCGCAGCGGTTCGGCACCCAGGAGGGTGGCGCGATGCGGGTGACCCACGACCTGACCCAGGAAGAGATCGCTCAGCTGGTCGGCGCCTCCCGTGAGACGGTGAACAAGGCGCTGGCCGACTTCGCCCACCGCGGCTGGATTCGGCTGGAGGGCAAGAGCGTGCTGATCTCGGACTCCGAGCGGCTGGCCCGCCGAGCGCGCTAGCTTTCAGTCGCGAAACAGCAGCGACGGTCGCGATTCCGACTGATTCACAGCCATGGCTTCTGTCTGGCAGCCGCTAACGCCGCAGATAGTCCAGCTGGGCCTGCACCGACCACTCGGCAACGTCCCACATCTCCTCGTCGACGTCGACATAGACCTGCTCGACGAGCTGGCGCGTGGTGGCATCGTCGCCGAGTTCGCGCAGTGCCGAGCGGATCTGATCGAGCCGCTGTTCGCGGTGAGCGAGGTAGCCGTCGGCGACGGCTTCGATGTCGGGCAGGTCGGGCCCGTGCCCGGGCAGCACGGTTCGCCGGCCGAGTCCGCGTAGCCGCTGTAACGAATCCAGGTAGTCGGCCAGGCTGCCGTCTTCGTTGTCGATGACGGTCGTTCCGCGGCCCAGCACGGTGTCGGCGGTCAGCACTGCGTCGTCGAGAACGAAGGACAGCGAGTCGGCGGTGTGCCCGGGTGTCGCCCAGACCGTGATCCGCAGTCCGGCAACGTCGATCACCTCGCCGTCGGTGAGCTCGCCGGACAGCCCGCGCAGAAATCCGCTGCCCGCCGAGCGCACTGGTGCGCCGGTCGCCTCGACCAGCTTGTCGATGGCATCGGTGTGGTCGCCGTGGCGGTGGCTGATCAACACGCACGCGATGCGGCCCACGCCGGCGACCGCGGCAATGTGCTCGTCGTCGTCGGGTCCGGGATCGACGACAACGACCTCGTCGCTGCCGGACGCCCGCAACACCCAGGTGTTGGTGCCGTCCAGCGTCATCTTGCCCGGGTTGTTGGCCAGCAGCACCGAGGCAGTGTCGGTAACCGGGCGTAACTGTCCGTAGGCAGGATGAGCCAGCGTCATGGCCGCTACCCGACCTCGACCACCAGCTCGACCTCGACCGGGGCGTCCAACGGCAACTCCGCGACGCCGACCGCCGAGCGGGCATGCACGCCGGCATCGCCGAACACCCCGGCCAGGAGATCCGATGCACCGTTGATGACACCCGGCTGGGCGTTGAATCCGGCCGCCGAAGCGACGAAGCCGACCACCTTGACCACCTTGGTCACCGAGTCGATGCCCACCAGCGCATCGATGGCGGCCAAGGCGTTGAGCGCGCAGACCCGAGCGAGTTCGTTGGCCTGTTCCGGCGTGACGTCGACGCCGACCTTGCCGGCCTGCAGCAAGGCGCCGGCCCGCACCGGCAGCTGGCCCGAGGTGTAGACCAGGTTGCCGCTGCGCACCGCCGGGACATAGGAGCCGAGCGGCGTGACCGCGACCGGCAACTCGAAGCCGAGCTCTGTGAGCTTGGCCGACGCGCTCACTTGGGGCGTTTCAGATATGCGACGTGCTGCTCGCCGGTCGGGCCGGGCAGCACGGACACCAGCTCCCACCCGTCGGCGCCCCACTGGTCGAGGATTTGCTTGGTGGCGTGGGTCAACAATGGGACCGTTGCGTATTCCCAGGTTGTGGGTTGGCTCATATCCCGAGCTTATCGGCAGCCGGAGCGGGCCAACTAGTTAGCATGCAGGGGTGGGGATCACATCGAGCGAGGTAAGCGCGCGCGCAGCGCGGGCGCAACCGAGCGAGCATCCGGCATGAGCGGCGCCAGCATCGTCGGCTGGCCATCGCGATTGTCGAAGGCCCGGCTGCATTTCGTGACCGGCAAAGGTGGCACCGGCAAATCGACGGTTGCCGCCGCACTGGCCCTCACCCTCGCGGCCGGCGGTCGCAAGGTGTTGCTCGTCGAAGTCGAAGGACGCCAAGGCATTGCGCAGCTCTTCGATGTGCCGCCGCTGCCCTACAAAGAGCTGAAGATCGCGAGCGCCGAACAAGGCGGCCAGGTGAACGCGCTGGCGATCGACATCGAGGCCGCGTTCCTGGAATACCTCGACATGTTCTACAACCTGGGCCTCGCCGGAAGGGCGATGCGGCGGATCGGCGCGATCGAGTTCGCGACGACGATCGCACCGGGCCTGCGCGACGTCTTGCTCACCGGCAAGATCAAGGAAGCCGTGATCCGCAGGGTGAAAGGTGCCAAAAACCCGGTCTACGACGCGATCGTCGTCGACGCGCCACCGACCGGTCGCATCGCCCGCTTCCTGGACGTCACCCGGGCGGTCTCCGACCTCGCCAAGGGTGGACCGGTGTACTCGCAGGCCGAGGGCGTGGTGAAGATCCTGCACTCCGACCAGACGGCGATCCACCTGGTGACGCTGCTGGAAGCGCTGCCGATGCAGGAGACCAAAGAGGCCATCGACGAGCTCCAGGAGCTGGGTCTGCCGATCGGCTCGGTGATCGTCAACCGCAACATCCCGACCTATCTGCAGGCCGGCGATCTGACCAGAGCCGCCGCGGGCGACGTCGACGCCGAAGCGGTGCGGACCGGCTTGGCCGCCGCCGGGATCAAGCTCGGCGACGAGGACTTCGCCGGCCTGTTGACCGAGACCATCCAGCACGCCACTCGGATCACCGCGCGGGCCTCGACCGCCGAACAGCTCGACGAGCTCAAGGTGCCGCGACTGGAACTGCCCACCATTGCCGACGGCGTCGACCTCGGCAGCCTCTACGAACTGTCGGAGTCACTCGCGCAGCAGGGAGTTCGATGAGCACGACACCTCCGGTTCTGGACATTGCCGGCATTCTGTCCGACACCGCCAACCGCGTGGTGGTGTGCTGCGGCGCGGGTGGAGTCGGGAAGACCACGACTGCCGCGGCCATGGCGCTGCGCGCAGCCGAGTACGGCCGCACCGTGGTGGTTCTGACGATCGACCCGGCCAAGCGGTTGGCGCAGGCGCTGGGAATCACCGACCTGGGCAACACCCCGCAACGCGTACCGCTTGCCGCTGAGGTGCCCGGGGAGCTCTACGCGATGATGCTGGACATGCGCCGCACCTTCGACGAGATGGTGGTGCAGTACTCCGGACCCGATCGCGCCCAGGCCATTCTGGACAACCCGTTCTACCAAACGGTCGCCACCTCACTGGCCGGCACGCAGGAGTACATGGCGATGGAAAAGCTCGGCCAGTTGCTGGCCGAGGACCGCTGGGATCTGGTGGTCGTCGACACTCCGCCGTCGCGCAACGCGCTGGACTTCTTGGACGCACCCAAGCGCCTGGGCAGCTTCATGGACAGCCGGCTGTGGAAGCTGCTGCTCGGCCCCGGCCGCGGCATCGGGCGACTGGTCACCGGCGCCGTCGGGCTGGCGATGAAGGCGCTGTCGACCGTCCTGGGTTCGCAGATGCTCTCCGACGCCGCGAGTTTCGTGCAGTCGCTGGACGCCACCTTCGGCGGCTTCCGGGAAAAGGCCGACCGCACCTACTCGCTACTCAAACGGCGTGGCACCCAGTTCGTCGTGGTGTCGGCCGCGGCACCGGACGCGCTGCGAGAGGCATCCTTCTTCGTGGACCGGTTGTCGGAGGAGAAGATGCCGCTAGCCGGGCTGATCCTGAACCGGACGCACCCGATGCTGTGTTCGCTGCCGGTCGAGCGCGCCATCGACGGCGCCGAGACATTCGCCAGCGACGGCGCCAACGCCTTGACCAAGGCCGTCTTACACATTCACGCCGATCGGGCGGCGACGTCCAAGCGGGAGATCCGGCTGCTGTCCCGGTTCACCGGCGCGAACCCCCACGTCGCAATTGTGGGGGTCCCGTCGCTACCGTTCGACGTCTCGGATCTGGAGGCGTTGCGGGCGATCGCCGACCAGATGACGGCGACCGGCTGAGAAGGATTGTTCAGCCGACGCTGCGTTGCTTGCGCTGGGTGCTGAAGAACTCAGCCCAGGACACCACCTCGGGGTGTTGCTTGAGCAGCGCGCGCCGCTGACGCTCGGTCATCCCACCCCAGACGCCGAACTCCACCCGGTTGTCCAATGCATCAGCACCGCACTCCAGCATCACCGGGCAGTGCCGGCAGATGACCGCGGCCTTGCGTTGCGCAGCCCCTCGGACAAACAGCTCGTCTGGATCAGCGGCCCGGCACAGGGCCTTGGAAACCCATGTGATTCTCGACTCCGCCTCCGCCCCACAAGGTAGGGCGGCGGTCGGTGCTGCTGCGGTCGTCTTACGCGGCGCGGTCCTTATAGCTGACACCAGCGATTCCCCTTCGCTCTTGCCACCGGTAACCCCGATGCGACCTATGCCACACTGTCGTGCTCGGTGTTACCTGTATCTCATTGTCTGGATAAGCTACGTGGTCAGGTACCGATTACGCAACATTTTGGACACGCTTTTTTGGGACGACCGTGCAGTCCGATCATGAAACTGCGGCCTAAACCGGCGAACCAGGCCAGTAACAGTGGCCTGAGCTGCGACTGAGAGGAACCTGAGGTGTTTAGGCCGGACAAAGGATTCTCCACAACCACTCGCGCAAAGGTCTGCTGAAGCGCCGCTAGTCTAGTAGCCATGTCGGAGCGGCCCGCTACTGCGGTTACCATCGCCAAGCTCGCCGGGTGTTGCCTACTCGCCAGCGTCATCGTTGCCGCCTTGCTGTTTCCCGTTGCCGGTGGAATCGGCTTGGCCTCCAACCGCGCCTCCGAGGTCGTCGGCAACGCCTCGGCGCAACTCCTCGAGGGCGACGTCCCCGCGGTGACCACGATGGTCGACACCAAGGGCAACACCATCGCGTGGCTCTACTCTCAGCGCCGCTTCGAGGTGCCCAGCGACAAGATCGCCAACACTATGAAACTTGCGATCGTCTCGATCGAGGACAAGCGCTTCGCCGAGCACAACGGTGTGGACTGGAAAGGCACGCTGACCGGTTTGGCCGGCTACGCCTCGGGCGACGCCGATACCCGCGGTGGCTCGACGCTCGAGCAACAGTATGTGAAGAACTACCAACTGCTGGTGATCGCGCAGACCGACGCCGAGAAACGCGCGGCCACCGAGACCACCCCGGCGCGCAAGCTGCGCGAGATCCGCATGGCGCTCACCCTGGACAAGACCTTCACCAAGCCGGAGATCCTGACCCGCTACCTGAACCTGGTGTCGTTCGGCAACAACGCATTCGGCGTGCAGGACGCGGCGCAGACCTATTTCGGCATCAACGCCTCGGAGCTGAACTGGCAACAGGCCGCCCTGCTGGCCGGCATGGTCCAGTCGACCAGCGCTCTCAACCCCTACACCAACCCGGACGGGGCGCTGGCGCGGCGGAACCTGGTGCTGGACACCATGATCCAGAACGTCCCCAATGAGGCCGACGCGATCCGCGCCGCCAAGGCCGAACCACTGGGGATTCTGCCGCAGCCCAAGGAGTTACCGCGGGGCTGCATCGCTGCCGGCGAGCGCGCCTTCTACTGCGACTATGTGCAGGCTTACCTGTCGCGCGCCGGCATCAACCCCGAGCAGCTCGCTCGCGGCGGCTACGTGATCCGCACCAACCTCGACCCCGATGTGCAGGAGCCGGTCAAACACGCGATCGACACCTTCGCCAGCCCGACACTCGAGGGCATCGCCAGCGTGATGAGCGTGATCCGGCCCGGTAAGAAAGCCCACAAGGTCGTGGCGATGGCCAGCAACCGCACCTACGGTCTGAACAGCGAGGCCGGCGAGACCATGCGCGCGCAACCGTTCTCCCTCGTCGGCGACGGCGCCGGGTCGATCTTCAAGATCTTCACCACGGCCGCGGCAATGCAGATGGGCATGGGCATCGACGCCCAACTCGAGGTCCCGGCCAGGTTCCAGACCAAGGGAATGGGCTTCGGCGGCGCGAAGGGCTGCCCCAAGGAGACCTGGTGTGTGGTCAACGCCGGCGCCTACCGCGGATCGATGAGCGTCACCGACGCGCTGGCCACCTCGCCCAACACCGCGTTCGCCCGGCTGATCCAGCTCGTCGGCGTACCACGCACGGTCGACATGGCCGTCAAGCTCGGGTTGCGGTCCTATGCCGAGCCAGGCAGTGCGCGCGACTACGACCCAGAGAGCAACGAGAGCCTCGCCGAATTCATCAAGCGGCAGAACATCGGCTCGTTCACGCTGGGCCCGTTCGAACTCAACGCACTGGAATTGTCCAATGTCGCGGCGACGCTGGCCTCCGGCGGCACCTGGTGCCCACCCAGCCCGATCGACAAGCTGATCGACCGCAACGGTAACCAGGTATCCGTCACCACCGAGGCCTGCGAGCAGGTGGTACCAGAAGGGCTGGCGAACACGCTGGCCAACGCGATGAGCAAGGACGCCGTGGCCGGCGGTACCGCAGCCGGGTCGGCCGGGGCGGCCGGCTGGAACCTGCCGGTCTCCGGAAAGACCGGGACCACCGAGGCGCACCGGTCGTCGGGCTTCGTCGGTTTCACCAACCAGTACGCGGCGGCCAACTACATTTACGACGACTCCACATCGCCCTCGGACCTGTGCTCGTCGCCGCTGCGGCGGTGCAGTGACGGCAACTTGTACGGCGGTAACGAGCCGGCCCGAACGTGGTTTACCGCGATGAAGCCGATCGCCACCCTGTTCGGCGACGTGAAGATGCCGCCGACCGACCGGGAGTACGTCGAGGGTGGACCCGGATCCCGGGTGCCGAGCGTTGCGGGTCTCGACATCGACGCCGCGCGCCGACGCTTGAAGGACGCCGGCTTCCAGGTTAACGAGCAGCCCGCTTCGATCAACAGCAGCGCCAAGTACGGCGAGGTCGTCGGGACCACGCCCAACGGGCAGACCATCCCGGGCGCGGTGGTCACCATTCAGACCAGCAACGGCATCCCGCCGGCCCCACCACCCCCGCCAGAGGGCGTCCCGGTGGCGGTCGGCTCGCAGGTGATCGAAATTCCGGGCCTTCCGCCGATCACCATCCCGATCCTGGCGCCGCCGCCCCCGTAGCCCTGGTGTGGGACGTGTCGTCACACTCGAACCGGCAGTAGGCTGGCCTGCATGCCAATGGCCACCGCTCTGAAAAACACCGGCGCCGTCGGGCTCGGATCGGCCGTCGCCGGAATCGCCTATGCCTCGCTGATCGAGCGAAACGCGTTCGTGCTGCGCGAGCTGACCATCCCGGTGCTGGACCCAGGCTCGTCGCCGTTGCGGGTGCTGCACATCAGCGACCTGCACATGCGTCCCGGCCAGCGCCGCAAGCAGGCATGGCTGCGTGAGCTGGCCGGCCTTGAACCCGACCTGGTCGTCAACACCGGCGACAACCTGGCACACCCCCGAGCGGTGCCCGCCGTCGTCCAGAGCCTCAGCGACTTACTCTCGGTGCCCGGTGTCTTCGTCTTCGGCAGCAACGACTACTTCGGCCCGCGGCCGAAGAACCCGCTGAACTACGTGACCAAACCGGGCCATCGGATACCCGGCCGGCCGCTGCCCTGGCAGGATCTCCGGGCCGCGTTCACCGAGCGCGGCTGGCTCGATCTGACGCACAACCGCCGCGAGTTCGAGGTGGCGGGTCTGCACGTCGCGGCCGCGGGCGTCGACGACCCGCACATCGCGCGCGACCGCTACGACGCCATCGCGGGCCCGGCCAGCCCGGTTGCGAACCTGCGCCTGGGCCTGACCCACTCGCCGGAGCCGCGGGTGCTGGACCGGTTCGCCGCCGACGGCTACCAGTTGGTGATGGCCGGCCACACCCACGGCGGGCAACTGTGCCTGCCGTTCTACGGCGCCTTGGTGACCAATTCGGGCCTGGATCGGTCCCGTGCCAAAGGACCGTCGCGCTGGGGGGCCGAAATGCGGCTGCACGTGTCCGCCGGGATCGGCACATCTCCGTATGCGCCGGTGCGATTCTGCTGCCGACCGGAGGCCACCCTGCTGACGTTGATCGCGGCGCCCACCGGCGGGCGCGACTCGCGGCACAACCTTGGCCGGTCGCAGCCCACCTATTCGGTGGGCTGAGCTATCGGGTACTGGTCAGGACTCGGCTGGCCGGAGCGGCTTCGTGCTCGGTCCAGGGCGAGTCGCTCCACGCCTGGTCGAACTCGCTGTCGGGGTCGGTAACCAGCAGCCACAGCACCCCGAGGGCCAAGAGTCCGCCGAACACCAGGGCGCCTAATATCGTCATGACTTACCTGCCTCCGTTGCACATCGTGCGCGATCAGTTCATGTAGCGGTGCCCACTTCCGAGTTATTCCACTCCGGGCTGTGGCGCAGATCGCTGTGCAGGCGCGGTCCGATTTAGGAGGCTGCCGGGTCGGTGCGATACGCTGTCGAAGCTTCAATCGGGGTGTGGCGCAGCTTGGTAGCGCGCTTCGTTCGGGACGAAGAGGTCGTGGGTTCGAATCCCGCCACCCCGACTCGCATTTGGACGGCAAGGCAGTGGTGAAGTGAGGCCAGAACTCGCCTGCTGCCTTGCTCACTCACGCGGTAGACACCAAAAGTGGGGCTGAACCCGTTCGCGCGCGGGACCGACCGTCCGCGCGCAACTCACCAAGAGCGACTACGGGACGACCACTCGAACGTAATCTTGGCGGGCCCGCCGACGTTCTCGATGCCGTCGATCGGCGGCGACGCTGCCACCCGGGCGACGGTGTTGTCGAGCCCCAGCTTTCGACCCATCCCCGACCCGGTGGCGTGGTTTCCGGGAAGTTCGTGAATTCCCCTCCGACGGTGTCGATTTCGATGTGGTCACGGTTGGCCAGGAACACGTTGACATTGTTGAAGTCATACACGGACGTTGCCGCCCGCTCGGTTATTTCAGATGCCGGGGAACCACACATCGGGCGGCAGCAGGCTAGGCAGATTCTCAACGGCCGCCAGCGCCGCTGACGTGTCAGCCAGCCCACTCCACAGCAGGGAAGCGTCGGTAGATCCGGGTGCTTCAAACCAGAGAGCTGAGCCAACCCCTGGGTCATCCACGGACAAGTAGGTACCCGAAGCCGTGGTGAGAAGATTTTCCACTTCACCGTTGCCGAGCGTCACGTTGAGGTCATGAACCGCGGCGGTGACATCGGCCGGCACCGTTTGCTCGGTGCCGGCGTTGAAGCTGGGGTCGAACGCGGAATCGGTCACCGTCGCACCCGCCAGGCCACCCGGGTCGCTACCACCATTCGTGGCTGCGCCGAAGTGGTAGAGCGATTCATCAGTCCACGGACTTGAGTAGTCGGACTCGAACACGTCGTAACTGCCGACGTTCGTACCAGCTACGTCCACATTGGTCGGCTGGTACTGCTGCCACTCGGTGAAGAACGGCTGGAACCCCACATACCCGTCGGGGCCGAGTGCCGTGTACGGCAC
Source organism: Mycobacterium sp. (assembly GCF_039583785.1). Taxonomy (GTDB): domain Bacteria; phylum Actinomycetota; class Actinomycetes; order Mycobacteriales; family Mycobacteriaceae; genus Mycobacterium. Next base: position 19,270 of record NZ_JAVKSG010000042.1, read on the forward strand.
GTCTGGGCCACCGGAGGTCAAGGTGAGGCTGCCGAGGTCGCCAACTCCGTCATCGGCGTGCGCGAATGCGCTAGGGATGACCGCGGCAGCAGCGATACCGCCGGCCACCGCGCTAACTGCCGACAGAAGACGACGATGTTCCATCACTGGACCCCCTTTGGTTATGTGCACTCATATGCGGTGACTCCGGATGCAAGGGTACCGCGCAGGTGATCTTGAAGTATCTGGAATGAGAGATATTTGCCGCAACACAACGCTTTATTCATCGAAGGCTCCGTTCACGTGCGAAAGTCGCCGCCTGGCTCCGGCTGCGTGGCCCGCTTAAAGGTAGCCAGACGTGGATAGCTCCGGCGTAATGCGCGTATGCAGTCGAGAGGGGAGTGAGCGATTTCTAGCCTTGGGTCCCGGAAAGGTCGCGCCTTATCAGGTCAGGACGAGTTCAAGGGCGTGGTCTGGGTGTCTGGCGTGGTGGCGTAGGCCGGCGGCGATGTTGTCCCATCCGGTGAGTCGCAGGATGCCGATGACGAGGTTGCGGCAGGTGGCCATCACCGGTGGCGCGTGGCCGGTACGTACCTGCGATGCGTCCTCGCCGAAGGTTACGTCTCGACCCAGTGGAGGCGATTGTCGATGCTCCAGTGGCCCTGTACCCAGGCGGCGAGCCGCTGCGGCGGTGCCGCCGTGTGGTGTGCTGAGGTGATCAGGTAGACGACCTCGACGGTTTTGGTTCCGGCAGCGGTGACGGTGCGGCGCAGCTGTGCGACTTGGGCCGCGGCGGGAAGTCGATCCAATCGATGCGGGCGAACAGTTCGCGCAACGTCGATTCGTCCGGGGCGCTACCGCTGGTGAGTCCGAACAAGGCCAGGTTGTCAACGGCGGTCTCTGCGGCCCACTGACCGACCGCCGCGAACGACCGGCACCCGGTGAAGGTAGCTGTGACCGCCAGGGCGAGCACTCCTTCCAGTGGGTAGCGCACCCCGCGCGGGTCTCGCGGGTCGGGCACTGTCTGCAGGGCTTGCAACAGTCGTTCGTGGCGCGTCGGGTTGGCATCGGCACCCTGATTTCTAGCCTTGGCGACCCCTTGGGCGCCTGTCACCAGCCGATTCGTCGAACGTGTGGAACAGTCACACAGAAACTGTTATCCATGACCGACCGTGTCACCCGAATGGACGGCGCGACCGCCAGAAACACCGGATGGTCGCCGGGTGAAAATCATCGTGACAGGCGGCAACAGTGGCATCGGCGCGGCGACCGCAGCCACACTCGCGGCTGCCGGTCAACAACGCCGGTGTGCTGGGCCTACCGCTGACGCGCACTGCGCGACCGATCGAGGCTCACACGGGCACCAACTAGCTCGGCCACAACGCCTTGACGGCTGCTCGGCGACAGGACCAAGGATCGGGTGATCTCGGTGGGCAGCTCGTTAACGTGAACCGACGCAACCGCAAATATTCCGAATGGGCGGCCTACGGCGAGTCAAAATTGGCCGTCATCCAGTTCAATCACGAGCTGACCGACTGCGACTGGCCCGTTTGACGGGTGCTTCATCGCGGGTATACCCCCCCGTGGCTCAAGCACAAGCGCTCGTCGAACCCCGGTTGCCGGCCGGCTACGGGCCGCTCTCGCTGGCCGTGCGGCGTAGCCTCACCGGGCCCGCACCACACGACCAACTGACGCGCATCGGCGCTCCGATCGGCGACTCCGACCCGTACGGCCTGGACCTGCAGTTGGCGCTGTACATGTGCTACGAACTGCACTACCGCGGCTTCGCCGGGGTCGACCCGAACTGGGAGTGGAATCCCGGATTGCTCTATCTGCGAGCACAATTGGAGCGCGCCTTCCTGGCCGAAGTGCGGCGCGACGTCGGGTCCATCGATACCGGCCGAACCGCCAAGGCCGAGATGGACGATCTGTCGATCGAGTCTGCTGGTGAATCGGGGCCGTCATATTGGTTGCGCGACAATGGAACCTGGCAGCAGATGCGCGAATATTTCGTGCACCGGTCGCTGTATCACCTCAAGGAGGGCGACCCGCACGCTTTCGCGATCCCGCGTCTGAGCGGGCAGGCGAAAGCATCGTTCGTCGCGATCGAGTTCGATGAGTACGGCGCTGGTCACGGGGCCAAGGTCCATGCGCAACTGTTCGCCGACCTGCTGACCGCGGCCGAGCTTGATGCGACCTATCTGGCCTACCTGGAAAATGTCCCCGCCGAGGCGCTCGCGGCGGTTAACCTCATGTCGCTCTTCGGTTTACACCGACAGCTTCGTGGCGCCGCGGTCGGGCACTTCGCCTCGACGGAGATCACCTCGTCGCCGGGATCACACCGGTTGGTCGAGGCGCTGCGGCGATTGGCGGCACCGCCGGAATGTGTTGCGTTCTACAGCGAGCATGTGGAGGCGGATGCCGTGCACGAACAGGTCGTGCGCCGCGACGTGGTCGGCGCGTTGGTGGCCCGCGAGCCCCAACTCGACCGCGATGTGGTGTTCGGCATTCGCGCCCACGCTGCCGTCGAAGACCGACTCGCCGACGTGATCATGGCGGCCTGGAAAGCTGAAGAGACGTCGCTACGACGGCCGCTCGGCTGAATTGGCCTGTGCCGCAGGTCGACACCGTCGGTGGCTGGTGTCACACTTCGGGTAGATTTTGCTGCGCCTGCACGTGCAGATCGCCACCATGAAGCGGTCGCATTCCACGGTCTCGCCGTTTGGCATCTCGATGCACACCGGCCCGGGCACCAGCACCGGGCCGTTCGGCACCACCTGGATCCGGGTGGGGTTGCTCACGGCTTGTCTGCCCGGATCACCACAAGCTCCTCGGTCCGGCACCCGCGTTTGATCTGGCCGGTGACTTCCAGCCATCCGGCCCGCGCCGACAGCACTGGGCCGAACGGAATACGCTCTGAGGCAACCACTTCTGCATTCAGACCGGTCGCGCGCAAGGAGTCCAGCGATTTGTCCACGCCGGACAATGTCGAGTGCACCATGAGCAATGAGCCGCCGGCATTGAGCAGGCTGGCTGCCGATTCACACAGCGGATCGAGCACCATCCGACCGTCGATACCGGCGTCCCACGCGCGTGCCGGGCCCGCCGTCAGCGGGATGACTTCGGTGTCGCCGGCAGGCGGAGTGGGCACGTACGGCGGATTCGACGCGATGAGATCGAACGGCGGGTAATCCAAGGCGGCGGACCAGGATCCCTCGCGTACATCGATGTCGGCGCCGGCGCCAATGGCATTACCGCGCGAGCAATTCACCGCGCGTGGGCAGATGTCGAACGCGACGACGCTGGCGGCGCCCAGTTCGGACGCGGCGATGGCAACCACACCGCTGCCGGTGCAGAGATCCAATACGTGCCGGCCGCGGGCTAACTCAGTCCGCTCGAGACTCTGAATCAACAGATGCGAATCATGTTGCGGCCGGTAGACGCCCTCGGTGTCCAACGACTCGGAAGGTGCAAAATAAGCAGTGGTCAACGTCGGCCTTTCGACAATGCTGAGTGCCGCGCTGCTTACGGCCTGACGTGACTAATGCCCACAATTAACAATCTCGAAACCGGGCTTTGCGAAGCGTCAGCTACGTGCTCGAGTTGATCGGTGAGGCGGGCACAGAATGCCGGAAGGTCATCGGGTGAGCGACTTGTGACGATATTTTTTTCGACGACGTCAGCGTGCGGCCCGACACCACCCCTGCCTCCACCAGAGTCCACGGTCCGTGGCAGATGGCCGCCACGGGTTTACCGGAGTTGACGAAGTCGCGCACGAAAGCGACCGCCGAAGTGTCCAGCCGCAACTGGTCGGGATTGACCGTCCCACCGGGCCGTACAAGAGCGTCGAACTCGTCGACGGATGCCTGCTCCACCGTCTGGTCGACGCGAATCGTGCCGGCCGGCTCCAGATCGTGCTTGCGTGCCTGAAGGTAAATCCCGCTTCCCAGTAAGGGCGAACGGCCTCGACGATTGCGTCGAGGCCGGGACCACACGGGATGCTTCCGGCGACATCTTCGGGCCGGACGAACGGTGTTGCAACCGGCGAGGCCTGCAGGAGTGGGCAAGTCGGCATTGACGGACGTTCCACCCGCCACCGAACCAACGAAATTGATCGTGCGGGCGCTCGACGGCCGCGCCCCGATCGTGGTCCCAGCAAATCGGGATCTGGCCAACGATCCGACCCGCGTCGGCGTTACCCGTGCCCTGCCGGGTGTTGTGCCATTCCGTCAAGAGGGTCACCGTTGGGTTCTACCGCGATCAAATGGTCAGCGAGACCGCTGAACTTGTCGATCGCCTTCTTTCCACCGATCGCCACACCGATCCCGACCGGCACATCGGGCAGGTCCCACCGACGGACGGAGTCCACCTGGAAGTAATCGCCCCACCAATCCACCAGATCGCCGCCGAACAGGCTGCGAATGATGTCGATGGCCTCACACAACATGTCCTGTCGCTGTGTGATTGCCGGCACCTCTGCCGACCACGTGCTCGTTGAGGTTCTCGCCGCTACCCAGGCCCAAGGGGAACCGGCCGTCGGCGAGGATCTGCACCGTTGCCGCCTGCTGTGTTCAGCCGAAATCGCATTCCGGACAAAATCTTTGGGGCCGTTCTGTGCTGTCATCAGGGTGTAGCCGAAGCGAGTCATCCACGACGGGCACCCCTGCTTGAGACATGCAAACCAGTTAGAGGCGGTCCTTGACCGCCTTTGACAGCCGCGCACCGTCAGCCTTGCCGGCTGCCACTGCGGTGGCCGCCTTCATCACCTGGCCCATCTGCTTCAGGCCCGGACGCTCCCCCAACTCCTCGGCCACCTGGGCGATCGCCGTGTCGGCGACGTCGGCGACCTCCGCGTCGTTGAGCTGGGTCGGCAGGTATTCGTCGATCACCCGCGCCTCGGCGTGCTCGTTGGCGGCGAGTTCTCCACGGCCGTTCTGGGTGTAGATCTCGGCCGCCTCGCCGCGCTTGCGGGACTCCTTGGCCAGCACTTTGAGCACATCCTCCTCGGAGAGTTCCCGGGCCTGCTTGCCCGAGACCTCCTCGGTCTGGATCGCGGCCAGCAGCATCCGCAGCGTCGCGGTCCGCAGCTTGTCCTTCGCCTTCATCGCATTGGTGAGGTCCGCCCGCAGTCGGGACTTGAGTTCGGCCATGACGAAGACGCTACGCGCCAGGCCGCGCCACGTTGAGAAATAGCCGGGTGATCGACAGTATGGAGTCATGCGCGGCGGCAATGCAGGGCGAGGCGATGCCGAGCAGCGGCGCATGTCGGTCGACGACGGCGGCTCCACCTGGTGAGCGCGCCGCCGCCCGAATACCCGGACTACCCCTACCGCGGATACCAGCCGACCCACTACCCTCCTGCCGGATATCCGCCGCCGGGTTATCCGCCGCCCGGCTACGGGTGGCAGCCCCGTTATGCCCCGGGGCGTCGGTACGGCGCCCCACCGCCACCGGTCCGCGGCTCGTGGGCGCCGGGAATCATCCCACTGCGTCCGCTGAGCCTCAGCGACATCTTCAACGGCGCGGCCGTCTACATTCGGGCTAATCCCCGCGCCACGCTGGGCTTGACGGCCATCGTCGTGGTGATCACTGAGCTCATTTCGCTGGCCGCCGCTGCCGGACCATTGGCCGCCGCCGGCCGCCTGCGAACCGCGCCGGCTGACGAGCTCACCGGCGGCGACGTCGGGGCATCGGTGACTTCGGCCGGGCTCAGCGGGTTGGTCGGATGGCTGGGCGGCATCCTGCTGACCGGGATCCTGACGGTGGTCGTGGGACGCGCGGTGTTCGGCGGCACCGTCGGCGCCCGCGAAGCGTGGCATCGGATTGGCGGGCGGCTGCCCGCGCTACTCGGATTGGTGACGATCGAGGCCCTCGGGCTGATTCTGCTGGCCGGCGGGGTAGGCGTGATCATCGGAGCGACCGTCGCGGCGGGCAACGTGCCGGCCGCGGTCCTGCTCGGTTTTCCACTGGTCCTGACGTCGGTTGCGGTGGTGGTGTATCTCTATGTGGCCCTGTCGTTTGCACCGGTGCTGATCGTCCTGGAGCGGCTTCCGGTTCGCGACGCGATCACGCGATCCTTTGCCTTGGTATACGACAGCTTCTGGCGCATACTCGGTATCCGAACGCTGACCTGGCTGGTGGTGACGCTGATCGCGGGCGCCATCGCGGTGCCGTTCGAATTCCTCAGTCAGCTGGCCGGCGGCTCCGGCTCCGTGCTGGCCGCCGCCACGGTGGGGTCCGTCGGAGCGGTGATCGGCCGGATCATCACCACGCCGTTCGACGCCGGAGTGGTGGTCCTGCTCTACACCGACCGCCGAATCCGTAGCGAGGCATTCGATCTCGTACTGCAGAGCTGCGCTCCCGCGCACCCCGCCTCGATCGATTACCTCTGGTTGACCCGGCCGGTGTAGGGACACCGACGAGGATGCCCGCCATTGACATCGACCGCGATACCGCCCATGACGCGGCCCGGGGTGAACTCGACAAGCCGATCTACCCCAAAGGTTCGATCTCGCAACGCGTCAACGAATGGATCCACGAGCTGCTCTACCGCATCATCGAGAAGGGCTCGTCGATGCCGGGCGGATGGCTGGCCATCAGCGTTGTGCTGATTGTGGGGATTGCCGCGGTGGTGATCACCGTTCGCATCGCGCGCCGCACCATCCGGACCCGACGCGCCGGCGACTACCACCTGTTCGACGCCGCCCAGCTCACCGCCGACCAGCATCGTATGATCGCGGAACGCTATGCTGCCGAGGAGAATTGGGCCGTAGCGATTCGGCACCGACTGCGCGCCGTAGCCCGTGGACTCGAGGAGAGCGGAACTCTCGACCCGGCCCCGGGCCGTACCGCCAACGAGTTGGCCACCGATGCCGCCGAGCGCCTACCCGCGCTGGCCGCCGAGTTATCGCGATCGGCAACCGCGTTCAACGACGTCACTTACGGTGAACGCCCCGGCACCCAGAACGCCTATCAGGTGATCGTCAACCTCGACAATCACCTCCAATACCGTTCGAGCGCTGGTCAATTCGGCGTTGCCGACTCGATCGTTGCCAACTCGTGGACCCCGGTCCGGTGACGACGCCGCAGGCGTCTCGACGGGTGCGCCGGCGGCCGTGGTGGCTGCTGCCCGCACTACTCGCGGTCTGCGCCGTCGCCACGTTGAGCAGCTACCTGACCGCGCCGCGGCCCGGTGGGCACCTGGACCCCGAAGCGACCGGTCCCGACGGTGCGCACGCGCTGGTCGCCCTGCTCCGCGACCACGGCGTCACGGTCGTCGTCGCAGACAACGTCGACGAGGCGGTGAATGCGGCGCGGCCGGGATCGCTGATGTTGTTCGGCCAAACCCAGCGGGTCACCACCGAGCCGCTGCTAAAACGCCTTGCCGACGCATCCGGAGACCTGCTGCTGGTCGAGCCGACCTCGCGCGCCCGCGCCGCACTGTCGCCGGGTATCCGCAACGCCGGTAACGGCTCGCCAAGCGACGCGCCGGATTGCGCTCTGCGAGAGGCGGATCAGGCGGGGCCAGTCGACCTCGGCCCGTCCAACACCTTCCGGGCCGCCGATGGCAGGGCGGTTGTCAGCTGCTACGGCGGCGCCGTGGTCCGCTACCGCGAACACGGTCGCAACGTGACGGTGGTCGGCAGTGCCGAGTTCATCACCAACGGGGGACTGCTGCGGGCCGGCAACGCCGCGCTGGCGATGAACCTGGCCGGTGAGCATCCCCGTCTGGTCTGGTTTGCCCCGCAGCACATCGAAGGTGGATCGTCGGCCAAAGGCACTATCTTCGACCTGATTCCGGATGGCGTGAGCTGGATGGTCGTCCAATTATGGCTGACCGTAGGGTTTTTCGCGCTCTGGAAAGGCCGCCGAATCGGACCGTTGGTGGCCGAGGACCTTCCCGTGGTGGTCCGCGCATCGGAGACGGTCGAGGGCCGTGGCCGACTGTACCGGTCGCGTAGAGCCCGTGACCGGGCCGCAGATGCACTGCGCGCCGCGGCGTTGCAGCGCCTGGTTCCCCGACTCGGCCTGGGCGCCGATGCCCCGCCTGCTGCGGTCGTCCAGGCAATCGCATCGCGCAGCAGTTTCACTCCGGAGATGCTGGGGCACTTCCTGTTTGGACCTCCTCCGTCCACTGACGCTGATTTGATACAGCTCAGTCGTGCACTCGACGACATCGAAAGGCAAGTCACACATTGATGACTCAACCGGCCCGTAGCTCCGCTCAGCCGCCGGCAGACCAAGCGGCGCGGCATGCACTGCTCGCGCTGCGCGACGAGATCGGTAAGGCCGTCGTAGGCCAGGAGGCGGTGATCACCGGGCTGGTGATCGCGATGCTCTGCCGCGGGCATGTACTGCTCGAAGGTGTTCCGGGTGTGGCGAAGACACTGCTGGTTCGGTCGCTGGCCTGCGCACTGCGGTTGGATTTCAAGCGCGTCCAGTTCACCCCCGACCTGATGCCCGGCGACATCACCGGATCGCTGGTCTACGACAACCGCACCGCCGCATTCGTCTTCCGCAGCGGACCGGTGTTCACCAACCTGCTGCTGGCCGACGAGATCAACCGGACACCACCGAAGACGCAGGCCGCGCTGCTGGAGGCCATGGAGGAACGTCAGGTCAGCGTCGACGGTGATGCCCGGCCGCTGCCCGAGCCGTTCGTCGTCGCGGCCACCCAGAATCCGATCGAATACGAAGGCACGTATCAGTTGCCGGAGGCTCAGCTCGACCGGTTTCTGCTGAAGCTGGAGGTGCCGCTGCCGCCGCGCGACGCCGAGATCGCCATCCTCGGCCGGCACGCGCATGGCTTCGACCCGCGTGACCTGTCGGCGATCCGACCGGTTGCCGGTCCGGCGGAGCTGGCTGCTGGGCACGACGCGGTGCAGCGCGTGCTGGTGGCCGACGCCGTGCTCGGCTACATTGTCGACATCGTCAGCGTGACAAGGCATTCGCCCGCATTGCAGCTGGGCGTGTCGCCACGTGGCGCGACTGCTTTGCTCGCGACGGCGCGGTCGTGGGCATGGCTGTCCGGACGCAGTTACGTCACACCCGACGACGTGAAGGCGATGGCCCGCCCGACGTTGCGGCACCGGGTGATGCTGCGTCCGGAGGCGGAGCTGGAGGGTGCCACCACCGATGGCGTCCTGGACGGCATCCTGGCGTCGGTTCCGGTGCCACGCTAGTGGTGGTGACCGGTCGTACCGGGCTGATCGCACTGCTATGTGCGGTTCCGATCGCGGTATCACCCTGGCCGGCAGCCACGTTCGCCGTGTTGCTGACACTGTTAGCGATCGGGCTACTGCTCGATGCCGCATTGGCGGCCAAACCCGCTGCGCTGCAGTACACCCGACTGCCCAACGGCTCCGTGCGACTCGGTGAGCGCATCACCCTCGGGTTGTTGATCCACAACGCCGGACGGCGCCGCTTCCGTGGCCGAATCCGCGATGCCTGGCCACCCAGTACCCAGGCCGAACCGGCAAGCCATGCCATCGATATCGTCTCCGGGCGCACCAATCGGGTGGACACCTGCCTGCGGCCGATCCGTCGCGGCGACCAGCAGTCGGCGGCGATCACTGCGCGCTCGATCGGCCCGATGGGGTTGGCGGGACGGCAGCAGACTCGTCTGCTGCCCGGCCAGGTGCGGGTGTTGCCGCCGTTCCTGTCGCGCAAGCACCTGCCGTCGCGGCTGGCCAGGCTCCGCGAGATGGCCGGTCTACTGCCCGCTCTGACGCGTGGTCAGGGCACCGAATTCGACTCGTTGCGTGAGTATGTGGTCGGCGATGACGTCCGCTCGATCGACTGGCGGGCAACGGCCCGTCGCGCCGACGTGGTGGTCCGCACCTGGCGGCCGGAGCGGGACCGACGGGTCGTGATCGTGCTCGACACCGGACGTACCGCCGCCGGACGCGTCGGGGTCGACCCGACAGCCGGTGACCCAAGCGGCTGGCCACGGCTGGACTGGTCGATGGACGCCGCCCTGCTGCTCGCGGCGCTCGCTTCGCGGGCCGGTGACACCGTCGACTTCCTCGCTCACGACCGGGTCACCAGAGCCGGCGTCTTCGGCGCGTCCCGAACCGAGTTGCTGGGCCGGGTGGTCGAGGCGATGGCGCCGCTGAAGCCGGCCCTGATCGAATCCGACGCCACAGCAATGATTTCCGCGGTGGTCCGGCGTACTAGGCGGCGGGCTCTGGTGGTGCTGATGACCGACCTCAACGCCAGCGCCCTCGACGAGGGATTGCTACCGGTACTCCCGCTGCTCTCGGCCAAGCACCAGGTGATCGTCGCGGCGGTTGCCGATCCGCGCGTCGACCAGTTGGCGGCCGGCCGCTCCGATGCCGCGCAGGTGTATGACGCGGCGGCCGCCGAACGTTCTCGCGGTGAGCGATCGGCGATCGCTACCCGGCTGCGCCGCAGCGGAATCGAGGTCGTCGACGCGGCGCCCGCCGACCTGGCACCGGCACTGGCCGATCGCTATCTTGCGATGAAAGCGGCTGGACGGCTGTAGCTCGAGGACCGAAAATCACCGGGTCGGGACGACGTCCGGCGGATCGGCGATGTCACCGGTGTCGCCCGCCCGAACCGCGCGCCTGCCGAAATACCCTACATACGCGAGGAAGCCGGTTTCGGCGAGCACTCCGATCCCGATGCGCAGCAAGGTCGGCAACGACGACGGCGTGACGAACGCTTCGATCGCGCCCGAGACCAGCAGCACCGCAACCAAACCCACGGCGACCGAGATCACCGCGCGACCCTGCTCGGCCAACACCTGACCGCGCGGCCGGTCCCCCGGCGCGATCACCGACCAACCCAGTCGCATGCCGACCGCACCGGCGAGGAACACCGCCGTCAACTCCAGCAGGCTGTGCGGCAGCATCAGGCCGAACAGCACGTCCGCTTTGCCGGCCGCCAGCATCAGCCCGACCACCACGCCGAGGTTGGCGGCGTTGGCGAACAGCACGAACGGGATTGGCACGCCCAGCACGACGGAGAACGCGATGCACTTGGCCGCCACCCAGGAGTTGTTCACCCAGACGTGCAGCCCGAACGCCGCCGCCGCATGCTCGCTGTAGTAGGACGAGAAATCGTGATTGACCAATTCGTCGATCTCGCTTGGTGTTCCGATCGTCGATTGCACGTCCGGGCTGCCGATCACCCACAGCGCGATCGCCGCCGTGACGGCAAAGAACACCAGCACCGACCCCACCCACCATCGCCAGGCGCGATAGGCCACCACCGGGAACGACACCGTCCAGAACCGGGTGAACTCACTCGACAGCGGCGCGTGCGCACCGGTCACCGCGGCCCGCGACCGCGCGACCAGACTCGAAAGCCTGCCGACAAGTGCGGAATCGGACGAACCGGAACGCAGCATGGACAGGTGGGTCGATGCCCGCTGGTAGAGCTCGACGAGTTCGTCGATCTCCGCGCCACCGAGCCGGTTGCGATCTCGCACCAGTCGATCGAGGCGATCCCAGCTGTCGCGGTGCGCGAGCACAAACGCGTCGACATCCACCGGACCGACACTAGCGGCGATCACGGGTAGCGTTCGAGGTATGTCAGAGGTGGTCACCGGGGATGCCGTGGTGCTGGATGTGCGGGTCGCCCAGCTGCCGGTGCGGGCGATCAGCGCGCTGATCGACATCACCATCATCGTCATCGGCTACCTGATGTCGCTGCTGCTGTGGGCGGGCACGCTGGGTCACTTCGACGCGGCGGTGGCCTCGGCGATCATGATCGTCTTCACGATGCTGGTATTCATCGGCTACCCGCTGGTCCTCGAGACCGCGACGCGGGGCCGAACGGTCGGCAAGATGGTGGTGGGTCTGCGGGTCGTCTCGGACGACGGCGGACCGGAACGCTTCCGGCAGGCCTTCGTTCGCGCGCTGGCCTCGATCGTCGAGATCTGGATGCTATTGGGCAGCCCCGCGGTGATCTGCAGCATGCTCTCGCCGCGAGCCAAGCGGATCGGGGATATCTTCGCCGGTACCACCGTGATCAGTGAACGCGGCCCGAAGCTGAGGCCGCCGCCCATGATGCCGCCACAGTTGGCATGGTGGGCCGCGTCGCTGCAGCTGTCCGGGCTGAGCGCGGAGCAGGCCGCCGTGGCGAGCCAATTCCTTTTTCGGGCAACCCAACTCGACCCGCAGCTGCGCGACCAAATGGCCTACCGAATCGCCACCGACGTGCTGAGCCGGGTGGGTCCGCCGCCCCCGCCGGGGACACCGCCGCAGCTAGCGCTGGCCGCCGTGCTCGCCGAACGGCACCGCCGGGCACTCGCCCGCCTGCGTCCTGCGTTTGGGCGCTAGCCGGCAGGCACTGCGCGACCGTGATCGCGAGGATAACCACGTCGGCGATCAACAGCGTCAGCGCCACGACCGTCGCGACCGCGTGCGCGCCGTAGTACAAGGCCATGACGGGCCCGGCCGCCGCGGTGGTCCGGCGTGGCGGACACGGCCGGCGTGGACGTCGAGGTGACCTGCGCGCCGCCAGGACCTGTGGAAGACCAGCCCGGTCTCGCTCTACCCGACCCTGCAGTTGCTGGTCGACGAGGGCCTGATTGGCAGCAGCGTATCCTCGGCGCAGACGACTGATCGTCGACCAACGCGGTGGGTCCGGCACACGTCGATCCCACCGCCTCCGTCAGGAGACCTCGACCCAATCGAGGCTGCGCTGCACAGCTCTTCGCCATCCGGCATACCCGGCCGCGCGCTGCTGTTCGGTCCACCCCGGTCTCCAGCGCTTCCCTTCGCGCCAGTTGGCCCGTAGGTCATCCGGGCCGGACCAGAAGCCGACCACCAGGCCTGCCGCATAGGCGGCGCCCAACGCCGTCGTCTCGGCGACCACCGGGCGCACCACCTCGACGCCGAGTACGTCGGCCTGGATCTGCATGCACAGGTCGTTCGCGGTGACCCCGCCGTCGACCTTCAAAACCTCAAGGCGCACACTGGAATCGGCTTGCATCGCATCGACCACATCGCGACTCTGATAGCAGATCGCCTCCAAGGTCGCGCGGGCCAGGTGCGCGTTGGTGTTGAACCGCGAGAGCCCGACGATCGCGCCTCGGGCGTCCGAGCGCCAGTACGGCGCGAACAAACCGGAAAACGCCGGGACGAAGTACACCCCGCCGTTGTCGTCGACCTGCCGGGCCAGTGCTTCGCTCTGCGCGGCGCCGCTGATGATGCCGAGCTGGTCGCGCAGCCACTGCACCGCCGAGCCGGTGACGGCGATCGAACCTTCGAGGGCGTACACCGGTTTGGCGTCGCCGAACTGATAACACACCGTCGTCAAAAGGCCGTTGCGCGACCGGACAATCTGCTCGCCGGTGTTCAGCAGCAGGAAATTACCTGTGCCATAGGTGTTTTTAGCCTCTCCGGGATTCAAACAGACCTGGCCGACCATCGCCGCATGCTGGTCGCCGAGGATCCCGGCGACCGGCACCTCGCCGGCCAACGGCCCGGCCTGCGTCGTGACGCCGTACGGCTGCCGCGGCGAGGACGCCGCAATAGACGGCAACATAGCCCGTGGGATGCCGAAGAACGACAACAGTTCGTCGTCCCAGTCCAACGTCTCCAAATCCATCAGCATGGTGCGGCTGGCGTTGGTGACATCGGTGACGTGTTCCCCGCCGCGCGGACCGCCGGTCAGATTCCACAGCAGCCAGGTGTCCGTCGTGCCGAAAACGGCGTCGCCCCGCTCGGCGGCGGCGCGCACCCCGTCGATGTTGTCCAGAATCCACTGCAGTTTTCCGCCGGAGAAGTACGTCGCCGGCGGCAGGCCGGCTTTGTGGCGGATGACGTCGCCGCGGCCGTCACGGTCCAGCGCCGACGCGATGCGGTCGGTGCGGGTGTCCTGCCAGACGATCGCGTTGTAGTACGGCCGGCCGTTGTGCCGGTCCCACACCAGGGTCGTCTCTCGCTGGTTCGCGATCCCCAGCGCGACAATGTCTTTCGACGAGAGACCGGTCGCGGTCAGTGCTGACATCAGCACCGCGGCGGTGCGCTCCCAGATCTCGATCGGGTTGTGCTCGACCCAGCCCGCCTGCGGCATGATCTGCTCATGTTCCAACTGGTGGCAACCCACTTCGATGCCGGCGTGGTCGAAAATCATGCACCGGGTGCTGGTGGTGCCCTGGTCGATCGAAATGACGAATTCCGCCAACTGCTTTCCTCCCGCGATTATGTCCCATCATGGACCATGCGGGCAGCAGTCGGTTAGAGGGCGGCCAGACCGATGTCGGGATTGATGAAGTCAGCCGGGTTGAGCGCAAACAGCGGAGTGAGCGTGCCGGCGACGTCGTCCAGACCGACTTGGAACAGCGACGGAACCGTCAGCAGAAACTCCGACGAGTCCGAACCCGGTGCGCCTGCGAACAAGTCGAGGTCGAATGGCAACGAGTTCGATGTACCGGTGACGAAGTTATCGAGCGCGAACGTGTCGGAGTTGATGCTCAACGTATCCGCGTATCCGCCGATCGTGAAAGGCCCAACCGTCACGATCCCCTGGCCGGGGGCAACCGCACCGCCGAGGTCTACCAGGCCGACGTCGGGACTGACGAAGTCGGCGGCGTCAAACGTCGAGATCGGTGTGATCGTCCCGCCGACGTCTTCATAGCCACCTTGAAAAAGCAGCGGAATGGTGAACAGGACTTCTGAGTTACCCGAACCCGGGCCACCCGAATAGATATCGAGGTCGAACGGATACGAGTCAAAGGACCCGGTGAGGAGATTGTCGAATCCCGACGTGCCGGTGTCATAGGTCAAGGTATCGGTGTAGCCGTCGACCGTGTACGGCCCGATGGTCGTCAAGTTGTCGGCGCTCGCGACGGGGCTGGCGAGAAGCGCGATGAGCCCAGACGCCAG
>NZ_JAVKSG010000043.1:0-19771 GCF_039583785.1 Mycobacterium sp.
CCGAATTCGGGCGTCTCGACGGTATCGCCGCCATCGCCGGTGCGGTCAAACAAGCCGACCTGTTCGCCCTATCCGACACCGACTGGGACGACGCCCTGGCGGTCAAACTGCATTCCATGCGCCGCCTGGTGCTGGCCGGCTGGCCGCACCTGAAAGCAACCAGCGGGTCGGTGGTCATCACCTCCGGCGCCACCGCGGCAGCGCCGAGTGCTGCGCTTGGCGCAGTCAGCTCCATCAACGCCTTCATCGCCGCGTTGGCCAAGGCTTTCGCCGATCGCGGCACCACCGACGGGGTCCGAGTCAACACATTGCTTCCCGGCCCCACGCTGACCGCCCGCCGCCACCGCATGCTGGAACTCTTCGCCGCGGCCCGCGGCCTTGACATCCAGGAGGCGACCGATGTGTTCGCCGCCCAAGCCCGCATCTTGCGCTACGGCACCGTCGAAGAGGTCGCCGAGGGGTACGCCTGGCTGCTCTCGCCACACGCCCGCTGGGTTCACGGCACCGCCCTGCGCGTCGACGGCGGCGAAGCCAAAACCCCCTAACCCCAACCCTCCCACACACTGCGGAAAGCTGAACCATGGCCAACCCCGACTCCGGCACCGTCATCATCGCCACCGTCACCGCCACACCCCAGAACCGTGACGACCTCCTGCGGGCGCTTCAGGAACTCCTGCCCGCCGCCCGCGCCGAGAGCGGTGTCTGCACCTTCCTGCTCCATGAAAACCGCTCCCAGCCAGGACAATTCACTCTCTACGAACACTTTCGCGACCAAACCGCGATCGACACCCACTTCAGCAGCCCGCACTTCAGTCGCATCAGCAACGCATTAGCCCAATACGCCTCCGGCCCACCCATACTCACCTACCACCAACCACTTCAATGCACCGAGATGCCGGGAGCGCCCGATGAGTGTGCATGATGCGGTCAAGGAAAGACGCTCGGTCCGCGCCGTCCGTTGACCTGCCCGGCCCGGTCCCTATCGTCCCGATACCTTCGCAGCTGATTTCGAATAGTGGTTGCGCGAAGTTCGTCGCAGGAGTGAAGTGTATTCAGGTCGCGACGACGAACGGAACGCTGATGACGACCCCTTCTGCTCGGGCAGAACAACTGGCGCTGGTTGCCCGCCTGAAATCGTCCTACCCCGAGCTGCCTGATGCGCCGACGCCGGATCTCGTTGATCACGAACGATTTAGGGCCTACACGAAGACTCCGCACGACGTCGGTGGCGAGCCGGATGCCCCGATCGAATTCGAAAACAAGCAGTATGAGATGTGGGAAGAAGACACCTACGTCATGTGTGAAGTTCTCGACTGACCAAAGTGGCTGCGGCACAGCCCTGCCCGGCATTGAGCAGCGCGACGAAGAAGACGCGCTGTCGGCAACGTTGTACGCCGAACTGCCGTACCCGGGGAACCGATTGGTCGCACTCGCTGCTACGACGCGGGCTGATCGACGAGGACGAGCTCGCGCAGCGACTGACCGCTACGCGTTGGCCGGCGCGGACACCTTCATCAGTTTCATCAGGTTGCCGCCCATGATCTTGGCGACGTCCTCGTCGCCGAAGTCGGTGAGCTCGTCGACGAAGGTGATCGGGTCCTTCAAGCCTTCAGGGTGCGGCCAGTCGGAGCCGAACAGCACTCGGTCGGTGCCGACCATGTTGACGATCTCGGTGAACCGGTCTTCCCAGAACGGGGTGATGTAGACGCACCGCTTGAACGCCTGCACCGGATCCTCGGTGAAGGCCTGCGGCATCTTCTTGTACACGCCGGTAAGACCTTTGAACAGATCCGGCACCCAGTCGGCGCCGTTCTCGATCGACAGAATGCGCAGATCCGGGTTGCGCGACAGCGCGCCGTGGCAGACCAGGGCACCCATCGCGTCGAGGATCGGCCGATGTCCCATCGCGAAGCTGCGGAACGGGGTCGGCTTGAACGGCAGGAATTCGTCGCCGGGCTCCCACACATTGGCGAACTCCGAATAGCCACTGTCCGAGGCGTGCATCGAGACCGGGATTCCAGCCTTGACGCAAGCCTGCCAGAACGGGTCGAACTCCTCGAGCCCGAAGGAGCGGCTGCCCTTGAACCCGGGCACCGGCGCCGGTCGGACCAGCACGGTGCGGGCACCGCGCGCCAGACACCACTCGAGCTCCTCGAGCGCGCGCTCCACGATCGGCAGGGTGATGACCGGGGTGGCGAAGATGCGGTCCTTGTGGTTGAAGGTCCACTGCTCGTGCATCCACTCGTTGAGCGCGTGGATGACGTCGTGGGTCATCTCCGGGTCGTCTTTCATCCGCTCTTCGACCAGGCTGGCCAGCGTCGGGAACATCAGGGCGTAGTCGATGCCGAGCTCGTCCATCACCTCTAACCGCGCGGCCGGCTCACGGAACGCGGGGATGGCCTTCATCGGCTCGCCGAGGATCTCGCGGTAGGTCTTGCCCTGAGCGCCATTGCGGAAGTAGTCCTCCTGCGCACCCGGCTTGGCGACCACTTCGAAGGTCGGGTTCGGGATGTAGTCGCTGATGTGGCCGCGGACCACGATTTTGGTGCGGCCGCGGACCTGCACATAGTCGATGACGCGTTTGCGGTTCTCCGGCAGGAACTTGGTCAGCGCTTCCTGCGACTCGTACATGTGGTTGTCGGCGTCGAAGACGGGGAAGGAAAGTTCGCGAGACGGCATGGCGATCTCCTTGCGGAAAGTCTGGGATTCTCACCTGGTGGTAATGACGTTACCACCAGGTGTGCAAGAGGTCGAAAATAGCGTCAGGTGGGCGGCCAGTCGGGCAGCTTCGGGGTCGCCCCGTTGATCACGGCGAAGTTCACCGTCGCCGTGGCGAGCAGTGCGTCGTCGCTGTCGTCGTCGGTGAGCACGTCGACCTGCATCACCAACGCGCGCCTGCCGCCGCGCAGCATCCGCGGCACCGCGTAGGCCGTGCCCTGCCGGATCGGGCGCAGGTAGCGGATGTTCATGTCGGCGGTCGTCATCGTGGTGCCATCCTTCAGGTAGTCCAGGCCGAACTGCCCGCCGGCGACGTCGATCAGCGTGGCGATCAGGCCGCCCTGCAGCGCTCCGGAGGTGTTGACCACCTGCGGGCTCACCGGGATCGTCATCGCGAATTCGCCGTTGCGGTTGCCGGGCCGCATGCCGATTTGGTTGAACAGCTCCGCCAGGCTCGGGGTTTCCGGTTGGACATTCTCGTCGGCGCCGAGCGCGCGCACACAGAAGTCGTATAGGTGCGCGGAATCAATTGGTGCACCGGTTAATGCGGCACCCAGCCAATGCAATCGCAGGGCACCCAGGATGGTTTGCATGACGATCGCGGCGGCGGGCCCGACGTCGAGGTTGGGCCGGAAGGCCCCTTCGCTGATGCCGCGTTGGATGACGTCGCGCAGCAAGGCGTGCAGCGGGGAGAGCACCCGGGCGTAGTCGCGGGGCCGGGTTTCGGACAGGTGCTGGTTGTACAGATTCATCGCCCGGTTGAGGCTGCCCTGCGTGCTCGACTCGGGCTCCGTGCTGATCCGGTCGATGATCAGCTTGATCGCTGAGGTGCTGGCCAGTCCGGTGGTCTCGGCGCGCCAGACCTGCGTCGACTGCGCCATTGTCCGCTCCAGCAGGGCGATCAGCAGTTCGTCCTTGCTGCTGAAGTGTTGGTAGAACGCGCGCAGCGACGTTTTGGAGCGCGCGACGACTTCTTGGACGGTGAAGTCGGTGCGACCGGTCTCGCGCAAAATCTCGACGGCGGTCTTGATGAAGCGGGCGTCCCGGGTCGTCGGTTCGGCTGCGCTGGCTCCGTTGTCTGCGGCCATGGCGCCCCTCCTCAGTCCCGCGCTGGTGGTGCTGTGAGAATGAGGTTACCGCGTTTGAGTCGTCGGGGGACGCTGTCCCAGCCCTGCTCGGGTGCGCCGGTGCAAGTCCGGCTGCCCGCCGAAGTGCCAGACTCGGGTGGCCGCCGCCGTCTGAGCAACGGCCTCAACCACCGCGGGCTTGGACCATTGCCGAGCGATTGACCTTGGTTGCTTCCGTGCGGGGGATCTGGTCGACGAACTCGACCGTCTTGGGAACCTTGTAGGCGGCCAACCGGGCCTTGGCGTATTCGATCATGTCCTGCCCGGTCAGCGGCGTCGCGCTGTCGGCAAGCTGGATCACCGCGTGTACCCGACGGCCCCACTCGCTGTCGGCGAGCCCGATGACAACCACGTCGGCGACGCCGTCGTGTGAGGCGAGCGCGCATTCCACCTCCGCGGGAAAGACATTGGCACCGCCGGTGATGATCATGTCACTGCGGCGATCGGCGATGTAGAGATACCCGTCGGCGTCGATATGGCCGATGTCGCCGGCGGTGCGGAACCCGTCCGGCGTCGACGGCAGCAGCGGCGCGCCGCCCAGGTAGCGGTAACCGGCGCTCATCGGCGAGCGCAGATAGATCTCGCCGAGCTCACCGCGAGTTACGGGTTGGCACTGCTGGTCCAGGATGCGCACCTCGGTGTCGCGGAACCCGCGACCGACACTGCCCGGATGCGCCAGCCACTCGTCGCCGCGCAACGCAGTGAGTCCCAGACCCTCGGTCATCCCATATGCCATCACGACCTGTTCCGGGCTGAGCAAATCGAACCAGGTGCGCAGCAGCGTATGTGGCATCACCGCGGCACCCTGCAAGATCCACGCGATGCTGGACAGATCCCGCTGGCCGATGTCGGGAAGAGCCGCGATGCGGGACAGCATGGTCGGGGTGGCCGTGAAGTTGGTGATGCGGTAGAGCTCGATCGCATCCACGACCGCTGCCGCGTCGAACTTTTCGAGGATTACCAGGCTGTCGCCACCCAGTAGGTAGGTCAGCGGGGAGAAGCCGTTGGTGTGATACATCGGTCCGGGCACCAGGATGGTCTGCGGCGTGGGGGTTGGAGTCCACGCGGCCAAAAAGGGCAACGACGATTCCGGCGTCCAGACTCCCTGCGCCAAAGTCAGAATGACTTTGGGTAATCCGGTCGATCCGCTGCTGCAGATTCCGTTGGCGTTGGGGGACAACATGTCCGGCAGTGCGCCGGTGGACTGGCCGGCTGCGCTCGCGGTCAGCACGGGCCGCGTCTCGTCGTCGACCGCGACCGCCGGCGCGATCACCTCCAGCACGCGGGACCGTTCCCAATCCGGCAGGTCCCACCGCATCGGTACCGGAACGGCGCCGATCTTCCAGCACCCCAGCACGGTCAGCACGAACTCCTCGGAGTTGGGAATCCCCAGTGCGACGAGCGAACCTAGCTGGGCGCCGGCGACCGACAAGGCTCGCCCCCATTGGTTGGCCCGGCCGTCGAGTTCCCCGAACGTCAACGACTGCGCGTTCCCGTCGCGCGCGATCACAGTCACAGCCAGGTCGTCGCCGCGCTGTTCGGCGAGCTGTCGCAGCTTGGCGCCGAACGGAATTCCGTCCTCCGGGGTCACGCTGTTACCGGGCCGGAGAATAGTGTCTCTAGCGCGCCGCTGCGGACATCCGGCAGCAGGCGCACCGCGAGGGCCTCGGTGCTTACCGGAAGCCGGACCAGCGGCTGAGTGTGCCTGTCGAGCACGCTGACATCTGACTCGTCACAGAAGCCCAGCGCTCCCAGCAGCTGGTGCGCTGCGCGGAATACCTGCCGGGCGGTGTCGGCGGCCTTGAGTCTGAGCACCAGGGCGTCCGCCGAACGCACCTGCGCAGGCGACGATTCCATCCGGCTGACGGTATATTTCGCCAGTTCGTGCAGCCCGCGGGCCGCGACCGAGGCGTCGGCGATGGTGAAGCGGACGGCCTGAAATTCCGCGAGCGGTTTGCCGAACTGCATGCGGGCCACGACGTGCCGACGGGTGATCGCCAATGCCTGCTGCACCGCGCCGACGATCCGCCACGAGCCCAGCGTGAGGTGCAGGTCGACGTCGGCGGCCGGGACCGTGCCATCGGGTCGGCTTAACGTGGCCGGCACCAGGAATGGCCCGAGCTTCGCGGCGGTGCGGGAGGACGGCTGGACGCGGTAACGGGCACCGTCGAGGTCGGCGGCGATCCAGTCACCGGCCAGGTCGCCGTGGTCGACGCGCGGCGCCTCGGGATTCACCAATGCCAGCCGGGCGCCGTCGATCGCCAGCAGTTCCTCGACGATCGGGTAGGGCAGTGCCGTTGCGCCACCGGCCTGGCAGAGCACCGCGGCCGCCAGCAGGTCGTCAGTGCAGGCCCGGACGTCGAGATCGAAAGCACCGAGGTCGGACAGCGCGGTTCGGGCGTCGTGCCGCAGCTGATCCACGGTCTCGGCCCGCTGCGCGGCCTGCGCTCCGCCGAAGCGGAACAGTCGTTTGTTGGCAACCGTGGCGAACTCGACAATGCCCTCTGGCAGAGCGGTTTTCATCAGTGATCTGCCAATGCTTCGCGGGCGACCAACATCCGTTGCACCTCGATGGTTCCCGACGCGACCGTGGCTGCCTGGGCGTAACGCCAGTGATCTTCGATCGCGCCGTGCAGCGGGGCCGACATGCCGCTGTCCAGTGCCGCGGGGCCGAGCACGTCGAACAACAACTCGGCGACCTGCTGGTCGCAGGTGGTGGTCGCAATGCGGGCGGCACTGGCCGCGCCGCCGGCCGTCGGGTCGTCTTGCAACGACACCGCACGATAGGCCAACAACCGGGCGACGCGTAGGTCGATCAGGGCCCGCACCCAGCGCGTGCGGATCGATTCGGGCAATGTGTCCCACTCGTCGCCGAGTTCGGTCTGCATCCGGCCCAGCAACGACTCGCAGCGGGCGTACCGCGCGATCCCCACCCGCTCGAAGGCGAGCGCTTCGCGCATCACCCGCCACCCGTCGCCCACCTCGCCGAGGACTTCGTCGGGGGACACCTCGACGCCGTCGAGAAATACCTCGTTGAGGTGATGCGGCCCCAGCATCGACCGGATCGGTCGCACGGTGATCCCGGCCCGATCCATCGGGACCAGAAACAGGCTGAGCCGCTTGGGTTTCGGGGCATCCGGATCGGTGCATGCGGCCAGCACACACCAGGAAGCCATCTGCGCGTAGGACGTCCACACTTTCTGACCGGTGACCCGCCATCCGTCACCGTCAGGAATCGCGCGGGTGCGCAGCGACGCCAGGTCGGTTCCGGCTTCTGGTTCAGAGAACCCCTGGCACCAGATCACCTCGCCGCTGGCGATCGCGGACAAATGCTTCGCCTTCTGCTCTTCGGTCCCGTACCGCATCAGCGCTGGGCCGACCCAGTTGATGCCCATGTACTGGGCGCCGCGGGGCTCGTGGTGGGCCCACATCTCCTCGCGCAGCACGGTCTGCTGCCACACCGAACCGCCGCCGCCGCCATGCTCTTTCGGCCAGGCCAGAGCCAGTAGTCCGGCGGAGGCGAGCATCTTGCAGAACGACTCGGTGGTCGCCAGGTCTTCGGGTTCGTCGGTACAGGCCCCGAGGAAGCCTTCGGGAATGTGCGACGAGATCAGCTCTCGCAAGCGGGTTCTGAGTTCGGCGGCGTCGGCACCGAGGTCGTAATCCATGTCATCCCTTCGGTAGTCCGAGCAGGCGCTCGGCGATGATGTTGCGCTGGACCTCAGATGTACCGCCGTAGATGGTGGCAGCAAGTGCGTCCTGGCGCTCGAAGAGCAGGTCGGCGTCGGTGATCGAGCAGGGTCCGGACGCCGCGCTAGAAAGTTCCCAAACTCGTTGCAGAGTAATCGAACCGAGCAGCTTCACAATGTCGGCTTCCGGGCTCGGCAGCCCGGCGAGTTCATTGTTCAGCGCACGGTAACCGGTTGCCCGCAGAGCCTCGGCATCGGCGAGTAGCGAGCCGAGTTCGCAGAACACCTCACCTGAGGCGTAGCCGTCCTGGGTGGCTTGGGATTTCCTGACGGTGTCGAGGCCGCGCTGAATCTCGACCCAGTTCATGATCCAGATCATCTGCCGCTCGTGGTTGAGCGACGCCATCGCCACCTGCCATCCGCCGTTGAGTTCTCCGAGCAGACTGCCGGCCGGAATCTCGACGTCGTCGAGGATGACCTCGCAAAAGGTCTCGTCGGAGATGGATGCCATCCGGATCGGCTCGATGGTCAGCCCCGGGGACTCGAGATCGAGGACAAAACAGGAGATTCCGCGGTGTTTGGGTGCGTCGGGGTCGGTCCGGGCATACAGGGTGCACCACCGCGACAGGTGCGCCTGCGTCGTCCAGATCTTTCTGCCCCTGACGCGGAACACATCGCCATCGCGGACCGCGCGGGTGCGCAGTCCGGCGAAATCGGATCCAGCTTCGGGCTCGGACATGCCCAGCGCCCACCATTCGTCGCCGCGCAGTAGCGGGACGAGCAGGCGGTCGATCTGCTCAGGGGTGCCGAATTGCCGGATGCCCGGCGCCGCGACTCCCGGCCCGGCGACGTTGGGCAGCTTGGGGGCCGACCGCAGCGCTGCCTCGAGCCGGATTTCCATCGCCTCGGCCAGGCCCAGCGACCGTCCGCCGTGCTCGTGCGGCCAGGTCGGCTGCAACCAGCCGGCCTCGAATGCGGCACGTTGATGATCACGCCGAAGCCCGATGTCCCAGCGGTATTCGCGGTAGCGCTGGTAGTAGTCGTCGGGCAGGAAGTCGGTCAGCCACGCCGCGTATTCGGCGATCAGGTCGTGACTCACGCCGCACTCCCGGCGAAACGGCGTCCCACCGCGTGATAGAGCGCGCGGCTGTCGCCCAGGGTCGAGGCGCCCTGCCAGGCATGGCGCAGGTAGAGGTGCATGTCGTGTTCCCAGGTTTGCGCCAATGCGCCGTGCACTTGCACCCCGGTGCGCGCACATCCGACCGCCGCCTCGCCGGCTGCGGCCTTGGCCAGCGCGGCAGCGTTCCAGCCCGCGGCCGGCGTGGTCACCGGATCGTCGAGGCGGGCTGCCGCGGCATAGGTCAGGCCGCGGGCGCGCTCCAACGCCACATAGTTGTCGGCCAACGCGTGCTTGATGCCCTGGAATGCGCCGATCGGCTTGCCGAATTGGCGCCGCGTTTTCGCGTGCTCGATCGCGCGGGCCAGCGCTGCGGCGGCGACACCGACCAGGTCAGCGGCCGCGGCGAGCAACGGCGTTGCCAGGGCCGACTCCAAGTCCACCGAGGCGACAGCGATCGGCTCGGCGTCGATGTCGACATCGGCGACCGGTTGAGCGGGATCGGTGCATTCCGTGTCGTGCACGCTGATGCCGTCGCCGACCCGGACTACGGCGGCGACCGGCCCATCGGCCGACGACGCCAGGGTGACGATCAGGTCGGCGCGGGGAAGGCCGGGCACGGCGATCGCGTGGCCCTGTACCCGCCCGTGCTCCAAGGTCATCGGAACGCCGGGCAGGCGGTGGCCCGGTGGGTGAACGGCAAGCGCGGCCACCACGCCGTCCCCGATAGCGGCCAACACATCGGTGACGGCGGGGCCAGCGATCCGCAGCAGACCCGCGGCCAGCCCAACGCTGGACAGCAGTGGGGCGGGCGCCAGTGCCGCGCCGCACTCCTCCAGCACGACGGCGAGATCCATCCGACTGAAGCAGCTGTCGCCGGCGAGTTCGGTCCAGCCGAGCTCGACGACGGTCTTCCACACCGTGCGCCAACGCTGCGGATCGGTCATCGCCTGTCGCGCGAACGCCGGCGGGCATTCGGTGCGCATGACGTTGCGGACGCTGTCGCGCAGCGCCAATTGGCCGGAATTCAGTCCGACATCCATAAGACCTCTAACATAGTAAAAATAGTAAACTAGCGCGACAAGCGTCAATCGCTTCGGCGTCGCAGCCGTACGATCAGAATGGTGGTGGGTTGTGGCCGAGTGGTACTTGTTCCTGCCGCAGGTGCGGACCCCGGTGGCCGACATCGTGGAGCGCGCCCGCCAGGCCGAGGCCAGCGGGTTCGCCGGGATCGCGTTCATCGACCATCTCGAGGCACCCGGGCTTCCCGACGAAATCATCTGGGAGGCAATGAGCATCGCGACCTGGGTGGCCGCCAAAACCGACCGGCTGCGGATCGGCCATCTGGTGCTTTGCGACGCGTTCCGCCACCCGGCGGTCCTGGCCAAGCAGGCGGTCACGTTGTCGGAGGCTTCCGACGGAAGATTCGACCTCGGACTCGGCTCGGGTTCCTGGCCGGCGGAATTCGCCAGGTTCGATGTTGGTCAACAAGATCCGGTGGCCCGGGTCAAACTGCTCGGGGAGCACCTCGACGTGATG
The DNA here is from genome assembly GCF_039583785.1 of Mycobacterium sp. Classification (GTDB taxonomy): domain Bacteria; phylum Actinomycetota; class Actinomycetes; order Mycobacteriales; family Mycobacteriaceae; genus Mycobacterium. The sequence continues at coordinate 10,191 of NZ_JAVKSG010000043.1, forward strand.
AATCAGTACTGGGGGCGTGGCGACAGCCCGGCGGGCAGCCAGTCGCCGCTGCCCACCTACCAGATACCGCTGGTCCTCGGCGGGGCGGGGCGGCGGATGATGGAACTCGTTCGCCGACATGCGGATTGGTGGAACATCCCGCTCACCCACATCGATAAACTCGCGGACCTGGCGCCGTCAGCCGGACGTGCCGGAATATCGGTTCAGCAGATGATCGGTTTCGTCCGCAGGGACAGCGACCCGGCCAAAGTGCGTGAGGTGAGCGCCGCGCGGTTCGGTAATCTCGGCTCAGGCCTGATCTGTGGCGACGCCGACGAATTGTCGCGACATTTCCGGCATTTGTCCGGTCAAGGCGTGCAGCGCTTCTATGTCTGGTTCGCCGATTTCGCCGCATCGGAATCGCTGCGCGAATTCGGCGAGACCGTGATCAAAAATTTTCCGCACTAGCACGTGGCTGCTGATGCTGGGCCGCGCGGCGGTGAACCTCGTCGGGAACCGCTGGCGGCAATTCGCACAGTTTGGCGGCGCAGGCCTTGCCGATACCGCCGCTGCCACCGGTGACCAGCGCCGTTCTAGAGATGGCGATTGTCCCGTGGGCGGGACAACGCCTGCGGCGACAGCGCGTAGATCCGTTGGTCTCCTCCGGCGGCCAGCACGTGGCTCTGGGTGTCGGAAAGATGCCGGGCCGCAACGCGACGCGCCCGCTCGACGTCGCCCGCTTCGATCATCTCGGCCATCTTGATGTGTGTGTTGAGCACGGCACGGCGCTTGGTCAGCGACGGGTAGGTACCCTTCGCCGCGCTCTCGTCGGCCCACTGCTGTTCGTGGCTGGTCCACAAGGTTTCCAGGGTCCCGACGACGGCGATGATGGTCTTGTTGCCGCAGCCGTGAACGACGGCATCGTGGAATCTGCGGCCGATCTCGGTGAACTCCGGCCCGTCCTCCAGATGGGTTTGCATCGCGTCGTTGATCTCGTTGAGCTCGGCCACGATGGTGTCGGCGCGGTCGGCGCGCTGAGCTGCCAATGCGGCGCAAACAGGTTCGAGCTCGAGGAGTGCGCTGCCGAGGTCGGCCACGACAACCGACTCGCTCTGCAGCAGCAGACCCAACATGTAGGCGGCGCTGGTCTTGGCCGGGGCATGCACGATGGCGCCGCCGCGGTTGCCGCGCCGGACCGACACCAGCCCTTCGGTCTCCAGAATTCGCAACGCTTCTCGCAGCGAAACCAGGCTGACGTTGAACTGCTCGACGAGCACTTCCTGGCGCGGCAGCAAATCGCCGTCGGCCAAGTCGCCGTCGACGATCTGTCGCCGTAATTCGTCTGCGACGATTTCGGCGATCCGTGGCGCCGACAGCCGGCGTCGGGCCTCGGGGCCAACTCCCAGCGCAGTCATCTGATTGTTGCGCCGTGGCGATCCCTGGCTTGTGCCGGGGAAGGAAACGCCGCTTCTCCGTTCTGCAGGGTGTCGGTGGTCGGGGCTAGATTTTCGGTGTGTCGCGATATCGGTTGCTTCCGACGGTTGAGCAGGCGGTGCGGGATTTCGCGCAGGCGATGCCGGGCGCCTACACGTCGCAACGTTGCTCGGTGTGTGGACACGTCGCTCCCGGAAACCGCAGGAGCCAAGCGGTGTTCGAGTGCGAAGCCTGCACCACGGGGCCGTGCAACGCCGACATCAACGCAGCACGCAACATCGCCGCCGGACGGGCGGTGACAGCACGGGGAGACCTCGGCATCAGCCGGTCTACGAACCGTGAACCTCAACTGCGCTCTCCTGCCGCATAGGTAGGGTGGTGGGTTGAAATCCGCTGGCTGCAAGCCAGCGGAGGACGTCAACTGATTCCAGCAGCGGAACTCACCGGCCGGAGCCACGGCCGCTGCGCCCGCGCACTCCATATACTGCAATCTTAGCAGTAATGGCATAATAGCCGCGCTGGTCAATCCTGCGGTTGAACGCGATGGGATACACGTTGAGCGACGGGCAAGGCAGCCGACCGACACCGCTGGAGGACGTTCGTGTCGTCGAGATCAGCGACCGGATAGCCGGCAGCTACTGCGGCAAGCTCCTCATCGACGCAGGCGCCGAAGTGCGGAAAATCGAGCCGCCACAGGGGGATTGGCTACGACGTTTCAGCGCCAGCGGCTCGGCCATCCCCGCCGGCGCCGACTCTCCGCTGTTCAGTTATCTCAACGCCGGCAAGCGCAGCCTGACCTGGCCGGGCGCCGACCTCGACGCGGAGCTCGCCGGTGCCGACATCATCGTCGTGACAGCCGGCCCCTCGCAGGCCGCCGCGTGGGGCATCGATCCGGACCAGTTACGCGCCGGGTGTCCGCGAGCAGTCATCGTCACCATTTCCGACTTCGGCTGGACCGGGCCGTATGCCGACCGTGCCGCCAGTGAGTTCACCCTGCAGGCATGGTCGGGCCTGACCGGCTTCCGCGGCGATCCGGCCGGCCCGCCGATCTCGATCGGCGGGGACCTCGGGGAGTACATGGGCGGGGTGTTCGCCGCCTTTGGCGCCCTGGTGATGAGGCGTCGCGTCGAGCACGGCGGACCTGGCGAACACCTGGATCTGTCGATGCTGGAAGCAATCACGTTGATGCAAAGCGGCGAATGGCTGCACTCGCATCTGCTGAACGCCCCGCCGGTCACGCGCACCATCGAGGTGCCGTCGATCGAGCCGGCCAAAGACGGCTACATCGGGATCACGATGGTCACCGGTCAGCAATGGCTGGATTTCGCGGCGATGGTCGACTGCCCCGAGCTGACCGAGAATCCGCAACTGAGTTTCCAGATCGGCCGATGGCAGCACCGCGACTTCATCCGCGGGCGGATTCGGCCGTGGCTCGCCGAACGCACCGTCGCCGAAGTGGTCGAACTCGGACAGCTGTTCCGGTTGCCGATCGCGGCCCTGGGTAATGGCGCAACGATCCGCGACACCGCTTACGTCACCGAGCGAGGCGCGTTCGTGCGCAACCCGGCGGGATTTCATCAGCCCCGCACGCCGTGGCTGATGTCCCAATGCGCACCGGCGCCACTGCGCGACGCACCCGCACTCGGCGGGGCCGACGGAACCACACCGTGGCCGGCCCGCGAATACCGCGAGCCACCGTCGGCGCCGCGGCTGCCGCTCGACGGCCTTCGTGTCGTCGACCTGACCGCGTTCTGGGCTGGGCCCGCCGCCACCCACCTGCTCGCCGCGTTCGGCGCCGACGTGATCAAGGTGGAATCGATCCAGCGGCCCGACGGTATCCGGTATTCGGGCGGCATCCGCAAGGACGTCGACGACTGGTGGGAATACGGCTGGGTGTTCCACGCCATGAACACCAACAAACGTTCCGTCACAATGGATTTGGGTTCCGAGGAGGGGCGTCGCCTGTTCGGCGAGTTGGTCGCCGACGCCGACCTGGTGATCGAGAATTTCTCCCCGCGAGTGATGGAGCACTTCGGCCTCACCGCGGATGCGCTGCTGGCGGTCAACCCGCGGTTGGTGATCGCACGAATGCCGGCTTTCGGGCTGGACGGGCCGTGGCGCGACCGCGTCGGTTTCGCGCCGACCATGGAGCAGATCGCCGGCCTGGCCTGGGTGACCGGATCCGCCGACGGCCCACCCGTCCCGCCGCGGGGAGCATGCGATCCGCTCGCCGGCGTGCATGCGGCATTCGCCGTGACAGCGGCGCTGTGCTTCGCCGACCGGACCGGGGTGGGCCAACTGGTCGAGTTGCCGATGATCGAGACCGTCTTGAACGTCACCGCGATTCAGCCGATGGAAGCCGAGGTATTCGGCGTCACGCTGAGCCGCCGGGGCAACCGCGGACACGGCTGGGCCGTCCAGAACCTCTACCGCTGCGACGGCGACGACGACTGGATCGCGGTGAGCGTGCGCACCGACGAGCAGTGGCGGGCACTCGTCGACCTACTCGAGCGGCCGGCCTGGGCCGTCGACCCCCGGCTCGACACGGTCGACGGGCGGCGCACCCGCGCCGACGAGATCGACCAGAATCTGCAGGCCTGGTTCGCCGGCCAGAAGCTCGATCACACCGTGAATACGCTTGCCGCCATGGGGATTGCTGCGGCACCGGTGGTGTCGCCGTCGCTGATTACCGACAACGATCAGCTCAACGACCGCGGCTTTCTGGAAACCCTCGACCACCCACTTACCGGGGTGGCTCGCTACCCGCGTCCACCGTTCGCGCCACTCGACGGGCGGCACTCCTGGTTGATGCGCCCACCACCGACGCTCGGCGAGCACAACCGCGAGGTATTGCGCGACCGGTGCGGGCTGACCGACGAAGATCTGGCCAGGCTCGCGACGGCCGGGGTGATCGGCACCCGGCCGAAGGGCCTGTGACGCGCTGCGGGTGGTCGAGTAACTCCTAGCGGGCTCTCAGCCTTATCGGCATCTGTTCGTAGATCGACATGTTGGTGGTCAGATTCGGGTAGCTGACCTGAGTGAGCCCGAGGGCGAATCCGTCACCACGCAAGAGGAGTTCGTCGAACACCGCGCGAAGTTCCGCGCGCGCCAGCATGGCGCCCAGGCAGTGGTGCGGCCCGCCACCCCCGAATGCCACGTGCGGATTAGGTTGGCGCCCAATGTCAAACGTGAACGGTGAGGAGAACACCTCTTCGTCGCGGTTCGCTGAACGCAGCATCGCGACCACCCGCTCGCCCTTCGGGATGTGCTGGCCATCCATCTCGATGTCGACCGCGGTGGTGCGGGTCCAGTACGCGACCGGGGAGGCCCAGCGCAGCACCTCTTCGACGGCGCTGAACCGCACCGACTCGTCCTCGCGATACCGTTCGATCTGCGCGTGGTTGGCGACGAACGCCTGCAACCCGATCGCCAGCGCGTTTTTCGTGGTGTCGCTGCCGGCGAAGGTCAGCACGAAGAAGAAAAACTCGAGTTCGTTACTGGACAGCCTGAATTCCTCTCCGTCGTCACCGGTGATCACCGCGGATGCCAGGGTGCTCCAGATGTCGTCGGTCGGGTTGATCCGCTTTTCGGCGGTGAGTTCCGTCGCGTAGGCGAAGATGTTGGCGAAAACATCGGTGTCGAGGTGCTCCCCGGTGGACTGAGCCTTCAGGATGTGGTCGAAGCCGTCGAATATGCGCGGCCGATCCTGTTCCGGAATGCCGATGATGTCGCCGATCACGGTCATCGGCAGCAGGTCCGCGACGTCGGCGATCCAGTCGCCACTGCCGCGGGCGATCAGGTCGTCGATCATGCGCGACGCACGCGCCCGAATGCCGTCCCCGAGCTTGGCGATCGCCCGGGCCGTGAACGCACTCGAGATGAGTTTGCGATGCTTGCTTTGTTCGGGCGGATCCAGCGTGATGATGGTCGGATACGACGAGAACAGCTGCGCCGGTTGAATAAGCGGACCGTCTACTGCAGTGAACGACTCGTGGTCACGATGTAGCCGCACGGCGTGCCGATGTTTGGTGGTCATCCAGAAGTCCCGCTTGACGGTTCTCGCGACGCCCGGTGTCAGCCCGTGCCGGAACAGCGGTCTGTCACGGCGCAGCTCGGCGAACAATTCATCAGGAAAGCCCCTGCGCCACAGTGCAAAATCGGATAGATCCACGACGGTGCTGGTCATGCGCAACCTCAACTCAGCGAATGGTTGACGTGCAATAACTAAAATAGTAACAATAGATGAGCACGGACCAGCGTCGAGTGTTGAGCAAATCGCGGCTATTCAGCCCCGCAAGTCGACGCTTGGCCCGGGAAACGGAGAATTCGATGACCATCGACCCGTCGGAACGCGAGTTCGGGCCGAGTGGCATCAGCCTCTCGTCGTACCGATTCCCGACCGGGTGGTTCATCATCGGGTTCGCCTCCGAGTTGGCGCCCGGTGACGTCAAGCGGGTGCACTACTTCGGCGAGGAGTTGGTGCTTTTTCGCACCGAGTCCGGCGACGTGAAAGTGCTCGACGCGTACTGCCAGCATCTCGGCGCCAACATGGGCGTCGGTGGCACCGTCGAGGGCGAGAACATCGTCTGCCCGTGGCATGGGTGGCAGTGGCGCGGTGACGGCACCAACGCGCTGATCCCATACAGCAAGATCGGCTGCAAGAACAACGTCCGGATCCGTACTTACCCCAGCATCCAGTGGTACGGCTTCATCCTGGTCTGGCACGAACGGCACGGCCGGGCGCCGTACTGGCAGCCGCCGGTGCTGCCCGAGTTGGAGACCGGCGAGTACTACCCGCTGCACCCGCACAGCCGCATGCTGAACCGGGTCAAGGTGCACGCGCAGATGATCATCGAAAACGCCGCCGACCCCTATCACGTGCAGTACGTGCACAAGGCGGCGAACCCGGCCAACACCACCTCGTTCGAGGCGGCCGGCTATCACCTGCACGCCACCGTCAGCGCGCACTTCGGCGGCGGCCGGTCGCAGACCTGGCTGACCCCGAACGGTCCGGTCGACGCGAAGATCGTCTACGACAACTATTCGTTGGGTCTGGGCATCGTGCGGTTCCCCAGCGATCTGGTGGCCACCATCGAAGTCACCGGGCAGACCCCGGTCGACGAGGACTACACCGACTACTTCTACACCCAGGCGTCGGTTCGCGAGCCGGGCGATTCCGGCGATGCGCCCACCGGCCGCGCCGCCAAATTCCTGGCGTTGCAGCAAGAAGTCATCAAGCAGGACTTCTTCACCTGGGAGAACATGAAGTACCTGGAGAAGCCGAACCTCGCTCCGGAAGAGGCCCACGACTACGCGGCGCTGCGGCGTTGGGCGCACCGGTTCTACCCGGGCGAACAGACCGCCTTCGATGATTTCGGCTACACCGCCAACGGTGACCCGGACCCGGCTGCTGCGAGGGCCTGATGTCTCACGTGCCGGTTGGGAAGGCACCCGCCGGCGACGGAAAGCCCCTCGGTCCAGCTGATTTCGGCGTCGAGCGGTTCAGCGTCGCGGCAGTGCTCGATCGTGGTGCCGAGCAGTTCCCCGACCGGGTGGTGATGTCGATCGGTGGTATCGACGTGACCTTCGAGCAGATGCGCCAGCCGTCGTGTGCGGCCGCTAATGCGTTACTGAATTTGGGCATTGGACCAGGCGATGGTGTCGGAATGTTCGCTGGAACCTGTCCGGAGTGGATCTACTACTGGACCACGAGCTGGATTACGCAGAGCTGCTGGACTTTTGCGGCGCCCGGATGCCGTACTTTTCGGTACCGCGGTACGTCGAGATTGTCGACGAGCTACCGCACACGATCATCGGTCGGGTCCGCAAAGATGTGCTTCCCGGCAGAGGTGTCGGATCCGCCGCCTGGGACTGGAAAAGCCACGGCTACATCGTGAAATAGGGAGAAACACAGATGGCCATGACCTATCAACAGCAGTATGTCCTCGACGGCGCGGTGGGCCGCGACGCGATATTGAACCTGACGGCGCGGCACAACCGGTGCTTCTCCGCGGGTGATCGCAACGGGTGGATCGCGACGTTCCGGCATTCGGGCGCCCGCTTCACCCGCGACGGCGCGGAATTCACCGATCTGCGTGCGGCGTTCGACGGTGGTAGCGGGCGGCTGGTCGCCGTGGACCATGAGATCACCGTCGACGGCATCAACGCAACGCAGCGGTGCGTGGCGCTGCTCTTCGCTGCGGGCGATGACGGCTCGACGTTGCGCGCCACCGGCAGCTATCGCGATCAACTGGTCTACGAGCGTGGCGGCTGGTACTTCACAACGCGAGAGCTGCAATGGGATTCGGTGTCGGTCTCGCCGTGATGAGTGACAAGCTCGTGTTCGGCAGCTACCAGGACGCCCTGCGCATGGTTGGCGTTCCGTCCGAGCCGCGGACCGCTGGAACCGTGGTCAGTGCGGCCCGAATCCAGATGTTCGCCGCCACAGTGCAAGACGCCAATCCGTCGTACTGGGTTGCCGATTTCGCGACGCAGACGTGGGGAGGGCTGCTGGCCCCGCCGGCCCTGCTGATGGGCTGGCTCACTCCGCTGCCGTGGGAACCGGGCGGGCGGCCGCTCAGCGCGGCGATCGCGCTCCGGGTTCCGCTACCCGGCACGACGTTCGTCAACGCGGCCAACGAAGCCGAGTTTCCGCTGCCGATCGTCGACGGCGACCGGCTGACCATCGTCGAAGTCGTGGTGTCGGTGTCACCGCAGAAGCAGACCAAGCTCGGCGTCGGCCATTTCATCGAAACCCTGGACACCTTCACCCGTCAGGACGGTGCGGTCGTGGCGACCAACCGGAACACGCTGTTCCGCTTCATCCCGGCGGCGCCGTGACGCTGGACTGGCACCAGATCAGCGTCCCGCTGGAATTGCCCGAGGTGCGCGACGAGATCAGCTACCAGCGGGTGGTGATGAACTCCGGATCCACTTGGGACTACTTCCCCGGCCACTTCGACCCGGATTACGCCGAAAGGCACGGCCATCCAGGTATTTTCGTGAACACCATGCACATCGCCGGCTTCGCGGACCGGATCGCCACCGACTGGGCCGGGCCGCGCAGCCGGGTGGTGCGGCGAAAGATGAGGCTGGTCGGTTCGATCTATGCTGGAGACACCATGGTGGCGCGAGGTCGGGTGGTGGCCAAACCGGCGCTGGGTCTGGTCGACCTGCAGGTCGACATCGTCAACCAACGCGGCGAATTGTGCAGTCCGGTGGAACTCACTTTGGAACTGCCCGGGTAACCATGACCGGCGCGTTGGGACAACGGCACCTGGCGGTGTGCCGAAGATTCGGCGACGCGGGACACGTCGACCGGCAGTGGTTCCCCAAATACACCGGTGGCGGCGGAACCGACGGGGAACCGCGGGCGTGGTCGCACGAGTGGCGCACGATCAACCTGGACAACGGCGTCGACATGAGCATCTGGCACCAGTTCGACCGGACGGACGGCAATGCGCTGCAACCGTTCTCGGGTGCGACGGTGAGCTACCCCGATCCGTCGAAAGCCCCGGAATGCGCCGAAGACGTCGAGGTCACGGTGAGCAGCTATGTGCGGTGGCCGAAGTCGATCCGGACATTGGTGCGGCCGCCGGCACCAGACCGGTTCATGCCCAGCCGGCACCGGCTGCGCAGTGCTGCACTGGAATTGGACCTGACCGGCGAGCCGCTGGTGCCGGCCCCGGCCCACGGCCTGCCGATCGAATACATGCAAGGGCCGTACCGCTACCACGGGACCATGCGTGGCGAACCGGTGAGCGGTTTCGCGTTCTACGAGCGATCGCTGGCGCTGTACCGGGATTGGGAGCTGATCGACGTGCTGGCCTGCACTGTCGACGACGCGGACGTGGTCGATCAGGTGCGGCACCTGCTCGCATCGGGCAATCGGTCACAGTCGCGAAAGCTACTGCAGGACAAGCTTGCGGAGTTGCCGGCCGGCGCTCGGGATGTCGCCGAGGCGCTGATCGGGATGCTGTCGGCCGAGAGCTGACCGGCCCGGTTATCCGCCGGGAGGTTCCCAGGCGGATCCGCCCGGGGTGCGGACGCAGGTCACCGGACCGTCCGAGTTGGACACGGCGGCGGAACCCTCTGGGCCACAGGGCATGCCGATCGCGGGCCGGGTGTCCAGTCCGGTCGGCTTCGTGGTCGTCGGCTTGGTGGTCGTC
>NZ_JAVKSG010000043.1:19871-33032 GCF_039583785.1 Mycobacterium sp.
GTGGTCGTCGGCTTGGTGGTCGTCTTTGGCGCCGCGCTCTTCGGCACCGTCGTTTCAGCCCTCGGCGTGGTGGTCGGTGCGGCCTTGGTCGTCTGCACCACGGTCGTCGTCGGTGCCACGGTGGTGACGACGCGTGATGGGGTAGCCACTGGCGGGGGAGGTGGGGCGATGACGGCTGGCGCCGACGTGGTCGGCTCCGCGGACGTGGTCTCGACATTGGCCGGGGTGTCGTCGCTCTTCGACGCCGAGCGCACCGCCTTGACGCCGACGAACCAGGCGATCAGGACGACCGCAATGACGCCGCCGATCGCCGCCGAGAGGCGCAGGCGTTTGCCGGCCTCGGCGGATTCGCCCTCATCGTCGTACTCGCCGGTTACCGGTTGCGCGACCGCCGTGGTGACATCGTGATCGTCGACGTCGTCGTGCGGCATCACATCTGGGGTGGCCGCGAGCGCGTGGCGGTTGGCGCCGGGCGCGGCCTCAGTCGGTGCCGGCTCCACGACCTTCGGCGTTTCGACGAATGCCGTCGCTTTGGTGTCGCCGTTGGCGGTCGCCTCGTGGAAGATGGACGCCGCCCGAACCTCCGAGGTGGCGCGGATGTGGGAGCGTGTGCCACCGGTCGATTCGAGCGCCTTGGTGAAGTCCCGACATCGCCGGAATCGGTCGACTGGATCCGGTGCGAGTGCGCGGGCGAAGATCGCGTCGAAGTGCGTCAGGTCGGGCCGGATCTCGCTCGGCCGGGGCGGTCGATCGTTGAGTTGCCGGTTGACCACCACGGACGGATTGAAGTGGGCGAACGGCGGTGCACCGGTCAGCAGATGGAAAGCGCTGGCCGCCAACGAGTATTGGTCGACTCTGCCGTCGAGTTCCTCGCCCATCAGCTGTTCGGGTGCGGTGTAGCCAGCGGTTCCGATGAACATGCCTGCGCGGGTCAGCGTGTTGTGCGCGCCTTCTGGTCGCGCTACACCGAAGCCGGTCAACGCAATTCGTCGTCGGTCCGTTGTCGACTTGTTGACCAGCATGCGGCCGGGATTGACGTAGCGGTGCAGCACGCCGCGGTCGTGTGCGTAGTCCAGGGCGTCTGCGATCGCGGAGACGATCTCGATCACCATCCGCGGCGGCATGCCGTCGAGATGGCCGTCGCCCAGGAACTCGGCCGAATCCGACCCTTCGATGTACTCCGTGCAGATCCACAGCTGGTCTTCGAACTCGCCGCGGTCGGTGAGCCCGACGATATTCGGATGCCAGAGTGCCGCCGCCAGGTCGGACTCCTGGTTGAACCGGACTCGGTAGTCCAGGTCGACTGAGATCTCGGCCGGAATCAGGTGGAGCACTTGCTGGCGGGGGAGTCGCGGGTGCTCGGCAACGTAGAGCTCACCGAACTCTTCGTACCCGAGCGGCCGAACGATGTTGAATCCAGCGACCGTCGCTCCGATAACCAGCGGCATGGGAAAATGGTACAGACCGGCGGCGCAAAGCCCGGGGATGCGGGGGCCGGGCAGAGAATGTCCCAGTGAGTGCGCCCCCAAGCCGGCAGGCCAGTGTGGCCCGTGTGCACCGGCGCCGTCGAATGTCGGCGCGTGATCGGCCGGATTCGTCACGGTCGCGCCGCGCAGTCTCGTCGGCGTCGGGCCGAGCAGCCCGGTACGGCGCAGCTTATCCAGATAACGATTAGGTAACAATACTGCCTTGATCTGCGCAGTTATAGCTACTCAACCGTAACCGCCCGCACGCAGCAGGTTTGGTCCGGGCGCTGTGAGCGCCCGCTGAGCGGACTGTTACCCAGCCCACCGTTACTCGCGCGTAGTACTCACCAGTAACCGAAATGGGCCGGAAACTCCCAGATTTCTTATGACACTCTTAGTGCAGCCGATGATGCCCATTTGGCGCGACCCGCCGGGAGCCGGGTCGGCTGAGTCGCGCCGGGTTGGACCGGGGGCCCGATCGGGATTGACGGGATTGACGGACAGCGTGGCTCTGCCTGTGAGCAGAACAGCGCAATCGAGGGAGATGCACACGTGACGATCTATGAGCACCATCGAGTGTCCGCTGACCGCGACGGAGTCTCCTCAGATACTCATGCGCTCGTCGATCGTCTGACGGCCGGCGAGGCCTACGCGGTTGCGTTCGGCGGCCAGGGCGGTGCCTGGCTGGAGACGCTGGAAGAACTGGTCTCGTCGTCCGGGATCGAATCCGAACTGGCGACCCTGGCCGGCGAGGTGGACCTGTTGCTCGAGCCGGTGGCCAACGAGCTTGTCGTCGTGCGTCCGATCGGCTTCGAGCCGCTGCGCTGGGTGCGCGCGCTGGCCGCCGAAGACCCGGTTCCGTCCGTAAAGCACCTGACCTCGGCGGCGGTATCACTGCCGGGCGTCCTGCTCACCCAGATCGCCGCCATCCGCACGCTGGCCCGCCAGGGCATGGACTTGCTGGCCACCCCGCCGGTGGCCGTCGTCGGGCACTCGCAGGGCATTCTCGCCGTCGAGGCTCTGAAGGCCGCGGGAGCGCGCGACGTCGAGCTGCTGGCGATGGCACAACTGATCGGCGCGGCCGGCACGCTGGTGGCCCGTCGGCGCGGTATCTCCGTGCTCGGCGATCGCTCGCCGATGGTGTCGGTCTCCGGCGCCGACACCGAGCGGATCTACCAGCTACTCGAAGACTTCTCCCAGGACGTCCGCACCGTATTGCCGCCGGTCCTGTCGATCCGCAACGGCCGGCGCTCGGTCGTCATCACCGGCACCCCCGAACAGCTGTCCCGCTTCGAGCTGTACTGCACGCAGATCTCGGAGAAGGAAGAATCCGACCGCAAGAACAAGATCCGCGGCGGCGAGGTGTTCGCGCCGGTCTTCGACACGGTCCAGGTCGAGGTGGGCTTCCACACGCCGAGGCTCGTCGACAGCATCGACATCGTCGGCGACTGGGCCGAGAAGGTCGGCATCGACGTCGAGCTGTCTCGCGCGATGGCCGAGGCGATCCTGGTCCGGCCTGTCGATTGGGTCGACGACGTGATCGGAGTCCACGAGGCCGGCGCCCGCTGGATTCTCGACCTGGGCCCCGGCGACATCTTGACCCGGCTCACCGCACCGGTCATCCGCGGACTGGGGGTCGGCATTGTGCCGGCGGCGACCCGTGGCGGCCAGCGCAACCTGTTCACGGTCGGAGCGGTTCCGGAGGTGGCCCGGCCGTGGTCGAGCTACGCGCCGTCGGTGGTCTCCCTGCCCGACGGGCGGATCAAGCTCTCGACGAAGTTCACCCGGCTCACCGGTCGGTCGCCGATCCTGCTGGCGGGGATGACCCCGACCACCGTCGACGCCACGATCGTCGCCGCCGCGGCCAACGCCGGGCACTGGGCCGAGCTGGCCGGCGGCGGGCAGGTCACCGAACCGATCTTCAACGACCGCATCGAGCAGCTGGCCGGGCTGCTCGAACCCGGCCGTACTTACCAGTTCAACGCGCTGTACCTCGACCCGTACCTGTGGAAGCTGCAGGTCGGCGGAAAACGCCTGGTGCAGAAGGCCCGCCAGTCCGGGGCGGCCATCGACGGCCTGGTCGTCAGCGCCGGCATCCCCGAACTGGAAGAGGCCGTCGAGCTGATCGAAGAGCTCAACGAGATCGGCATCTCGCACGTGGTGTTCAAGCCGGGCACCGTCGAGCAGATCCGCTCGGTCATCCGTATCGCCACCGAAGTGCCGACCAAACCGGTCATCGTGCACATCGAGGGCGGACGCGCCGGCGGCCACCACTCCTGGGAAGACCTCGACGACCTGCTGCTGGCCACCTACTCCGAACTGCGCGCGCGGCCCAACATCACGGTCTGCGTCGGCGGCGGCATCGGCACACCCGAGCGGGCGGCCGAGTACCTGTCCGGCCGCTGGGCCCAGGCCTACGGATTCCCGCCGATGCCGGTCGACGGCATCCTGGTCGGCACCGCCGCGATGGCCACCCTGGAGGCCACCACATCGCCGTCGGTCAAGCAGATGCTGGTCGACACCGGTGGCACCGACCAGTGGGTAGGCGCCGGAAAAGCCCAGGGCGGCATGGCATCTGGGCGCAGCCAGCTCGGCGCCGACATCCACGAGATCGACAACACCGCCTCTCGTTGCGGCCGGCTGCTCGACGAGGTCGCCGGTGACGGCGACGCGGTCGTCGCGCGGCGCGACGAGATCATCGCCGCGATGGCCAACACCGCCAAGCCGTACTTCGGCGACGTCGGCGAGATGACCTACCTGCAGTGGCTGCAGCGCTACGTCGAGCTGGCGATCGGCGACGGCGACAGCACCGCAGACACCGCCGCACCCGGCAGCCCCTGGCTGGCCGACACCTGGCGCGAGCGGTTCGGGGCGATGCTGCACCGCGCCGAGGCGCGGCTGCACCCGCAGGACTCCGGTCCGATCCACACCCTGTTCGCCGACCCCGATCTGCTCGAGCGTCCTGACCAGGCGATCGCCGCGCTGGTCGCGCGTTACCCGGACGCCGAGACCGTGCAACTGCACCCGGCCGACGTGCCGTTCTTCGTCACGCGGTGCAAGACGCCGGGCAAGCCGGTGAACTTCGTGCCGGTGATCGACAAAGACGTACGCCGTTGGTGGCGCAGCGATTCGCTGTGGCAGGCCCACGACGCCCGCTACGACGCCGAACAGGTCTGCATCATCCCCGGCACCGCAGCCGTCGCCGGCATCACCCGGCTCGACGAGCCGGTCGGCGATCTGCTGGACCGCTTCGAGCAGGCCGCGATCGACGACGTGATCGCCGCCGGTGCAACACCGATCCCGGTCACCGCGCGCCGGCAGGGTCGCATCGACGTGCGCGGGCCACTGGCCACCGTGCTGGATGCCCCAGATGTGTTGTGGGCCGGTCGTGTTGCCACCAACCCGGTGCACCGGATCGCCGACCCGGCCGACTGGCAGGTGCACGGTGATTTCAGCGGACCTGACGAGCCACGGGCGACGCACTCGTCGACCGGGGCACGCCTGCAGATCGAGGACGACCAGGTCGTCCTCAGTGTGCCGATCTCCGGTAGGTGGATCGACATGCGATTCAGCTTGCCCCCCAGCACAATGGATGGCGCGATTCCGGTGATCCGCACCAAGGACGCGATCGAGGCCATGCGTTCGGTGCTGGCGATCGCCGCCGGCGCCGACAGCCCCGAGACCCTGCCTCGGGTGCACAACGGCACCGCGACCGTGACCGTGCACTGGGACCCCGAACGGGTCGCCGACCACACCGGCGTCACCGCGATCTTCGGCGAGCCGCTGGCACCGACCCTGTCCACCGTGCCCGACGCTCTGGTCGGCCGCTGCTGGCCGGCGGTCTTCGCGGCCATCGGATCCGCGGTCACCGGTGCCGGTGTCCCGGTCGTCGAAGGCTTGCTGAGCCTGGTGCATCTCGATCACGCCGCGCACCTGGTCGCCACGTTGCCGAAGGTTCCGGCCGAATTGACGGTCAACGCAACCGCTTCGGTCGCCATCGACACCGAAGTCGGCCGCGTTGTCCCGATCTCGGTGACCGTCACCGACGCCGACCGCACTGTGCTCGCCACCATGGCGGAGCGGTTCGCGATCCGCGGCCGCACCGGACCCGCCGAGCTGACCGACCCGCTGCGGGCCGGTGGCGCGGTGTCCGAGAACGCCACCGACACCCCGCGGCGTCGCCGCCGCGACGTCACGCTCACCGCGCCGGTCGACATGCGGCCGTTCGCGGTGGTGTCCGGTGACCACAACCCGATTCACACCGACCGGGCGGCCGCCCTGCTGGCCGGTCTGGCAGGGCCGGATGGCGAGGGGCAGCCGATCGTGCACGGTATGTGGTTATCGGCCGCTGCGCAGCACGTCGTCACCGCGACCGACGGACAGGCCCGGCCGCCGGCCCGGCTGATCGGCTGGACGGCCCGGTTCTTGGGTATGGTCCGTCCCGGTGACGAGGTGGCCTTCCGCGTCGATCGGGTCGGAATCGACCGGGGCGCTGAGGTTTTGGAAGTCGCTGCCCGCGTCGGGTCGGACCTGGTGATGTCGGCGACGGCGCGGCTGGCCTCGCCCAAGACGGTCTACGCGTTCCCGGGCCAGGGCATTCAGCACAAGGGCATGGGTATGGATGTCCGCGCCCGCTCCAAGGCCGCCCGCAAAGTGTGGGACGACGCGGACTCCTACACCCGCCAGACCCTGGGCTTC
The DNA here is from genome assembly GCF_039583785.1 of Mycobacterium sp. Classification (GTDB taxonomy): domain Bacteria; phylum Actinomycetota; class Actinomycetes; order Mycobacteriales; family Mycobacteriaceae; genus Mycobacterium. Next base: position 26,036 of record NZ_JAVKSG010000043.1, read on the forward strand.
TCGATCCTGCATGTGGTGCGGGACAACCCGACCAGCCTGATCGCCAGCGGCGTGCACTACCAACACCCCGAGGGCGTGCTGTATCTGACGCAGTTCACTCAGGTGGCGATGGCGACCGTGGCCGCTGCCCAGGTTGCCGAGATGCGCGAGCAGGGCGCGTTCGTCGAGGATGCGATCGCCTGCGGTCATTCCGTCGGTGAGTACACGGCGCTGGCCTGTGTCAGTGACGTCTACGGCCTGGAAGCGTTGCTGGAGACGGTGTTCCAGCGCGGTTCGAACATGCACGACATCGTGCCGCGCGACGAGTTAGGTCGGTCCAACTACCGGCTGGCCGCGATCCGCCCGTCGCAGATCGATCTCGACGACGCCGACGTGCCGGCCTTCGTCGAGGAGGTCTCACAGCGCAGCGGAGAATTCCTGCAGATCGTCAACTTCAACCTGCGCGGCTCGCAGTACGCGATCGCCGGCACGGTCCGCGGTCTGGAAGAGCTCGAGGCCGAGGTCGAGCGTCGTCGCGAAATCTCTGGTGGCAAGCGGTCATTCATTCTGGTGCCGGGTATCGATGTGCCGTTCCACTCTCAGGTGCTGCGGGTTGGCGTCGCCGAGTTCCGTCGCTCGCTGGAGCGGGCGATGCCGCGGGGCAAGGACCCCAAGGTGATCATCGGTCGCTACATCCCGAACCTGGTGCCGCGGCCGTTCAGCCTGGACCGCGACTTCATCCAGGAGATCCGGGATCTGGTGCCGGCCGAGCCGCTCGACGAGATCCTGGAAAACTACGACTATTGGCGCAGCGAGCGTCCGTTCGACCTGGCGCGCACGGTCATCATCGAGCTACTGGCCTGGCAGTTCGCCAGCCCGGTGCGTTGGATCGAAACCCAGGACCTGCTGTTCACCGAAGAGGCCGCCGGCGGTCTCGGTGTGGAGCGGTTCGTCGAGATCGGCGTGAAGTCGGCGCCGACCGTGGCCGGGCTGGCCACCAACACCCTGAAGCTGGCCGAATACGCCCACAGCACAGTGGAAGTGCTCAACGTCGAGCGCGACGCCGCGGTGCTGTTCGCCACCGACACCGACCCCGAGCCGGAGGATGTGCTCGGGGAGGCTTCGGCGTCCGACGCTGTCGCGTCGGAAGGCGCGCCTAGCCCTGATGTCGCCCCCGCCGTCGCTGCGGCGCCCGCCGCAGCTCCGTCGGGTGCTCCACGCCCCGACGACATCGGCTTCGACGCCGCCGACGCCACGCTGGCGCTGATCGCGCTGTCGGCCAAGATGCGCATCGACCAGATCGAGGAGCTGGACTCCATCGAGTCCATCACCGACGGTGCCTCGTCGCGGCGCAACCAGTTGCTGGTCGACCTCGGTTCGGAGCTCAACCTGGGTGCCATCGACGGCGCGGCCGAGGCCGACCTGGCCGGGCTGCGGGCGCAGGTGACCAAGTTGGCCCGTACCTACAAGCCCTACGGGCCAGTGCTTTCCGACGCGATCAACGATCAGCTGCGGACGATCCTCGGGCCGTCCGGCAAGCGTCCCGCCGCGATCGCCGAGCGGGTCACCAAGACCTGGGAACTCGGCGAAGGCTGGGTCAAGCACGTCACCGTCGAGGTGGCACTCGGGACTCGTGAAGGCACCAGCGTCCGTGGCGGCCCGCTGGGCAACCTGCACGAAGGTGCGCTGGCGGATGCCGCCGCGGTGGACAGCGTAATCGACGCCGCTGTCACGTCCGTGGCGGCCCGCCGGGGCATCGCGGTCGCGCTGCCGTCCAGCGGTGGTGGCGGCGGTGCCACCGTCGACGCCGCCGCGCTGAGCGAGTTCACCGAGCAGATCACCGGCCGCGACGGCGTGCTCGCCTCGGCGGCGCGCCTGGTACTGGGTCAGCTCGGCCTCGACGAGAAGGTCAGTGTACCGCCGGCCGCCACCGACGCCGAGCTGATCGACTTGGTGACAACCGAACTCGGCTCCGACTGGCCGCGATTGGTGGCGCCGGTGTTCGACGGCAAGAAGGCCGTCGTATTCGACGACTGGTGGGCCAGCGCCCGCGAGGACCTGGTCAAGCTGTGGCTGGTCGACGAGGACGAAGCCGACGCGGACTGGGCGCGACTGTCGGAGCGCTTCGAGGGTGCCGGCCACGTGGTCGCGACGCAGGCGACCTGGTGGCAGGGCAGGGCTTTGGCGGCCGGACGTCAGATCCACGCGTCGCTGTACGGGCGGATCGCGGCCGGCTCAGAAAATCCGGAACCCGGTCCGTTCCACGCCGAGGTGGCCGTGGTGACCGGCGCGTCGAAGGGCTCGATCGCCGCGTCGGTGGTTGGCAAGCTGCTCGACGGCGGTGCCACCGTCATCGCCACCACGTCCAAGCTCGACGACGAGCGACTGGCGTTCTACCGGAACCTCTACCGTGACCACGCCCGCTTCGGTGCCTCGTTGTGGGTGGTGGCGGCCAACATGGCGTCCTACTCCGACATCGACGCGCTCGCCGAGTGGGTTGGTAACGAACAGTCCGAAAGCCTTGGGCCGCAGTCGATTCACATCAAGGACGCCAAAGTCCCGACGTTGCTGTTCCCGTTTGCGGCGCCGCGGGTGGCGGGTGATCTGTCCGAGGCCGGTGCGCGCTCGGAGATGGAAATGAAGGTGCTGCTGTGGGCGGTGCAGCGACTGATCGGCGGCTTGTCCAAGATCGGCGCGGAACGCGACATCGCCTCGCGGCTGCACGTGGTGCTGCCGGGCTCGCCCAACCGCGGCATGTTCGGCGGCGACGGCGCCTACGGTGAAGCCAAGTCGGCGCTGGACGCCGTGGTCACCCGTTGGGGAGCCGAGTCGTCATGGGCGCGGCGCGTCAGCCTGGCGCACGCGTTGATCGGTTGGACCCGCGGCACCGGCCTGATGGGCCACAACGACGCGATCGTCAGCGCGGTCGAAGAAGCTGGTGTGACAACGTATTCCACCGACGAGATGGCCGACATGCTGCTCGGCCTGTGCAATATCGAGTCCAGGGCGGCCGCGGCGATCGCGCCGATCAACGTCGACTTCACCGGCGGTCTCGGCGACGTCGAGATCGACATGGCCGAGTTGGCCGCGAAGGCCCGCGAGGAGATGACCTCCGAAGTGGCAGTCGATGAGGATGCGGCTAGCGAAGGCACTATCGCCGCGCTGCCGTCACCGCCGCGTGGCTTCAGCCCGGCCCCGCCGCCGGTGTGGGACCGGCTCGACCTCGACCCGTCGGAGTTGGTGGTCATCGTCGGCGGCGCCGAACTCGGCCCCTACGGCTCGTCGCGGACCCGCTTCGAGATGGAGGTCGACAACGAGCTGTCGGCCGCCGGCGTTCTCGAATTGGCCTGGACCACTGGCTTGATCAAGTGGGAGGACGACCCGACCCCGGGCTGGTACGACACCGCGTCCGGTGACCTGGTCGACGAGGCCGAGTTGGTCGAGCGCTACCACGACGTCGTGGTCGAGCGGGTGGGCATCCGCGAGTTCGTCGACGACGGCGCGATCGACCCCGACCACGCATCGCCGCTCATGGTGAGCGTCTTTTTGGACAAGGATTTCACGTTTGTCGTCTCTTCGGAGGCCGACGCCCGCGGGTTCGCCCAGTTTGACGCCGAGCACACGGTGGTCCGACCGGTTCCGGGTTCCAGCGACTGGGAAGTTACGCGTAAGGCGGGCACCGAGATTCGCGTGCCACGCAAGACCAAGCTGTCGCGGACCGTCGGCGCGCAGATCCCGACCGGGTTCGACCCGACGGTATTCGGCATCAGCCAGGACATGGCCAGCTCGGTCGACCGGGTGGCGCTGTGGAACATCGTCGCGACCGTCGACGCGTTCCTGTCGTCGGGCTTCACCCCGACCGAGCTGATGCGCTGGGTGCACCCGGGGCTGGTGGCCAGCACCCAGGGCACCGGTATGGGCGGTATGACGTCGATGCAGACCATGTATCACGGCAACCTGCTGGGCCGGAACAAGCCGAACGACATCCTGCAGGAAGTCTTGCCGAACGTCGTTGCCGCCCATGTGATTCAGTCCTATGTGGGTAGCTACGGCGCGATGGTCCACCCGGTCGGCGCGTGCGCCACCGCAGCGGTGTCGGTCGAGGAGGGTATGGACAAGATCCGCCTCGGCAAGGCCGAATTGGTGGTCGCCGGTGGGTTCGACGACCTGACGCTGGAGGCCATCATCGGCTTCGGTGACATGGCGGCGACTGCCGACACCTCGATGATGCGCGGCAGGGGCATCAGCGACGCGAAGTTCTCCCGGCCCAATGACCGGCGCCGGCTCGGCTTCCTGGAGGCCCAGGGCGGCGGGACGATCCTGTTGGCCCGCGGCGACCTCGCGGTCAAGATGGGCCTGCCGGTGCTGGCGGTGGTGGGCTACGCGCAGTCGTTCGCCGACGGCGTGCACACCTCGATCCCGGCCCCCGGCCTGGGCGCGCTCGGTGCCGGCCGTGGTGGCAAGGACTCGCCGCTGGCCCGGGCGCTGGCCAAGCTGGGCGTCGGCGCCGACGACGTCGCGGTGATCTCCAAGCACGACACCTCGACGCTGGCCAACGACCCCAATGAGACCGAATTGCATGAGCGGCTGGCTGATTCGATGGGCCGGTCCGACGGGGCACCGCTGTTCATCGTGTCGCAGAAGAGCCTCACCGGGCACGCCAAGGGTGGCGCGGCGGTCTTCCAGATGATGGGTCTGTGCCAGATCCTGCGCGACGGCGTGATCCCGCCGAACCGCAGCCTGGACTGTGTCGACGACGAACTCGCCGGCTCCGCGCACTTCGTCTGGGTCCGCGAAACCCTGCGGCTCGGGGGCAAATTCCCGTTGAAGGCCGGTTTGGTGACCAGCCTCGGGTTCGGTCACGTGTCGGGTCTGGTCGCGTTGGTGCACCCGGAGGCCTTCCTGGCGACTCTGGACGCCGAACAGCGCGCGGAGTACCGGTCACGGGCCGACGCCCGACTGCTCGCCGGTCAGCGCCGCCTGGCGTCGGCGATCGCCGGCGGCCGGCCGATGTACGAGCGGCCCGCCGACCGTCGCTTCGACCACGAGGTGTCCGAGAAGCGACAGGAAGCGGCGATGTTGCTCGACGCCCATGCACGGTTGGGCGCCGACGACGTGTACCGCTAGGTTTCTCCCAATGAGCCGCGTCGGCGGCCGGACTGTGCCCCGCAGGAGCGGGGCCAATGAGGAGGAGCGGCGCCGATGAGCATCGTCGGAGTGGGGATAGACCTTGTCTCCATCACTGAGTTCGCCGAGCAGGTCGACCAGCCCGGAACCATGTTCGCCGAAACGTTCACACCAGGTGAGCGGCGCGACGCCTCGGACAAGAGTTCGTCGGCGGCACGCCACCTGGCAGCCCGGTGGGCAGCCAAGGAGGCGGTGATCAAGGCCTGGTCCGGCTCCCGGTTCTCGCAGCGGCCGGTGCTGCGCGAGGACATCCACCGCGACATCGAAGTGGTCACCGACATGTGGGGGCGGCCGCGGGTACGGCTGACCGGCGACATTGCCACGCACCTGAAAGACGTGACGATCCACGTGTCGCTGACTCATGAGGCCGGCACCGCTGCGGCAGTCGCCATCCTCGAGCTGCCCTAGCTGGCGTCGAGATCGACGCCGGCGTGCGTCGCTCGCGCGGTTCTTCGCGCTGCCGTCGATTTCGGCTGAGCAAGCAACCACTAGCCTCGAGGCCATGAGCGATCTGGTCGAACGCGTCCGCGAGTTGTTACCGTCGGTGCGCGACGATTTGGAAAACCTGATCCGCATCCAGTCGGTGTGGGCCGACCCGGCCCGCCGCGACCAGGTGCACCGGAGCGCGCAGGCCACCGCAGACCTGTTGTCGCAAGCCGGTTTCGGTGATGTGCAGATCGTCAGCGAAGGTGGTGCGCCCGCCGTCATCGCGCGGCACCCCGCGCCGCCCGGCGCGCCGACCGTGCTGCTCTACGCCCACCACGACGTGCAGCCCGAAGGCGACCCTTCGCAGTGGGCGTCGCCGCCGTTCGAGCCGACCGAACGCGACGGGCGACTCTACGGGCGCGGCAGCGCCGACGACAAGGCCGGTATCGGAACACATTTGGCTGCGTTTCGGGCGCACGACGGCAAACCGCCGGTCGGGGTGACGGTGTTCGTCGAAGGCGAGGAGGAGTCGGGATCGCCGACGTTGGGTCGTCTGCTGGCCGCCCATCGTGAGGCCCTTAAAGCCGACGTGATCGTCATCGCCGATTCGGACAATTGGAGCACTGAGGTGCCGGCGCTGACGGTGTCGCTGCGCGGGCTGGCCGACTGTGTGGTCGAGGTGGCCACCCTCGACCACGGCCTGCACTCCGGCCTGTGGGGTGGTGTGGTGCCCGACGCGGTGATGGTGCTTGCGCGCCTACTGGCGACCATGCATGACGACGACGGCAATGTCGCGGTCGCCGGGCTACCCGAAAGCACCGCGGCGGCAGTCGATTATCCCGCCGACCGGGTTCGCGCGGAATCGGGTTTGCTGGCCGGGGTGAGCGAGATCGGCTCCGGGTCGGTGCCGCAACGCATGTGGGCCAAACCGGCGATCACGGTGATCGGCATCGACACGACTTCCATTGCAGCCTCGTCGAATACGTTGATCCCGCGTGCCAGGGCCAAGGTGAGCATGCGGGTCGCTCCCGGCGGTGACGCGGCAGCGCACCTTGACGCTTTGAGAACGCATCTGGAGCAGCACGCGCCGTGGGGTGCCCACGTGACGGTGACGCCCGGCGACATCGGGCAGCCGTACGTCATCGACGCGTCCGGGCCGGTGTACGACGCGGCCAGGGCCGCGTTCCGGCGGGCCTGGGGGAGCGAGCCGGTCGACATGGGCATGGGCGGTTCGATTCCGTTCATCGCCGAGTTCGCCGCGGCGTTCCCGAAGGCGGCGATCCTGGTGACCGGGGTCGAGGACCCCGCGACGCAGGCGCACAGCACCAACGAGAGCCTGCATCTGGGTGTGCTGGAGCGAGCGGCGACCGCCGAGGCGCTGCTGCTGGCAAATCTGGCGGTCTAG
>NZ_JAVKSG010000044.1:0-31152 GCF_039583785.1 Mycobacterium sp.
GCCCAGCAGCGGTTCGCAAAGCTGACGCGCTGACCGGTCCCCTGCCCCGGCTACCGATGAAATCCCTTCAACCCGCGTGAACCCACGAAGGGATGGGGGTAGGTTGCCAACTTCTAACCAAGGTCAGTGCGCTCTGCCGTCTGACTGATCACTGTCGGGCAAATTGGCTGGTAGACGCTCCGACAAAGGCTGGGGTGTCGTTTTCGGCAGCTGCGGTAGATCCTGTTTGTCCGTCGTGCGGGGCGTCGCCCAGTACCGCAGTCACAGTCACCGGGTGAACGTCGCAAACCTTGGGAGTCAGCGGGGATGGTGACGCGCCGTTGCGACACAAGACCGAGCATCGCAGTGGCGGTTTCTTGATGCTTAGTTGGTGTAGTGGTAACGCGCCTGCAGGACGACGATTGCGGTGTCGGTCACGAGGTAAACCAGCCGGTGCTCCTCGGTGATGCGCCGTGACCATGCCGCTTGAATTCCGTATTTCAGTGGTTCGGGCTTACCTATTCCGGTGTGCGGATCGCGCACGGTGGCGTCGATCAGCTTGTTCAGGCGTTTCAGGGTGGAACGATCGGTGTCTTGCCAGTGCCGGTAGTCCTCCCACCCCTGCGGCGTGAAAAGCAGATTCACTCGCGATCAAGGGGTTGCGCGGTGACGTCACCGCGCTGATAGGCCTCGTGGGCGTCGAGAAGCCGACGGGCATTGGCTGGAGAACGAAACAGATACGCGGTCTCCACCCAGGCCGCATAGTCATCTGCTGACATCAGGACCGCGTTGCCGCGCTTGGAGATGATCTCGACAGTTGTCCGGTCACTGTTGACTTGTTCAATGAGAGGGAAGAGCCTCTTGCGGGCCTCGCTCGCGGTCAAAGCCATGACCCATCACCTCCGATTTTAATGGTACTAGATGTTGTACCATAATACCCAGTTTTCGAGCGGCACCCGAGGCTAATTTCACCATTGCTCGCGGGGCACGTCGAAGTCGACGCACAGCGCCCGCCACACGGCCCGTGGCTCGACGCCGTCCTCGATCGCCTGCGTGGCGGTGCGCCCGTCGAACCCAGTCAGCACATGATCAGCCAGCACCGAGGAGCCATAGGTCGCGCCGAATCGCAGGGTCACCCGCTCGTTGAATTCCGTCAGCCGCACGTCACCCAAGTTACCCAGCGTGGGCAAGCGCCTCATGACACACCCGCACCGGGTCGGCCACGTCGGAGGCGCTGGCCGCGGCACGTTGCGCGGCGTCCCGATAGCTGCGCGTGGCCAGCACATCGGCGGCCGCACTGGCGAGCGCTTCTCCGGTCAGCGGCCGCACCAACCGTCCGCTGCCGTGGCGCGCCACCCGGTTGGCGATCTCCCACTGATCGCCGCCGCCGGGGACCACCACCAGCGGTACCCCGGCCAGCAGTGTCTTGGCCACGATGCCGTGTCCACCTCCGCAGATCATCAGATCGGCATGGGCCAGCAAGTCGTCTTGCCGGCCCAGCCCGGCGACCGCCCACGACGGCAACGCCAACTCGGGACCGTGGAGTCGCGACACCACGAGCCGCACGCCGAGGGGCGCCAGGCAGTCCAGGGCCGTCTCGGCCATTCCTTTCGTCCCGGTCGACGCGGTCGAGGGCGCGACCAGCACCACCGGCCCCGAACCCGACGGCATCGACAGCACCCGCTCGGTCGGCTCGAAGTGCAGCGGACCGACCACAACGGCGTCGGCCGGCCAATCTGGGCGTGGAACCTCCAGCGCCGGCAGTGTCGCGATCAGCATGCGCAACGGCCCGGGATCGACTGCCGGCAAACCGATGTCGACGCGGACCCGTTCCCGTTGCCGGGTACCGACTCGCAGAGAGCGCGCGGTCAACGCGCGCATCGTGGCGTCCCGCAACCGGCCGCGAATCCCGGCACCGGGCGCCAGTCCGCTGCCGAGCGGCGGCAACCCCCTGGACGGCCGGTACAGCGGATGCGGGTTGAGCTCGATCCACGGGATTCCCAGCAGCTCGGCCGTCATCCCACCGCAGGCGGTGATCACATCGGACACCACCAGATCCAGCCCCATCGCTTGCAGCTGCCCGCGATTGCGCACGGCCATCCGGGCGGCACGCTGATGAATCTTGGCTCCCGCATCGCCATCGTCGTCGTCCTGGGTCGGGTCGAGCCCGGCCAACTCGACGGCGTCGACACCGGCAGCGCGAGCAGTCGCCAGCCACTCGGCGCCGGTCAGCAGGGTAGGTGTGTCCCCCGCCGCGAGAAACCGCCGGCACAGCGCGATCGCCGGAAAGGAGTGACCGGGGTCCGGCCCGGCCACCACCGCGACGCGCATCGCACCACCCTGCCACAGCAACTGGTTAGGCTGGTGATCATGACCGAGCAGACTCTGGCGAACACCCACACCGTGGAGGTCTTCCTGAATGCGCTGCAGGACGCCGACCTCGACACCGCAGGCGCCGCATTGGCCGAAGATCTGGTGTACCAGAACGTCGGTCTGCCAACGATTCATGGCCGTCGGCGCGCGATGAAACTGTTCAGCTCGCTGGGCGGCGCCGCCGGCTTCGAGGTGAAGATCCACCGGATCGCCGCCGACGGCGCAGCAGTGCTCACCGAGCGCACCGACGCGCTGATCTTCGGCCCACTGCGGCTGCAGTTCTGGGTGTGCGGCGTCTTCGAGGTGCACGACGGCCAGATCACGCTGTGGCGCGATTACTTCGACTTCTTCGACATGTTCAAAGCGACTCTGCGTGGCCTCGCGGGGCTGGTGGTGCCGTCGCTGCGCGCATCGCTCTAGCCACCATGTCCGATAAAGAAGCACGTCCCAACACTTTTCAATTCATCCGGTACTGCTGTGGTGGCCAGCTGCCCGACTCGATGCGGGACTGGGTACGCAACGATGCGGCCGGCAAAGGCGCAACAGGCCGGATGATGCGACGGGTCGCGGTTCCGGCGGTGTTGGTACTCGCCCCGTTCTGGCTGATCCCGACGACGCTCGACGTGCATCTGAGCATGACGCTGCCGATCCTGATTCCGTTCGTGTACTTCTCGCACGCGCTGAACAAGGTGTGGCGGCGGCACATGCTGCAGGTACACCGGCTCGACCCGAATTTGGTTGACGCGCGCCGCAGTAAGCGCGAGGAGCAGATGCGTCAGTCGTACATCGACCGCTACGGCCCCCGAGACGAGTCGACCGGCCGCAGCCAGGACATCTGAGCTCTACGCCCGCCGCGGCAGCCCGCCGAGCTCGTCGAAGGCCTGTGACCAACCGGCCAGGCGATCGGTGGCACCGGCCAGTTCGTCGCGGTAGCGTTGTCGCGACGGCGCCAGCGTGGCGCCACAATCTGCGTTTGCCGATGAAACCAGTTGCGCTGCAGCGGTGACCATTTCGTTGTATTGGCGCACGCCGGCACTCAACTGCGCAGTGAACGCATTGATCGTGGGCGCCAGGTACGACCGCGACTGCGGTGTTCCGTGCGCCGCCCGCTCCATCGACACCACCTCGGTGGCCGTGGCCGCCAGGGCGGCTGAACTTTTCTGGGCTGCAGCCGTGAGGTCACGAATCTCGGTGTCGGGCAACATGTTGCCGCGCTCCATCACACCAAGCAACGAGAAGAAGCCCCGCTCGGAAGCACCCAGCGCGTACATCGCCGGACGAGCCGCCGAACTGGGTGGCGGCAGGCGCCGAATGTTGTTGGGCCGCTGCGGGGGTAGTGGATCCGCTTTCAGCCAGCGGTAGCGGATCAACAGCAGCGTGGCGGTCATCGCCTGCGCGACAGCGACTCCGCCGGTAATCTCCAGCAGTAGCGCGAACCACCCCCACGCCGCCAGGATGGCTGTCACCACGCCCCAGCACACGGTTCCCGCAGTGAAGATCAGGCCCCAGCGCAGCGCGCGGCGTCGACGCCGCAGCTGCCTTGCCCGGGGATCGGTTGCCGCACTGATCTTTTGGAAGACCAACCCGGCAAGCTCGCTGGCCGTGTCGAGGCCACGCAGCAACAGCGTCCGCCATGCCCCGTCGCGACCCGACTGCGCCGCCATCGCCGCTTGCCCCCTACTGACCGAGCGGTTTCTCAGTGGGCGCAGCCTGCGGTGCCGCCGCCGGGGTGCTCGGCGCCGCGGAATCACTCGCCGCACCACCGGCCGGTAAAGCCTCACCCCGCATCGACGCCCGGATCTGCTCCAACCGCGAGTGGCCGGCCATCTCGACACCGGCCTGCTCGACCTCGATCATGCGACCTTGCACAGAGTTCTGCGCCAGCTCGGCTTGACCCAGCGCGCTGGCGTAGCGGCGCTCGATCTTGTCGCGGACTTCGTCGAGGTTCGGTGTGGTGCCAGGCGCTGCGATCTCACTCATCGATCGCAGCGACTTGCTGACCTGCTCCTGCATCTTGGCCTGCTCGAGCTGGCTGAGCAGCTTGGTGCGCTCGGCGATCTTCTGCTGCAGCACCATGGCATTGCGCTCGACGGCCTTCTTGGCCTGCGCGGCCGCGCCGAGTGCCTGGTCGTGCAGCGCTTTGAGGTCTTCCACGCTCTGTTCGGCGGTCACCAGTTGGGCGGCGAACGCCTCGGCGGCGTTGTTGTAGTCGCCTGCCTTCGCGGTGTCGGCCGCGGCGGTGGCCTGATCGGCCAGCGTCACCGCCTGGCGGACGTTGACCTGGAGCTTTTCGATGTCGGCGAGCTGGCGGTTGAGACGCATCTCGAGTTGGCGCTGGTTGCCGATCACCTGCGCGGCTTGCTGGGTCAGCGCCTGGTGCTGACGCTGCGCTTCTTCGATGGCCTGCTGGATCTGCACTTTGGGGTCGGCGTGTTCGTCGATTTTCGCGTCGAAAAGCGCCATGACGTACTTCCACGCTTTGACGAACGGGTTGGCCATCAGTGAGCTCCGCCTTCGTGTGTAGATGACTGTCGTCAGGCTCAACCTAGCGTCTCCGCTGCGATTGCCACAGTGTCGCCGGCCGGGGACTAGCTGGCACGGGCCGATAAGGCCAATGCCGGGACCGGCGGGATGACGACCTTGGTGCTGGCGTCGATATTGGCGGCGGTCGTCGACCTGGCCACGGTCGACACCTGCGCCGAATCCTGGACAGCCAGCTGTGCACTGGCGTCTGTGAGCAGCTGTGACAGTGTCACGTCCAGCGCGTCGCAGATCGCGCTGAGCAGTTCGCTGGATGCCTCCTTACGACCGCGCTCGACCTCGGAAAGGTATCCCAGGCTGACCCGCGCGCTGTCGGACACCTGGCGCAGCGTCCGACCTTGGGTGATGCGGGCTTGACGCAGTGCGTCGCCGAGAACCTCGCGCAGCAATGACGGCATCACGCTCTCCTTACGTCCGGTCAGCATGATCTGCTCAACGTGCGCTGCTCTGCCATTGGTTCCCCGATTGGTCAGCCCGCGCGACCCGGAGACCCGCATCGTCAGTCAGCAGCGGGTCGTCGACGAGAATCCCTGACGGCCGAGACGACGTAATCCAGCCCGGTCACCAAGGTCAGCACGATCGCGGCCGCCATCATCACCCACGCAGCCATCAGCCAGGCTCCCGACACCGGCAGCACGAACAGCCCGATCGCGACGGCCTGGACCAGGGCCTTGAGCTTGCCGCCGCGGCTGGCGGGGATGACGCCGTGGCGCAGCATCACGAAGCGCAGCACGGTGACGCCGACCTCGCGGGCCAGGATGACCCCGGTCACCCACCAATGCAGGTCGCCGAGCATCGACAGTCCGATCAGCGCCGCGCCGATCAACGTCTTGTCCGCAATCGGGTCGGCCATCGTGCCGAATTCGGTCACCATGCCGTAGTTGCGCGCCAGCGCGCCGTCCAATCGATCGGTGATGACCGCGACCGCGAAGACGACGAAAGCGATGATCCGGCTGGGAGTTTGGTGTCCGTTGCCGGCGAACAACGCCAAGAGGAAAACCGGCACCAGGACCAACCGCAGCAGCGTGAGCACATTGGCAAGATTGGTGACGCGAACGCGCGGGACCACTGGACCTGGTTGAGGCTGCCCCGACACGGCAACAGAATATCGGTTACCTGTCAGACGGGCCGAAACCGATACTCTGCAATTCGTGAACGCAACCAGCGGACCACCGGCCGACGGGCCGACGATCCGGCGCGCGTGCACTTCGGACGTACCGCTGATCAAGCAACTAGTCGACACTTACGCGGGCAAGATCCTGCTGGAAAAGAACCTGGTGACGCTGTACGAGGCCGTTCAGGAGTTCTGGGTGGCCGAGCATCAGGGTGTGGTGGTCGGCTGCGGCGCGCTGCACGTCTTGTGGGCCGATCTCGGCGAGGTTCGCACGGTGGCCGTCGACCCGTCGGTGACCGGCCGCGGGATCGGCCACGCGATCGTCGATCAGCTTCTGCTGGTGGCTCGCGAACTCCAGTTGCAACGGCTGTTCGTGCTGACCTTCGAGACAGAGTTCTTCGGCCGGCACGGTTTCACCGAGATCGAGGGCACCCCGGTGCCGACCGAGGTGTTCGAGGAGATGCGCCGCTCCTACGACATCGGTGTCGCCGAATTCCTCGACCTGAGCTACGTCAAGCCGAACACATTGGGCAACTCGCGGATGCTGCTGGTGCTGTAGCTCTCATTTGGCCCGGGCTCGTCCCGGCGAGCAGACATAGAATCGCGTTTTCCGGGAACGCATAGTGCGATTCTGCGTCTGCTCGCGGCTAATCGCCGTCGTCGTCTGACCCATCTGCGCCTGCGCCGCCGCGGATCAGCATCAGCATCGGACCGAGTTCGTCCGGTTTGACCAGCACGTCGCGCGCCTTGGACCCCTCGGACGGCCCGACGATGCCCCGGGTCTCCATCAGGTCCATCAGCCTGCCGGCCTTGGCGAACCCGACCCGCAACTTGCGCTGCAGCATCGACGTGGAGCCGAACTGACTCGATACCACGAGCTCCACGGCTTGCAGGAAGACGTCCATGTCGTCGCCGATGTCGGGGTCGACGTCTTTGCGTTCGCCGCTGGGCTTGGCGGCGGTGACGCCCTCGGTGTACTCAGGCTCGGCCTGCTCTTTGCAAGCCGCCACGACTGCCTGGATCTCCTCGTCGGTGATGTAGGCACCCTGCAGCCGTACCGGCTTGCCCGCGCCCATCGGCAGGAACAGGCCGTCACCCATACCGATCAATTTCTCGGCGCCGGCCTGGTCGAGAATCACCCGACTGTCGGTCAGTGACGACGTCGCGAACGCCAGCCGCGACGGCACGTTGGTCTTGATCAAACCGGTGACGACGTCGACGGACGGTCGCTGGGTGGCCAGCACCAGGTGGATGCCTGCGGCGCGGGCCTTCTGGGTGATCCGCACGATGGCGTCCTCGACGTCGCGCGGGGCCGTCATCATCAGGTCGGCCAGCTCGTCGACGATCGCCAAGACGTACGGGTACGGGCGGTATTCTCGTTGGCTGCCCAGCGGCGCGGTGATCTCGCCGTTGCGCACCTTCGCGTTGAAGTCGTCGATATGACGGACCCGGGACGCCTGCATGTCCTGGTAGCGCTGTTCCATCTCCTCGACCAGCCACGCCAGCGCCGCCGCCGCCTTCTTCGGCTGGGTGATGATCGGCGTGATCAGGTGCGGAATTCCCTCATACGGCGTCAGTTCCACCATCTTCGGGTCGATCAGGATCATCCTGACCTCTTCGGGGGTGGCCCGGGCCAGCAACGACACCAGCATCGAGTTGACGAAGCTGGACTTACCCGACCCGGTGGAGCCGGCGACCAGCAAATGCGGCATCTTGGCCAGGTTGGCCGAGATGAAATCGCCCTCGATGTCCTTGCCCAGCCCGATCACCAGCGGGTGGTGGTCGCGACGGGTCGACGGCGCGGTGAGAACGTCTGCGAGCCTGACCATTTCCCGGTCGGTGTTGGGCACCTCGATGCCGACGGCGGACTTGCCCGGGATCGGGGCCAGCATGCGGACACTCTCGGTGGCCACCGCGTAGGCGATATTCTTCTGTAGCGCGGTGATCTTCTCCACCTTGACGCCGGGGCCGAGCTCGACCTCGTAACGTGTGACGGTCGGTCCGCGGGTGCATCCGGTGACTGCAGCGTCGACCTTGAACTGCCGCAGCACCGAGCTGATGCAATCGGCCATCTGGTCGTTGGCGGCGCTGCGCTTCTTCGGCGGATCACCGGCCACCAGCAGGTTCATCGGCGGCAGCGTGTACGGGCCTTCGACAACCCGGTCGAGCACCAGAGTGTCTTGCTTGGCAACAGACTTGGTGTCCTCCTTGCGACTGCGCGAGACGGCCGGATCCGGGAGCGTCGGGCTGTCGTCCGGCGCGGCCGGCGCGGCGCTCGACGGCCACCCCTGGGCTGCTTCAACGTCGTCACAGACCGATCCTTCGTCGTAGTAGCCGTCGGAGAAGTCCTCGGCGACATCGCTTTCGACGTCCAGTTCGTCGCAGTAGTCATCGTCGGCGTCGTGGTAGCCGAACATCCGGGTGCCGAACATCGACCGCAGTGTCTCGGGCACTTCGCGAATAGTGGTGCCCGCCAACAGCAGTACGCCGAACAACGCTCCGATGAACAACAACGGCGCGCAGATCCACGCGGTAAGCCCCTCCGAGAGCGGCCCACCGATGGCGAACCCGATGAAGCCCGCGGCGTGGGCACGCCCGACCGGGTTATCGGGCGAGCCGGCCCACAAGTGCCACAGGCCCAGCGCCGGAAGAGCCACCATCGTCGCGCCGAGCACCAGCCGGGGCCGGGCCTCCGGATTCGGTTCGGTGCGCATCAGCAGCACCGCCACCGCGCCGAGGACGAGGGGCAGCACCCCGACCGCCGAGCCGATGAGAATGCGCACCCCCGAGTCGACCCATGCGCCGACCGGGCGGGCCGCGTCGAACCACGAACTCGCGGCGATCACCACCGCGACGCCCAGCAGCGCCAAAGCGATGCCGTCGCGGCGGTGACCCGGATCGATCTCACGGGCCCGGCCAACCGACCGCGCGGTGCTGCCGGTTCCCTTGGCCAGCATCAGCCACGTCGCGCGTAAAGCCCGGCCCGCAGCCAGACCTGCGGCGGCCACCACACCGTGATGAGTCCGCCTGGCCGGCCGACGAGCCGAGGCGGGCCGGCGAGCGGGCTTTTTCCGCGGCTGCGCCGAACCGGGACCACCTCGCGAAGCCGCCTTTGACCTGCTCGTTCGAGCGCCGGACCGCGCGACAGTCTTGCTAGCCATGCCGGCAAGCCTAATCGCAAGTGCACCATCTACACCATCCGCCACACTGGTTACCTGGCCGTGACCATGCAACCGCCGGTTCGGCGGCCGAAATGGCTGAGTAAGGTGACATCCATCACGTAGCAATTCGCTGCTCAGAAGCCTGCAGGAGGCCCGGATGCCCGTCGTCGTTGTCGCCACCATGACCGTCAAACCCGAATCGGTCGACACCGTCCGCGACATCCTCACCACGTCGGTCGAGGAAGTGCATGAAGAACCCGGCTGCCAGCTCTATTCGCTGCATCAGTCCGGCGAGACGTTTGTGTTCGTCGAGCAGTGGGCGGACGAGGACGCGCTCAAGACGCACAGCACCGCCCCGGCGGTCGGCAAGATGTTCGCCGCGGTCGGTGAGCACCTGGCCGGCGCGCCGGACATCAAGATGCTGCAGCCTGTTCCGGCGGGCACGGCCGAACAGGGAATTCTGCGCCACTGATGTCGCGGCCGCTGGAAGGAAAAGTCGCCTTCATCACCGGGGCGGCCCGCGGCCAGGGGCGCGCGCACGCGGTGCGACTGGCCGCCGACGGCGCCCGCATCATCGCCGTCGATCTGTGCGAGCAGATCGCGAGTGTCCCGTACCCGCTGGCCACCCCGGACGACCTGGCTGCCACCGTCAAACTGGTCGAAGACACCGGATCCCGGATTGTGGCCGCTCGTGGTGATGTCCGGGACCGGTCATCGTTGTCATCCGCGCTGCACGAAGGCCTCGACGAATTCGGACGGCTCGACATCGTGGTGGCCAACGCGGGTATCGCTCCCATGCAGTCGGGTGACGACGGTTGGAACGACGTCATCGACGTCAACCTCACCGGGGTCTACAACACCATCAAGGTGTCGATCCCGACGATGGTCAAACAAGACACTGGTGGATCGATCGTGTTGATCAGTTCGTCTGCCGGGCTGGCCGGCGTGGGCAGCCCGGACGCCGGCTCGGTCGGTTACGCGGCCGCCAAGCACGGCGTCGTCGGGTTGATGCGAATCTATGCGAATCTGCTTGCCAAACAGCATATCCGGGTGAATTCGATTCATCCGTCCGGTGTCGAGACACCGATGATCAACAACGAGTTCACGCGTGGCTGGCTCGCCAAGATGGCCGCCGCGACAGATACCCCGGGGGCTATGGGTAACGCGATGCCGGTAGAGACACTGGACCCCGAAGACATCGCCAACGCAGTCGCTTGGTTGGTATCCGATCAAGCTCGCTATGTCACCGGGGTGACCCTGCCCGTCGATGCAGGCTTCCTCAACAAGTAGCGGCTATGCCTGGAAATCCCGCGGCACAAACAGCTTTCGGCCCAATGGTGCTGGTCGCCGTCTCGCCGGTCGAATGGATCGAGTATGCCGAGAAGACGTAACCCCCGACACGCCGCGACGTGGCCGTTCCCACGTCGCGACCGCTGGCAGGGTCATACTCGTCAGGTGGTCAGCGACGAGGCTGTCCGGCTACCGGGCGTACTGCCGGGGGCTTCTGCCGAGCCGGCGTACCGCTACCTGTCATCGCATCAGGCGGCAGTACTCGATGCGGCAACTCGCCGTTTGGATCTCGGCCCGCACGACGACCTCGATGAGCATCGCGTGATCATCTATGTCGACCGTCTGCTGTCGGTGTTGAACGTCGCGCCCGGGGGCCTACACGTGGTGGGATCGCTGCGCCAACGGGTGGCCGAACTCCGTCGTCAGTACATCGGCGGAATCGCTCTGCTCGACCAGATGGCGGGCGGCGATTTCACCAAGGCGCCTCCGCTACGGCAACAGCTGATCCTGGCACGCAGTCAACTCGCCGCCTTTGTCGGAATGTTGTTCGGCCACACCATCGAAGCAACGGGCCTGATCGACGCCGAGGTCAGATTTCGATGACGGTCGGCACGATCATCGGCTGGCGGCGATAGGTCTCCCCCACCCACTTGCCGACCGTGCGGCGGACGGCCTGCGCGATCCGTGCTGGGTCCGTGACATTCTGCGCCACAAGCGACTCCAGCTCGGCCTCGACCTTGCGGACAGCGGGCTCCAATGCCTTGGGGTCTTCGGAGAAGCCGCGCGAATGCAATTGCGGAGGCACCGCCGGTTTACCGGTTTCGCGACGCAGCACCACCGTCACCGCGATGAAGCCGGAGGACAAAATGAGTCGCTCACCCAGCGTGGTGTCGCCGACGTCGCCGGTGATCAGCCCGTCGACGAACATCTTGCCGACCGGCACCGCGCCGGCGATGCTGACCGCGCCGCCGACCAGGTCGACGCTGACCCCGTTCTCGGCCAACACGATCGACTCTTCGGCCACCCCCGTGCTGGCGGCGAGCTTGGCGTTCGCCCGTAGCATTCGCCAGGTGCCGTGCACCGGCATGACGTTGCGCGGGCGAATTCCGTTGTAGAGGAACAACAACTCACCGGAGTAGGCGTGCCCTGAAACATGCACGCGAACTTGCTGATTGGTGACGACGCGGGCCCCGATCTTGGCCAGTTCGTCGATGACCCCGTAGACGGCTTCCTCGTTGCCTGGGATCAACGAGGACGACAGGATGATCAGATCGCCCGACGTGAGCGTGATGCTGCGATGCTCACCGCGCGACATCCGCGACAGCGCCGCCATCGGCTCGCCCTGCGTTCCGGTGGTGATCAGCACCACCTGTTCGGGCGCCATCATCTCCGCGGCGCCGATGTCGACAAGATCGGACTCGTCGACGGTGAGAAAGCCGAGATCGCGCGCGATGCCCATGTTGCGCACCATGGACCGACCGACGAACGACACCCGCCGGCCCAACGCCACCGAGGCGTCGATGATCTGTTGCACGCGATCGACATTGGAGGCGAAGCACGCGACGATGATTCGTCCGTGCGCGCCGCGGATCAGCCGGTGCAACGACGGCCCGATCTCGCTCTCCGACGGCCCGACACCAGGGATCTCGGCGTTGGTCGAGTCGCACAGCAACAAATCGACCCCGGCGTCGCCGAGCCTGGACATGCCCGGCAGGTCGGTGGGCCGGCCGTCGAGCGGAAGTTGGTCGAGTTTGATGTCGCCGGTGTGCAGCACGGTCCCGGCGCCCGAGCGCACCGCAATGGCCAGCGCGTCGGGGATAGAGTGGTTGACGGCGAAGTATTCGCATTCGAACACCCCGTGGGTGGTGCGCATCCCCTCGGCCACTTCGATGAACACCGGTTTGACCCGGTGCTCGCGACATTTCGCGGCAACCAGGGCCAGGGTGAACTTCGACCCGACCACCGGAATGTCGGGACGCAGCTTGAGCAGGAACGGAATCGCTCCGATGTGGTCTTCGTGCCCATGGGTCAACACCAGCGCCTCGACATCGTCGAGCCGGTCGTCGATGTGCCGCAGGTCGGGCAGGATCAGGTCGACGCCCGGCTCATCGTGGTTTGGGAACATCACGCCGCAGTCGATGATCAGCAGCCGGCCCAGATGCTCGAAAACGGTCATGTTGCGGCCGATTTCGCTGATTCCGCCAAGCGCGGTCACCCGCAACCCACCCGTTTTCAACGGACCTGGCGGCTGAAGGTCTAGTTCCACCTGGGAGTCGTCCTCTGATTACCTGAGCACCGAGGCTGCGCGCATGTCGGCAGCCAGTGCGTCGATTTGTGCCGGCGTCGCGGCGACCTGCGGCAGGCGCGGGTCGCCGACCTCGATGCCCTGCAGCCGCAAACCGGCCTTGGACAACGTCACTCCACCGAGTCGGCTCATCGCATTCGACAGCGGTGCGATCGCGACGTTGATCTTGCGGGCGGTCGCGACATCTCCGGAAGCAAAGGCCGACAACAAATCCCGCAGCTGTCCAGCCGCCAGGTGGGAGATCACGCTGATGAATCCGACAGCGCCCATCGCGAGCCAAGGCAGATTCAGCGCGTCGTCGCCCGAGTAGTAGGCCAGCCCGGTTTCGGCCATCAACTGCGCGCCGCCGTGCAAGTCACCCTTGGCGTCTTTGACACCGACGATGTTCGGGTGCGCCGCCAGCGCACGCAAGGTCTCGAATTCGATGGGTACCACCGAGCGCGGCGGGATGTCGTAGAGCAGCACCGGTAATGGCGTCGCGTCGGCGACCGCAGTGAAGTGTGCCAGCAGGCCGGCCTGCGGTGGCCGCGAGTAATACGGCGTGACGACGAGCAGACCGTGCGCCCCTTCGGCCGCGCAGGCTTTCGCCAGGTGGACGCTGTGTGCGGTGTCGTAGCTGCCGGCGCCGGCGATCACGCGGGCCCGGTTGCCGACGGCTTCGAGCACGGCCCGCAGCACGGCGAGCTTCTCGGCGTCGGTGGTGGTCGGCGATTCGCCGGTGGTCCCGGATACCACCAGACCGTCACAGCCGGCGTCGACCAGGTGGGTCGCCAACCGGGCCGCGGCCGGGAGATCCAGGGCGCCGTCCCGGGCGAACGGCGTCACCATGGCGGTCAGCAGCGTTCCCAGGCGCGCGTAAACGTCGAATCCGCCGGTGCTCACGCACCCTAGGTTACCTGGCGGTACCAAACCCATTTGCCGGTGCGGCGCGGTGTGCTCAGGCCTCGGTGGCCAGCGGACTGGTCGCCACCGCGGTGCCGTCGGCCAGGGTGGCGATGTCGAAGTCGCTGAACACTGCCGGCGCGACGTCGACTAGCAGCCGCAAGCATGCGATCGCCAATCGCCGGATCTCGATATCGGCGTGCTCACTGGCCCGCACCGCGATGAAATGCCGCCACGCGCGGTAGTTTCCGGTGACCACGATGCGGGTCTCGGTGGCGTTGGGTAGCACCGCCCGCGCGGCCTGACGGGCCTGTTTGCGACGCAGAAGTGCGTTGGGTTGATCGGCGAACTTGGCTTCCAGCTTGTCCAGCAGTTCGGTGTAGGTGGCGCGACTGGAATCGGCGGCCTCGGTGAGGATGCGCCGTAACTCGTCGTCGTCCTCCATACCGGGCGGCACGACGATCTGTGAGTCGTTTTCCGGCACGTAGCGCTGCGAGAGCTGTGAGTAGGAGAAGTGCCGGTGGCGGATCAGCTCGTGGGTGCACGATCGCGAGATGCCGGTGATGTAGAACGAGACGCTGGCGTGCTCGAGCACCGAGAAGTGCCCGACGTCGATGATGTGCTTGATGTACGACGCGTTCGTGGCGGTGCGTGGGTTGGGCTTGGACCAGCTTTGGTAGCAGGCCCGGCCGGCGAATTCGAGCAGCGCCTGGCCGCCGTCGGCCTCGGCGTCGGTGCTCCAGTCCACATCGGGCGGCGCGACGAAGTCGGTCTTGGCGATCAGTTGCACGTGCAACGGCGCGGTCTGGGCCACGGCGATCACCCTAGCGCCCGGTGAAGGTGGTGCCACCCAAACTGAGTATGGCCATATGGCTCTGATGGTACGGTTAACCATATGAAGACCACAGTGAATCTTCCCGACGAGCTGGTGCGTGAGGCACAAGAACTCGCGCGCCGACAGCGGACCACACTGCGGGAATTGATCGAGACCGGGTTGCGCGCCGTACTCACGCAACGCTCCATCGCCTCGTCGTTCATGCTCGCCGACGCTAGTGTCGAAGGCCACGGCCCGCAGCCGGCATTTCGCGGCGCAACGTGGGAGCAGATCCGCGATGCCATCTATCCAGCGTGATCGCCGTCGACACCAACATCCTGGTCTATGCACACCGGCGCGACGCCGAGTTCCACGACGCCGCCGCCGAGCGGATCAAGGCACTCGCGGAGGGCAAATCTGGATGGGCGATTCCCTGGCCATGCCTGCACGAATTCTTTGCGATCAGCACACATCCGAAGATCTATCGTCCACCGAGCACCCGGACTCAGGCGACAACACAAATCGAAGCGTGGCTCGCTTCGCCTTCGCTGTCGGTGCTGAGTGAGCCAGCAGGCTATTGGGAACAGTTGAAAACGATACTTACGGCGGGAAAGGTCACCGGATCGATGGTGCACGACGCTCGGATAGCCGCACTCTGCGCAGCGCACGGCGTACGTGAATTGTGGTCGGCTGACCGAGATTTCGGACGATTCAGCTCCTCGGTGGTAGTACGGAACCCGTTGGTGGGCTGACCCGGCCGGTGCGGTGGTCCACGGAGCGGGTGCCAGTTTTGGTGTTCCACTGACTGACCAGAACGCCATGTCATCGAGCGTTGAACCGGGAAGGATGTAGCCGCCGTAGTTCTGCGGATATGTCCCAGGCACCGGATGATGATGATTCCAGCCACCGCCGGGGGCGACAACAGTCGGTATGCCGTTGCTGAAAATCTCGGTGGGGCTGTTGGCGACCTGCACCTCTACCGCGCCGGTCGTCCCACCTTGGTGTGCATTGAACCCTGACAGGAATGATTTCCCGTCGACTTCCCGGAAGCTGAGTTCGCCGAATCGGGCACCCTGTGGAGTTAGGGACGCGGCTTCCTGCCCTGGCTGCCCCCATCCGTTGCCGGTCCAGGGTTGCCAGTCCTTGCGGTCGTTGACGTGTTCTGGGTCGACGCGGTACATGCTGACGCCTTGGCTGCGGTCGAAGGAGTCGGCGGCGATGTAGACCATGCCGTCTTTGCTGCTTTGGTAGCCGCTGATCTGGGTCGGGGCGGCTGATTGGGAGCGCCATGAGTTTTCGATGGGCTTCCAGCCCTGGGAGGGGTCGTTGGTGACTTTCGTCAGCCACGAACCGCCGGTCGGGTTCAAGTCTTTGGTGCCTGCGACCATCATGTAGCTGGAGCCGTCGAGCATCCTGATGCTGCCTGCGGGCAAAGTGTCAGTGCCGCCCGCTTGAGGCGGCGGGGGAAACAGCACGTTGCGCCGCTCGGGTCCGGTCAGCGGTGGACCGTCGACGACCAGTTTGCCGTTCTCGAAATGCACCGGAACCGCTACCGAGTCGGAAAAGCATTGCTGCCCTGACCACTTCTAGCTCCCCCGCCCAGGGTGCCCGCTGCCCGCCGCAACGGGTCCACGAAAGGCTGCCTGAGTACCTCTGCTGCGCCGTCGCGAATGCCCGCAACAGCCGGTCATCCATGGCTCCCCTGGATCGCACCGCGACGCGCCCGTTCGGCGTATTCCGGCGCCAGCGCTTCCATCTGCTCGATGACCAGCTTGATCGCTTCCGGTTGCTTGTCGGGCGGATACCGGTACTTCACCAGCAGCCGCTTGATCGCCGAGCGCAGCTTGGCGCGCACGTCATCACGCACGGTCCAGTCGGTCTTGGTGTCGCGCTGCATCACGGCGACCAGCTCGCGCGCGATCTGGGCCAGCACGTCGGTGCCCTGCAGTTCGACGGCCGATTCGTTCTGGGCCACCGCGTCGTAGAAGGCCAGCTCGTCGTGCGAGAGCGGCGGAGTGAACCGCTTACCTCTATTACCCTCGACGGCAACCTCTTTCGCCATAGCGATCAGCTCGGCGATCACCTCGGCGCTGGTGAGCTGCTGGTTGGTGTAGCGGCGCATCAGGTCGGCGATCCGATCGGAAAACGCGCGCTGGCGCACCACGTTATTCTTGGTGGCCGCCGCCAGCTCCTGGTTGAGCACTGCGCGTAGCGCCTCGATCGCCAGGTGCGGGTTGGCTGCGGCTTTGGCCTTGGCTTCATAGTCCGGGCCGAGCTCGGACAGCGACGGTTTGGGTATGCCGGCCGCGCCGTAGATGTCGAGGATCTCTCCTGACGCGGTCGATTCCGCGACGAGCGTGGATAACAGCCGCTTGATGTCGTCGGGAATCGGCTTGCCTTCGGCCCGCCGCTGCTCGGCGTCGAATTTGCCCATCCAGACCCGGACCTGTTCGTAGAACTTGACCGTCGGCCGTAACGCCTCCAGGGTGTCGATTCCCGAGCACAGCGACCATGCGCGGGACAGGTGGTTGGCCAGTGTCCGGAACCGGTCGGCCAGAGTGGGCTCGCCGTCGCCAACCTGGTTGCCCGGCGTGGACGGTGAGCGCAGGTAGGCGGTCAGGCCGATCGCAGCCTTCATCCAGCCGTACTGCCCCGCATCGACTTTCGAGCGCCACTCATAGCCCGCGCACAGCTCGTCGAGTTGTCCGACGAGTCTCGTGGTGTCCTGCGCCACCTCGTCGCGGATGTCCTTGCCGACGGGTTTGGTGGTGCGGTCGGCCTCGGTGTACTCGGCCAGCGCCGCGGCCAGGTTGTCGGCCAGCGGCGCGTAGGCCACCAGCAGCCCGGATGGCTTGCCGCGGAACGTCCGGTTCACCCGGGCCAGCGTCTGCATCAGCAGCGCGCCCTTGAGCGGGCGGTCGAGGTAGAGGGTATGCAGCGGCGGCGCGTCGAAACCGGTGAGCATCATGTCCTTGACGATCACCATCTGCAGCTCGTCGTCGGCGTCGCGCAGCCGTTCCTGGATCGCCTTGTTCTCGGATTCGCGGCGCACATGTTTGG
Source organism: Mycobacterium sp. (assembly GCF_039583785.1). Classification (GTDB taxonomy): domain Bacteria; phylum Actinomycetota; class Actinomycetes; order Mycobacteriales; family Mycobacteriaceae; genus Mycobacterium. The sequence continues at coordinate 17,520 of NZ_JAVKSG010000044.1, forward strand.
CGATGATCCCCTGGTCTTGCGGGGAACCGGAGTAGACGACCTTGATCGCGCCCTTCTCGATCGACTTGTCGTGCCAATTCGGGCGCAATGTGATGATCTCCTCGTAGAGTTGCGCGCAAATCCGGCGGGTGGCGCCGACGATGATCGCCTTGCCCGGCGCGGAGATGAAGCTGGCTGCACTCTCGGCGTCGAGCGGGCAGCCAGCTTCACGTTCGTCGAAAGCCGACTGCCGACCTCAGCGCACCCACCAGATCGCCGCACCTACCGACCGTCACGCCGGCCAAACCCAACCAACCGGCCATTGTCTGCAACTCCCCGGCCAGTGCCTCGGCCACCCGTGCAGGCTGGTGACCCGCCTCGATGAATGCACCCACGACATGCAGGGCGTCCGCCGAGCGGTCGGCTTTGAGGTCGACCCTGCCCACCAACTCACCGTCGAGCAGAAACGGCCACACGTAATAGCCGTACCGACGCTTGTGGGCCGGGGTGTAGATCTCGATGCGGTAGTGGAATCCGAACAGCCGCTGCACCCGCGGACGGAAAAAGATCAGCGGGTCAAACGGGCACAGCAACGCCGTCCCGCGGTCGCGTCGCGGAATCGTCTGCCCTGCAGGAAGGTACGCGGGCGCCGACCAGCCGTCGACCTCGACCAGCTCCAACTCGCCGTCGGCGACCAGCCGGGCCACCGCCGGCTTCGCCTGGCTTGGGGCCAGCCGGAAATAGTCCCGGATGTCCGGCTCGGTGGCCACCCCGAGCGCGGCGGCGGCTCGCAGCACCAGCTCTCGAACCGCGTCGTCTTCGCCGACCTCGCGCGTGACCACCTCGGCGGGCAGCACCCGCTCGGCCAGGTCGTAGTGCCGGGTGAATCCCACCCGGGTCGCCGTGGTCAGCGTGCCGGCGGCGAACAATGCCTCGGCCACCCACTTGGTGTCGGTGCGGCTCCCCCACCACTCTCCCCGCGGGCCGCGCGGCCCGGTGGCCAGCTGCGCCTCGATCTGACCCGCGGTGCTCGGTCCGAGTTCGGTGACGGCGGCCACGATCTGGTCGGCGAGCTTCGGGTTGGCCTTGACGATGTGGGTGCCCCACCGCCCGTGCCGGTACTGCCCCATCCGCCAACGCATCAGCGGCCAGTCGTCGACCGCCATCAACGCGGCCTCGTGCGCCCAGTACTCGACCAGCAGCCGGGGTGAGCGCGCGCTGTGCGCCCACGCCGCCCGGTCCAGCACGTCCCGGTTGTACGGTCCGAGCCTGCTGAAGACGGGCGCATAGTGGGCCCGCACCGCAACCGACACCGAATCCAGCTGCAGCACGTGAATGCGTGAGATCAGTCGACGCAGATGCGCACGGGTCACCGGCCCGGTGGGCTTCGTCTCGGCGAAGCCCTGCGCCGCCACGGCAATTCGCCGGGCCTGCACAGCGGTGAGTGCGCTCACGCGCGATGGTAGCTGTGAAACCGATATCGCACGCCCGCGCGGCTGGTGTGCCACTCTCCCGGCGTGCCCACCCAGTGCTCGTCGAGCACCGGGGCCACCGCATCGCCGTCGTCGCGAGGCAGCTCGATATCGATCTCGGTGACCTCGCACCGGCTCGCCTGTGGCAACGCCAGCGTGTAGATCTGTTCGCCGCCGATCACCCAGGTGTCGGGATCGGTCAGCGCGTCGTTCAGGCTGCTGACAACGTCGGCGCCGTCCGCCACGTAGTCAGCGTGGCGGGTCAATACGACATTGCGGCGGCCGGGCAACGGGCGTACCGACGCCGGCAGCGACTCCCAGGTGCGCCGGCCCATCACCACGGTGTGACCGAGGGTGACCTGTTTGAAGCGGATCAGGTCCTCGGGGACCTGCCACGGGATGCCGCCGGACCGGCCGATGACCCCCGAGGTCGACTGCGCCCAGATCAGCCCGAACGGACTCATACAGCGACCGGCGCTTTGATCGCCGGATGCGGGTGGTAATCGTCGACCACGACGTCGTCGTAGCTGTAGCCAAAGATCGAGTCACGCTGCGCCAAAACAAGTTTCGGATATGGACGCGGGTCGCGAGTCAGCTGCTCGGTGACCTGCTCGACGTGGTTGTCATAGATATGACAGTCGCCCCCGGTCCACACGAAGTCGCCGACACCCAAACCCGCCTGCGCGGCCATCATATGGGTCAGCAGCGCGTAGCTGGCGATGTTGAACGGCACGCCGAGGAACAGGTCGGCGCTGCGCTGGTAGAGCTGGCAGCTGAGCCGACCATCGGCCACATAGAACTGGAACAGCGCGTGGCACGGCGCGAGCGCCATCTGCGAGATCTCGCCGACGTTCCACGCCGAGACGATGATGCGACGCGAGTTCGGGTCGGTTCTCAACAGATTCAACGCCGCGCTGATCTGGTCGACATGCTCGCCCGACGGCGTCGGCCACGACCGCCATTGCACCCCGTACACCGGACCGAGATCGCCTGTCGCGCTGGCCCATTCATCCCAGATCGATACACCGTGCTCCTGCAACCAGCTGACGTTGGAGTCGCCGCGCAGAAACCACAGTAGCTCGTAGACCACCGATTTCAGATGCACCTTTTTGGTGGTGATCAGCGGAAAGCCCGCGGCCAGGTCGAATCGCATCTGGTGCCCGAACAGGCTGCGGGTGCCGGTGCCGGTGCGGTCGGCTTTGGCTGTGCCCCGCTCGAGAACCAGCCTCAGGAGGTCCTCGTACGGCGTCGGGATCGGCACGCGTTTACTTTACGTCGAATGCCGGGGAGTAGAACGGAAGGCATGCCGCATATCACCGACACCGTCGCCACCGCCGATGGCTCCTGCCCCGTCCGCCTGTTCACGCCTGAAGGACAGGGTCCCTGGCCGGGCGTCGTGATGATTCCCGATGCCGGCGGAGTCCGGCAGACCTTCTTCGACATGGCCACCACGTTGGCCGACTCCGGCTACGCGGTACTGCTGCCCGACGTGTACTACCGCCAGGGCGACTGGGCTCCCTTCGACATGGCGACCGCGTTCACCGACGACAACGAGCGCAAGCGCCTGATGTCGTTCATCGGCAGTATCAGCCCGGAGAACTGGGCCTCGGACGCCACCACTTACTTCGACTACCTGGCCGGGCGACCCGAGGTCAGCGGTACGGCATTCGGCATCACCGGCTACTGCATGGGCGGACGCGCGGCATTGACCGTCGCCGGGCGAGTGCCGGACCGGGTCGCCGCCGCAGCGTTGTACCACGGTGGCGGTCTGGTCACCGACGGCGCCGACAGTCCACACCTTCGGGCGGACAGCATTCAGGCCGTGGTCTACGTCGGCGGCGCGGAGAACGACGCGTCGTTCACCGCTGACCACGCCGCGCAGCTCGACAAGGCTCTCACCGCGGCCGGCGTCGAGCACACGATCGAGACCTACCCCGCCGGACACGGGTTCGCCGTACCGGACAATCCGTCGTACGACGCGGCCGCCGCCGAGCGGCACTGGACGACGATGCGCGAGGTCTTCGGGGCGAACCTCGGGTAGACGGCCGCGCTCATGCACGTCGACGCGATGACGGTTCCGCAGCCGCTCGGCCAGATCGGTGACCTGGCCCGGCGCACCCAGTCTGCCGGCTTCTCCGGCCTGCTGTTCACCGAGACCGGACGCACGGCCTATCTCAACGCCGCGGTGGCCTCACAAGCCGCCCCCGGCCTGGAGTTGTCAACCGGTGTCGCGGTGGCGTTTCCGCGCAGCCCGTTCGTGACCGCGGCCGCAGCGTGGGAACTGCAGGAGGCGTCGGGAGGCAACTTCCGGTTGGGCCTGGGCACGCAGGTGCGCACTCATATCGTTCGCCGTTATGGCGTGGATTTCGAGCGACCGGGCCCACGGCTGCGCGACTACCTGCTGTCGGTGAAGGCCTGTTTCGCGGCGTTTCGATCCGGCACGTTGGATCACCACGGCGACTTCTACAATCTGGATTTCATTACCCCACAATGGAGTCCGGGCCCGATCGAGCAGCCCGACCCCAAAGTCGACATCGCCGCGGTGAATCCATGGATGCTGCGGATGGCCGGCGAGGTGGCCGACGGGGTGCACGTCCACCCGATCGGCGAGCCGGGTTACATTGCGCGCCATGTGATGCCGAAAGTCGCCGAGGGAGCTCAGAAAGCGGGCCGGTCACCGTCGGACGTCGCGATCATCGTGCCGGTGATGACGATTGTCGGCGACACCGACGAAGAGCGGGACACCCAGCGCGAATTTGTGCGCGCCAGCATGGCCTTTTACGGGAGCACACCCAATTACGCGTTCATCTGGGACGAGGCCGGGTTCGACGGCACGACCGCCCGGATCCGCGAGAGGCAGAAGGCCGGCGACTTCGCGGGAATGGCGGCCCAGGTCAGCGACAACCATGTCGCCGCCTTCGCCACCGAGTCGACGTGGGACACGTTGGCCGACAAGCTGATCGACACGTATGCCGGGACAGCCACCCGGCTGGTGCTCTACAACCCCGTCGGCGATCCGGAACGGTTCGAGCGGTATGGCGAGGTCGCCCGACAGGTCAGCGCTCGATCAGCCGCTGCATGAAGTCGGGATAGCGCGCACCCTGCACCTCGATACTCGCTGAGGCAGCGTCGATCTCGCGAAGATCGTCGTCGCTCAGTTCGATGCTGGCCGCTGCAAGGTTCTCGTCGAGGCGTTCGAGGCGCCGCGTGCCGGGAATCGGCGCGATCCAGGGCTGCTGGGCGAGCAACCAGGCCAGGGCGATCTGTCCGGGCGTCGCACCCTTACCGGCGGCGATCCTCTCCAGCGGATCGACCACGGCGCGGTTGGCCTCGCGGACGTCGGCAGCAAAGCGCGGAATGCTGTTGCGGATGTCGGCGCTGTCGAATTGTGTACTTCCGCTGATGCTTCCGGTGAGAAAACCTTTGCCCAGGGGGCTGTACGGCACGAAGCCGATGCCGAGCTCGGACAGCGTGGACAGCACGCCGGTCTCCGGGCTCTCCGGTTCGCGCCACCACAGCGAGTACTCGCTTTGCACCGCGGTCACCGGTTGTACGGCGTGCGCGCGACGGATGGTCTGCGCGGACGCCTCCGACATCCCGAAGTGTCTGACCTTGCCGCTCTGGATCAGTTCCTGCACCGTTCCGGCGACATCTTCGATGGGCACCTTGGGGTCGACGCGGTGTTGGTAGAGCAGGTCGATGCTTTGCACGCCCAGCCGGCGTAACGAGTTGTCGGCCACCTCTTTGATGTGTTCGGGCCGGCTGTCCAGCCCGTTGATGTTGCCGTCGGCGCCGAAGGCGAACCCGAATTTGGTCGCGATCACCACCTCGCCGCGCGATGGTGCGAGCGCCTCGCCAACCAGTTCTTCGTTGTCTCCGTATGCTTCTGCAGTATCGAAGAACGTGACACCACGCTCGACCGCTCCGCGCAGCACCGCAATCATGTCGGCTTTGGGTTTGGCCGGGCCGAAGCCGCGGCTCATTCCCATGCAGCCCAAACCAATTGCCGAGACTTCGAGACTGCCCCCCAGGACGCGCGTGTGCATCTGTTACTCCTGTTACGACGCCGGCAGATCCACCAGCGCAGCCAACCGGGCGCGGTGACGATACCCGGTGCCGAACGCCAGCTGATCGCTCTTGGCCCGCTTCAGATACAGGTGCGCCGGATACTCCCACGTCATGCCAAGCCCGCCGTGTAATTGAACGCATTCCTCGGCCGCGTGCACCGCGGCAGCACTGCAATAGGCCTGCGCGACAGCCGCCGCGATCGTCGCGTCCGTGTCATCGCGCGCGCAGGTGTCGGCCGCATATCGGGCCGCCGCCGCGACGGAATTGACCTCGATCCACAGATCGGCGAGCCGATGCTTGATCGCCTGGTACGAGCCGATCGCGCGGCCGAACTGCTTGCGTTGCTTGGTATAAGCCAGCGTGGTCTCGAAACACCACTGCGCGATGCCGAGTTGCTCGGAGGCGAGCAGCGCGGCGCCGGTCTGCAGTGCAGCCGCGATCGCGACATCAGCAGCCGCCGAACCGGCGCGTGCCGACACCGCACCCGAGAACTCGACATTCGCAAGCGGTCTCGTCATGTCCAGGCTCAGGATCGGCGACACCTCGACGCCGGCGGACTCGCGCACCACGGTGTGCAATTCCAGCCCGTCCGGTCCGGCGACCGGCACCACCAGCACGTCAGCGTCTCCCGCGCCGGCCACGCTGGTGACACGACCGGTGAGGCCGCCACCGTCGCCCCGCACGCCGGCCGGCAGGTCACCGGGCGCGGTGGACAGCGGCACCGCCAGCGCCGCGGTCAGCGAACCCGCGGCCAACTCCCCGACGGTGGCGGTATCTCCGGCCCGCAGCAGTGCGACGGTGGCCAGCACCGCGCTGGACAGATACGGCACGGGTGCGACGGCACGACCGATCTCCTCCATCACCACCGCGGCCTCGCGGGCGGTTGCACCCGCACCGCCGAGTTGCTCGGGCACCAGCAGGCCGGCCATGCCGAGGTCAACGGCCAGTGTGCGCCAGACACCGGAAAAGTCCTGCGGCGCAGCGTCGTACAAACCCGTGACGGCTTCCGGTGGGCACCGGTCGGCGAACAGTCTTCGCACGCTGTCCCGTAACGCTTCTTCGGTGTCGGAGTACAGCAGATCGCTCATCTGGCTCATTTCTCCAGGTCCTTAAAAGCCACGTCTTTGTCGACCCGGTGCTCCGGCGGCAGGCCGAGAATGCGTTCGGCGATGGTGTTGCGCAGGATCTCCGAGGTTCCGCCCTCGATAGAGTTGCCTTTGGCGCGCAGGTAGCGGTATCCGGGATCGCGGCCGATGAAGTCGACCGATTCGGGTTGGCGCATCGTCCAGTCGTCGTACTGCAGGCCCTCTTCCGGATGCAGTTCGATCTCGAACCCCGAAACCGCCTGGGCCAGACGGGCGAACGTCACCTTCATGCCGGCGCCCTCGGGCCCGGGTTGGCCGACCGCCAGCCGCTGGCGCAGCCGCAGACCGGTCAGCCGGGCGACCTCGGCCTCCACCCACAACCGCATCAGGTCGTCATGCATCGCGGCATTGCGCACGTTCGGTTGCGATCGCCAGGCGTCGGTGACCTTGCCGATGATCCCGTCTTCTCGTGCGCCGCCGGCCATCGAGCCGATCGCCACCCGCTCGTTGTTCAACGTGGTGGTGGCAACCTTCCAGCCGCCGCCTTCGGGGCCGAGGCGGTTCGCGTCGGGCACCCGGACGTCGGTGAGGAACACCTCGTTGAACTCGGCCTCGCCGGTGATCTGTCGCAGCGGCCGAACGTCGACACCGGGGTCGGTCATGTCGAGGACGAAATACGTCAGACCCTGGTGTTTGGGCACCGTCGGATCGGTCCGGGCGACCAGGATGGCCCGTTGCGCGTTCTGCGCGCTCGACGTCCACACCTTCTGCCCATTGACAATCCAGTCGTCTCCGTCGCGGACCGCGCGGGTGGCGACGCCGGCCAGATCGGAGCCCGCACCCGGTTCGCTGAACAGCTGGCAGTAGATGTGTTCGCCGGTGAACAACGGCCGCAGAATTTTTGGCCGCTGCTCCGCGGTGCCGAATGCGGCGATGGTCGGCGCGGCCATGCCCATCCCGATGCCGTTGCGCGCGCCGCCGCCACCGGGCGGCCCGCCCGCCGCGGTCAGCTCGTCTTCCACTTGCGCCTGGAAGCTGCGCGAGAGGTCCAGCCCGCCGGAGCCGACCGGGAAGTGCACCCACGCCAGCCCGGCATCGAATCGCGCACCGAGGAATTCGCGGGGATCGGTGTGTGTCGGGTCGTGCTCGTCAAGCAGCGCCCGCACCCGGGCGTGCAGATCCTGCGCGCTCACCGGAAGCCCGCCGGGTCGCCGAGCAGCCGACCCCCGTCCATCACCAGCGTCTCGCCGGTGATCCAGCTCGACTCGTCCGAGGTCAGGAACGCGACCGCGGCCGCCACGTCGGGCGGCTCACCGATACGTCCCAGCGCGGTACCTCCTGCCACCAGATCTTCGTGGTCTTTCCAGAGCGCTTCGGCGAGCTTGGTCCGAACCACACCCGGGGCGATCGCGTTCACCCGTACCGTGGGCGAAAGTTCCAGTGCCAGTTGCTTCGTCACATGAATCAGGGCGGCCTTCGTCGCGTTGTACATGCCCATGTTGGGCGCCTGGTGCATGCCGCCGATCGACGCCGTGTTGACGATCGCCCCGCCGTGTTCTCGCATCCAGGCCTTGGCGGCCAGCGAGGTCCACAGCAGCGGCGCCCACAGGTTGACGTCGAAAGTCTTGGCGAACCGCGCGTGATCTTGGTCGATCAGCGGGCCGTAGGCCGGGTTGGTCCCGGCATTGTTGACCAAGATGTCGATGCTGCCGAAGCGGTCGAGGGTCAGATCGACGCAGTGCCGGGCAGCGTCCTCGTCGGTCGCGTGTGCGGCCACCCCGATGGCGTTGCTACCGACCTGCTCGGCCGCGGCGTCGGCGCTGTCCTGCTTGCGGGAGGTGAGCACGATATTGGCCCCGCCCTGTGCCAGGCGCTGCGCGACGGCAAGCCCGATCCCCCGCGAACCCCCGGTGATGATCGCGGTGCGGCCGTCGAAGTCAGTCATAGCGCCTCCATCAGGCTGTGTTGGTAGCGACGCATGCCGCGAAGCCAGCGGTCATAATCGACGCCTTTGTGCCGGTACATCTCTAGCACGGCGGGATGCGGAAGGATCAGGAAGTGCTCGTCTTCGACAGCAGCCAAGACGATTTCGGCGACCTCAGCCGGTTCTATCACGTCGCCCGCGGAGGTGACGGCGCGGGTGGCGAGCCGGGCCAGCGGATTGTCGTCTTCCGTCGGCGAATGCAGCAGCTTGGTGTTGACGCCCATCGGGCACAGACAGCTGACCCGCACCCCTTGGTCGCCGAAGGTGATGTTCAGCCATTCGGCGAACCCGACCGCGGCGTGCTTGGTCACCGAATAGGTTGCCGACCCGAGCTGGGTGAGCAGCCCGGCCGCCGAGGCGGTGCTGACGAAGTACCCTTCGCCACGTTCGACCCAGCCGGGAACCAACAGTTGGGCCGCGCGGATGTGCGCCCGCAGGTTCACGTCGAGGGACCGGTCCCACTCCGCCTCGGTGATGTCCAGACCCGATCCGCCGGTAATCCCGGCGTTGGCGAAATACAAATCGACAGGCCCGAATTCGTTGGTCGCCAACGCGATCAACTGCCGGATGTGGGCGGTGTCGGAGACGTCCCCGCCGGAGGCGACGGCCACGCCGGGGTGATCGGCGTTGATCCGGTCGGCCACCACCTGCGCGGCGTCGCTGTCTAGGTCGGCAACCACGACCCGGGCGCCCTGGTGCGCCAGCTTCGCGGCCAGCGCCGCGCCGATACCGTTACCGCCGCCGGTGACGATGGCGACCTTGTCGGCAACTTTCACGAGCGCCTCTCTTCCTGGTTGAGTGAACCTTCTTCGCTGTGCAGCAGTCTGATGATCCATCCGCGGGTGTCCGCCGGGTCGATCACGTCGTCGAGTTCGAACGTAGTGGCCGAGGTGAGCGCCTTGCCGTGCTGATAGGCGGCCTCGACCAGCGTGTCGAACAGGTTCTGACGTTCGGTCGGGTCGGCGACGGCGGCCAGTTCCTTGCTGAAGCCCAGCCGAACCGCGCCCTCGAGACCCATGCCACCGATCTCGCCGGTCGGCCAGGCAACGGTGAAATCCGGAGCGCGGAATGAGCCGCCGGCCATCGCCATGGCCCCCAGCCCGTAGCCTTTGCGCAGGATGACCATCCCGAACGGCACGGTCAGTCGCGCGCCGACGATGAACAGCCGGCTGAAGCGCCGAACCGCGGCGTCGACTTCGGCATCCGGGCCCACCATGAAGCCGGGTGTGTCGCACAGCGAAATGATCGGCAGCCCAGCCGATTCGCAGAGCGTCAGGAAATCGGCCATTTTGTCGGCCGCCTCGGCGTCAATAGCGCCACCGAGGTGATGACTGCTGTTGGCCAGCAATCCGAAGGGGATACCCTCGACGCGGACGAGCGCGGTGACCGCGCCGACCCCGTAGTCGGCCCGCAACTCCAAGACGGACCCGATGTCGGCCACCGACTCGATCGCGTGGTGTACGTCGTAGGCCCGTAACCGGTTCTCCGGCACCACATGTCGCGCCCGTCGCGGATCGGGTGCCGCCCAGTCGTCCCGCTTGCCGTGGAAATAGGACAGGTACTGCTTGGCCAGCGACACGGCGTGGGCCTCGTCGCGGGCGGCCAACCCGACCACGCCGTTGCGCCGCTGCACCTCGATCGGCCCGATGTCCTCCGGCCGGTACTGTCCCAGCCCGCCGCCTTCGATCATCGCCGGCCCGCCCATCCCGATGTTCGCATCGGGAGTCGCGATGATGACGTCGCAGGTGCCGGCCAGCGCCGCGTTACCGGCGAAGCACCGGCCGGCCACGATCGAGACCAGCGGCACCCGGCCGCTGAGTGCGCCGAGTGCCCGGAACGTCGGCACGTCGAGGCCGGCGATGTTCGCGACGTCGGTGTCGCCGGGCCGGCCGCCGCCCCCTTCGGCGAACAGCACGACCGGCAGCTGTTGGCGGGCCGCCAATTCGAAGACCCGATCGGTTTTGGCGTGATTACGCATGCCCTGCGTACCCGCCAGCACGGTGTAATCGTAGGACAGCACGGCAGCGCGGACGCCGCCGATCGTCGCCACCCCGGCGATCAAGCCGTCGGCCGGGGTGTTGGCGATCAGGTCTTCCTCCGAGCGCCGGCTGCGCTGCGCGGCCACCGCCAGCGCGCCGTATTCGACGAAGCTTCCCGGATCGATCAGGTCGTCGATGTTCTCCCGCGCGCTACGCCGGTTCTGGTTGTGCCGCTTGGTGATTACCGCCGGTCGGCCCTCGTCCAGGGTGAGTAGGTGACGGCGTCGGACCTCGTCGAGGTCGGCCCGATTCCGATCCAGGTCGAGCGAGCGGTCAGCGTCGTCGGTCCCCGCACTTTCGCCGGTGCGGGTGAACACCATCAACGGGTCACCGGTCCCGATCACCTGACCGGGTGTCACCAAGGTCCGCACCGCGCGCACGGCATCCGGCGCGGTCAGCACATGCTGCATCTTCATGGCCTCCAGGACGGCCAACTGCGCGCCGCCGGCGTATTCCTGCCCCTCCGAGGCGATCTCGATGACGGTGCCGGCCAGCTGTGCCCGCAGCACTTCCTCGCCTGGGTAGAGTTCCGGCGTCGCCGGCCGCATCTCGTGGCGCCGAGTCTGCGCCGCGCCGGCGAAAGCCGGCAGGTTGTCGTCGACAAAGCTCGTCGTGACCGGACCCGGGTCAGTGTGGCTGTGCGACAGAATCTCCCGCAGGAATGCGATGTTCGTCCGAATGCCCTCGACAGCGAATTCGTCCAGCGCCGTCTGTGCCTTTCGCACCGCGGCGGACAACGACGATCCGCGCACCAGGGTGATCACCTTGGCCAACAACGAGTCATAGCGTGGGCTCGGCGTGAGTCCGGCACGGCCGAAGGTGTCGACACGCACCCCGGGGCCGCTCGGCGGCGAGAACACCGCGAGGGTTCCCGCCGTCGGCAGGACCGACCCGTCGGCATCCATCGTCTCCATGTTGACCCGGGTCTGGATCGCGATCCCTTGCACCGCGGCAAGCGCGCCAACCACCTCGTCGCCGTCGGCCACGATGCCGGCCGGCAACCTCAGTTGATGGAACGACGAACCCTGCGCGATGCGCAGCTGCACGGCAACCAGGTCGACACCGGTGACCTCTTCGGTCACGGTGTGTTCCACCTGAATCCGAGGGTTGACTTCCAGGAAGACGAATTGCTCTCCGGTGACCAGAAATTCGACCGTGGCGATTCCGCGGTAGCCGGCGTGCGCACACAGCCGTGCCGCTGCCCGGTGCAGATCACGCCTGAGCGCTGGCGAAATACCTTGCGCCGGTGCGATTTCGATCAGCTTCTGGTGACGCCGCTGAATGCTGCAGTCACGGTCGCCGAGCGCGAGCGCACGCGACGGCGTCGCGACGATCTGCACCTCGATGTGCCGGGCGTCGGCCAGGTGCGCCTCGGCGAACAGCGCTGGGTCGCCGAACCCGAGTTCGGCTTCGGCGGCGCACTGCCGGTAAGCGTCGTCAATCTGCTCGGCGCTGCGGACGACTCGCATACCGCGGCCGCCACCGCCAGACAGCGCCTTGATCACGATCGGCCCGTCGTGGGCTTCAGCGAATGCGCGGATGCCGTCGACGCTGGTGGGCCCGTCGGTGGCGGGCAGCACCGGCACCCCGACCGCAGTCGCGGCGTGCCGGGCCGACGACTTGTTGCCGAACAGATCGAGCGTTGCCGCGTCCGGTCCGACGAACGTCAACCCCGCGCTCGCGCACCCGCGGGCGAACTCGGGCTGTTCGCTGAGAAAGCCGTAGCCCGGATGGATCAGTTCGGCACCCGAATTTTTGGCCGCCGCCAGGATCGCCGCGTGGTCCAGATAGGCCGCCGGGCCGGCCCCGGGCAGCGCGATCGCTTCGTCGGCCGCCTGCACGTGCGGGCTGGTTGCATCGTCCTCGGCGTAGACGGCGACCGTGCCGAGACCCAACTCCGTTGCGGTGCGGATGATTCGGAGCGCGATCTCACCGCGGTTGGCGATCAGCAGGCGCGTCACGTGTGGTCCTTCTTGAGGTCGACCAGTGCGGGACTCGGCGTCCATCCCCATCTCATCATGCCGTCGCCGCGATTAGCCGGGTATCGGCCCCCACCTCAGCGCCGGGCGAGTAGCTTGGGTGCCGCGTCGGCTATTGAACAATTCACCTCTGTTGAAGGACACGATGACAAAGCGTTACCTGATCGCAGCCCTGGCAGCCGTGTCGGCAACCGCCGGACTGACCGCCACCGCGGCGCCGGCCACCGCCGGATGCATCGACCCTGCGGGGCAGCCGCTGGCACAGCTGTGTGACAGCCCCGTCGACACCGACGGCATGTGGGAACGCTGTCTGACCATCTACCCGGGCGGGCCGCTGAACCCCGCCGAGGTCGACTGCGACACGATGAGCGCGGGCGATCCTCCGAAGGAGGCGAACCCGATCATGCTGACGCCAACCACACATATCGACCCGTAGACGTCTATCGGTCCCTGACGTGTCGATCAATCGTCGCAAGATTCTCGGCGGGGCGGGCTTGGCCGGCGCTGCCGCGGCGACGGGTGTTGGTGTCGAGCGTTTGGTGTCGGGGTCTCGCACCGACAAGGACGTGGCGTCGGGCGACGATGCGGCGCGCTTCGGCGATCCTCGGATACCGCCCGACGCGTTGGCCGCGGTCTTCGGGGTTCCCGCCGCCACGTTCGCGTCCTTCAAGAAAATAGACAACGCCGTGACCATCCTGCGCGCGCGCTGATCAGTCACTCCATCAGCGTCGCCGCGAGCGTTGCGCCCAGCTCATAAGCCCGCTGGCGGGCGGTCGCGTCGACCTCGCCGGTAATCTCCAATGCCTCAGCGGCTTTGGACAGCGCCAGTCCGGTGACGACCTTATCCACCGACGACACCGCGCCGACGGTGTCGTTGTTGCCGTGCACCCACACCCCGTACGGCCGGCCTGCCACGTGATCCAGGCTCGGGTAGTACACCGTGTCGAAGAAATGCTTGAGCGCCCCGGACATGTATCCGAGGTTGGCCGGGGTGCCGAACAGGTAACCGTCCGCGTCGAGCAGGTCG
>NZ_JAVKSG010000045.1:0-29527 GCF_039583785.1 Mycobacterium sp.
AAAAGCGGAAGGTCGCCGGTTCGATCCCGGCCCTGGCCACCATCTTTGACCTGGGACCGACCCTCGACGACCGGAAATGAGGCCGGTCAATCACCGACCAGAACTGATTTGGTGAGCGCTTACCTTGCTTGGTCAGCCGGGTCGCCGGCTGCCTTCCGCTAGCAGCGGCAGCAGGATCTCGGCGACCTCGGTCATCTCGTGCCGTGTCACCAGCAGCTCGAGGATCTGCTCCAGGGTCTGCGGCGGGTTGGTCCGGCGATTCGACATCTCTTGCAACGCACGTATTCCTGCATGCGGGTGTGCTGAGACCGTGTTGGCGGCGAACTGATGTGGGTGCACGATCTCGATATCAGCCTCCAGCAGTACGCGTGCTGAGCTGAACCCGGCACGTCGATCGTCGGTGACGATGGAGTCGGCTTTGCCGATGATCGCCGCGTGGGCGACGTGGCCGTCATCAGGATCATTGAGTCCGTAGCTGTAGTCGCGGTCTTTGGGGGCGTGAACCTCTGAGCCCGGAAACGCCCGCTTCAGCCGGTCGAAAAGGTGCTGTCGGCGAGTGGTGCTGTCGCCGATCCCGCGCTTGTCGTGCAGGCCGGCGAGTACGTAATCCAGCTCGAAGAGAATCCCCGACCCCCACACGGGCGCGTACGCCTCCTCGGTGGCCAGCTGCAGCAGGAAGTCACGCTGAAGGCTCGGCACAAGGGCGCAGGTGTCGAGGACAGCGCGATGCACATCGGCGAGTCTTTCAGGCGCCGCGGACAGGTCAACGCTTGCGTTTCGCCTCGGCGAGCAACTCGGCGACCTCGTCGGCGTCGGCATCCGCGAACTCCGCCGAGCTCTCGGTGATGAACCGCTTGCGCCGGGCGCGAAGGTCCTCGCGGTAGGCAAGGACATCGGCAAGCCGGAGCTTGCGTCGGACCGCGCCGGGCACGTGTGCGTGCAACTCTCCATCCTCGATGAGGCGAACCACCGTGGGCCGGCTCAGGCCAAGGATCTCGGCGGCCTGCTGGGTGGAGATTTCTCGGTCGCGAGTCAGGATGCTGATTGACTGGCCGTGGCTGAGGGCGTGGGCGACACGCTTGAGGACTTCGTAAAGCTGCTCGGTCAGTTCGACACGGTCGTGTTCGCCCGCGCCGGATAGGAAGAAGGCAGGCTCAGGAGAGGCCCCGTGACGGGCCTCGTGCGCCTCGATGAAGCTAAGGACATCGGCAAGCCCATCGGCATCGGCAGGAACCGGGCTGACAATCTCCGCGGAGGCGCTGCTCATGGGTCTCACTTCCTTCACCTCATCTTCCGGCAACCAGACCTAGCCTAGCGCGGTTACGAAAGTTGCGAAAGCATGGTGGCGGTGTTGGGCTGACCGCAGTCGACCAGGAGGTGAAGTTACCCTTCGCGGTGTGACGTGAACAGTGCGCGGCGAAGCGGCTCAAGTACAGCCGGCCCACCTGTGTGCACAGCTATCTGCAATTGATCGATGACAGCGCGTACCCGTTCAGGGTCCGCGGCATCGTCAATCCCAAATTCGTAAAACTCCCACCGATACTTGTGATCCTCAAGCCGCAGAAGTAGCTCGTGGATCGCGTTTTTGACTTAGATTATGTGGTTAGTGTCTCGCCGCGCGACGCCCAGCGACGCTTATTTGAACGCCATCGGCGACACCTTCACGCATCCGGCCGGTAACGCCGCTGCAAGCTGGGACGCAAACGCCGGGCCGTCATTCACCAGCGCGTATCCGCCGGAAAGCCCGCCTTGACGGCAAAGCGCCCGTCGACGCCGAACCCGTCGATGCGCCGCGACGCCGGTGTCGCGGTCGACGCGAGGAACCAGGCGAATCGTATTGCGCGGCACCACGGCGGTGGGGAAGCGGCTGGCCGAATCGCCGTACATCGCCTGGTTGCGCGACCAGCGCCGCACGATCCGGCGAGCCGCCAGGTATGCATCCTGCGCGATTTCCACGACGGCGATAGCCTTTTGGAGTCCGTACACACCCCAGAACCGGCCGGGTCCGCGTCCGGGCGGTCGCCACTGTTCCGGCACGATGTGTTGGTATTCCTTGTCGCCGTGCAGGTTTGGTGATGAATGCTTGGTGAAGTAGATCGCTAGTCGTTTGGGGTCACAAGCCTTGAGCCCGTTGCGCACGTCGATCGCGGTGCCGGCGAGCCGGTGCCTGAGCCCACGTTTCGGACAGCCGCTGCGCAAAGCGGCGACCCGAGCGGCCGGGCGATATCGGTGGTGCCATCCACAGGTGAATGTGGGGTGCGCCGCGCCGCTGAAACTCCACCTTCCAGATGTAGCGAACCGGCTCGCCGTACTCGCGCTGAAAGCGTCTGCGCCACAACACCATATGCCGCTTCACGCTGGCCCTATCGGGGGCGACGATCTCCCAGTCCCCGGGATAGGTCAGGGTGACCATGGCCGGAACACGACCGGATTCCACCAACGGGGTGTAGTCGAGTTCGGCGAAGGTGCGGCACATCGCCGACCGTGATTTGCGGGACCACTCGGTAATGACACCGCCAGTACCACGCTGGTCGTCTTCCGTAGGACTCCGTCGTGTCAAAGACACGACGGCCCGATCAACCTCTCCGGCATCGATTTCGAGCTCATTTCTGACATGGAACTTCGCGTCGTCAACGTCACGTTGGTGATGACCGACGGCAGACTGAGCACGTCAGCCCTGCTCAATGCGACGCATACGACGCACAGAAGCAGATAAACCGCAGGTCAGTGACAGTCTCGCCCGCCTCACACGCGGGAGGCCGCCGGTTCGATCCCGGCCCTGGCCAACAGGTTGTTTATGCAGGTCAGGGCGTCACAGTCGGTTCTTTCCGACGAGTCAATCCCGTCGGAAATCGTCGAAGTGGGGCCACGATGGGGCCAAACCTAGATGAGCTTCGGCTCTCGCGAAACGATCGTCCAGCGAGTCGAATCCCGTTGTGATGGAGTCGCGTTCATCGTCAAACAGATCCGGAATCGCTGGCTCCGCGAGGCAGGCGCTGTTGCGCTACCAACGCGTCGCGATTGGATCATCGAATGGGTCGTAGCTGCCAGTCGCCTTCCACTGCTCTGCTGCGGTGTGCGGGGCGCCGATCCAGCGCACGTGCGGCGCCACCTCGGCCGGTGGACGAGCTCCGTCGGTGAGGTGCCCGGTCGGGATTTCTTCGGGAGTGAGGGGATCGCCTAAGAATGGATTCAGAATTCGGACGCCAAACAGGATCAGGTTGTGTGTTCCCGGCAGCGCGGCCGATGGCACGACCATTGCGGCCGCACCGCAGTTTCGAACGGCATGTGCCAATGCCTGCGTAGGGGCGTATTCGTCACCGATGAGCTCGTCGGCCGTCAGCCCATACGTGACGCAGTCGTCGAAGTCGATCTGTATCGGGTCGTCCACCTCGACGACCGCCGTCCACAAATTCAAGATGACATCATCCGGATTGCCTGTGGGCCCAAGGTTTTGGCGAAGCATCTCGGCCGCCGGGCCGAACGGATGAAGACTCAGGTACTGGACCGTGTCGCTTCTTGCGCGGTGGAAACGCCCAGCGCGCGCGCTGGGGAACGCCCACCACGGCGAGTCATACGATGCGTGACGGAAGACGGTGAATTTCATGCGCTCATTGCACGAGCAGCGGTCGCTGCTTGCAGGAGTGTCGGGTAGCGCAGGGGATCGTCGAGCAGCTCAATCGGCCGCTGGTCCAACACGGGGTGTTGCCGATTGAACCAGGCCACTACGCCCGGACCTGTAAAGGAATGGCGCAGCTGGTTCACGACCTGCCCTACCACGCGGATACGCGCGGCGTCATCGCCTGCAGGCTCGGTCCCGTCATGAGCGAGCCAGCGTTGAAGCTGACGAACGGAAACCCCGAGCAGGTCCGCGAGGGTCTTCTGAGGGGCGGCGAGGACCTCGGCAGTTCTGCCAAGTACGTCGCGCACTGGAGCAACGTCGCCGTAGGGCTGATTTTCGATGATGTCGCGTAACGCATGGCGGAATTGCTCGAGCGAAATGCGCACATCTCGACGTTGCTGCTTGTCGTTGTCGTGGCGGAGTGCTTTCTCCGCGCGAAACGCCGCGGCCCATAGCGTGGTCGTCAGATACGGGTCGGCCTCGAGACGCAACGGCGTCGCCGCGCCCAGTGTGCGCTCAAAACTGTCGATGAGCCGAGCGACCTCGTCGGGAACCGTCGGAGAACGCTGTAACAACTTTGTCGCTGCATTAACCCGGCCGAGAAGGGCATCGAGCTTGGACACTGTCTCGATCTCGGTCGCATTCATGTCACTACCATACGACACATCTACGCCAGGGCGCCGTGATACCCGAACGACGTTGCACGAACTCACCAATGTCACTCAGTCGCGCGGTGCGCGAGGTGCGCACGTCGATCCGATGAAAAAAGGCCGAATGGGACCAAACTGGATCAGCTGCCGCCCTCGTGCAGACCATCGTCTAGAGAGTCGAGTACCGCTGCTCACGTGCGGCTTTCCCCGTCGGAGGCGCGCGGTTCTGTGGTGGTGGCCATCCGCAACGCGACCACCGCGATGATCGAAGACCATCGCGATCTGCTCAAGCAAGGCCGAAACATTAGCCAGCACAATCGAACACCGGCAAGGCGCTGTTGCCGCTCAGGCCGCCGCCCGCGTCGCGGGTGTCCAGCAGCGCGCCGCGGCCATCGACTGGAGTTGACCACCGCCACCGCATACTGGAGTCATGCTTCGGTTCCTGGCCTCCTTGGTTCTGTTCGCCTCGACCTGCGCCGCGGTCGCGAACGCCGATGTGCCGCCGCTGAGTCCCGAGGCGCGCGCAGCGGGATTCGTCGACGTCCGCTCCGTCGTCCCGAACGCGCTGATCGACCTGCGCTACGCGACGCCGAACAACTTCACCCACACCCAGCTTTATCCGGCCGGCGCGCGCTGCCTGGTGCACGAATCCCTGGCGCCCGGACTCGCGTCCGCTGCCAAGGCCCTGGCGACATCGGGAGATTTTCTGGTCTTCTGGGACTGCTATCGACCGCATGATGTTCAGGTCAAGATGTTCGACATCGTGCCGAACCCGGCCTGGGTGGCCAAGCCCGGCA
The DNA here is from genome assembly GCF_039583785.1 of Mycobacterium sp. GTDB lineage: Bacteria > Actinomycetota > Actinomycetes > Mycobacteriales > Mycobacteriaceae > Mycobacterium. The sequence continues at coordinate 5,070 of NZ_JAVKSG010000045.1, forward strand.
ACTATGCGAAGAGCCACGAGTCGGGGCGATCGGTGGACGTGACCCTGGCTGACCTGTCCCAGCAGTGCCCGCGATGCCTGGTCGATATGGGCACCGACTTCGACGACTTCTCCCCGCACGCGACGGCTTTCGCTACCGACGGGGTCAGTGCCGCGCAGCAGGCGAACCGGGCCAGGCTGCGTGACGCGATGAGCGCCGGGGGACTGTCGGTGTATTCCGGTGAGTGGTGGCATTTCGACGGCGCGGGAGCCGGAGTTCAGCGGCCCGTTCTCAACGTTCCGGTCAACTGACCGGCTCATTATTTGAGACAGATGTTTCGTATATTGAAACGTGAAGCGATACCGTTGGTTTCGAACGAGGTTCAAGGGAGGTCGCGCCGTGGCCGGTGACCATCGGGCCGTCTACACCCACGGGCATCACGAGTCGGTGTTGCGGGGGCATCGGGTTCGCACCGCGGAAAACTCGGCACGCTATCTGCTGCCATATCTGAGACCGGGATCATCTCTGCTCGACGTGGGCTGTGGCCCTGGGACGATCACCGTCGACCTCGCCGCCCGGATCGCGCCCGGGCATGTCACCGCGGTCGAAATCACGGCTAGTTCCTTGGATTTGGCTCGCGCCGAGGCGCAGGCACATGGTCGGTCGAACATTGAATTCGTCACCTCCGATGTCCACGCATTGGTCTTCCCCGATGACACGTTCGATGTCGTGCACGCCCATCAGGTGCTGCAGCATGTCGCCGACCCGGTGCAGGCGCTGCGCGAGATGCGTCGCGTCTGCAAGCCCGGCGGTGTGGTCGCGGCCCGCGATGCCGATTACGCGGGGTTCATCTGGCACCCGCAGCTTCCGGCGCTGGACCGCTGGATGACGCTCTACTCCGAGGCCGCGCGGGCCAACGGCGGCGAGCCCGACGCGGGCCGGCGACTGTTGTCGTGGACTCAGCACGCAGGATTCGACGACGTCACCGCGACCGGCGGCCTGTGGTGTTTCGCCACACCGGAGACCCGCGACTGGTGGGGCGGCATGTGGGCCGACCGGATCGTCGAGTCGGCGCTGGCGCGGCAACTGGTCAACGACGGCATGGCCACCGCGGAGGAACTCGACGAGATCGCTGCGGCATGGCGGCAGTGGGCGGCCGCTCCCGACGGCTGGATCGGCATCCCGCACGGCGAAATCATCTGCCGGGCATAACGCGGTTCCGCTGCTCAGGGCAGTGATATTGGCATTCTCTTTTCTGGCAAGTACGTTATCGTCGATAGCCAACGACGTTTTGGAGGAGCCGTGCGGCTCGGAGTAATGATCGGCGCCGACCGTGGCGATTCTGCGCGCAAGGTCAGCCGGATGCTCGCCGATATCGAATGGGCCGAGAGCGCGGGCATGGACACCGCATGGATTCCTCAGGTGCCCAACGACTTCGACGCACTCCTGGCCGTCGCGCTGATGGGCACCCGCACCACCCGCATCGAGCTCGGCACCGCCGTCGTGCCGCTGCAGGCGCTGCATCCGATTGCGTTGGCGCGTCAGGCGTTATCGACGCATGCCGCGACCGGTGGCCGGTTGGTGCTGGGCGTCGGGCCGTCACATCACTGGATCATCCGGGACATGCTCGGGCTGCCGTACGAAAAGCCCGCCGCCTACACCCGCGATTACCTGGAGGTGCTGCGCGCGGCGTTCGCCGGCCCGGGCCAGATCGACGTCGACAACGATCACTTCACCGTGCACAACCCGAACGATCTCGCTCCGGTTGGCCCGCTGCCGGTGTTGGTCGCGGCACTCGGCCCGGTGATGCTGGCGCTGGCCGGCGAGCACGCCGACGGCACCGTGCTGTGGATGGCCGACGAGCGAGCCGTCGCCAACCACGTGGTTCCGCGCATCACCAAGGCCGCCGACAACGCCGGCCGCCCGGCACCGCGCATCGTTGCCGGCATTCCGGTATGTCTCTGCGCGGCAAGCGAAGTCGACGCTGCCAAGGAGCGGGCCAACCGGATTCTGGGCGAAGCCGAGGTGTCGCCGAACTACCAGAGGCTGCTGGATTACGGCGACGCCCGCGATGTCGGCGACATCTGTGCGGCCGGCGACGAGGAGGCCATCCTGGCCCGGATGCGGCGGTTCGCCGACGCCGGGGTGACCGACCTGTCGGTGCGGCTGCTGCCGATCGGCGACAGTCGCGACGAGCTGGTTGCCTCCAAACGCCGTACTCGCGAGATGATTTCGGAGCTGGGCGCCCAACTTCGCTAGCCCCGAGACGGATTGGTGTAGACGCGGGTCGGCGAGATGAACACCGCGGTGCGACGCTCTTCGCGCATCACCCGGTCGTAGGTGTCCCAGTCGTCGTGGGTTCCGCCGGCCGCGGTGAAGATCTCGCGAAGTATCACCCGCAGCCGCTCGTCGTCCACCTCGGGATGCGGGTCGTCGGGCCCGATCAGCTGCGTCGTCCCCTCGACCGTGGCCCACTGCCAACCCGCCCGAGCAGTGACGGTGGTCCGCGGGTCGGCGCGCAAGTGGCCGAGTTTGCGGGCGCTGCCGATGGCTACCAGCCCGACGACCGGCTCGTTCGTCAGCGGATGGGGCAGAACTCCGGCGTTGACCACCGATGCCTGTGCGCTGCCGTCGCGGCGCAGGGTGGTGAAGACGACGAGGCCCTGTTCTTGGGCGGCGAGCTCGGCGAAGGCGGGCAGATCAGTCATGTGTGCTTCAGTCCCGTGCGGCCGCGTTCCATTCCCTACTCATACAGCACGGTGATCGACGGGGTATCGGGAACGGCCTGGCAGGTCAGGATGTAACCGTCGTCGATCTCGTCCTCTTCGAGCACGTCGTTGGTGCGCATGGTGGCTTCACCCTCGATCAGCTTGGCCAGGCACGTTCCGCAGTTGCCGGCCTCGCAACTGAACGGCGGTGACAGACCGGCCCGTCGCGCGCTCTCCAACAGCGTCTCACCGGGCACCCGCGGCACCGACGCCTTCTTGCGGTCCAGCCGGATGGTCACGGTGCCGCCCGAGTCGCCGTCGCCGGCGGCCTCGGACACCTCCGGTGCCGGCGCCCTGAACTGCGGCGATGCGCCGAAATCCTCGACCAGGACGGTGGCGGTGTCCGGCAACGCCGCCCGCACCACCGCCATGAATCCCTCCGGCCCGCACACGTAGCAGTCGGCTCCGGTTTCCGGGCCGACGAACTCCTGGACGCCCGTCGAATTCAGCAGCCCCTGCTCGTCGTCGACGTGACGTGCGACCGACAGCCGGCCGGGATAGCGCGCGACCAGGTCGTCGAGCACTGCTTCGAAGATCGCCGAATCCCGATCGCGGTCGGCGCACAGAATCCGCACCGCGCGATCGGTACCGGCCAGTGCGCTCTTGGCCAGCGACAGGATCGGTGTGACACCGCTGCCGCCGGCGAAAGCCAGCAGCGGCGCCGACGACGAACTCAGCACGAAGGTGCCCGCGGCCCTGGTCATGGTGAGCTGGTCGCCCTCGACCACGTTGTCTATCAACCAGTTCGACACCGTCCCGCCGATCACCCGTTTGACGGTGGTCATCAACTCGGTGTCGGTCTCCGGTGCGCTCGACATCGAGTACGACCGGTAGAGGTCATCGCCGTCGACGGTCACCCGAAACGTGCAGAACTGCCCGGCGCGATAGCGAAACGGCCGCTCGTCGGGAGCGAGCACGTAGCTACGGCTGTCCGCGGTCTCCTTCACGATCCGAGTCACTGTGGCCCGCTGAAACACGTGGCATTCCACCATCCGCACCCCCTTCTCACTTTGCGTTCTTCGTTTGAGAGAATATTATTCTCTCAAAACGATAGGATCTTCTCAATGTCTCCGACCGCGCTGGTCTTCGAGGAGCGGCAGTACACGTTGCCGCAGCTCGAGGCGTTGGCGGACGGGCTGGCAACCAGCCTGCGCAAGCGAGGTGTGACGGCCGGCGACCGGGTGGCGCTGATGTCCTCCAACCGCCCCGAATTCGTCGTCGCGCTGCAGGCCATCTGGCGGCTGGCCGCCGCCGTCGTGCTGATCAGCCCGGCGTGGAAGCGGCACGAGGTCGAGCACGCGCTGGTGCTGACGAGCCCGTCGCACGCTGTGGGCGACCACGAGGTGCTCGCGGATCTGATGCCGATGCTGCACCTCGACGAGCCCATCGTCGCAGGTGATTCCAAAGCCGTCCCGCCGCCACCGGACGCCGACGCGGTGCTGGCGTTCAGTTCCGGCACCACGGGGTTGCCGAAAGCCGTTCGGCACAGCCATCATTCGATGCAAGCCGCGGTGGATCACTGGCGCGACGCGCTGGGTTTGACCGCCGCCGACCGCATTCAGATCACCACCCCGCCGTCGCACATTCTCGGCCTGCTCAACATCATGACGGCGTTGCAGACCGGTGTGTGGGTGCGTCTGCATCGGCGATTCGACATCGACCGCATGCTGCGGCACATCCACGAGGATCGGATCACCGTCGAAATGGCTGTCGCACCCATTGCTTTGGCCATCGCGTCGCACGCGCAGCTCGAGACCTACGACCTGTCGTCGCTGCGGTTCATCATGTGGGGCGCGACGCCGGTCAGCGCCGGCGTCGCCGAGACCGTCACCCGCCGAAGCGGTGTCAGATGGGTTCCGGCCTACGGCACCACGGAGTTGCCGGTGATCGCCTGCAATCCGCTCGACGGCGCGCGCCTCGACTCCGTCGGCCGGCCCGTCCCGGGTGTGCAGGTGCGGGTGACCTCGTTGCAGACCGGTGCGCCGGTCGGTCCGGGGGAGGTGGGCGAGATCCAGGCGCGGTCCGAGTCGTTGATGGCTGGCTACCTCCCGTCCGAGTCGACCCGAGATGTGTTGTGCGACGGCTGGTATCGAACCGGCGATGTCGGCTGTCTGGATGTCGACGGCTGGTTGCGGATCACCGACCGGTCCAAGGAGATGATCAAAGTCCGCGGCTTTCAGGTCGCGCCCGCAGAGATCGAGGCCGTACTCCACGAACACCCGGCGGTGGACGACTGCGCGGTGTTCGGCATCCCGGACGGCGCCGACGGGGAGTTGGTGGTCGCGGCCGTCGCGACGCGCGCCGCGGTCGACGCCACCGTGCTCATGGCCCAGGTCGGTGACCGCCTGGCCGCCTACAAACGTCTGAGTCGTGTCGTGTTCGTGCCCGAAATACCACGGCTGGCTTCGGGAAAGGTGCTGCGCCGAGTTCTCAAGGAGCGCTATGGACGTCCGTCTGACAGCTGAACAACAGCAACTGCGAGACGCCGCCGCGAAACTCGCCGACGACCTCGGGCCGAAATCGGTGCACGACCTCGCCGACGGCGAACGGATCGCCCGGCTCGACAAGCAGATTCAGCTGGCCCGCTGGCGATCGCTGCGCTCCGACCAGGCGTCAGCGGTCGAGGTGGCGATCGTCGCGGAGGAGTTCGGCCGCGGGTTGGTGGATGCGCCGTTTTTGGGTCCGGTGCTGGCCGACGATCTCGCCCGCCGGGTCGGCGACGACGGCTCCGGGTCGACCATCGCAGTCGACGGCCGCGCGATCGACGCGCGAGGCTACCGACGCGCGCTGTCCATGGACGGCACGACGGTCTCAGCCGCCGACGTCGGCGCAGCCGTCGATGCCGCCGACCTCACCCGGGCCACCGCCAAACTCGGGGGAAATGCCACCACCCTAGGCGATGTGGATGCTCACGCCGCGCAGCGCTGGCTGGCGCTCGCGCTGGCCACCACGTCGGCTGACTTGGTCGGTGCGGCGCGCGGCGCGCACACCCTGGCCGTCGACTACGCGAAAATCCGCGAGCAGTATGGCAAGTCGATCGGCTCGTATCAGGCGATCGCGCATCTGCTCGCCGAGGGTCTGGCCCTGATCGAAGGATCGGTCAGCATCCTGCGTCACGCTGCCTGGGCGGTCGACGAACTCGACCCGGCCGAAGCGATTCGGGCCGGCCGGTTCGCCAAGGTCTACTGCGCGCGGGCCGCGCGGACCGTCTGCGAGACCGCGATCCAGGTGCACGGCGGCATCGGCAACACCTGGGAGTGTTTGGCGCACGTCTTCCTGCGCCGTGCGCTCACCTCGACTCAATTGTGGCCCGTCAAATTGGAGGAGATCAGCGTTGGACTTCAGTGACTCGCCCGAGGAAGCCGCCTTCCGGGACCGGCTGCGATCGTGGCTTTCCCGGCACGCCAAAGCATTTCCCAGCTCGGGTGACGAGTATTGGGCCGGGCAGGGCGACTGGCACCGCGCGCTGTACGCGGGTGGGTTCGTCGGGCTGTCCTGGCCGCGGGAATACGGCGGCCAGGAACTGCCGCCGGTGTATGACGTCATCCTCGACGAGGAATTGGCCCACGCCGGGGCGCCGCCGCGGCCGAGCCTGGGCTATCTGGTCGCGGGTCTGAGCCGGCACGCCAGCAAAGAACTGTGCACCCGCTTCCTGCCCGGCATGATCAACGGCACCGAACGCTGGTGTCAGGGCTTCAGCGAATCGGGCGCCGGCTCCGATCTCGCGTCGCTGACCACCACCGCCGTCCGTGACGGTGACAACTACGTCATCAACGGCCACAAGATCTGGACCAGCTACTCCGACGTCGCGGACTGGTGTCTGCTGTTGGCGCGCACCGACCCTGAGGCCAACCGGCACCGCGGCATCTCGGCGTTCATCATCTCGATGAAACAGCCGGGCGTGCAGCAACGTCCGCTGAAGATGATCAACGGAGTTAGCACCGAATTCGGCCAGGTGCTGTTCGACGGCGCGATGGTGCCGGTCGAGAACATGGTGGGTGCCCCCGGCCAGGGCTGGCCGCTGGCGATGACCGTGGTGGGCCACGAGCGGGAGCCGTCCACACTGGGCTACGCGGCGCGCTACGGCAAGCTGGTGCGCCAGCTGGCCGCCCGCACTGCCGGCCCGGCGGGCCCCGAATTGGCCTGGGCCGCTGTGCAAACCGAGATGCTCACCCATCACGTCCGGCGGCGGCTGTCCGAGCAACTTGACGGCGTCACCCACACCTCGGACGGTTCGCTGGACAAGCTGCTGATGACCTGGGTCGAGCAGTCGGTCGGCCATGCCGCGCTGGCGGTGGGCGGCATCGACGACCCCGACCTGCTGAGCGCCTACCTCTACAGCCGCGCCCAGAGCGTCATGGGCGGTACGTCGCAGATCCAGAAGAACATCATCGCGTCACGAATCTTGGTATTGCGCAGCTAGATAAGGAGAAGCCTGACATGTACGCCATGCCAGAAGAAATCGACGTTCAGGCCGACGGCTCGTTGCGGATCATTACGCTGAACCGGCCCGATTCGCTCAACTCGGTCAACGATCCCCTGCACCACGGGCTGGCCAAGCTGTGGCAGCGGATGAGTGACGACCAGAGTGTCCGCGCCGCGGTGATAACCGGTGCTGGACGGGCCTTTTCGGCGGGTGGCGACTTCGCGTATCTAGAAGAGTTGGCCGGTGATGCCGCCCTGCGGGCCAAGACCATCGCCGACGGACGCGAGATCGTGTTGGGCATGGCGCGCTGCCGGATTCCGGTGCTGGCCGCGGTCAACGGGCCGGCCGTCGGGCTGGGCTGCAGCCTGGTCGCACTGAGCGACATCGTCTACATCGCCGAAGACGCCTACCTGGCCGACCCGCACGTCCAGGTAGGCCTGGTGGCCGCCGACGGCGGACCGCTGACCTGGCCGCTGCACATCAGCCTGCTGCTGGCCAAGGAGTATGCGCTGACCGGTGCCCGGATTCCCGCGGCGAAGGCCGTCGAACTCGGCCTGGCCAACCACGTCGTGGCCGACCCCCTCGCCGAGGCGCTCAAGGCTGCCAAGAGAATTCTCGAGCTACCTCAGCAGGCCGTCGAAAGCACCAAGCGCGTCCTCAATGTGCATCTCGAGCGTGCGGTGCTGGCCACTATCGACTACGCGTTGTCGGCGGAGAACCAGTCCATGCAGACCGAGGACTTCCGGGCGATCGTCGCGAAGTTCAACGCCCACAAGAACTGAGGCCGCCTCGAACGTGAAACTGGGCTCACGTTCGGCGCCGAACGTGCAACTGGTAGCACGCTCGACTGCGATGTGACCGCTCGAAGATGATCACGCCGGGCGGGATGTCGATGTTGGCCTTGATCAGCTCGATGATCGCACCGCGGGCCGAGCTGAAGGTCTCGTGGTCGACCAGCGCCCGGTCGACGTCGGCGAACCGGCTCAGCGCGTAGAAGTCGTGCTGTTCGTTGTAGTAAAGCGGGGATTCTTCAGGTATCGCCCGGAATGCCCGGTAGGGGTCGGCGTTGATCTGCACGTCGTACGGGTCGTAGTAGACGCCGTCGGGTGCAGTCACAGTCACTGGGGTTCGCCTCTCGCCGCGCGCGTAGGTGGTGGCGCTCCGAATCTGCGGCAACTCTGTCATCAGGCGAGCGCGGGTGTCAATGTGGAATTCGTTTTCGCTACTCAGCATTCTTTGATAGCGAGAACGCGCTTCTCCAGACAGCAAAAGTGTGCATTATGCGCCAGCACCGGCCGGTCCGGAGGTCGAGCACGCGGTCAGTGCAAGCTGAATTCTCGCCGACCGGTAAGTCGATTATCGGCTGGCTATCTTCGCCGTGTGCTGACGAACCCGTGCGAGCAGAAATCCCAGACCTCGTCTGCGGTGATCGGATGCACGGTGGCGTCGTCGGACCCGCCGCTGGACTGGGCGATGAACATGACGGTCTGCATGGTCATCGCGGCTGTCCGCTTCGGGTTGATGTCCGTGCGCAATTCACCGGCCCCGCCGGCGGCTTCCATCAACTCGGTGAGCAAAGTGACCAGCGGTGCGTGAGCGACCTTGACTTCTTCGGGATGGGAAACCAGCAGCCGAGGAGCAAAGTCGGTGAACAGCGGCCGCTTGGCCGTCGGGTCCGGGCGCGACGCCTCGAACAGCAGCTCGACCGCGACTTTCAGCCGCTCGATCGGGTCGGTGTAGTTGGCCGTCGCAGCGCGGATCTGGTCCGACGACCGGTTCAGGGCGTCCTCGAAAAGCGCCAGCAGCAGCTCATGCTTGCCGTCGAACTGCAGGTAGAAGCTTCGCAGCGACTGCCGGGAGCGGTCGACGACCTCTTGCACGGTAAAGTCCGTGCTGCCCTTCTCGATGATGATGGCCTGCGCGGCATCCAGGAACCGTTGGACGCGCTGCGCGGCCCGCAGCTTCGCCGTCTTGATCGACCGCTCGACGGCGCGCTGCTTCCAGGCCGGCTCCTCGCTGGGGCTGGTCACGGGCGGCTCAGACGATTGCCGCGAGGGGAGAACATGGTTGGACTGTACCGGAGAACGCCGCGTCATTCGTCTGCTCTCCCCTTCGCGGGACGACGTGTCTGAGATTGTAACTTCCTCTTCACGAGAAGAGTATTCTCTGCTTGCTCGGCAGGGAAGCGGAATGCGAATTACGGACTGCCCATGCAACTGTCCTTCAGCGCTGACGTCGAAGCATTCGGGTGCTCACGACGCCGACGTGTTGCTGACCTTCGTGTGGACCGACCCGGATGCGCCCGAGCACAAGGGAATTAGCGTGCTGCTGATCCCCACATACAGTCCCGGCTTGACGCGGCGGCCGTTCGCGTCGGCGGAACGTCGGAGATTCAGCGCAACATCATCGCACAGCGGATCCTCGGCCTGCCGCGACACTGACCGCCGACTTGCCACATTCGCCACACGGGTCTCCTCGGGTCCGGGGCATATGGGTTTGCTCCGATGCGGATGTGACCAGCGGGAAACTAGAGCTGGATCAAGCGTGGCGCAAACCCTCTGTCACGCAACGCCCTTCCGGCTTCGCGTGTCAGGTCACGTGAGCTGCCGAGAAGGCCATCTAGCACCAACGCCCGTTTGACGTGCCGGTGCAGTTCGTGCTCGGCGGTGAAGCCGATACCGCCGAGCACCTGCTGGCAATGACGCGCTGCGGTCAAGGCCGCCTGACCCGCGGCGGCTTTGGCGAGCAGATAGCTCAGATCGTCGGGTTCGACCGCTGCGGCGATCAGGGCGGCCTCCGCGCCTTCGATCGCAACCAGCGTCTCGGCCAGCCGGTGCCGGATCGCCTGGAACGACGCGACGGGCCGGCCGAATTGCGTGCGGTCCAGGGCATGCTGGCGTGCCAGCGCCAGCATCGCGCGGCCGGCACCCACCAACCACCAGCCGACCGCATGCCGTCCTGGCCCGAGCGGCGTCCAATCACCCACGCCCACAGGGTGTATCGGCAAGTCGTCGCCGAGTGCCGAGCTCGGTTCGCCGGTCCGGGCCCACACAACCCAGGCGTCGCCGGTGTAGCGCAACGGCACCGTGCCGCCGCCGTCACGGCCCGCCGCGCGCAGCACGACGTCGTTGAGCACCGGAGCATGGGCGCCGGTCTCGCCGAGTAGGCGGAACACCAAAGAGATTGCAGTTGAGGGCATTTCGTCGAGCATCTCGAGCCAGCCGAGTTCGGCCAGCGCGGCATCGAGCCGCTGACCCGACACCGCCGTCATCGTCTTGCGCAGCCCGTCCTCCAGCAACTGCAAGGATTCGGCGTCCACGCTCACTCCTTACCCAGATCCAACAGCCGGCGCGCGATGATATTGCGCTGGATCTCGGCGGTGCCGCCGTAGATGGTCGCCGCCCGGGAGTAGAGAAACTCCGATCGCCAGTCGCTGTCGTCGAGTTCCAGCACGCCAGGTAAGAGGTCGCGCACGGTGTCGTAGAGCCGCTGTTCGGCACCGGCCAGCAGCACCTTGTCGATCGATGTCTGCGGACCCAATGCCGCACCGTCGGCCAGCCGATGCTGGGTGGCCCGCGACCGGCAGCGCAGCGTATGCAGCGCGAGATAGGCTGCGCCGAGCTCATATTCGTCCGGATCGTCGGCTTCCGCGATCAACGCGTCGAATCGTGCGTAGAGGTAGGCGATCCGCTGCCAGAAGCAGGTGGAGCGCTCGTAGGGGAGCAGGTCCATCGCCAGTCGCCAGCCGTCGCCCGGGCGGCCGAGCATCCGTTCGGCGGGCACCGCTACGTCGTCGTAGTAGACCTCGCAGAACTCGTCGACGCCGTGCATGGTGCGCAGTGGACGCACGCTGATGCCGGGTGTGTCCAGATCGACGAAGAACGCGGTGATGCCGTCGTAGCCGGGCGCGGTACGGGCGAGCAGGATGCAGCGGGTGGAGAACTGTGCGTAACTCGTCCACACCTTCTGCCCGTTGATGATCCAGTTGTCCCCGTCCGGCACAGCCCGGGTGGTCAGCGACGCGAGGTCGCTCCCTGCGCCTGGCTCGGAAAAGCCCTGGCACCATCGCTCTTCGCCCCGCAGTAGGCGCGGCACCAGTTCTGCGGCGAGGCCGGCCGGCGCATAGTCGATCAGGGTGGGCGTGAGCACCTCGAGCATCGAATAGGGACCCGGTTCGGCGAGACGGCGGCCCACCACCTCTTCACCGACCACCGCGCGTAGGATCGCGGGGCCGCCCAGCCCGCCCACTTCGACCGGCCAGCCGTAGCGCATCCAGTCGGCGTCATAGAGTGCCCGGCTGACGCGGGCCATCTGCCGCAGGTGGCCTTCGAGCGAATGATCTGGCCCCGGCGTCAGGTCATGCTCGTCGAGCCACGCTCGAAGATCCGTCCGGAACTGCGCTACGTTCACGCTTGGGCCGATGGCCCGACTCCTCCGCCGGCCTCGGTCGGCATCGTCGTCGGGCGGGGTCTGCCTACCGCGTGCGGGCGGCCCGAGTCGTGCGTACCGCCGCGCCGAATGAACGTCATGGCGCGGGTTTTCAGCCGCCATCCGCCGGCGGTCCGCACGTAGTTGTCCACGTAATAGCCGATCCGCATGTCGTGCGTGGCGTGGTCGATGAAGCACAGCGGCTGGGTGCCGGTCGCGGTGTCGCCGTCGAGGTCGATCACCGGCGTCGCGGTCATGAACAAACCCTTCGGCGCGGCGTCCACCAGGACCGGAAACCGGTCCAGCGAATAGGTTTCACCGAACGCGCGGTAGGTGCCGTCCGGGGTGAAAATAGCGACCAGGCCGTCGATATCTTCTTGGGTGATGGTCACCGCGTAGCGAGCCAGCAACTGCTGGATCTCGACCAGGTCCTCAATTCGGTCCGGCATAGACTTTGCCGCCTTTCATCACAAAGTTTACCCGCTGGGTTACGCTGATGTCCGACAAGGGATCTCCCGGAACCGCGATGATGTCGGCAAGCTGGCCCTCGGCCAGCCGGCCGCGGTCGGTGACGTTGATCAGCTCTGCCGCGGTGGTCGTGGCGGCCCGCAGCACCGCCAGCGGCGGCATCCCCCACTCGACCAGCGTGACCAGCTCATCGGCGTTGCGGCCGTGCGGGATCGCCGGGGCGTCGGTACCGACCGCGATCTTCACACCCGCCTGGTAGGCCGCCTTGATCGATGTCTCCGCCTTGGGGAACATCTCGGCGGCCTTGTCCTGCAGCTCCTTCGGGGCGTGGGACACGTCCATCGCTTGGGCGAGCCGGCGGGTGGTCACCAAAAAACGGTCGTTGTCGACCAGCATCTGGATGGCCTCGTCGTCCATCAGGAAGCCGTGTTCGATGCAGTCGATACCGCACGCGATCGCGTGTTTGACCGCTTCCGCGCCGTGCGTGTGCGCGGCAACGCGTAGGCCGCGCCGATGCGCCTCATCGACGATCGCACGCAGTTCCTCGTCCGAATAGTGTTGTGCGCCTGCCTTACCGGTCAACGACATCACGCCGCCGGACACGCACACCTTGATCAATTGGGCACCGTGTTTGATCTGGTACCGCACGGCCTTGCGGACCTCGTCGACCCCGTTGGCGATACCTTCCTCGACCGTGAGCTCGAGTGCGCCGGGCATGAACGCGGCGAACATCGTCGGGTCCAGGTGCCCGCCGGTGGGGGTGATCGCGTGGCCGGCCGGGACGATTCTTGGCCCCTCTATCCACCCCGCGTCGATAGCCTTGCCCAGCGCAACGTCGAGCAGGTAGCCGCCGGTCTTGACGAACAGGCCAAGGTTGCGCACCGTGGTGAAACCGGCGCGCAGCGTGCGTCGCGCGTTGCCGACGGCGCGCAGCACCCGCGTCGGGGGATCGTCCTGCACCTGGGACAGCCCGGGCGTCTCGCCGCGCCCACCCATCAGCAGGTTGACCTCCATGTCCATCAGCCCGGGCAGCAGGATCGAGTCGCCAAGATCCAGAACCTCGGAGTGTGAGCCTTCGATACTGCCGCCGACACCGACAATTCGTCCCTCTTCGACGCCGACGATGCCGGGCGAGACAATCTCGCCGGCGTCGACGTCGAGCAGCCCGGCCGCCTTGAGCGTGAGCACCAGTTAGATCACCGGCTCCCGAAGCACTTCGACCCAGGCCGCCCCGCTGTCCGGGACCCGCGGCTGCTTCCACGCTTCGATCGGGAACGACACCATGACCAGCGACTGCATGATGTGCATGAGCGTCGTCGCGTCCTCGGGCAGATCGTCCAAGGGGAACTTATCGCAGTACCCGATGACATCGTTGAGCTTGGGGAATGCCACGTCGTAGAACGCCTGCATCGCGGCCATCGAAGATGCCAGCCGCTTGGCGTAGCGCTCGGGCTCGGTGGCCAGATCCCAGTCGAGATATGGCTCCAGCGCGGCGAATTCAGACGGTAACGGCATTGCCCTGATACTCCTTCACGTAGTCACCGGTCGTCTTGTGCAGATGGCGGATCAAGATTTCCTGGTCGCAGAGCAGGAACTCCTTGACCGCCCGGGTGCCGATCATGGTCTGAGTCGCCTCCAGGGTGTTGGCGTCCTGCAGCGCGTACTCCTTGAACGTCACCGCGGCGAGCTCCTGGGCCAGCCGTTCGCGTGCATTGCGTGGCGGGACGAAATACAGCGTCGACTCGAAAATGTGCTTGTCCACCGCGGTCGGCCAGTAGTGGTAGGTCAAAAACCAGCCTGGCTCCCAGATCAGCAGCATGAAGTTCGGGTAGAACAGCCACGAATCGATGCCCCACTGCGGCACCCGTTTCACGTTGACACCTGCTGGTAGCTCCAGGTTTTCGATGATCTCCGGCTTGTCCCAGGGCCCGAACAACCCGCTGCGCAGCACCTGGTCCATCGGCTTGACCATGGACATGTCCGGAGGCGGTGCCTGACCACCCCAGGTCGACTGCAGGTTGTGCGGGCCGGCCAGCTCGTAGTGCAGCGCCTCGTAGCCGAACTTCTGGATCTTGGCGGCTTCGTTTTTGGTGTACTGACCCTGGTGCAGGATCGGCGCGTGATAGAACTCGACGAACGCGTCGATGAACAGCTTCCAGTTGCTGCCGACCTCGGCCCGGTAGGAGTAAGTCTCGGTCATCTCGCCGAACGGGTAGCCCTCGATGCTCGTGGCCAACGGCCCGAGGTAGTCGACCAGCGGCGCCGCGTTGTCGTCGAAGTTGACGAAGATGAAGCCTTCCCAGACCTCGCAGCGGACGGGCGCCAGGCCGTAGTTGCCCTTGTCGAGGCCGAAGAACTCTTCTTCCTGTTGGACGAAGGTCAGGTCGCCGTCCAGGCTGTAGCGCCAGGCGTGGTACTTGCAGGTGAACTGCCGGCAGGTGCCGGACGCCTCTTCGCTCGGAAAGTCGTTCCACACCAACTTGTTTCCACGGTGACGGCACACGTTGTGGTATGCCTTGACGGCGCCGTCCTTGGTCTTGACGATGATCACCGACATGCCCTTGCCCGCCGACGGCAGCTCTTTGGTGAAGTAGCTGCCGGTGCGCGGGAGTCGGTCGACACGGCCGACGTTGAGCCATCGCTTCTTGAAAACCGCCTCGCGCTCGGCCTCGAAGAACCCCGGGTCGATCGAGTCGGTGTAATCCACCGGCGCGGTCCCCAGTTCGGGGTAATTCTCTGTCCAGCTGCCGGCAGCCGGCTTCGGAAAGTGTGCCAACGTCCTTACCTCTCTGGTGTTCTGCCGTCGTAGCCTTCGACCTCGACGCCAAAAGTGTTCAATGCCATTGCCAGTGCGATGTAGTTGCCGGTGGTAAACACCAGATCCATCCGCTGTTGCTCGTCGAGCCGCTCGCCGAGCGCCGCCCAGGTCTGATCGGAGATGGTGGTCTTCTCGTCGAGTTCGTCGACGGCCCGCAGCAACGCGTGATCGAACGCGTCCGTCGACCGACCCGTCTGTGCGGCCTCGATGTCGGCGTCGGTCAGGCCGATTTTCTTGCCCATGTCGACGTGATGCGACCACTCGTAGACGCAGTCGCGGCGATGGGCGACGCGCAGGATCACCAGCTCGCGGATGCGCGGCGGCAGCGTCGACCCGTACAGCAGGTAGGTGCTGAACTTGAGGTAGGCGCGGGTCAGCTTCGGATGGCGGACCAGGGTGGACAGCAGGGTACCGGCGCCGTCGGGGTTGCGTCGCTGCTCGGGGAGCATGCCCGACACTGCGTGCCGAGCAGCGTCGTCCCACTGATCTGCCGGCAACGGGGACAGACGCATCCGGGCTCCTCGTGTAGGAGAATCAGATTCTCAAATCTGATCAACAGATTTCCATGAACTCCCGCATTGGTCAATATCCGAGTTCCACCAGCGCGGATCTGGCCGGTCGGAGCGACCCGTTCACCTCGGGCAACCGGACCGCTAGCGTGCGGGGGTAGCATTGGCATGTTGATTCTCGCGAATGGAGAAGCTAGTTTTCATAGCACGGGAGAAGTCGGCGACGACAGCGATTCGCCGACGGGCCGACTACGAGTTCGCAACAATCACACCGACAACGGTGAGTCAGTGACCTGGTTGGCCGTCAACGCCGCCGATGGAGAGGACCGGGCAGTGCACAAAGACGACATGATTTTGATCAGCGTCGACGACCACACCGTCGAGCCACCCGACATGTTCAAGAACCACCTGTCGAAGAAATACATCGACGACGCCCCGCGCCTGGTGCACAACGCCGACGGCTCGGACACCTGGCAGTTCCGTGACATCATCATTCCCAACGTGGCGCTGAACGCGGTCGCCGGTCGCCCGAAAGAGGAGTACGGCTTGGAGCCGCAGGGCCTCGACGAGATCCGCCCCGGTTGTTACAACGTCGACGAGCGCATCAAGGACATGAACGCCGGCGGCATCCTGGCGTCGATCTGCTTCCCGTCTTTCCCGGGCTTCGCCGGCCGGCTGTTCGCCACCGAGGACCGCGACTTCTCCGTCGCGCTGGTGCAGGCCTACAACGACTGGCACATCGACGAGTGGTGTGGCGCCTACCCGGCCCGGTTCATCCCGATGGCGATCCCGGTGATCTGGGATGCCGAGGAGTGTGCCAAGGAGGTGCGGCGGGTTGCCAAGAAGGGCGTGCACGCACTGACCTTCACCGAGAACCCGGCCGCGATGGGCTATCCCAGCTTCCACAACGACTACTGGAAGCCGTTGTGGGATGCGTTGTGCGACACCGATACCGTGATGAATGTGCACATCGGGTCCTCGGGCCGGCTGGCGATCACGGCCCCCGACGCGCCGATGGATGTGATGATCACCCTGCAGCCGATGAACATCGTTCAGGCCGCGGCGGACCTGTTGTGGTCCAAGCCGATCAAGCAGTACCCCAACCTGAAGGTCGCGCTGTCCGAGGGTGGCACCGGGTGGATCCCGTACTTCCTCGAGCGGGCCGACCGCACCTACGAGATGCACTCGACGTGGACGCATCAGGACTTCAAGGGCAAGCTGCCCAGCGAGGTGTTCCGCGAGCACTTCCTGACCTGCTTCATCAGTGACAAGGTCGGCGTCGCGCTGCGCAACATGATCGGCATCGACAACATCTGCTGGGAAGCCGACTACCCGCACAGCGACTCGATGTGGCCCGGTGCCCCGGAGGAGCTATGGGAAGTGTTGTCCGCCAACAGTGTTCCCGACGACGAGATCAAGAAGATGGCCTACCAGAACGCGATGCGCTGGTACTCCTTCGACCCGTTCAGTCACATCAGCGAGGCGCAGGCCACGGTTGGTTCGCTGCGGAAAGCGGCTGAGGGCCACGATGTTTCGATCCGGGCGCTGTCCAAACACGAGCACGGCGGCGCCAGCTTCGCCGACTTCGCCGCCAACGCCAAGGAACTGACCGGCAACAAGGACTGACGTGTTCACCGGGTCGCGGGTAGCTACCCCCGCTGGCGAGCAGACATAGAATCGCGTGGTCCGGGCGGCAATCGTGCGATTCTTCGTCTGCTCGCGCTTGATGAAGAGGAGAGTGTGCAGTGGCGGGGATGAGCTTCGAGCTGACTGATGACCAGGAGCTGATCCGCACGTCGGTCGCCGAGCTGGCGGCGAAGTTCGACGACCAGTACTGGATGGACAAAGACCTTGCGCACGAATTCCCGCAGGAGTTCTACGACGCGATCGCCACCGGCGGCTGGCTCGGAATGACGATTCCCGAGGCGTACGGCGGCCACGGACTCGGCATCACCGAGGCGACGCTGCTGCTCGAGGAGGTTGCGCGCTCGGGTGCGGCCATGAACGGCGCCAGCGCGATCCACCTGACGATCTTCGGCATGCAGCCCGTCGTCAAGCACGGCTCCGACGAGATGAAGGCCAGGACCCTGCCGCGCATCGTCAACGGCGATCTGCACATCTGCTTCGGCGTCACCGAACCCGGTGCGGGCCTTGATACCTCGCGCATCACGACCTTCGCCAAGCGCGAAGGCGACAACTACCGGATCAACGGGCGCAAGGTCTGGATCTCCAAGGCGTTGGAGTCCGAGAAGATCCTGCTGCTGACGCGCACGCGGCCATACGACGAGGTTTCGAAGAAGACCGACGGCATGACGCTGTTCCTCACCGACCTCGATCGCGACCACGTCGACATCCGCCCGATCAAGAAGATGGGCCGTAACGCCGTCAGCTCCAACGAGATCTTCATCGACGACCTGATCGTCCCGGTCACCGATCGCGTCGGCGAAGAGGGCAAGGGCTTCACCTACATCCTCGACGGCCTCAACCCGGAGCGGATGCTGATCGCCGCCGAGGCGCTCGGCATCGGCCGGGTCGCGCTGGAGAAAGCAGTGAAGTACGGCAACGAGCGGGTGGTGTTCAACCGCCCGATCGGGATGAACCAGGGCCTGCAGTTTCCGCTGGCGGATTCGCTGGCGCGCCTCGACGCCGCGGAACTGGTGCTGCGTAAGGCCACCTGGCTCTACGACAACGGGAAACCCTGTGGCCGCGAAGCGAATACCGCGAAGTACCTGTGCGCCGACGCCGGTTTCGGAGCGGCCGACCGGGCGCTGCAGTTGCACGGCGGGATGGGATACTCGGAGGAGTACCACGTGGCGCGCTACTTCCGCGAGTCGCGTCTGATGAAGATCGCACCGGTCAGTCAGGAAATGATTCTCAACTTCCTCGGCGAGCATGTGCTGGGAATGCCGAGGAGCTACTGATGGGGCAGTGGGCGGTCAAGAGAGCGGAGCAGAACAATGCGTGAAACGGTCATCGTCGAGGCGGTGCGGACACCGGTCGGTAAACGCAATGGTGGCCTGTCGGCCATGCATGCGGCCGACCTGTCGGCAGTGGTGCTCAACGAACTCGTCGAGCGCGCCGGAATCGACCCGACCGTCATCGACGACGTGGTGTGGGGATGCGTGTCGCAGGTCGGAGACCAGTCCAGCAACATCGGGCGTTACGCGGTGCTGGCCGCCGGTTGGCCCGAACACATTCCGGGCACCACGATCAACCGCGCCTGCGGTTCCAGCCAGCAGGCGCTCGACTTCGCCGCGCAAGCGGTGATGTCCGGCCAGCAGGACGTGGTGGTGGCCGGCGGTGTCGAGGTGATGAGCCGGGTGCCGCTGGGCTCGGCCCGGGCGACCGGTCAGCCGTACGGGCCCAAAGTGCTTGCCCGCTATGATGATTTCTCGTTCAACCAAGGCATTTCGGCGGAGCTGATCGCCAAGAAGTGGGGATTCTCCCGGACCCGGCTCGACGAGTACGCCGCGCTGTCACATGAGCGAGCGGCGGCCGCGCAGGACAGCGGTGCCTTCGCCGGTCAGATCGTCCCGGTCTTCGTAGATGTAGAAGAGGGCACCGCCGTTGTCGCCGCGGACGAAGGAATACGGCGCGGGACGTCGGTGCAGAAACTGGCCGGCCTCAAGCCCGCGTTCGACGAGGCGGGCGTGATCCACGCCGGTAACTCGTCCCAAATCTCCGATGGCGCAGCGGCATTGCTGGTGACGACGTCGGACATCGCGGTCGAACTGGGCCTGACGCCGCTGGTGCGATACCTGGCGGGCGCGGTCACCGGCGCCGACCCGGTGCTGATGCTCACCGGGCCGATCCCGGCCACCGGGAAAGTGCTGTCCAAAGCCGGCATCCCGCTGTCCGACATCGGCGTGTTCGAGGTCAACGAGGCCTTCGCGCCGGTCCCGTTGGCGTGGCTTGCCGAAACCGGCGCCGACCCCGATCGGCTCAATCCCCTCGGCGGCGCCATCGCACTCGGCCATCCGCTCGGCGCGTCCGGAGCGGTGCTGATGACCCGGATGGCGCATCACATGCGCGACAACGGGATCCGCTACGGATTGCAGACCATGTGCGAAGGCGGCGGCACCGCCAACGCGACTATCGTCGAACTCGTCGCCTGACAGGTCTCACCAACGTCGAGTTGTCGGGTGAAATCGTTGGAATCCTCACGACACGTCGACGCTCGGCTGGGCGGAATTTGATGGGCTGAGACCCTTGTCGCAATCGGCCTAACCAACCTACTGTGTGTTCAGTCGGTTGGTTAGGACGAAGGAGTCCGGTGCCCGAGACACGGCCGTACGAGTCGCTGCGGGCCAAGGGCGAGGACCGCAAACAGCGGATCCTGGCCGTCGCGCAGCGGTTGCTGACCCGCAACGGGTGGTGCAACACGACGCTGGCCCAGATTGCCGGTGAGGCCGGGGTGAGCCCGGCCGGTCTGTTGCATCACTTCGAATCCAAAGAGCAGCTGCTGCACGCGGTACTCGACATCCGTGATGCCGACGACGACTCACACGCCGACCGGGCCGGCGACCTGATCGCCGAGATCGCCGCGGTCGCCGACCGGTACTACCGGTCGCCCGAACTCATCGGCACCTACAGCGTGCTGCTGGCGGAGAACGTCGATCCGGACGCTCCGCTGCACGATCGTCTCACCGCCCGCTACCAAGGCGCGATCGACATCATCACCGAGCTCATCCGGCGGGGTCAGCGAGCTGGCCAGTTCCGCATGGACATGGATGTGACCGTCAAGGCAGTGCAAATCCTTGCCTTCATCACCGGAATGGAGACGACATGGCTGATCAATCCGTCGATACCGTTGACCGAGGTCTTCAAGGAGTACTCGGGGTCGTTGGCCCGGGACATGGCGCCGCCGAACCCGGCGTGAGATACCGCCTCGACGTCGTCGCCGCCGACGTCGCAGACGTGGTGACGTTCGCCGGCGGCTGGCTGTTCGACCGGGCGATGGCCGGGTGGGACGTGACGGTCCTGGTCGCCGACCATGTCGACGAGCGCCCCCTGCGGATCCTGGGGCCAGCCCGTCGGCGCCGGCCGATCTCGTCCCCGCCGGCTAGCCCGCGCCCGGGCCGCGTTGACGCCGCGGCCTGAACTATGGAAATCTAATATCTCCTCTCTGAGAGGCACATTCTCACTGGCGAGATTGGAACGGTGCAAGATGGTGAACGACTTCACCGAGTTGGACTTCTTCCGGGGCAGCGAGCTCATCGCGGACCCCTATCCCTACTACGAGTGGCTGCGGCAGCAATGCCCGGTGACCAAGGAAAAGCACCACGACGTCACCATGGTGACCGGCTGGGACGAGGCCTGCGCCGTGCTCAATGACGCTGAGACGTGGTCGTCGTGCAATTCGGTGACGGGCCCGTTTCCCGGCTTCCCGGTGCCGCTGCAGGGCGACGACGTCACCGAGCTGATCGAGCAGCACCGCGACGACCTGCCGTTCAGCGACCAGCTGCCCACGCTCGACCCGCCGACCCATACCAACCATCGCTCGCTGCTGATGCGGCTGATCACCCCGAAGCGCCTCAAGGAGAACGAGGACGCCATGTGGGTGCTGGCCGACCAGGCGCTCGACGGGTTCCTGGCACCCGGGCGCGGCGAATTCATCAAGGGCTTCGCGAGCCCGTTCACGTTGCTGGTGATCGCCGACCTGCTCGGTGTGCCGATGGAGGACCGCGACAAGTTCGTCACGGGAATCCGCGAGCACTCCGGCGGTGGCGTCGGCGGTACCGGCAAGGAGTCGCTGGCTCATAGCCCGCTGGAATTCCTCTACGGCTTGTTTTCCGACTACGTCACCGACCGCCGCGCGCAACCCCGCGAGGACGTGCTGACCGGACTGGCGACCGCCACCTACCCCGACGGCTCGACACCCGAGGTCGGCGACGTGGCTCGTGTTGCGGCCAACGTGTTTTCGGCCGGTCAGGAAACCACCGTGCGGCTACTCGGCGCGTCGCTGCAGACGCTGGGGGAGCGGCCGGACATCCAGGCGCAGTTGCGCAAGGACCGTAGCCTGCTGCCGAACTTCATCGAAGAGTCGCTGCGCCACGAGAGCCCGGTCAAGGGCGACTTCCGGCTGAACCGGCGGCCGGTCAACATCGGCGGGGTCGACCTGCCCGCGGGCACCACCGTGATGGTGGTGCAGGCCGCGGCCAACCGTGATCCGCGCCGATTCGACAACCCGACGACCTTCGATCCCGCCAGAAAGAATGCACGCCAACATATTTCATTCGGACGCGGCATCCACAGCTGCCCCGGTGCACCTCTGGCACGGGCCGAGACGCGGGTGGCCCTGGAGCGGCTGCTGGATCGCGCCTCCGACATCCGGATCAGCGAGCAGCATCACGGCCCGGCCAATGATCGCCGCTACCAATATGTTCCGACCTATATCCTGCGCGGGTTGACCGAACTGCAGCTGGAATTCACACCGGCATGAAAGTCTGGGTCGATGACCAGCGCTGCCGCGGTCACGGGATGTGCCTCACGCTGTGCCCGGACGTGTTCAACCTTACCGACGACGGCTACGCCGAGGCGATAGAGTCCGAGGTGCCAACGGAATTGCAGGCCGCCACCCGGGAAGCCATCCAGTGTTGCCCGGAACAGGCCATCGCCGAACGCTGACCGTGCGCCTCGGAGTTCGTGCGAGGCGCACAACCGCAACCGGGTTTTTTTGCGCTCGAGCCGAGCGGCCGTGTGTTCGGCCATTCCGCCGGCTCGACAGTTTTATTCGCTGATCGAGATGGCCTGCCGCGGGCATTGGCGAACGGCGTCGAGCACCTGCTCCTCGTTCTCGGGCGTGACTTCGTCCTGCAGCACCGTCAGTGTGTCGTCGTCTTCGAGCCGAAAGACCTCGGGGATGACCCCCATGCAGACCCCGTTGCTTTCGCACAGCCCCCAGTCGACGGCGATCTTCTTGGTCACAGGATCCACCTCATCGCACTACCGTCACCGGGACGTTCAGCCAGCCCGCGACGTTCTGCATGGTGACGCGTTTACACCCGTCCCACTGCACTTCGTAGCGAGGCATGAAGTCGAGCAGCTTTTCCAGCGCGACCCGGCTTTCCATCCGGGCTAACGCGGCGCCCAGGCAACTGTGAATGCCGTACCCCAGACCGAGGTGCTGCGCCTCGGTCTGGTCGCGGTCGATGTCGAACGTGTCGGCGTCGGTAAAGGCCTCGGGGTCCCGGTTCGCCGCGGCACCGCAGAGGAACACCGGCTTGAAAGGCGGAATAACGCCGCCGCTGACGTGGGCCTCCTTCAAGGTGTAGCGGACGTTGTATTGCACTGGCCCTTCGTAACGCAGTAACTCCTCGACAGCGCCGGGGACTTTGCTGCGGTCTTGTTTGAGCTTCTCCCATTGCTCGGGGTTGCGGGCGAACAACACCGCCGCGTTGCCGACCAGCTTGGTCACGGTCTCGGCACCTGCACCGCCCAAAAGCGTCGCGAAGCCGCAGATTTCGATATCATCGAGCTTGCGGGGCTGGCCATCCTCGCCGGGGATTTCCGCTGCGATCAGCCGACTGATCATGTCGTCCTGCGGAGTCTCGCGTCGCTGTTGCACCAAGCCGAAGTAGTACATCGCGGTATCGATGTTGGCCTGCATGCCGGCCTCGCTGACCTCTATTTGCCCGGGCTCACGGTGCAGGCTGGTGTCTATCCAGTGCCGCACCTGTTGGCGGTATTCCTCGGGCACCCCGGCCATCCGGGTAATGACCTCCACCGGGAACGGCCCGGAGAAGTCCTGCACGACATCGAACCGATCGGGATCAACGGCACCCAGATATTTGTCGACCACTTCAATAACCGTCTCGTGCTGTGATTGAACGGCCCGCGGCGTAAAGGCTTTATTCAGCAAGCTGCGCATGTGCCGGTGATCCGGCGGATCCATGAAAATGATCGACTTCATCTCCTCGGGGATGCCCTTGCGCACCATCGCGAGGTCGCAGCCACGGCTCGACGAGTAGGTCTCGAAATCCTTGAACGCGGCGGCCACGTCTTCGTGGCGGGTCAAGGCGTAGAAATCTTCCTTTTCGTCGTAGTAGAGCGGCGCGTCCTCGCGCATTCGTCGATAGATCTCGAACGGGTTGGTGAAGTATTCATCCGAGAACGGATCGAAGACGACCTTCGGCTTGGTCATTACACCCTCCTCACCGCCCGCCCGAGCGGCACACAGCGTTACGACGGAATGCTCGACTGTAACGCTAACGGTAGATGCTTTATCGCGTGCCGAAAAGGCCCTATTTGTTCGTCGGTTTCGCCGACGAACGGCGTCAGCGAACCGGCGGCCGCATTGTGCGGGCCACCGGTCACCGGCGCGTCCACCACCCCGACGCGGTCCGCCCTGGCTGCCCAGGCCGATGAACCGACGTCCATCAGTGCGCCTTCACGCATTCGTCAACGAATGAAAAGACCGTCGAGTGGTAGTCAGCGGCGGTGTGGCCGACGCTGATGTTGTGCCCGGCCCCGGGTTGCTCGTTGATCTGAAACCGCGACGCATTCGAGAACATCGAGGCCATCTCGGCCTGCGCCTCTGCATCGGCCTGCCACACTTTCTCGTGCTCGGCGACGCTGAACTGCACCGGAATCCGTACGTTCGGGGCGAGCGCCGGAAGGTCCTGGCGCGCCCAGTTGGACACCATTTGGTCCTCGTAAGGGGGAGCGCCCGGGTAAACGGTTGCACCGCGGAGCATTTCGGGTGGGTACAGCTCAGTCGGGTGCCACAGCAATTCACGCAGGCCGGCCGGGCGGTGCTCACGGGTGGCGGTTCTGAGGATCTCGCGCGCGGCCGGGTGATAATGCCGACCGGTGCCGGCCAACTCCATGCCGATCAGGTCGGTGCGCTGTTCCGCGGCGGCCATCCGGATTGCGAGTTCGCATCCACCCGAGTGCCCCATCAGGAAAATGCTTGCACCACCAGCCTTTTCGCCCAGCACTTGATCGACAGCGGCATAGGCCAACCGGACCCGTTGCTCGGGGTCGGCGACCGCGTCGGGGTAGGCGGCGGAGCTGCCGTAGCCGGGCCGGTCGATCGCCACCACCGTGTAGCCGTGCTGCGC
>NZ_JAVKSG010000046.1:0-29195 GCF_039583785.1 Mycobacterium sp.
ACGGTCACCGTTTCGCGGGCACTTTTACGTGAGGCACCGAGGGTGTTTCGCGGGCAGTTTTCGTGAGTCAAGTCGGGTCGTTGCCGGTCCGGCCGAAGTGCACCTACTCTGGGCTTCGTGGAACTTGGGGCCCAACCGGTGTCCGGCGAGCCCGAGCAAACGGCGACCGGTTCGGATTCACCGTCTTCGCATTCGCCGACATCCCTGCGAGGAGTGGCGGAGTGGCTGCGTAGCACCAACCAAAGCCCCGCCCTGATCGCACTGGTCCGACGGGCCCGACGGGATTTGCCCGGTGATCCCGATTTCGGCGATCCACTCTCGACGGCCGGTCAGGGTGGTCCCCGCGCCGCGGCCCGAGCCGCCGGTCGGCTGCTGGGTGAGCGAGGCGGCGCGTCGAGGGAAGTCAGCCTGGGCGCGTTGCAGGTGTGGCAGGCCCTGACCGAGGCGGTCTCGCGGCGCCCGGCGAATCAACAGGTCACCATTGTTTTCACCGACCTAGTCGGCTTTTCCACCTGGTCGCTGCATGCCGGTGACGACGCCACGCTGAAACTGCTCCGGCGGGTGGCGCGCGCGATCGAACCGCCGCTGCTCGAGGCCGACGGGCACATCGTCAAACGGATGGGTGACGGCACCATGGCGGTGTTCGCCGATCCGCTCGTCGCGGTAGCCGCGGTGCTGGCGGCCAACCGCGCGCTGAAGTCCGACGTGGTTGTCGACGGCTACCAGCCGCGGATGCGGGTCGGGATTCACACCGGGCGCCCGCAACGACTTGCCGCCGACTGGCTGGGCGTGGACGTCAACGTGGCCGCGCGGGTGATGGAGCGGGCCACCCGCGGCGGAGTCATGGTCTCGGGGGCGACGCTGGACCTGCTGGGCCCCGACGACTTGGTCACACTCGGGGTGACGGCCAAGCGGGTTCACTGGCCCGTTTTCGGCGGCAAAACCGCAGGTCTGCCAGCTGATTTGGACATCTATCGGCTCAAGCCGTCCAGGGGAACTGTCAGCGACTTATCAGGTTTCGACAATCCGGATGGAGACGGTGCGCAGGCATAGTGGGTGGCGATGATAGTGCAGGTATTGTCGCGGCTTTCGCGCGTGCGGATCACGCTCGGCTATGCCGTCGTGCTGATCGGTGTCAGCGCGGCGCTCGTCGAGCTGGGTCCGCGGGCCCGCGCGCACGTCATCGCACAGGCCAGCACCAATCTGCATAATCTGGCCCACGGCCACCTGGCCACGCTGCTGGACAGCGCGTTCGTCACCGACGCCGGTCCGATGTACTTCTGGCTGCCGTGCTTGGTCTGCCTGCTGGCCCTGGCCGAGCTGATTTGGCGCAGCGGGCGGTTGGCGATCGTGTTCATCACCGGCCATATCGGTGCGACGCTGCTGGTCGCCGCCGGCCTGACCGCCGCGATCGAGTTCCACTGGCTGCCACTGTCGGTGTCGCGCGCCAGCGACGTCGGGGTGAGCTATGGGGCCGTCGCGGTTCTGGGCGCGTTGACCTCGGCGATGCCGCACCGGTGGCGCCCGGCCTGGATCGGCTTTTGGATTCCCGTCGGCCTGGTCGCGGCGATATTGGGCGAAGATTTCACCGACGTCGGACACACCGTCGCGCTGCTACTGGGCATCCTGGCGTCCACCCGGCTGGACGGCCCGGCGCGCTGGACGCGGGTCCGGTGCGCGTTGCTGGCAGTGTCCGCAGTTTTTGGGTTCCTGATGTTGGCGCACGGCACCTGGTCGATGGTGGGCGCCGGCGCCGTCGGCGTAGTGGGCGCGGCCGTGGCCGAGCTGCTGACCCGCAATCAGGTGACGCGTCGACGGGTGGTGCCCGCGTTTGCGCCGGAGCCGGCCCTGACCGCCGAGGGCTAGGGCACCGCGCGCGAATACAGCCAGCGGTCCCACAACTCGGTCAACGATTCATCACAGTAGTCGGCCGCCATGCCGGTGAAATCGTCGGTGACAGCGTTGGCATGGCGGTAGCGCGTCGTCCAATCTTTGAGCAGCGCAAAGAATTTCTCATCGCCCAGCCGTCCGCGTAGCGCGTGCAGGGTCAGCGCGCCACGCTTGTACACGCGGTCGTCGAACATGTCGCGCGCCCCGGGGTCGGCCAGCAACAGGTGCTGCGGCGAATCGCGCAGCTTCTGGTGATAGTGGCGGGCGAGTTCGTCGGCGCTACGTCCGCCGCTGTGCTCGGACCACAACCATTCGGCGTAGCACGCGAAGCCTTCGTGCAGCCAGATGTCGCGCCACTGTCGGGCGGTGACGGAATTGCCGAACCACTGGTGGGCCAGCTCGTGGGCGATCAGCCGCTCGCTGGTCCGTGTGCCGTCGCAATGATTGCCGCCGAATATCGAGATACCCTGGGCCTCAACGGGTATCTCCAGATCGTCGTCGGTCACGACGACGGTGTAACCGTTGGCCAACGGATATGGGCCGAACAGCTCGACGAACAGTTGCATCATTTCGGGCTGGCGCGCAAAGTCCTCGTAGAAGTCGCGGCGAAGGCGCTCGGGCAGCGCCGCCCGCATCGGCACCGGCGACGTGCCCAGCCGGATCAGCTCATACATCCCGATCTGCAGGGTGATCAGATAGGCCGAGGTCGGTTCGGGCTGTTCGTAGGTCCACACGGTCTGCGCCGCGCGTGGGCGCCGCGACGCCAACCGGCCGTTGGCGACCACGCGATAAGGATTGTCGGCGCTGATCTGGATGCGGTAGGAGGCTTTGGCGCTGGGATGGTCATCGCAGGGGAACCAGGAGGCGGCGCCGTTCGGCTGCCCGGCGACCAGCGCGCCGTCGGCCAGTTCCTCGAAACCGACGTCGCCCCATAACGATCGAATCGGCCGCGGCGATCCGTGATAGTGCACGACAATCGACATCGCCGTGCCGGACGCCAGCCTCGACGACAGCCGAACGCGCAGTTTCCCATCGCGGCAAGCGAAGTGGGCCACCCGCTTGCCGTTCACCGACACTTTCGACACGCCCAGTGCGTCGGACAGGTCGAGGGTGAATTCCGCCAACTCGGTCAGCGACTCGGCGGTGATGGTGGCCGATCCGGAGAGCCGGTTGATCGCGACCTTGTATTCCAGCGCCAGCTCGTAGTGCGACACGCGATAGCCGAGGTTGCCGTTGTTGGGCAGGTATGGATCGATGACGGAGCAAGCCTGGCGGGCTGCCGGCTTCTTGACGGCACGCTTCACGCGGCAGCCTTCTTGCCGGCTTTCCCCTGGGCCGCGTCCTTCCATGGCCTGATCGGATTACCTTGCCAGCGAGTCGATTTCGGCACCCTGTCACCGCGGACCACCAGCGACGCAGGGCCCACCGTCACGCCCGCGCCGAGCCGGGCCGACGGCAGGGCAACGCCGTGCGGGCCCAGCGTCGCACCCTGCTCGAATACCACGTCGTCCATCTGCATGATTCTGTCGTGGAACAGGTGCGTCTGCACGACGCAGCCACGGTTGACGGTGGCACCGCTGCCGAGCGTGACAAGGTCGGCCTCTGGCAGCCAATAGGTTTCACACCACACGCCCCGCCCGACTCTGGCGCCAAGCGCCCGCAGCCACATGTTCATCACCGGCGTACCGCTGGCCGCACGGGCGAACCACGGCGCGGCGACGGTCTCCACAAAGGTATCCGCGAGTTCATTGCGCCACACGAACGACGACCACAGCGGAAATTCGCCGGCCCGAATCCGGCCGATCAGCAGCCATTTCGCGGCCACCGTGGCACCAGCGGCCAGTGCGCCCGCGGCCAGCAGCACCAACCCACCGCCGAGCGCCGCCGCCCAGAGGCCGAAGATCCGTGCCAACGCCTGTAGCGCACCCAGCACTGTCAATCCGATGGCGGCAGTCACCATCACCGGGACCAACCTGAACGCCTCCACCGCGGCCCGCATCGCCTTCAACCGCCGCGGCGGTTCGTAGGTGCGGGTCGCATCGGCCCGAGCGGGGCGTCGGCGCAACCGCATGGGCGGGCTGCCCAGCCAGGACGAGCCGCGTTTCGCCTTTGGGGGAGCCGCGGAAAGCACCGCGACCAATCCGTCGTCGGGCACCCGGCGACCCGGTTGGGTGATGCCCGAATTACCGAGAAATGCCCGCCTGCCGACCGTTGTCGTGGCTGCGTAAATCCAGCCGCCGCCGAGCTCGTAGGAGGCCACCATGGTGTCGTCGGCCAGGAACGCGCCGTCTTCGATCACGGTGAACTTCGGCGTCAGCAGCACCGTGGAGATCTCGGTGTCGCGGCCGACCTTGGCGCCCAGCACCCGCAACCAGGTCGGTGTGGCCAAGCTGGCGTAGAGCGGGAACAGGTAATTGCGTGCGCCGTCCATCAGTCGCTCGGTCGCCCACAGTTGCCACCCGCTGCGGCTGCGCACCGGGTGGTACCCCTCGCGCAGGCCGATCGACAGCATGCGCACCGCAACGACCGTCATCGCCGCGTACACGGCAAGGGCGACCACCGTTGCGACCGGTGTCCAGCACACGGCCGGCAGCACCGCGTCCGAAAGCCGGTGCGTGTGACGAACGGCCACGCCGATCACCGCCAGCCCCGCCGCCGCCGCGGTCAGCGGCATGGCGGCCAGCAGCACCGAGGTCAGCGCGTAGACCGCGACCCAATGGGTTCGGCGCGCCGGCCGTTCGTCGGGCCACGGGTGTTTCACCCGACCGGATTTCACCGCGGGGGAGCCCTTCCAGTACTGGCGGCTCTTGACCTTGCCGACCACCGCCGAGCCGGGTGCGACGTCGGCGTTCTTGCCCACCACAGCGCCGGGCAGCAGGGTGGTCCGGGCGCCGATCGTGGCGTCGTTGCCGATCGTGATCGCGCCGATGTGGAATGTGTCGCCGTCGATCCAGTGCCCACACAAATCGACTTCGGGCTCGACCGCGCTGCGGTGCCCGAGCGCCAGCAGACCGGTGACCGGGGGCACCGAGTGCAGATCGACGCCCTTGCCGATGTCGGCGCCCAGCGCGCGGGCGTAGTAGACCAGCCACGGCGCCCCAGCCAGATTTTCGGCGCCACTGGCCGCGGCCAGCCGCTCGGCCAGCCACACCCGCAGGTGCAGCCAGCCGCCGCGCGGATAGCTGCCCGGCTGCACGTTCGGCAGCAGCAGCCGCGCGGCCAGCACCGCGATACTCATCCGGCCCAGCGGTGTGACGAACACGACGAACGCCGACGCGACCAGCCACCAGTTCACCGCGACCGTCCACGGCACCAGATGCAGCGCGCGCGCGACGTTGTTGCCCAGCGCCAGCCACGTCACCCACGCCCATGCCGCCACCGTGGCCAGCGGCACTGACAGCGCGATCTGCGCGAGCTGAGTCAGCCGCGGCGTCGGACGCACCCGCCGCTCGACGACGTCCGGTGGTTGCTCTTGCTCGTCGAGGAAGCCGGCCAGCGAGCCCAGCCGCGGATGGTCGTACAGGTCGGCGACGGTGACCTGCGGGTGGCGGTCCCGTAGCGCGGCCACCAGTTGCGCCGCGGCCAGCGAACCGCCGCCGAGCGCGAAGAAATCTGCCTCCGGACCCGTCGCTGGGCCGTCCAAGGCCCCGAGCAGGTCCCGCCACAGTCCGGCCAGCCAGCTCGCCGTGCCGACGAGATCGGCTACGTGATCGCTGTCGCCGCCCGGCGGTGGCCAGGGCAACGCGTCGCGGTCGACCTTGCCGGAGATGCGGGTGGGCAGTTCGTCGACCTGGACCAGGCGCGGCACCAGCGCCGCCGGAAGCTGCCCGGCCAGGCGGGCTCGCGCGGCGGCCATGTCGAAGTCCGGATCGGCGCTGGCGATGTAGCCGACCAGCACCGGCGTGCCCGCCGCCGTCCGCCGAACCGCGGCGGCACCCCCGCAGACGCCGGGCAGGTCTACCAACGCCGAGTCGACCTCGCCCAATTCGATGCGCCGGCCGCCGACCTTGACCTGGTCGTCGGCGCGGCCGCAGAAGATCAGGCCGTCGTTTTCCAGCCGCACCAGGTCGCCGCTGCGGTAGGCGCGCCGCCAGCCCAGCGTCGGCATCGGCGCGTACTTCTCGGCGTCCTTGGCTTCGTCGAGGTAGCGGGCCAGCCCGACCCCGCCGATCACCAGCTCACCGGTGGCGCCCTCGGCCACCGGCTGGCCATCGCCGTCGACGACGGCCAGGTCCCAGCCCAGCAGCGGCAGACCGATGCGCACCGGGCCCTCGCCGTCCAGGCGGGCAGCGCAGGCGACCACGGTGGCCTCGGTGGGTCCGTAGGTGTTCCACACCTCCCGGCCGTCGACGGCTAGCCGCGCCGCCAGTTCCGGCGGGCAGGCCTCACCGCCGAAGATCAACAGCCGCACCGCCTCCAGCGCTTCGGCGGGCCACAGCGCGGCCAGGGTGGGCACGGTCGACACCACGGTCACGTCGCGGCTGACCAGCCACGGCCCGAGGTCCATCCCGCTGCGCACCAGCGACCGCGGCGCGGGTACCAGGCAGGCGCCGTGCCGCCAGGCCAGCCACATCTCCTCGCACGACGCGTCGAACGCCACCGACAGCCCGGCCAGCACCCGGTCGCCGGGACCAATTGGGTTGTCCGGCAGGAACATCTGCGCTTCGGCGTCGACGAACGCGGCCGCGCTGCGATGCGTGACGGCGACCCCTTTGGGCGTGCCGGTCGATCCGGAGGTGAAGATGATCCAGGCGTCGTCGCGCAGCATCGGAGCCTGGGCCCGCCAGCCCCGTGAGGAACCCGGGCCGCGGGTCATGCCGGCCTCGGTGATGATGGCGGCCACGTTGGCTTCCCCGAACACCAACTCGGCGCGTTCGTCGGGGTCGTCGGCGTCGACAGGAACGTAGGCCGCGCCGGTGGCCAGCGTCGCCAGGATCGCCTCGTAGAGCGCGAAGCTGCCGGACGGCATCCGAATACCGATCCGGTCGCCGCGACCGATGCCCCGGGCGGCCAGCCAGGCAACGCTGGCTTCGATGTCGCTGATCAGTTCGCGGTAGGTGAGCTGGACGTTGCCGTCGTCGATCGCCGCGGCGTCGGGGAAGCAGGCGGCGGTGGCGTAGAGGACGTCGATGAGGGTGCGCGGGTCCGCCGCGCGTGCCGATAACAGGTACTGCGCTGGTACGCGTTCGGGAGCTTGGGGCGTCGCCACTCGTACGAAAATACTCAAGCCCGGCACGCTGGGACGGCAAGCGCGCCCCCGGCGTGTGCGAAAAGTCGCTGACGGAGACCACATATGATCGGCACTTGCGCGGCACCCCGTGCCGCCAACCCGCAATCTTCGCCCGATCAAGGAGAGTGTCGCCGCGTGGGTGCCCAGCCCCCGTCAAAGGAAGACTTGTCGCCGGAGGCGTTGACCGCCGCGGTCGACGCAGCCCGGCACGCGTTCGCGACCGCCGCCGATCTCGATGCGTTGGCCCGCGCCAAGACCGAGCATCTCGGCGACCGATCACCGGTGGCCTTGGCGCGCCAGGCGCTGGCAACTCTGCCCAAGGCTGAGCGCGCCGACGCCGGACGGCTGGTCAACACCTCACGCGGCGCGGTCCAGCAGAATTACGACGACAGACTGGCTGCGTTGCGCGCCGAGCGGGATGCCGAGGTGTTGCTCGCCGAACGCATCGATGTGACGTTGCCCTCGACCCGGCAGCCGACCGGTGCGCGCCATCCGATCACGATCCTGGCCGAGCACATCGCCGACACCTTCATCGCGATGGGCTGGGAACTGGCCGAGGGACCCGAAGTCGAGACCGAGCACTTCAACTTCGACGCCCTCAATTTCCCCACCGACCATCCCGCGCGCAGCGAGCAGGACACTTTCTATATCGCGCCGGAGGGCTCGCGGCAGTTGCTGCGCACCCACACCTCGCCGGTGCAGGTGCGTGCGCTGTTGGAGCGCACGCTGCCGGTGTACGTGATCTCGATCGGCCGCACCTTCCGCACCGATGAACTCGACTCGACGCACACGCCGGTCTTTCATCAGGTCGAAGGGCTGGCGGTGGATCGCGGGCTGTCGATGGCGCATCTGCGGGGAACCCTCGACGCTTTCGCTCGCGCCGAGTTCGGACCGCAGGCACGCACCCGGATTCGGCCGCACTTCTTCCCGTTCACCGAGCCGTCGGCCGAAGTCGACGTCTGGTTCGAGAACAAGAAGGGCGGTGCCGGCTGGGTCGAGTGGGGCGGCTGCGGAATGGTCAACCCGAATGTGTTGCGTGCGGTCGGCATTGACCCGACCGAGTATTCGGGTTTCGCCTTCGGCATGGGCCTGGAACGCACCTTGCAGTTCCGCAACGGCATCCCCGACATGCGCGACATGGTCGAAGGCGACGTGCGCTTCTCGCTGCCGTTCGGAGTGGGCGCCTGATGCGAATTCCGTACAGCTGGCTGCGGGATGTCGTTAGCGTCGGCGCCCCCGGATGGCAGGTGACGCCCGCGGATCTCGAGCGGGCGCTGGTGCGCATCGGCCACGAAGTGGAGGACGTCATCACCCTCGGCCCGGTAGCGGGTCCGCTGACAGTGGGACGCGTCGTCGAGATCGAGGAGCTCACCGAGTTCAAGAAGCCGATCCGGGCCTGCAGGGTCGACGTCGGCGAACCCCGTACTCGTGAAATCGTCTGTGGCGCGACAAACTTCGCCGTCGACGACCTGGTGGTAGTGGCGCTGCCCGGAACCACGCTGCCCGGCGGCTTCCGCATCGCCGCACGTAAGACCTACGGCCACACCTCCGACGGGATGATCTGCTCGACCGCCGAACTCGGTTTGGGCGCAGACCATTCCGGCATCCTGGTGCTGCCGCCGGGGACCGCCGAGCCGGGGGCCGACGGGGTCGAGGTGCTCGGGCTTGACGACGTGGTCTTCGATCTCGCGATCACCCCGGACCGCGGCTACTGCATGTCGGTGCGCGGACTGGCCCGCGAGATCGCCTGCGCGTACGACCTCGACTTCGTCGACCCGGCCGCCGTAGCGCCACTGCCCAGCGAAGCCGAGGCCTGGCCGCTGACGGTGCGGCCCGAGACCGGCGTACGCCGATTCGCGCTGCGCCCGGTGTCCGGCATCGACCCGACCGCTGTGTCGCCGTGGTGGTTACAGCGCCGTTTGTTGCTCAGCGGGATCCGGGCGATCTCACCGGCCGTGGACGCGACGAATTACGTAATGCTGGAACTCGGTCATCCGATGCATGCGCACGACCTCAACCGGATCAGCGGCGGCCTGGACGTGCGGTTCGCCGAGCCGGGCGAGAAGGTGCAGACCCTCGACGACATCGAACGCACCCTCGACCCGGCCGACGTGTTGATCGTCGACGACACCGGCACCGCCGCGATCGGTGGCGTGATGGGCTCGGGCAGCACCGAGATGCGCGACGACTCCACCGATGTGCTGCTGGAGGCCGCGGTCTGGGAGCCGGCCGCCGTGTCGCGTACGGCGCGCCGGCTGCGTCTGCCCAGCGAGGCCGCCCGCCGCTACGAGCGTGCGGTTGACCCGGCGATTTCCGTTGCCGCATTGGACCGTTGCGCCTCGCTGCTCGCCGAGATCGCCGGCGGCACGGTGTCGCCGACGCTGACCGACTGGCAGGGCGACCCGCCGCGGGACGATTGGGCCGGCTCGCCGATTCACCTGGCGGCCGACCTACCCGATCGGCTGGCTGGGGTGAGCTACCACCCAGGCACGACGACGCGGCGGCTGACGCAGATCGGCGGCTCGGTAGCCGAAACGGGTGACAGTTTGACGGTGACGCCGCCGAGTTGGCGTCCGGATCTGTTGCAGCCCGCCGACCTGGTCGAAGAGGTGCTGCGGCTGGAAGGTCTGGAGGGCATTCCGTCGGTGCTGCCGCCTGCTCCGGCCGGCCGCGGGTTGTCCGCCGTCCAGCGCCGCCACCGCGCGATCGGCAAGTCGCTGGCACTGTCCGGTTACGTCGAGATCCTCCCGACGCCGTTTCTGCCCGCAGCTGTGTTCGACGCCTGGGGCCTGCCCACCGACGATGATCGCCGGCACACCACTGCGGTGCTCAACCCGCTGGAGGCCGATCGGCCGCAGCTGGCCACCACGTTGCTGCCCGGGCTAGTTGAGGCGTTGTCGCGCAACGTCTCTCGCGGCATCGTCGACGTCGCGCTGTTCGCGGTCGCGCAGGTGGTGCGGCCGACCGGGCCGACCAAGGGTCCCGCGGTGATCCCGGTGGACCGCCGCCCCACCGACGACGAGATCGCCGCGCTCGACGCGTCGCTGCCGCGGCAGCCGCAGCACGTCGCCGCGGTGCTGACCGGGCTCAGAGAACCGCGTGGCCCGTGGGGCGACGGGCGACGGGCCGACGCCGCCGACGCGTTCGAGGCTGTCCGAATCATTGCCCGCGCCAGTGGAATCGACGTGACACTGCGGGCCGCGCAGTACCTGCCGTGGCATCCTGGCCGGTGCGCCGAAGTGCGCGTCGGCGGCATCGTGGTCGGGCACGCCGGGCAGCTGCACCCGGCGGTGATCGAGCGATCCGGCCTGCCGAAAGGCGTCTGCGCGGTCGAGTTGAACCTCGACGCCATCCCGATCGTCGACGCGCTACCGGCGCCGCGGGTGTCTCCGTTTCCCGCGGTGTTCCAGGACGTCAACCTCGTCGTGGATGCCGATATCCCCGCGCAGACAGTGGCGGACGCCGTCCGCGACGGCGCGGGGGAGTTACTGGAAGAGGTCCGGCTGTTCGACGTCTACACCGGCCCGCAGGTTGGCGAGAACCGCAAATCGCTGACCTTTGCGCTGCGATTCCGGGCAACGGACCGCACCCTCACCGAAGACGAGGCCAGCGCCGCCCGGGATGCCGCGGTGCGTCGCGCCGCCGAGCAGGTCGGCGCGGCGCTCAGGGGTTGAATTCCTCGGCCGAGCGTCGACTTGTCGAGCCAAACCCGTGGCAACCGCCCAACAAGTCGACGTCGGCCGCTGACGCCAGGAATGAGTTTGCACGAGCATGCATAGTCATGCAACGATGGGCGTCATGACCCAGGCGAAACGGGTGGCGGTGGCCGGGGCCAGCGGCTACGCGGGCGGCGAGATCCTGCGGCTGCTACTCGGGCACCCCGCCTACCAGGACGGTCGGCTGACGATCAGCGCCCTGACTGCCGCCCGCAGCGCCGGTACCGCGCTCGGCGATCACCATCCACACCTGCTGCCGTTGGCCCAGCGGGTGCTGGAGCCCACCGAGGTCGACGTGCTCGACGGCCACGATGTGATTTTTCTTGCGCTGCCGCACGGCCACTCGGCGGCGCTGGCCGAACATCTGGGTGAGCACACACTGGTCGTGGACTGCGGCGCCGACTTCCGGCTGACCGACCCGGCCGCGTGGCAGCGGTTTTACGGCTCACCGCACGCCGGCAGTTGGCCGTACGGGTTGCCCGAACTGCCCGGTCACCGTGACGCACTGCGCGAGGCGCGGCGGATCGCCGTGCCGGGCTGCTACCCGACGGCCGCGATGCTGGCGCTTTTCCCCGCTGTCGCCGCCGATCTCATCGATCCCGCCGTCACCGTGGTCGCGGTGAGCGGCACCTCGGGCGCCGGCCGGGCCGCGAAGACAGACCTGCTCGGCTCGGAGGTCATCGGTTCGGCGCGGGCCTACAACATCGGCGGCACACACCGGCACACGCCCGAAATCGTTCAGGGGCTTCGTCAAGTCACCGACCGTGACGTCACCGTCTCGTTCACGCCGGTGTTGATCCCAACCACCCGCGGCATCCTGGCCACCTGCACGGCGCGGACCGCATCGCCGCTGTCTGCGCTGCGGGCCGCCTACGAAAAGGCCTATCACGACGAACCTTTCGTGCACCTGCTGCCGGAAGGGCAGTTGCCGCGAACCGGCTCGGTGGTGGGCAGCAACGCCGCTCAGATCGCGATCGCAGTGGACGAGGACGCGTCGACGTTTATTGCGATCGCGGCGATCGACAACCTCGTGAAGGGCACTGGAGGTGCCGCCGTGCAGTCGATGAACCTGGCACTGGGTTGGCCTGAGGCAGAGGGCCTTTCGGTGGTGGGAGTGGCACCGTGACCCGCGTCGACGCTGCGCCGTTGGTACGCACCCAGGGCGTCACGGCACCGGCCGGCTTCCGCGCCACCGGAATCGCCGCGGGCATCAAGGCGTCCGGCAACCTCGATCTGGCGCTGGTCTTCAACGAGGGCCCCGACCACGCGGCCGCCGGGGTGTTCACCCGTAACCAGGTCAAAGCGGCGCCGGTGTTGTGGACCCGCCAGGTGCTGTCCGATGGGCGACTACGCGCCGTGGTGCTCAATTCCGGTGGCGCAAACGCCTGCACCGGGCCCGGCGGATTCCAGGACACTCATGCCACCGCCGAGGGGTTGGCCGCAGCATTGTCGGAGTGGGGGACCGAGACCGGGGCGATCGACGTCGCGGTCTGCTCCACCGGCTTGATCGGTGACCGGCTGCCGATGGACAAGGTGCTCGCAGGTGTCGTGAATCTGGTGCACGAGATGGCCGGCGGCATCACCGGCGGCGACGAAGCCGCTCGTGCCATCATGACCACCGACACCGTGCCCAAACAGGTTGCGCTGCATCATCGCGACAACTGGACCGTCGGCGGGATGGCCAAAGGCGCCGGCATGCTGGCGCCGTCACTGGCCACCATGCTGTGCGTGATCACCACCGACGCCGCCGTCAAAGCCCCGGCGCTCGAGGGCGCGCTACGTACGGCCACTGCGAAGACCTTCGACCGGCTCGACATCGACGGCGCCTGCTCCACCAACGACACCGTGCTGCTGTTGGCCTCGGGTGCCAGCGAAATCACGCCGAGCCAGGCCGATCTCGACGACGCGGTGCTGCGGGTCTGCGACGACCTGTGCACCCAGTTGCAAGCCGACGCCGAGGGCGTCACCAAGCGCGTCACCATTCGGGTCACCGGCGCGCTGACCGAAGACGACGCCGTCACCGCCGCCCGGGTGATCGCGCGGGACAGCCTGGTGAAGACCGCGCTGTTCGGCTCCGACCCCAACTGGGGCCGCGTACTGGCCGCCGTCGGGATGGCTCCCGTGCAGATGAACCCCGACCGGATCACGGTGTCGTTCAACGGCTCAGCGGTCTGCATCGACGGCGTCGGGACACCCGGCGCCCGCGAGGTGGACCTGTCGACCACCGACATCGACGTGGCCGTCGACCTGGGCGTCGGCACCGCCCACGCGGCGATTCGGACCACCGACCTCTCGCACGCGTACGTCGAAGAGAATTCGGCCTACTCGTCATGATCTCCACGGCCGTCAAAGCGCAGGTGCTCGCCGAGGCGCTACCGTGGCTCACCCGGCTGCACGGCAAGATTGTGGTGGTCAAATACGGCGGTAACGCGATGACCAGCGACACGCTGCGGCGAGAGTTCGCCGCCGACATGGCTTTTCTGCGCAACTGCGGCATCCACCCGGTGGTAGTGCACGGCGGTGGCCCACAGATCAGCGCCATGCTGAAACGACTGGGCATTGCCGGCGACTTCAAAGGCGGATTCCGGGTCACCACCCCCGAAGTGCTCGACGTGGCGCGGATGGTGTTGTTCGGTCAGGTCGGGCGCGAACTGGTGAACCTGATCAACGCCCACGGCCCGTACGCGGTCGGCGTCACCGGAGAGGACGCGAACCTGCTCACCGCCGTGCGGCGCAGCGTCAGCGTCGACGGTGTCGACACCGACATCGGCCTGGTGGGCGACATTGCGCAGGTGAATCCAGCGGTGGTGCTGGATCTGATTGCCGCCAACCGGATTCCGGTGGTGTCGACCCTGGCGCCCGACGTCGACGGCGTGGTGCACAACATCAACGCCGACACCGCGGCCGGTGCGCTGGCCGAGGCGCTGGGGGCGGAGAAGCTGTTGATGCTCACCGACGTCGAGGGCCTCTACACCCGCTGGCCGGACCGGGATTCGCTGGCCAGCGAAATCGACGCGGCCACGTTGACTCAGCTGTTGCCGACGCTGGAGGCCGGCATGATTCCCAAGGTCGAAGCCTGCCTGCACGCCGTCAAGGGCGGTGTGCCCAGCGCGCACGTCGTCGACGGTCGCGTCGAGCACTGCGTGCTGGTCGAATTGCTCACCGACGAAGGATCTGGAACCAAGGTGGTGAGCGGATGACCAACACCGAGAGCATCCAGCAGCGGTGGTCGGCGGTGATGATGAACAACTACGGTCTTCCGCCGGTCGCCCTGGCCAGCGGTAACGGCGCCGTGCTCACCGATGTCGACGGCACGTCCTACCTGGACCTGCTCGGCGGCATCGCGGTCAACATTCTCGGGCACGGCCACCCCGCCGTGATCGAGGCCGTCACTGTGCAGATGTCCACGCTGGGACATACCTCCAATCTGTATGCCGCCGAACCGGGCATCGCATTGGCCGAGGCGCTGGCCCACCTGCTCGGCGCCGACGCCGAGACCCGGGTGCTGTTCTGCAACTCCGGCACCGAGGCCAACGAAGCGGCGTTCAAGCTGTCCCGCCTCACCGGCCGGACCAAACTGGTTGCGGCGCAAGGTGGTTTCCACGGCCGGACGATGGGTGCGCTGGCGCTGACCGGACAGCCGGCCAAGCAGGCGCCGTTCGCGCCGCTACCCGGCGATGTCACCCATGTGCGCTACGGCGACGCCGACGCGCTGGCGGCCGCGGTCGGTGACGACACCGCCGCGGTGTTCCTGGAGCCGATCATGGGGGAAAGCGGCATCGTCGTCCCGCCTGACGGCTACCTGGCGGCCGCTCGCGACATCACCGCCCGCCACGGCGCGCTGTTGGTCCTCGACGAGGTGCAGACCGGGATGGGCCGCACCGGAACGTTTTTCGCGCACCAGCACGACGGCATCACCCCCGATGTGGTGACGATGGCCAAAGGGCTCGGCGGTGGACTGCCGATCGGTGCCTGCCTGGCGACCGGCCCGGCCGCGCGACTGCTCACCCCGGGCCTGCACGGCAGCACCTTCGGCGGCAACCCGATCTGCGCGGCCGCGGCGCTGGCCGTGTTGCGGGTGATCGCCGACGACGACCTGGTCCGGCGGTCCGGCGTGCTCGGAAAGACGTTGCACCAGAACATCGAATCGCTTCGTCATCCGTCGATCGATCATGTCCGCGGCCGCGGCCTGCTGTGCGGGATCGTTCTCACCACACTCACCGCGAAGGACGTCGAGGCGGCCGCCCGGGCCGCCGGGTTCCTGGTCAACGCCGCCGCACCCGACGTCGTCCGGCTGGCTCCGGCGTTGACCATCACCGAGCCGCAGCTCGACTCGTTCGTCACGGCGCTGCCGGGCATCCTGGACACTGCCAAGGGGGCACAGTGACTCGACACTTCCTGCGCGACGACGACCTGACATCCGACGAGCAGGCCGAGGTCCTGGCGCTGGCCGCCGAACTGAAGAAGGACCCGTTCGGCCGTCGCCCACTGCAGGGCCCGCGCGGCGTCGCGGTGATCTTCGACAAGAACTCCACCCGCACCCGGTTCTCCTTCGAGGTGGGTATCGCCCAGCTCGGCGGGCACGCGGTGGTCGTCGACGGCCGCAGCACCCAGCTCGGGCGCGAAGAGACGCTGCAGGACACCGCGAAAGTGCTGTCCCGCTACGTCGATGCCATCGTGTGGCGCACCTACGGCCAGGCCCGGCTGAGCGCGATGGCCGAGACCGCCACGGTGCCGATCGTCAACGCGCTGTCTGACCAGTTCCACCCCTGCCAGGTGCTGGCCGATCTACAGACCATCGCCGAACGCAAGGGATCGCTGCGCGGCCTTCGGCTGACTTATTTCGGCGACGGCGCCAACAACATGGCGCACTCGCTGATGCTCGGCGGCGTCACCGCCGGCATGCACGTGACAATCGCGGCACCGGCCGGTTTTGCGCCCGATCCGTTGTTCACCGCCGCGGCCGAGCACCGCGCCGCGGACACCGCAGCCTCGGTGACCATCACCGCCGACCCCATCGCCGGGGCCGCCGGCGCCGACGTGCTGGTGACTGACACCTGGATGTCGATGGGCCAGGAGGACGACGGGCTGGATCGGGTACGACCGTTCCGGCCGTTCCAGCTCAACGCGGATCTGCTTGCCAGAGCCGATTCGGAAGTTGTTGTGCTGCATTGCCTTCCGGCTCACCGCGGTCATGAGATCACCGACGACGTGATCGACGGCCCGCACAGCGCGGTGTGGGACGAGGCCGAGAACCGGCTGCATGCCCAAAAGGCGCTGCTGGCGTGGTTATTGGACCGGTCGACATGACCCGCTCGAAGACCACACCCGAGATCACCCGGGTCGGGCGGCAGGCCCGCATTATGGCGGTCCTGTCGTCGGCCGAGGTCCGCAGCCAGAGCGAGTTGGCCGCGCTGCTCGCCGCCGACGGAGTCGAGGTCACCCAGGCCACCCTGTCGCGGGACCTGGAGGAGCTCGGCGCGGTGAAGATACGCGGGGCCGACGGCGGTGTCGGCGTGTACGTCGTGCCCGAAGACGGCAGCCCGCTCCGCGGGGTGGCCGGCGGCACCGCGCGGCTGTCTCGGCTGCTGAGCGAGGTGCTGGTGTCCACCGATGCCACCGGCAACCTCGCGGTGCTGCGCACGCCACCCGGGGCGGCCGACTACCTGGCCAGCGCCATCGACCGGGCCGCACTGCCCTACGTGGTCGGCACCATCGCCGGGGATGACACCATCTTCGTAGCGGCCCGCGAGCCGATGACCGGCGCAGAGCTAGCAAGCGCGATCCAAAACCTGACGTAACCGCACGACCCAAAGGAGAACAGTTCATGTCCGAGCGCGTCATCTTGGCGTATTCCGGCGGTTTGGACACCTCGGTGGCGATCAGCTGGATCGGCAAGGAGACCGGCCGAGAGGTGGTCGCCGTCGCGATCGACCTCGGACAGGGCGGTGAGGACATGGAGGTGGTGCGTCAGCGGGCGCTGGACTGCGGCGCGGTGGAAGCCGTCGTGGTCGATGCCCGCGACGAATTCGCCGACGGCTACTGCCTGCCGACCATCCTGTCCAACGCCCTCTACATGGATCGTTACCCGCTGGTGTCGGCGATCAGCCGGCCGCTGATCGCCAAGCATCTGGTTACGGCGGCCCGCGAGCACGGCGGCAGCATCGTGGCGCACGGCTGCACCGGCAAAGGCAACGACCAGGTCCGTTTCGAGGTCGGATTCGCCTCGCTGGCACCGGATCTGCAGGTCCTGGCACCGGTCCGCGATTACGCGTGGACCCGCGAGAAGGCCATCGCCTTCGCCGAAGTGAACGACATCCCGATCAACGTCACCAAACGCTCACCGTTCTCCATCGACCAGAACGTGTGGGGCCGGGCGGTGGAAACCGGCTTCCTGGAACACCTCTGGAACGCGCCGACCAAGGACGTCTACGACTACACCGAAGACCCGACAGTCAACTGGGGGGTCCCCGACGAAGTCATCGTCGGCTTCGAGCGTGGCGTGCCGGTCACCATCGACGGCAACCCCGTTTCGGTGCTGCAGGCCATCG
This sequence comes from Mycobacterium sp., assembly GCF_039583785.1. GTDB lineage: Bacteria > Actinomycetota > Actinomycetes > Mycobacteriales > Mycobacteriaceae > Mycobacterium. The sequence continues at coordinate 17,388 of NZ_JAVKSG010000046.1, forward strand.
AGGAGCTCAACCGCCGTGCCGGAGCACAGGGCGTCGGGCGCCTCGACGTCGTCGAGGACCGGCTGGTGGGTATCAAGAGCCGCGAAATCTACGAAGCTCCAGGGGCAATGGTTCTGATCACCGCGCACACCGAACTCGAGCACGTCACCCTGGAGCGCGAGCTGGGGCGGTTCAAGCGTCAGACCGACCAGCGCTGGTCGGAGTTGGTATACGACGGGCTGTGGTATTCGCCGCTGAAGGCGGCCCTGGAGACCTTCGTCGCCAAGACTCAGGAACACGTCACCGGAGAGATCCGAATGGTGTTGCACGGCGGGCACATCGCCGTCAACGGTCGTCGCAGCGCCGAATCGCTCTACGACTTCAACCTGGCCACCTACGACGAGGGCGACACCTTCGACCAGACCGCGGCCCGCGGTTTCGTCCAGATCCACGGGCTGAGCTCCAAGATCGCTGCCCGCCGGGATCTCGGGTGACGGTTTATTTGCGCCGAGCAGACGCAGAATCGCATCGACGCCCCGATCCCGGTGCGATTCTGCGTCTGCTCGCGGAGAAATCGTGAGCACCAACGAGGGTTCGCTGTGGGGTGGGCGATTCGCCGCCGGCCCGTCCGATGCGCTGACCGCGCTGAGCCGCTCGACCCATTTCGACTGGGTGCTGGCGCCCTACGACGTCATCGCGTCCAGGGCGCACGCTGTGGTGTTGTTCAACGCGGGTCTGTTGACCACCGAGCAGCGTGACGGGTTGCTGGCCGGCCTGGACAGCCTGGCCGAAGACGTCGCCGACGGCAGCTTCACACCGCTGGTCACCGACGAGGACGTGCACGCCGCGCTGGAGCGTGGGCTGATCGACCGGGTCGGTCCCGAGCTTGGCGGTCGGCTGCGGGCTGGCAGGTCGCGAAACGATCAGGTGGCCACGCTGTTTCGGATGTGGCTGCGTGACGCGCTGCGGCGGGTGGCCGCCGGCGCCTTGGACCTGGTCGGCGCGCTCGCGGACCAGGCCGCGGCGCACCCGGACGCCATCATGCCGGGTAAGACGCATTTGCAGTCCGCCCAGCCGATCCTGCTGGCGCACCATCTGCTGGCGCACGCCCATCCGCTGCTGCGCGATGTCGACCGGATCGTCGACCTCGATGCACGCACAGCGATGTCGCCCTATGGCTCTGGGGCGCTGGCCGGTTCGTCGCTGGGGCTGGATCCGGATGCGATCGCCGAGCAGCTGGGCTTCGCGGCGGCCGCCGACAACTCCGTCGACGCGACGGCGTCACGGGATTTCGCCGCGGAGGCGGCTTTCGTCTTCGCGATGATCGGCGTCGACCTGTCGCGGCTTGCCGAAGACATCATCATCTGGAGCTCAACCGAATTCGGCTATGTCACCCTGCACGATTCGTGGTCGACGGGCAGTTCGATCATGCCGCAGAAGAAGAATCCCGACATCGCCGAGCTTGCTCGCGGCAAGTCGGGTCGGCTGATCGGCAACCTGGCCGGGTTGTTGGCGACGCTGAAGGCGCAGCCGCTGGCGTATAACCGCGACCTGCAAGAGGACAAGGAGCCGGTGTTCGACTCGGTGGCGCAGCTGGAACTGCTGCTGCCGGCGATGGCCGGCCTGGTCGGCAGCCTGACATTCAACGTCGAGCGGATGGCGGCGCTGGCACCGGCCGGCTACACGCTGGCCACCGACGTCGCCGAATGGCTGGTGCGGCAAGGCGTGCCATTCCGGGACGCGCACGAGGCCGCCGGCGCCGCCGTCCAGGTGGCGGAAAAGCTCGGCGTGGGGCTCGAGGAGCTCACCGACGATCAGCTGACTGCGATCAGCGATGCGCTCACCCCCCGGGTTCGTGAGGTGCTGACGATCGAGGGTTCGGTGGCCTCCCGGGACGCCCGAGGCGGTACCGCGCCCTCGCAGGTTGCCCGCCAACGTGATTCGGTTCTTGCCACCGCTGAGCGACTTCGCGCGCGATTGAGCGGTTAGAGGGCTGAAGGGGCATCGCGCGCGGGAAGCCAAGGAACCTGCGGGATCTCGCCGGCCGGCACCGGGCCGCTGGAATAGTTGCCTTGCACGACATCGCAGCCGAATGTTCGGCGCCACGTGGCGGCACTGGCGACGTCGAATTCCTCAGCCAGCTCGATGACCGACCCCGCGATGGTCGCAGCGCGCCGGTCGAACAGAATCGAGGCAATCAGTTGACGATCCAGCTTGACCTCGTCGATCGAGACCCGGATGCCGCAAAGGTTACCCGGGAGAGAATTTGCTGAATATTATGGCTTCGTAAATTCTGACATTTACCCGAACACTTCGGAAACTTCCATCCACCGGTCCTCCTGGCCGGCAACGTCGCTCTCCAGATCGCGTAATTGCTGAGTGAGCCGGGCAATGCCGATGTGGTCGGACTGGTCGTGCGCGGCAAGCTCGTGGTGCTTGGCTTCAATTTGCTCGGCGAGTCGTGCCAGCCTGCGGTCGATGGCGGCGAGCTCTTTTTGCGCGGTACGTAGTTCGGCACCGGAGATTTCCAGCGAGTCCGACGGTCCGGCCGCGGCGGGAGCGACGCGGTGGGCGTTCAGCTGCCCGGCTAGTCGCAGGTACTCGTCGATGCCCCCGGGTAGGTGCCGCAGCCGGCAATCGAGAATCGCGTACTGCTGATCGGTCACCCGCTCCAAGAGGTAGCGGTCGTGCGAGACCACGATCAACGCGCCCGGCCACGAGTCGAGGAGATCTTCGGTGGCCGCGAGCATGTCGGTGTCGACATCGTTGCTGGGCTCGTCGAGCAACAGCACGTTGGGCTCGGCCAGCAGCGTGAGCATCAACTGCAACCGGCGCCGCTGCCCACCGGACAACTCGCTGACCCTGGCGGAGAGTTGGCCGCCGGCGAAGCCGAGACGCTCCAGCAACTGGGCGGGTGTGACGTCCCGGCCATCGACCTCGTAGCCGCTACGCAACCGGCCCAATACGTCGGCGATCCGCTCGCCCGCCAACGGAGCCAACTCATCCCCGCGCTGGTCGAGCATCCCAATCCGAACTGTCTTGCCGCGCTTGACTCTTCCTTTCTCCGGCTGGATCGCACCGGTGATGAGGCCCAACAGCGTCGACTTGCCGGCTCCGTTGGCGCCGACGATTCCGGTGCGCTCGCCGGGGCCTATCCGCCACTCCACGTCGCGCAGCACAGGCCGCCCGGCGAACGAGACCGACACGTCCAGCAGATCGATGACGTCCTTGCCGAGTCGCGCGGTGGCGAGCTTGGCCAACTCGACGGTATTTCGCAGCGGCGGCACATCGGCGATCAGCTGATTCGCCGCGTCGATGCGAAACTTGGGTTTCGACGTGCGGGCCGGGGGACCGCGGCGCAGCCACGCCAATTCTTTACGCATCAAGTTCTGCCGCTTGGATTCAGCGACGGCGGCCAACCGATCCCGCTCGACCCGCTGCAGGATGTACGCGGCGTAGCCACCTTCGAATGGCTCGACGAGGCCGTCGTGCACTTCCCACGTCGTGGTCGCCACCTCGTCGAGAAACCAGCGGTCGTGGGTGATCAGCAGCAGGCCGCCGGTGTTGCGTGCCCAGCGCTCGCGCAGATGAGTCGCCAGCCAGGTGATGCCCTCGATGTCGAGGTGGTTGGTCGGCTCGTCCAGCGCGATCACGTCCCAGTCGCCGATCAGCAGAGCGGCCAACTGGACACGGCGGCGCTGTCCGCCACTGAGTGTGCCGATCACCGCGTCCCAGGTGATATCGGACACGAGGCCGCTGACCACATCGCGGATCCGCGGATCGCCGGCCCACTCGTGGTCGGCCAGGTCTCCGACCAGCGTCCATCGCACCGTGCTGCTCGACTCGAGGGTGTCGGCCTGGCTCAGGGCTCCGACACGCACTCCACTGCGCCGGGTGACACGTCCGGCGTGCGGGCGAAGCTGTCCGGTGAGCAGGCCCAGCAAACTGGACTTGCCGTCCCCGTTTCGCCCGACGATGCCGATGCGGTCGCCGTCGCTGACGCCGACGGTCGTCGAATCGAAGACGACCCGAGTCGGATATTCGAGGTGGATGGCCTCGGCGCCCAGCAGGTGTGCCACTGTGCAAACCCTAGACGGCTGCCGCATCAGAGCGGGTCGCGAGGCGGAAAGACTAGGCTGATCGGCGGGCCGGCACCGTGCCGAAAGCAACGGACCCACCCCCTGCGATATGCCATGATGTGCACGCTGTCAGGCCCACGCGCAGCACACGATGGTCTTCGTTCGAGGGGAGCGGCGGCATGGATCTGAAGTTTTCGGCGGTCACTCGACCGGTCGAGCGTCTGATCGCGACAGCGCAGAACGGCCTGGAAGTGTTGCGACTCGGCGGCTTGGAAACGGGCAACTCTCCGTCACCGTCACAGGTCGTGGAGAGCACGCCGATGTACAAGCTCCGGCGCTACTACCCGCCGGACAGCCGCCCGGGGCATCCTCAGGCGGGCCCGCCGGTACTGCTGGTGCACCCGATGATGATGTCGGCGAACATGTTCGACGTCACTCGGGAGGAAGGCGCGGTAGGCATCCTGCACGCCGCCGGGCTGGATCCCTGGGTCATCGACTTCGGCTCACCCGACGAGATCGAAGGTGGAATGCGCCGGACTCTGGCGGATCACATCGTCGCGCTCAGCGAGTCGCTGGACGTCATCACCGATATCACCGGTCAAGACGTGCATCTCACCGGCTACTCGCAGGGTGGCATGTTCTGCTACCAGGCAGCGGCCTACCGGCGCTCGAAAAGCGTCGCCAGCATCGTCACATTCGGCTCGCCGGTCGACACCCTGGCGGCCCTGCCGATGGGCCTTCCGCCCAACTTGGCTCCCGGTATCGCCAATTTCATGGCCGACCACGTCTTCAACCGGCTCGATATTCCAGGGTGGCTGGCGCGTACCGGCTTTCAGATGCTGGACCCGCTCAAAACCGCCAAAGCGCGGGTTGATTTCGTGCGCCAACTGCACAATCGCGAAGCGTTGTTGCCGCGCGAAGCCCAGCGCCGATTCCTGGAGTCGGAAGGCTGGATCGCCTGGTCCGGGCCGGCGATCTCCGAGCTGCTCAAGCAGTTCGTCGCGCACAACCGGATGATGAGCGGCGGTTTCGCGATCAACGGCCAGTTGGTGACGCTGACTGATATCACCTGTCCTGTGCTGGCTTTCGTCGGCGAGGTCGACGACATCGGTCAGCCCGCCGCGGTGCGGGGCATCCGGCGCGCTGCGCCCAACGCCGAGGTCTACGAATATCTCATCCGGACAGGTCATTTCGGCCTGGTCGTCGGGTCCAGAGCAGCGCATGAGTCGTGGCCGACTGTCGCCGATTGGGCGCTGTGGATTTCCGGCAACGGGAACAAACCCACCGACGTCTTCCCGATGGCGGATCAGCCAACCGAATCGGACGACCGCGGCGTCGCTTTCAGTTTGCGGATGATGCATGGCCTCGGCGAGGCGTCTGAGGTGGCGCTGACTCTTGTTCGCGGAGCGGCCGACGCTGTTTTCGCCGCGAACAAATCCATCCGAACGCTTGCCATCGAGACGGTGCGGACGCTGCCTCGATTGGCCCGGCTGGGCCAGATCAACGACCACACCCGGATCTCGCTGGGGCGGATCATCGGTGAGCAGGCGCACGATGCTCCCAACGGAGAATTCCTACTTTTCGACGGCCGGGTGCACACCTATGAGGCGGTGAACAAGCGCATCGACAACGTCGTTCGCGGCTTGATCGCAGTCGGGATTCGCCAGGGCGAGCACGTCGGCGTGTTGATGGAAACCCGGCCGAGCGCACTTGTCGCCATCGCCGCACTGTCGCGGTTGGGGGCCGTCGCGGTGCTTTTGCAACCGGACGTCGACCTGGCCGCCGAGGTCCGGCTTGGGGGAGTGAGCGAAATCATCACTGACCCCACCAACCTGGAGTCTGCCCGGCAATTGCCCGTGCAGATCCTGGTTCTCGGCGGCGGCGAGTCCCGCGATCTGCACCTGTCCGATGACGCCAACGTCATCGATATGGAGAAGATCGACCCCGACGCCGTCGAATTCCCGGCCTGGTACCGGCCGAACCCGGGCTACGCGCGGGATATCGCGTTCATCGGGTTCAGCACTGCGAGTGGGCAACTCGTCGCCAAGCAGATCACCAACTACCGCTGGGCCTTGTCGGCGTTCGGTACCGCCTCGGCGGCCGCCTTGGGGCGCACCGACACCCTGTACTGCCTCACTCCGCTGCACCACGAATCCGGGCTACTGGTGAGCCTCGGCGGTGCCGTGGTCGGCGGGACCCGGATTGCGTTGTCCCGCGGCCTGGCGCCAGACGGATTCGCCGCCGAGGTGCACCAATACGGCGTCACCGTGGTCTCCTACACGTGGGCGATGCTGCGCGACGTCATCGACGACCCGGAATTCGCCTTGCTCGGCCACCACCCGATCCGGTTGTTCATCGGGTCGGGTATGCCGACCAGCCTGTGGCAGCGGATCTCGGACGTCTTCGCGCCAGCGCGGGTGGTCGAGTTTTTCGCGACCACCGACGGTCATGCCGTACTGGCCAACGTTTCCGGCGTCAAGATCGGCAGCAAGGGCCGGCCGCTGCCCGGCGCCGGACGCGCCGAGTTGGGGGCTTACGACGCCGAACATGATCTGATCCTGGAAAGCGACAGCGGACTGGTCCGCATCCCGGAGGCCAACGAAGTCGGCTTGCTGCTGGCCGAACCGCGCGGACCGATCGACCCGACCGCTTCGGTGAAGCGCGGCGTCTTCGGTCCCGCCGACACCTGGATCTCCACCGAGTATCTGTTCCGCCGCGACACCGACGGCGACTTCTGGCTGGTGGGCCGGCGCGGGTCGACCGTGCACACCGCACGCGGCATCGTGTTCTGCGAACCGGTTACCGACGCGCTCGGGCTCATCCCGGCGGTCGATCTCGCGGTGACCTACGGCGTTGCGCTGGACGGCCGCCAGGTCGCGGTGACGGCGTTGACGACGCGTCCGGGCGCCTCGATCACGGCCGCGGATATCACCGAAGCCGTCGCCGCCATGCCGTTCGGACTGGGACCCGACATCGTGCACGTCGTACCGCAGATGACGCTGAGCGCGACCTATCGTCCGACGGTCAGCGCGTTGCGTGCCGCCGGGATCCCCAAGGCGGGACGACACGCCTGGGTGTTCGACGCCGACGCCAATCAGTTCCGGCGGTTGACCGGACCGGCGCGCGCGGAGTTGTCAGGTGCGCAATAACATATGGAGCCAACATGATTGACGAGACTCTGCTGGGCATCCTGGTCTGCCCGTCCGATCGGGGCCCGCTGATGTTGGTGGATCAGCAGCTGTACAACCCGCGGCTCCGCCGGGCCTACCGCATCGAAGACGGCATCCCGGTGTTGCTGGTCGACGAGGCGGTCGAGGTGAGCGACGACGAGCATGCGCGCCTCATCGCGAGACGAACTCCGGCAAGTCCCCAGTGAGGTAGTGCTGCAGGTTGGGCGCGATGATGTCCGCGATCTGCTGTGCGGGCAGCGACGCGAAGGGCTCCAGTTCCAGGATGTAGCGCGCCATGACGACGCCCACCAGTTGCGAGGCGACGAACTGGATGCGGATGATTCCGCTGCCGGGCGGGCTGTCGATCCGGGGGCCCACTTCGGCTCCGATGACGTCCTGAATGAAGGTCTGGAACAGGTTCACCTCTGTGCCCGCCAAGATCGACCGCAGCGTGGCGATGAAGCTTGCACCAACCGCGGAGTCCGACAGCGCCAACAATATTGACGGAATCCGGTGGCCGAGTTCTTCGACGGGCGTCTCGCGCAATTGGCCGATCACGACCATCGGATCGATCGGGATGTGGATGGCAGCGGCGAACAGTTGTTCCTTGGTGCCGAAATAATGGTGCACCAACGCCGAGTCGACATCGGCCGCCGCGGCCACCGCTCGGATCGAGGTGTTGCTGATGCCATTGCGGGCGAACAACTCTCGGGCGCCGGCCAGGATGCGCTCTCGGGTGTTCGAGTTGCCGGCGGGCCGGCCCGGTCTTTTGCGGCCGGAGTTGGTCATGGCGTCTGGCGGCGCAAAGTCGCGGCGGCCAGGCACAGCGCCGCGAGCGCGAAGCCCAGCACGATCGAAATGTCGCGGACCGCCACCCCGGTCAGCTCGGTGTGTGCGCCCACCTGTTGCAGTGCCTCCAGCGCATAGCTGGCCGGCAGCACGTTGCTGATCCATTCCAGCCAGGCCGGCATCATCGCGCGCGGGGCGATGATGCCGGCCAGCAGCAGTTGCGGCACCATCACCAGCGGGACGAACTGCACGGCCTGAAATTCGGTCCGCGCGAACGCACTAAACAGCAGGCCCAGCCCGACACCGAGCACCGCGTTGATGATCGCGATCACGAACACCCACAACGGATTGCCCGCGGTGTGGAAGCCGAGCAACCAGAACGAGACCCCACAAGCCAGCGTGGCCTGCACGGCGGCGGCGATCGAAAATGCTGTGCCGTAAGCGATCAGCAGATCGAGCCGACGCAACGGGGTGGTCAAGATGCGCTCCAGCGTTCCCCGCGCCCGCTCCCGCTGCATGGTGATCGAGGTGATGACGAACATCACGAACAGCGGAAACAGGCCCAGCAGAATCAAACACGCATTGTCGAATGGCGTTGGCGCGCCCGGACGATACGGGGCATTCTCGAACATGAAATACATCAGCGTGATCACCAGGACCGGTACGAACAGGATCATCGCGATGCTGCGAGGGTCGGCTGCTAGCTGGCGAAGGATTCGAAACGTGGTGGCGCCGAACGGTTTCAGTTGACGGTGAACGCCTAACTGGCTTGGCGCGTGATGATGGACAGAAACGCGTCCTCCAGCGACCGGCATCCGGTGTCCTCTCGTAGTTGGATCGGGGTGGTGTGCGCGACCAGATGCCCGTCCCGGATCAGCAACAGGTCGCCGCAGTGGTCGGCTTCGTCCATCACATGGCTGGACACCAGCAGCGTGGTCCCGCGGCGGGCCAACTCGGCGAACTGCTCCCACAGATCGGCTCGCAGCACCGGGTCAAGCCCCACCGTCGGCTCGTCGAGAACCAGCAGTTCCGGTTCGCAGACCAGCGCACACGCCAACGACACCCGGGTTCGCTGACCACCGGACAGGTTGCCGCAGCAGACCGTGTCGTGATCGCTGAGGCCGACTCGCTGCACCGCGGATTCGGCCGCGTGGCCGTCGACGCCGTACAGCGACGCGAAATACCGCACGTTGTCGATGACGCGCAGGTCGTCGTAGATCGTCGGATCCTGCGGGACGTAGCCGATCCGACGACGCAGCGCAGCAGATCCCGCGGGCAGTCCGAGCACCTGCACGGTGCCCGACGCGATCTGTTGGGTGCCGACAATGCAACGGATCAAGGTGGTCTTTCCGCAGCCGGACGCACCCAGCATGCCGGTGATGCTGCCACGGGCCACCCGGACCGAGAAGTCATCCAGCGCCGGACGCTTGCCGCGAACGACCCGCAGGTTGTTGATGTCGATCGCCGCCTCGTGGCGGTTAAGCGATAATTCACCGCTTGATGAAGTCATCATCTGATGAATATTCACCCCGGCCGATCGGACGGTCAAGAGGCGCGGGCACAATCGGTGCGGTGGGCGCTGACCAACTTGCGGTCGACCCGCTCGAGGCCGCGCACCGACTTCTCGGCGCCGCCCTTATCGGTCGTGGCGTCAGCGCAACGATCGTCGAGGTGGAGGCCTATGGCGGCGTTCCCGATGGGCCCTGGCCGGACGCCGCGGCGCACTCCTACCGCGGTCTGACCGGGCGTAGCGCGGTGATGTTCGGCCCGCCCGGCCGGCTCTACGCCTACCTCAGCCACGGCATCCACGTCTGCGCGAACGTGGTGTGTGCCACCGACGGGACCGCGGCGGCGGTCCTGCTGCGCGCCGCGGCCGTCGACACCGGGCTCGACGTCGCCCAGTCTCGGCGCGGCGCGGCGATCCGACCCCGGGCGTTGGCTCGCGGTCCGGGAAACCTCTGCGCGGCCGTCGGAATCACGATGGCCGACAACGGCATTCACCTGTTCGATGCGAACAGCCCGATTCGCCTCGAACTGAACGAGGCCGGCGATGCGAAGTCCGGCCCGCGGGTCGGGGTCAGCCAGGCGGCCGATCGACCATGGCGGCTGTGGCTGCCGGGCCGAGCGGAGGTGTCGGCTTACCGGCGCAGTCCACGCGCACCCGCGCCCGGTGCCAGCGACTGAGTCGAGCGCGCCCACCGGCAAGGCGCAACGCTCGTGCGCGAAGATGGGAGACCGTGGCCGCTGAAATCATCGAAGAGCTGGACTGGCGTGGGCTGATTGCACAGTCCACCGATCTCGACGCGCTGACCGCAGAAGCCGCCAAGGGCCCGCTCACGCTCTACGCCGGCTTCGACCCCACCGCGCCCAGCCTGCACGCCGGGCACCTGGTGCCGCTGCTGGCGCTGCGTCGCTTTCAGCGGGCCGGCCACCGGCCCATCGTCCTGGCCGGCGGCGCCACCGGCCTGATCGGGGACCCCCGCGACACCGGTGAGCGGGTGCTCAACACCACCGAGACCGTGCAGGAATGGACCGCTCGGATCCGTGGACAGCTCGAGCGATTCGTCGACTTCGACAGCTCGCCGACCGGCGCCATCGTCGAGAACAACCTGGAGTGGACCGGTGCGATGTCGGCGATCGAACTGCTGCGCGATGTCGGCAAACATTTCTCGGTGAACGTCATGCTGGACCGCGACACCGTCAAACGCCGCCTGGCGGGCGAGGGCATCTCCTACACCGAGTTCAGCTACATGCTGTTGCAGGCCAACGACTTCGTCGAGTTGCACCGGCGTCATCAGTGCGTGCTGCAAATCGGCGGATCGGATCAGTGGGGCAACATCATCGCCGGCGTCCGGTTGCTGCGCCAAAAGCTGGCCGTTTCCGCGCATGCGCTGACGGTCCCGCTGGTGACCGCCGCCGACGGGACGAAGTTCGGGAAATCCACGGGCGGCGGCAATCTGTGGCTGGATCCCGAGCTGACCACTCCCTATGCCTGGTACCAGTACTTCGTCAACACCGCCGACGCCGACGTCGTCCGCTACCTGCGCTGGTTCACCTTCCTCTCGGCGGACGAACTGGCTGAACTGGAGGCGGCCACCGTCGATCGGCCCCAGCAGCGTACGGCCCAACGCCGATTGGCCCGCGAACTCACCACGCTCGTGCACGGTGAACAGGCGACCGAGGCGGTCGAGCACGCCAGCGGGGCGTTATTCGGCCGAGGTGAGTTGACCCGTCTCGACGACGCCACGCTGCGGGCGGCGCTGTCGGAGACGTCGATCGCCGAGCTCAAGCCGGGAACGCCGGACGGGATCGCCGATCTACTCGTCGCCAGCGGCCTGGTGCCCAGCAAGGGAGCCGCGCGCCGCACGATCGCCGAGGGCGGGGTGTACGTCAACAACACCAAGATCGACAACGAGGCGTGGTCGCCACGGCCAGCCGACTTCCTGCACGGACGGTGGCTCGTTCTGCGGCGCGGCAAGCGGAACATCGCCGGGGTCGAGCGTCTCGGTTGACCTTGAGACGGGCCAAAAATGCCGTCTAGCAGGCTATTTGACTCTCAGTTTTCTGTCACGTAACTTAGTCGAGTCGCTGCGACCCGGCCAGTCCGGAGAGCGCGGCGGCATCCCAGGGGGACATTCCGCTTCGGTGGAGTTCCTTCGACGTCCGCAGAACGAGTCAGCGGCTTTGAGCCGCGGGTCGTTGCGCGGTCGGTGGGGGTGTTGTTTGAGAACTCAATAGTGTGTTTGGTGGTTTTGTTTTTGTTGTTGTTTTTTTGTCATGCCTCCTGTTTT
>NZ_JAVKSG010000047.1:0-15759 GCF_039583785.1 Mycobacterium sp.
GTTGCAAGTCGCCATCACTACCGTCCGGTGGACGTGGGCAGCGACACCAAAGCTGTGCTGCTGGGCTTACGACTGAGTGTTCAACCGGTCGATCTTCTGCACGCACTCGTCGCCTGGAAAGACGGCAGTGAGGACGACCCGGGTGAGCTGATGGATCGGGTTGAACGAATCCTTCGAGGCCGCTCAATGCCGGGTGTGTAAGTCCATGTCGGTGACGAAGCAGGGACGAAATGAACTCACCACTTCCCAACCGCGATGCGGTAGGCAACGCTGATCGTCGTCCGCAACGCCGCGGAAGCTGAGGCCCGGCTGGCCGAGGGCGCCCAGGTCAGTGTCAGCAAACCCAACTCGGCGGGCGCTTCTGCAGGAACGCCAGCATGCCCTCGCGGGCTTCGTCGGAGACGAACAGCCGGGCCGACTCGGCGGCGAGCCGCTCGGCGTCGCGATCGAATCCCTCCAGCACGGCGGCGGTGGTCAGCGCCTTGGATGCCGCCAAACCCTGCGGCGAGCCGCGGCCGATGTCGGCCACCAGCGCCGCAACCGCGGCATCGACGTCGTCGGCGGCTACGGTGATCAGCCCGATCGTCTCGGCGACAGCGGCGTGGAACGTCTCGCCGGTCAGGTAGTAGCGCGCGGCTGCGCGGGCGGACAGTTTCGGCAGCAGCGTCAGCGAGATGATCGCCGGCGCGACGCCGATTCGGGCCTCGGTCAACGCGAAGGTGCTGCGCGGTCCGGCGACGGCGATGTCGCACGCGGCGACCAGACCCATGCCGCCGGCCCGCACATGCCCGTCTACCGCGACGATCACCGGCAGCGGTGCTTCGACGATGGCGCGCAGCAACTCCGTCATCTCTCGCGACCGCTGGGCGGTGGCCTCGGCGGGATCCGCGCTCGCAGCCGACCCCTGGGAGAGGTCGGCGCCCGCGCAGAACGTGTTGCCGGTGTGGCCGAGCACGACGACCCGCGCCGCGGGATCGACCGCCGCGTCACGCAGGCCCTGGTGCAGTTGGTTGACCAGCGCGGACGACAGCGCGTTGCGGTTGTGCGGCGAATTCAGCGTCAGCCGCGCGACATGCCCGTCGACCGAGTATTCGACGAGGGTGTCCATCAGTAGCTTCGCGGTAGGCCGAGCGATGTCTGCGCGACGAAGTTGAGCACCATCTCGCGGCTGACCGGCGCAATCCGGCCGAGCCGGGCCGAGGCCAGCATCGCGGCCACGCCGTACTCCTTGGTCAGGCCGTTGCCGCCCAGCGACTGCACGGCCTGGTCGACCGAGCGGGTAGCGGCCTCGGCCGCAGCGTATTTCGCCATGTTGGCCGCCGTTGCAGCACCGCCGTCGTCGCCGTTGTCGTACAGCGTCGCGGCTTTCTGCATCATCAACTTGGCGAGCTCGACCTCGATGTGGCACTGCGCCAACGGATGTGACAGGCCCTGGTGCGAGCCGATCGGGGCGCCCCACACCTGACGGGTCTTGACGTAGTCGGCGGCGCGGTCCAGCGCATAGCGGCCCATGCCGACGCTGCTGGCCGCGCCCATGATGCGCTCGGGGTTCAGCCCCGCGAAAAGCTGTGCGATGGCGGCATCTTCGGCGCCGACCAGGGCGTCGCTGGGCAGCCGGACGTCGTCGAGGAACACCTGGAACTGCCGTTCGGGGCTGATGATCTCCATATCGATCGGGGTGTAGGTGAAGCCGGGGGAGTCGGTGGGCACCACGAACAGAGCGGGCCGCAGCTTGCCGGTCTTGGCCTCCTCCGAACGAGCCACCACCAGCACCGCCTGGGCCTGGTCGACACCGGAGATGTAGACCTTCTGGCCCTTGAGGATCCAGTCGCTGCCGTCGCGCCGCGCCGTGGTGGTGATCTTGTGCGAGTTGGAGCCGGCGTCGGGTTCGGTGATCGCGAACGCCATTGTCAGCGTGCCGTCGGCGATGCCGGGAATCCAGCGCTTCTTCTGCTCGTCGGTGCCGAACTTGCTGATGATCGTGCCGTTGATGGCCGGCGACACCACCATCAGCAGCAGCGCGCTACCGGCGGCCGCCATCTCCTCCATCACCAGCGACAGCTCGTACATGCCGGCGCCGCCACCGCCGTACTCTTCGGGAAGGTTGACTCCGAGGAAGCCGAGTTGGCCTGCCTCGGACCACAATTCGTCGGTGTGTTCCTGGGCGCGGGCCTTCTTCAGGTAGTACTCGCTGCCGTATTTGGATGCCCAGTCGGACACCGCCTTGCGCAGGGCGCTGCGGTCCTCGTTCTCGATGAAGCTGCTGTCGGTCATGGTTATTCTCCTTCTGCTTCGGGATCGTGAGGCGCGTCCACTCGCGCCAGGACAGCGCCGACCTCGACCTGGTGGCCGGTGTCGACGTTGAGTTCCGCGAGCACGCCGTCGGACGGGGCGGCGATGGTGTGCTCCATCTTCATCGCCTCCAACCAGATCAGCGGCTGACCGGCCGTGACCGTGTCACCGACTACGGCGCCGAGCCGAATGACGTTGCCGGGCATAGGCGCAACCAGCGACCCCTTCTCGACGGCCGACCCCGGCTCGGGGAAGCGCGGCTGCGCGACGAGGTGCACCGGGCCAAGGGCGGAGTCGACGTAGACGGCTGAACCATGCGCACCGTAGCGTTTCACCGCGAAGTTGCGCGCCACCCCGTGGGCGTCGGTCAACACCACTTCGTCGGACGTCGCGGAGACCAGCTGTACCGACTCGTCACCCGGCAATGTCAATCCGGTTCGGCCGAACCGGTATTCGACGTGGTGCTGCACACCGCCGTCGTCGAGGTAGGTCTTGACCTGGTAGCCGGACGCCAGGTTGCGCCAGCCGCTGGGAACGGAGCCCAGCACGGTTGCGTTGGAACGGTTCTCGGCCGCGTCGGCCAGCGCCGCGGCCACCACCGACAGCCGGACCGCGGCGTCGTCGGCCAGCGCAGCGGACAGCTCCGCCAGGCCGTGCGTGTCGAAGAACGCGGTGTCGGTGGCGCCGTCCAGGAATGCCTGATGCCGCAACACGTTGACCAACAGATCGCGGTTGGTGCGCAGTCCGTGCACCTGTGTGCGCGCCAGCGCGTCGGCGAGCACCAGGGCCGCCTGCCGCCGGGTCGGGGCGTACGAGATGACCTTGGCCAGCATCGGGTCGTAGTGGATCGACACAGAAGAGCCGTCGAGGATCCCGGAGTCCAGCCGGATGCCGGTGCGCGACCCGAGCGTGGCGAATTGGGTGCGGGCCGAGGGCACATCGATGCGATGCACCGGGCCGGCCTGCGGCTGCCAATTCTGCGCCGGGTCTTCGGCGTACAGCCGGGCCTCGATCGAATACCCTTGTGCAGCAGGCGGTTCGGCGTCCAGGTGACCGCCGTCGGCGACGGCGATCTGCAACTCGACAAGATCGAGGCCGGTGGTCTCCTCGGTAACCGGGTGCTCGACCTGCAGTCGGGTGTTCATCTCCAGGAAGTAGAACTCGCCGTGATCGTCGGCCAGGAACTCCACTGTGCCCGCTCCGGTGTAGCCGATCGCGCCGGCGGCCAGCCGGGCGGCTTCGAAGAGCCTGGCCCGCATCCCCGGTACGCGCTCGACCAACGGCGACGGCGCTTCCTCGATGATCTTCTGGTGCCGGCGCTGGATCGAGCATTCCCGCTCGCCGACGGCCCACACCGTGCCGTGGGAATCGGCCATCACCTGGACCTCGACGTGGTGGCCGGTGGGCAGGTAGCGCTCACAGAACACTTCTCCGTCACCGAAAGCGGACTGGGCTTCCCGCTGAGCGGCGGCGACTTCGCTTGGCAGCGCGTCCAATTGGTCGACCACCCGCATCCCGCGCCCACCGCCCCCGGAGGACGCCTTCACCAGCACCGGCAGCTGGGCGGCGGTGACAGTGTCGGGGTCGAGTTCCTCGAGCACCGGAACCCCGGCCGCGGACATCATCTTCTTGGACTCGATCTTGGAGCCCATTGCGCGCACCGCATCCACCGGCGGACCGATCCACACCAGCCCGGCGGCCTGCACCGCGGCGGCGAAGTCGGCGTTCTCGGAGAGGAATCCGTAGCCGGGGTGTACCGCGTCCGCGCCAGAAGCCTTGGCTGCGGCGATGATCGCCTTGGCGTTGAGATAATCGGTGGTCTGCGGCAGCCGCACCCGAGCGTCGGCCTCGGCCACATGCGGGGCCTCGGCATCCGGGTCGGTGTAGACCGCGACGGTGCCCAGGCCGAGGTTGCGGCATGTCGCGAAGACGCGGCGGGCGATCTCGCCGCGATTGGCTACCAGAACTCGAGTTATTTCCATCAGCGTCACATCCGGAAGACGCCGAAGCTCGACGTCCCCTTGATCGGGCCATTGGCGATGGCGGACAAACACATTCCCAGTACGATACGGGTATCCCGCGGGTCGATCACCCCGTCGTCGTAGAGCATCCCGGACAACACCATCGGCAGCGACTCGGCCTCGATCTGCCCTTCGATAGCGGCCCGCATAGCAGCATCAGCCGCGTCGTCATACTCCTGACCGCGCGCCTCGGCGGCCGCCCGGCTCACGATCGACAACACCCCGGCCAGCTGCGCTCCACCCATCACGGCGGCCTTGGCGCTCGGCCAGGCGAACAGGAACCGCGGGTCGTAGGCGCGGCCGCACATGCCGTAATGGCCGGCGCCGTAGGACGCGCCGATCAGCAGCGAGATGTGCGGGACCGTCGAGTTGGACACGGCGTTGATCATCATCGAGCCGTGCTTGATCATGCCGCCTTCCTCGTAGTCCTTGCCGACCATATAGCCGGTCGTGTTGTGCAGGAACAACAATGGCGTGTTCGCGCGGTTCGCCAGCTGGATGAACTGGGTGGCCTTCTGGGACTCTTCGCTGAACAGCACACCGCGGGCGTTGGCCAGGATGCCCAGCGGGTAGCCGTGCAGCCGGGCCCAGCCGGTGACCAGCGACGAACCGTACATCGCCTTGAACTCGTCGAATTCCGAGCCGTCGACGATGCGGGCGATCACGTCGCGAGGATCGAACGGGATACGCAGATCGGCCGGGACAATGCCGATCAGCTCCTCGGCGTCGAACAGCGGCTCGGTCACCGGCACCGGCGCCGGTCCCTGCTTGGTCCAGTTGAGTCGCGCGACGATGCGACGTCCGATCCGGATCGCGTCGAGTTCGTCGACCGCGAAGTAGTCGCTCAAACCCGATACCCGGGAATGCATTTCGGCACCGCCCAGTGACTCGTCGTCGGACTCCTCACCGGTTGCCATCTTCACCAGCGGGGGACCGGCCAGGAACACCTTCGAGCGTTCCTTGATCATCACCACGTGATCGGACATGCCGGGCACGTAGGCGCCACCGGCGGTGGAGTTCCCGAACACCAGCGCAATGGTGGGGATGCCCGCCGCTGACAGCCGGGTCAGGTCGCGGAACATCTGTCCGCCTGGAACGAACACCTGCTTTTGTGTCGGCAGGTCGGCGCCGCCGGATTCGACGAGCGAGATCACCGGCAGCCGGTTCTCGAACGCGATCTGATTGGCCCGCAGGATCTTCCGCAACGTCCACGGGTTGCTGGTGCCACCTTTGACGGTCGGGTCGTTGGCCACCACCATGCACTCGACGCCGTTGACCGGGCCGATCCCGGTGACCAGGCTGGCGCCCAATGCGAAGTCGCTGCCGTAGGCCGCCAACGGACACAGCTCCAGGAACGGTGCGTCCGCGTCGACCAGCAGTTCGATCCGCTCGCGGGCGGTCAGCTTGCCCCGGTCATGATGGCGCTCAACATATTTCGCACCGCCACCGGCCAGCGCCTTGGCCAGCTCGGCGTCGATCTCCTCGAGCCGCGACTCCGCGGCCGCGGCCGCGGCGGCATAGGTGTCGGCGGTGGGGTCCAGCGCGGACTTCAGCGGGCTCACGACTGGAATCCCAACAGCTTGGCGGTCAGCGCGGTCAGGATCTCGGTGGTCCCGCCGCCGATGCCGAGGATCCGCATGTCACGGTACTGGCGTTCGATTTCCGACTCGGTCATATAGCCCATGCCGCCGAACAACTGGACGCCTTGGTTGGCCACCCATTCGCCGGCCTCTACGGCGGTGTTCTTGGCGAAGCACACCTGCGCGATCAGGTTCGTCTCGCCGGCCAGCTGCCGTTCGATGACGTGGTGGGCGTAGACGCGCGCGACGTCGATCCGCCGGGCCATCTCGGCCAGCGTGTTTTGTACGGACTGACGTGAGATCAGCGGCCGGCCGAACGTCTCCCGGTCGCGGCACCACGCCGCGGTGATGTCCAGACACCGCTGGGCACTCGAATAAGCCTGCGCGGCCAGGCCGATGCGTTCCGCGACGAAGGCGTCGGCGATCTGAGCAAAACCGGTGTTCTCGGCGCCGACCAGGTTGGCCACCGGCACGGCCGCGTCGACGTAGGACAGCTCCGCGGTGTCCGAGGACCGCCAGCCCATCTTGTCCAGCTTGCGGCTGACGTGAAAACCAGGGGTATCCCGGTCCACGACCAGCAGCGAAACCCCGGCCGCGCCAGGGCCGCCGGTGCGCACCGCGGTGACGACGAAGTCGGCGCGCACCCCGGAGGTGATGTAGGTCTTGGCGCCGTTGACGATGTACTGATCTCCCGAGCGGGTCGCGGTGGTGCGCAGGTGCCCGACGTCGGAGCCGCCGCCGGGTTCGGTGATGGCCAGCGATCCGATTTTCTCCCCGGCCAGCGTCGGGCGGACAAACGCCTCGATCAGCCGCTCGTCGCCGGAGGCGATCATGTGCGGCACCGCGATGCCGCAGGTGAACAGTGACGCGAACACCCCGCCGGGCACCCCGGCCTGGTGCAGCTCCTCGCAGACGATCACCGCGTCGGCGCCGTCACCGCCGCCACCGCCGACCTCCTCGGGGAAGTTCGCGCCGAGCAGACCCGCTTCGCCCGCGGCACGGTGCAATTCGCGCGGCAGCTCACCGCAGCGTTCCCACTCGTCGACGTGCGGCAAGATCTCCCGCTCGGCGAACGAGCGCACGGTCTTGCGGAGCGACTCGCGCTCCGGCGTGGTCCAAATGCTCACAACAACCCTTCTCTCACAGCAACACTGCTGGGATGTCGACGTGACGGCTACGCAGCCACTCGCCCAGCCCTTTGGCCTGCGGGTCGAACCGCGCCTGGTAGGCGACGCCCTGGCCGAGGATCTCCTCGATGACGAAGTTCACCGCGCGCAGATTGGGCAGCAGATGCCGGGTCACGGGCAGGTCGGCCGTCTCGGGCAGCAGCTCGCGCAGCAGCTCGACGGTCAGCGTGTGGGCCAGCCAGCGCCACTGTTGGTCGGTGCGAACCCACACGCCGACGTTCGCCGACCCGCCCTTGTCACCGCTGCGGGTACCGGCGATGCGGCCCAGCGGCACCCGCCGCGTCGGCCCGTCCGGCAACGCCTCGGGTAAAGGCGGCGCAGACGCTGGCCGCAGCTCGAGAGTCTCAGTGGCGCAGGCAATCTCGACCCGGGTGCCGTCGGCGTGCACGGCGGTGTGCGCCACCTCGGCGGCGTCCACGTAGCCGGGGGTGTAGACGCCGTAGACCTGACCGTCGCCCGGTGGCGCGGTGACGGCGAAACCCGGGTAGCTGGCCAGCGCCAATTCGACTGCGGCCGAAGAGAACTGACGGCCCACATTGGCCGGGTCGGGGTCACGGACCACGCAGCTCAACAGTGCGCTGGCGGCTTGCTCGCTGTCGGCGTCGGCGTGGTCGGTACGGGCCAGCGTCCACTCCAGCTCCGCGGGCTCGAGGGCCGGCTTGGCGGCGATCGAAGCTTCGAGCTGCCGTCGCACCAGTTCCGCCTTGGCGTCGATGTCGAGACCGGTCAGCACGAACGTCATCGCGTTGCGGAATCCGCCGATGCTGTTCAGCGACACCTTGTAGGTGGGTGGTGGCGGTTCGCCGGTCACGTGGGCGATCCGCACCCGGTCGGCGCCGTCGCCAGCCAGCTCGACGGTGTCCATCCGGGCGGTGACGTCCGGGTTGGCGTAGCGGGCGCCGGTGATCTCGTAGAGCAGCTGGGCGGTGACGGTGTCGACGCTGACCAGCCCGCCGGTGCCGGGGTGCTTGGTGATCACCGACGAGCCGTCGGCGTGAATCTCGGCCAGCGGGAAGCCGGCATGGAGTAAGCCGGGGATCGCTGGAATTTCGGTGAAGAACGAGAAGTTGCCGCCGGTCGCCTGGATGCCGCATTCGATAACGTGGCCAGCGACCACGGCGCCGGCGAGGCGGTCGTAGTCGGTCCGCTGCCAGCCGAAGTGCGCGGCGGCCGGCCCGACCGTCACCGATGCGTCGGTCACCCGGCCGGTCACGACGACATCTGCGCCATCGTTGAGGCAGTCGACAATGCCCCAGGCGCCCAGGTAGGCATTGGCCGTCAGCGGCGTGCCCAGCCCGAGTGCGTCGGCGCGCGGGGCCAAGTCGTCACCGTCGACGTAGGCGACCCGGACCGGTACACCCAGACGCTGCGCCAGCGCGCGCACGGCGTCGGCGAGGCCGGCGGGGTTCAGGCCACCGGCGTTGGCGACGAGGCGCACCCCACGTTCCTGGGCCAGCCCCAGACATTCCTCGAGCTGGGTCAGGAAGGTCTTGGCGTAGCCGCGCTCGGGATGCTTCATCCGATCGCGGCCGAGGATGAGCATGGTCAGCTCGGCCAGGTAGTCGCCGGTCAAGTAGTCGAGCTCGCCGCCGGTCAGCATCTCGCGCATGGCGGAATGCCGGTCTCCGTAGAACCCCGAGCAGTTACCGACGCGGACCGCAGACATGGCAGCCGACGAAGCCGCCATCCGTGCCCTCCCTCCATTGGGACGTACCAACCAACCGGTAGGTTAGCCGGTACCATCGGTGTCACGTCAAGGCTGTCGGCTCCGATTTTTGCGCTTGGCAGGTCACCGATTACTATCAAGGCAACCGTCGCTGCCGGGACATCTTGCGCGGCGACCCCCCTACCAGCAGTAAGGCCTGATCATGGCTGTGCCAAAGCGGCGGATGTCGCGCTCGAACACCCGTAGTCGACGCGCGCAATGGAAGGCTGAGAAGCCCGAATTGGTCGGCGTGACGGTGGCCGGACGACAGCACAAGGTGCCGCGGCGGCTGCTCAAGGCGGCGCGCCTCGGTCTGATTGACCTCGACCGCCGGTAATTTCTTTGCCGTGAGCATTGTCTCCGGCAGCACCGTCCGCAACTCGCAGGCAGCCAGTTCTGGTGACCTCTCAGCACGTTCTCAGGCAATTGGATAAAACTGGTGGCCGTGCGAATTCTTGTCGTTGACGACGACCGCGCCGTGCGCGAGTCACTGCGTAGGTCACTTTCCTTTAACGGTTACTCGGTCACCTTGGCAGAAGACGGCGTCGAGGCCTTGGAGATGATCTCCGCCGACCGTCCCGATGGGGTCGTGCTCGACGTGATGATGCCCCGGCTGGACGGTCTCGAGGTGTGCCGGCATCTGCGCAGCACCGGAGATGATCTGCCGATCCTGGTGCTGACCGCTCGCGACACCGTCTCTGAGCGGGTCGCCGGCCTTGACGCGGGCGCCGACGACTATCTGCCCAAGCCATTCGCGCTCGAAGAGCTTTTGGCGCGGATGCGGGCGCTGCTGCGCCGGACCAGATTCGAAGACGCCGGCGAATCCGTGGCGATGATGTTCGCCGACCTCACCCTCGATTCGGTGACTCGCGAAGTCAACCGGGGCGGGCGTCAGATCAGCCTCACCCGCACTGAATTCGCTTTGCTGGAGATGCTGATCGCCAATCCGCGACGGGTATTGACGCGCAGCCGCATTCTCGAAGAGGTCTGGGGTTTTGATTTCCCCACGTCGGGTAATGCGCTCGAGGTGTATGTCGGTTACCTGCGTCGCAAGACCGAGGCCAACGGCGAGCCGCGCCTGATCCACACCGTTCGCGGTGTGGGCTACGTGCTTCGCGAAACACCTCCCTGATGCCGCTGAAGACACTGTTCCGTCGGCGTCGCAGCGCTCTGCCGACCAGCACGTCGCTGTCGCTGCGGTGGCGGGTGATGCTGCTGGCGATGTCGATGGTGGCGATGGTGGTCGTCTTGATGGCCGTCGCGGTGTACGCGGTGATCTCCGCGGCGCTATACAAGGACATCGACAACCAGCTGCAGACCAGGGCGCAGCTGCTGATCGCCAGCGGTTCACTGGCCGCCGACCCGGCGAAAGCCATTGAGGGGACGGCATATTCGGATGTCAACGCGATGCTGGTGACGCCCGGCCGATCGATCTTCACCGCCAAACAGGAAGGCCAGACGCTTCCGGTCGGGCAGCCGGAGAAGGCCGTCATACGCGGCGACCTGTTCATGTCCCGGCGCACCGCGGCCAACCAGCGGGTGCTGGCCGTGCATCTGCCGAACGGCAGTTCGCTGCTGATCTCCAAGAGTCTGGCGCCCACCGACGCGGTGATGATGAAGCTGCGCTGGGTGCTGGTCATCGTCGGCGGCGTCGGCATGGTTGTCGCGGCGGTGGCCGGCGGCATGGTCACCCAAGCCGGCCTACGACCGGTGTTCCGGTTGACCGGGGCGGCCGAACGGGTGGCGCGCACCGACGACCTAAGGTCGATACCGGTCTACGGTAGTGACGAATTGGCAAGGCTGACTGAAGCTTTCAACATGATGCTGCGTGCACTGGCCGAGTCGCGAGACCGCCAGACGCGTCTGGTCGCCGACGCCGGTCACGAGTTGCGCACCCCGCTGACCTCGCTGCGCACCAACATCGAACTGCTGATGGCGGCCAGCGCCCCGGGCGCGCCCCCGATACCCGAGCAGGAAATGGTCGACCTGCGCACCGACGTGATCGCCCAGATCGAAGAATTTTCAACTCTGGTAGGCGATTTGGTGGACCTCACCCGCGGCGACGCCAGTGAAGTCGTACACGAGCCGATCGAGATGAGCGAGGTCATCGAGCGGTCGCTGGAGCGAGTTCGCCGGCGCCGCACCGACGTTGACTTCGATGTGGAAGTGACGCCCTGGCAGGTCTACGGTGACTCGGCGGGTCTGTCGCGGGCCGTGCTGAACCTGATGGACAACGCCGCCAAGTGGAGCCCGTCCGGCGCGCACGTCGGCGTCCGGCTCCGGCAACTGAATGCCACGCATGCCGAGCTGGTGGTGTCCGACCACGGACCGGGCATCCCTGAGCACGAGCGTGAATTGGTCTTCGAGCGGTTCTACCGCTCGACCACGTCGCGATCCATGCCCGGCTCGGGGCTGGGGCTGGCGATCGTCAAACAGGTCGTGGTCAACCACGGCGGGGCGCTGCATGTCGAGGAGACCGTTCCGGGTGGAGCGCCCCCGGGCACATCGATTTACGTCCTGCTACCGGGGCAGCCGATAGCGGTCGCGCAGTACCCGTCCGACGGCGACGATGCGCCGATCGTCGACGAGCCCTCAATTGCGGGGAACTCCGCAGCATTGGCGAACGTTGTCTCAGTCGAATCGCCTACCACGCAGGCAAGATAGTAATCCGGTTACTGTCTGGGTCAGAGAACCACCGCACAAGGAACAAGGAAAGAGCGACCAGCGACATGACGAATCACCCGAGGTATTCGCCACAGCCGCAGCAGCACGGATACCGTCCTGCCTCCGATCAGCGCGGGGCCACAGGCCATCCCGGCTACGGGCAGCAAACCTACCCGCAGGGCTATGACTGGCGGCCCGGCCAGCAGCCACGCGGGCAGCAGCACCGCCAGCCCTACGGCCCGTTTGCCGGTCAGTCCGGGTACCCGGTCGGCGGCCCGGCGCCGATGCCTGTGCCGCGAAAACGTTCGCGCGCAGGTGCGTTGACCGTCGGCGCGGTAGCGATAGCGGTCGTCTCGGCCGGTATCGGCGGCGCAGCCGCGTCGGTGGTCATACACCAGGAAACGCTCGCATCCGTCGCCGACGGTGCGATGCCCGGCGGTGCGACACCCGGCATGCCGGCGTCGAACGCGCTCGGCGGCGTCGAGCAGGTCGCCGCCAAAGTGGTGCCCAGCGTCGTCATGCTCGAGACCAACCTCGGCCGGGCGTCCGAAGAGGGCTCCGGAATCATCCTGTCCTCGGACGGCTTGATCCTGACCAACAACCACGTCGTCGCCACGGCGGCCAACCCCGGCAAGGCGCCGGCGCCGCACGGGCGTCCGAATCCCGAACACCGGGGCCCCGAAGAAGATCCCGGCGCCCCGGCACCCGATCCCGACCAGCCCGCCCCTTCGCCGGGCAACGGCAAGCCGAAGACCACGGTCACGTTCTCCGACGGGCGGACCGCGGAGTTCACCGTCGTCGGTACGGACCCCACCACGGACATCGCCGTGGTTCGCGTGCAAGGCATGTCGGGGCTGACCCCGATCAGCCTCGGTTCGTCGGCCAACCTGCGTGTCGGCCAGCCGGTGATGGCGGTCGGTTCGCCGCTGGGCCTGTCTGGGACGGTCACCACCGGCATCGTCAGCGCGCTCAACCGGCCGGTCTCCACGACGGGCGAGACGGGCAACCAGAACACGGTGCTGGACGCCATCCAGACCGACGCCGCGATCAACCCGGGCAACTCGGGGGGCGCGTTGGTCAATATGAGCGGACAGCTGATCGGCGTCAACTCCGCGATCGCCACCCTCGGCGGTGACTCACCGGACGCGCAGAGCGGTTCGATCGGCCTCGGTTTCGCGATTCCAGTCGACCAGGCCAAGCGGATTGCCGACGAGCTGATCAGTTCGGGCACCGCGTCGCACGCCTCGCTGGGCGTGCAGGTCACCAGCGACAAGGAGACGCCGGGTGCCAAGGTCGTCGAAGTGGTTCCGGGCGGTGCGGCCGCGGCCGCCGGCCTGCCCGCCAACGTGGTGGTCACCAAGGTCGACGACCGGACCGTCAACAGCGCCGACGCGTTGGTCGCCGCCGTGCGATCGAAGGCGCCAGGCGACAAAGTCATGCTGACCTTCAAGGACCCGTCGGGTGAAACGAAAAAGATCCAGGTCACCTTGGGCAAGGCCCAGCAGTGACCAGAGCCGGCGCAACGAGGTCGGACGTCAGATATACGGTTGCAACCATGGAACAGGGCGCGGTCTTGGTCGGCAGGGCACTTGTCGTCGTGGTCGATGATCACGGCGACGAGGACCACAGCGGTCCGTTGGTCACCGAGCTGCTCAGCGAAGCCGGATTCGTGGTCGACGGCGTGATCGCCGTCGCCGCCGACGAGGTGGAGATTCGCAACGCGCTCAACACCGCGGTCATCGGGGGAGTCGACCTGGTGGTGTCGGTCGGCGGCACCGGGGTGACCCCGCGCGACGTCACGCCCGAGGCAACGCTGGACATCCTCGACCGCGAGGTTCTCGGGATCGCCGAAGCGATCCGCGCGTCCGGGTTGTCTGCGGGCATCATCGAAGCTGGCTTGTCGCGTGGTCTGGCCGGCATCTCCGGCAGCACGCTGGTGGTCAACCTCGCCGGTTCCAGGCAAGCGGTGCGCGACGGCATGGCGACGCTCAACCGTTTGGCAGCGCAGATCATCGGTCAGCTCTCCAGCCTGGAGATCTGATGCCCGACATGACCGGGCCGGCCGGTGACGACCGCGAGTTGTTCCCGCGGACCTCGGCCGACGAGCGCGATCCGGACTCGAGTCGCGATGCCGACGAGCGTGAGCGGTGGCTACGCGACAACGTTCCGCCGCATCACAGCTGACCGGCTAACCCGAGCGTGGTCGTGGATGTCACGGCATGAATACCCTTGCATGACTAATTAGCGCCATATGGCGCGAATGTCGATGGGCAGTCCTACCGTCATGTCAGGGTGATCGTGTGTTGCCCGGTTCATTCCTGCTCACGGGAGGTGGCTCGGTGCTAAAAGGTTTCAAGAATTTCGTCATGCGCGAGGACGTCATTACTGTCGCTGTCGGTTTGGTTGTGGCTCTGGCTTTTTCGGGACTGGTCAAATCGTTCACCGAGACGGTGATCAACCCGCTGGTGGCGGCCGCTCAGCCACACGCGGCGCTCGGACTGGGTTTTCAACTCGGCGACGCGGGCAATAAGGCCACCTTCATCAACCTCGGTGAGTTCATCGGTTCGATCATCTACTTCTTCGTCTTCATGACCACCGTCTACCTCGCGATTGTGGTGCCGTATCGACACATCCAGAAACGTCGTGGCGTGACCGTATTCGGCGAGTCGCCCGCGACCAAGGCGTGTTCGGAATGCTGCTCCGACATTCCCGAGGCCGCCCACAAGTGCAAGTACTGCGCCAGCGAACAGTCGGCCCTGCCCGCCTGAGTCGGCCGGTCAGTGCAGGGTGAGGGTCACGGTCGCGACGAGAGCGGCGCCGGCCACCGCGGTGGCTGACGCGGCCGGCAGCGCGACCAGCACTACCCGGTCGTTGTCCGTGCTCTGGGCCTTGCCCTTTGCCGACACCGAGACCACGATCGCGTCAGTGGCCAGCACGTGCGGGGTGGCCTGAGCGCCGCCCTCGGTCGCGGCCACCACGTCGACGACGTCGCCCGGCCGCACCAGGTCGATCAGCGCACTGTCCGCGGGATGCACCGGCACGATTCGGGCGTCCGGTCCGGCCGCCGATTCGGCGAGCCGGCGGCCCAGCAGTCGCACGTCGGTGAGCACTTCGCCGCGTCGTGCGGGCCCCGCCAGTGTCGAGCCCACCACGGTGTTGACGTCGACCTGCGATCCATCGGGAATGGTTGGGGCCAAACGGCTTTCGATCCTTAGATCGTCGGCGGTCAATTCGGCGCCCGGGGTGAGGTCGCGCGCGGCCACGACGACGTGTGCGCGGTTGTCAGCGGGGTCGGGCCGCAGCGCGGAAACGCCGGCGAGCAGTACCAGCCCGCCCGCGGCGATACGACGGGCCAGCACGGTGCGCGACCAGTCGGGACGCAGCCACTGCGAAAGGCGGTTCGGCAGCGACGGATTCAGCGATGTCTGGGAATCCCCCACCCGCCAACGGTAAGCGCACACGGACGAAGTACGCGGACGGCGAAGCGCCGCTTGTGGATAACCTGCTAGCTGGAGGTGGTGGCCGGCGACTTCGACGCCGACGAGGAGGAGTCGGACTTCGACGAGTCGTTCGATGAGCTGGACTTCTCGGAGGAGGAAGAGCTGGACGTGTCGCTCGAACCCGAGTTGTCTGAGCTCGACGACGAACTCGAGGAGCTGCTGCCCGAGCTCTTGGACGTTTCGCGGCTGTCGTTGCGGTAGAAGCCGCTGCCCTTGAACACCACCCCGACTTTGCCGAACAATTTGCGGAGCCGGCCCGAGCAGTTCTCGCAGGTGGTCAGGGTGTCGTCGCTGAACGCCTGGACCACATCGAAGCGGCTGGCGCAGTCGGTACACGCGTAGCTGTAAGTCGGCACACAAACCTCCGTGGACGTCTAAACATTTAGCACTCTACAGTCTTAAGTGCTAAAACCGCCATGTGACTCGTATCATTCCCAGCCGGTACAGGAATGCGTTGGCACTACTCGTCATTCTCGCCATCCTCGGTGCCGTCGGCTGGCAGTACCTGCGTGCAGTCCCGAGCAGGAAGATGGCGGCGCTGCCTGTGCACGGCTGGGATCGGCTGTCTGACTTCCAGCGGTTCCGATTCGGCGAGCCGTGGAGCGACGACCCCTACACCGGGGCGACCATCGACTTCGTCCGTGGGCCCGACACCTCGTCGGCCGTGCAGATCGACCACGTGGTGTCGCTGTCGGACGCCTGGTACTAGGGCGCCAGGTCGTGGGACGACCAACGTCGCCGCGACTTCGCCAACGATCCGCGCAACCTGCTGGCGGTCGGCGGACAAGTCAACTTCGACAAGGCTTTTCG
>NZ_JAVKSG010000047.1:15859-22820 GCF_039583785.1 Mycobacterium sp.
CGTCGCCGCGACTTCGCCAACGATCCGCGCAACCTGCTGGCGGTCGGCGGACAAGTCAACTTCGACAAGGCTTTTCGCGACGTCGGTTCGTGGCTACCACCTGACCCCGCGTTTCGGTGCGCGTTCGTCGCCCGCGCGGTGGAGGTGAAGACGGCCTATCAACTCTGGGTGTCGGGCAAGGAGAAAGAGGCCATGCGCCGGGTGTTACGGGACTGCTAGCCACCCAACTCGACCAGACCGCGTCTTGGGGTCAACGCATGCGTCATCGGCACGTCGTGCGGTTCGTGCGGCACCTCGTCGAGCAGTTCCTCGTCGCGGACCACGGCGATCAACCGAGCCCGCGGCCCCCGCAACATCAGCGTCCGGTCGTAGAAACCACGGCCCCGCCCCAGCCGCGCACCGGTGCCGTCGACGGCCAGCGCCGGTACCAGCACGATGCTCGCCTGGGCGACAGCCGCCGCTGGCAGCCAGGGCCCGGCCGGTTCGAGCAACCCGAAGCGGGCCGCCACCAACTCTCCGGGCCGGTATTCACCCCACTGCATCGGCGTCGAGGAGTCGTCGTCGGCGGTGCGCGCGACGGGTATCAGCACGAGGTCGGCGTGCCGCCGCAGCGCGTCCAGCATCTCGATGGATCCCGGCTCGGTACCGATCGGCACATAAGCGCAGACCACGCCACCGTTTGACAGCGCATCTGCATGGTCAACCAACGATCGCGCCTCGGCGGCTCGCACGACATCGGACACCAATCGACGCGCTGCCAGCAGCCGCTCTCGCAATGCGGACTTGCCCGCGGTCGCCACGGGGTCAACGATATGGTTTCAACGATGGCAAACCCACATGTTTCGGTTCCGCGCACGGCGATCGTGCCCGCGGCCGGTCTGGGCACCCGTTTCCTGCCCGCGACCAAAACCGTGCCCAAGGAACTATTGCCGGTCGTCGACACGCCCGGCATCGAGTTGGTGGCGGCCGAGGCGGCTGAGGCGGGCGCCGAACGTCTGGTGATCATCACCTCCGAAGGCAAAGACAGCGTTGTCGCACACTTCGTCGAGGACTTGGTGCTGGAAGGCACGCTGGAGGCCCGGGGCAAGAAGGCCATGCTGGCCAAGGTCCGCCGGGCGCCGGGGCTGATCAAAGTCGAGTCCGTCGTACAGACCGAGCCGCTAGGCCTCGGCCATGCGATCAGCTGCGTGGAGCCGGTGTTGTGGAAGGACGAAGACGCGGTATCGATTCTTCTTCCCGACGACCTAGTGCTGCCGACCGGTGTGCTGGAGACGATGGCGAAGGTGCGTGCGCAGTTCGGCGGTTCGGTGCTGTGTGCCATCGAGGTGACGCGCGAAGAGGTGAGCGCTTACGGGGTGTTCGACGTCGATCCGGTGCCCGGTGCCGACAGCGACGTGCTGAAGGTCAAGGGCATGGTGGAAAAACCGAACGCCGAGGACGCGCCGTCGTTGTACGCCGCGGCCGGGCGCTACGTTCTCGATCGCGCCGTCTTCGCCGCGCTGCACCGCATTCAGCGTGGCGCCGGCGGTGAAATGCAGTTGACCGACGCGATCGCGTTGCTGATCGACGAGGGGCATCCGGTGCACGTCGTCGTCCACCGCGGCTCCCGACACGACTTGGGAAATCCCGGCGGCTACCTCAAGGCTGCGGTTGACTTTGCCCTAGACCGTGACGACTACGGGCCAGATCTGCGGCGGTGGCTGGTGACTCGGTTGGGTCTGGCCGAAGACTAGCCGCCTGTCGGGGTCGCGCCCCGGCTGAGAAAGAAAGGCGCGCTGTGCGTTCGGTGGAAGAGCAACAAGCCCGGGTGACGGCTGCCGCGGTGGCGCCGAGGCCGGTGCGGGTGGCCATCGCCGAGGCGCAAGGGCTGTTGTGCGCCGAAGAAGTGGTGACCGAGCGCCCGTTGCCCGGTTTCGACCAGGCCGCCATCGACGGCTACGCGGTCCGCAGCGTCGACGTGCTCGGGGTGGGGGAGATCGACCCGGCCGAAGAGCATTCCGACGACGAAGACGGTGCGCCGGAATCGGCGTCTGCTCGTGGCGGGCTGACCCTGCCGGTGCTGGGCAGCGTCACGGCCGGGACGCGGACGCCGAGCAGGTTGCAGCCGGGTCAGGCCGCGCGCGTGCAGACCGGGGCCCCAATGCCGACGCTGGCCGACGCGGTGTTGCCGCTGCGCTGGACCGACGGCGGCCAGTCCCGGGTGCGGGTGCTGCGCGGCGTGCGGTCGGGCGCCTATGTGCGGCGCGCCGGTGACGACGTACAACCGGGTGACGTCGCGGTGCGGGCCGGGACGATCATCGGCGCGGCCCAGGTCGGCCTGCTGGCCGCGGTGGGCCGTGACCGGGTGCTGGTGCATCCGCGCCCGCGGGTGTCGGTGCTGGCGGTCGGCGGCGAGCTGGTCGACGTAGCTCGCACGCCGGGTAATGGACAGGTCTACGACGTCAACTCCTATGCGCTGGCGGCCGCGGCCCGCGACGCCGGCGCCGAGGTCAACCGGGTCGGCATCGTCAGCAGCGACGCCCGAGAACTCGGCGAGGTGGTCGAGGGTCAGGTCAATCGCGCCGAGATCGTGGTGATCGCCGGCGCGGTCGGCGGCGCGGCGGCCGAGGCGGTGCGCTCGGTGCTCGCCCAGCTCGGCGACATGGAAGTTACCCGGGTCGCCATGCATCCCGGTTCGGTGCAGGGCTTCGGGCAGTTGGGGCGCGACGGGGTGCCGACATTTCTGTTGCCCGCCAACCCGGTCAGCGCGCTGGTGGTGTTCGAGGTGATGGTTCGGCCGTTGATCCGGTTGTCGCTGGGCAAGCGGCAGCCGATGCGCCGGGTGGTACGGGCGCGCACGCTGTCGCCGATCACCTCGGTTGCCGGCCGCAAAGGATTTCTACGCGGCCAACTGATGCGCGATCAGGGCACCGGTGAGTATCTGGTGCAGGCGCTCGGCGCCCCGGGCGCCTCGTCGCATTTGTTGGCGACGCTGGCTGAGGCAAACTGTCTGGTCGTGGTTCCCCGCGAGGCTGAGCAGATCCGCACCGGCGAGATCGTCGACGTCGCGTTCCTGGCTCAGCGTGGCTGAGTGACCCGCCTCGTGAACGTGTGGGGCTCGGGCTCCCAGCATCCCGGCTGGCCGAGCGCGGTGGGGCCGCTGCGGGTGGCCGCCGGCGTGATCCGGCTGCGTCCGGTGCGCCTGCGTGATGCCGCGCAGTGGAGCCGGGCCCGGCTCGCCGACCGCGCCCACCTGGAGCCATACGAGCCCAGCATCGAGGCTGATTGGATTGCGCGACACTCGATGTCGGCGTGGCCGGCGGTGTGCTCGAGCCTGCGGTCGGAAGCTCGCAAAGGTCGCATGCTGCCGTATGTGATCGAGTTGGACGGCCAGTTCTGCGGGCAGTTGACGATCGGCAACGTCACGCACGGCGCGTTGCGGTCGGCCTGGATCGGGTACTGGGTGTCCAACTCGGTGACCGGTCGCGGTGTCGCCACCGGCGCCTTGGCGCTCGGTCTCGACCACGGCTTCGGCCCAGTCAGACTGCATCGGATCGAGGCCACCGTGCGGCCGGAGAATGCGGCGAGCCGGGCGGTGTTGTCGAAGGTCGGATTCCGCGAAGAAGGATTGTTGAAGCGCTACCTCCAAGTCGACGGCGACTGGCGCGATCACCTGCTGGTGGCCCTCACGATCGAAGAGGTCTACGGGTCCGTGGTGTCTGCGCTGGTCCGCGAGGGCCATGCGCGCTGGGCCTAACTGATTTAACCCGTCGATAACTCGCGGCGTGTCGTGTTACAAACGTGACTTTTGTGACCAATGATGCTTGATATAGGGCGTCGTCAACTGGTCGCGTCTGGCGGGAAAGGAGCGGGTCGCCATGCCAAGCATCCCGCAGTCATTGCTTTGGATCTCACTCGTGGTGCTCTGGCTGTTCGTGCTGGTCCCCATGCTGGTCAGCAAGCGCGACGCGGTGCGGCGCACCAGCGACGTCGCACTGGCGACGCGGGTGCTCAACAACAGCGCGGCGGCCCGCCTGATCAAGCGCGGCAAACCCGCGGCCGGGCATCGCAGCAACCCAGACTGGCAGCCCGAAGCAGACGAACTCGACGAGCAGGACGAGCAGGACGAGCACGACGTTGACGATGCTGACGAGGCTGACGAGGCCCCACCCTCGCGCGTCCTGGCGACCGTCGCCGCGCCGCTGTCGGTGGACGAGGCCGGCCCGGACTACCTCGACGTCGACGCGGCCGACCCCGACTCGGCCGCCCTGCCGGCCACGCACGCGGACACCGACGATGAGGCCGCGGACGACACCGACACCGAGGTCAACCTTGCCGTCGAGTACGACGACGAGGGCGAGGCATTTGGCGACGACGAAAACTCCTACGAGTACATCGACGACACGTCGGGCATCCCGATCGCCGATGAACCGCCGCCGCGCGCTGCTCCGGGGCACGACCGGCGGCATCGTTTCGACCCGGACAAGGCCGCTGCGCTGGCCACTCGCAAATACGCCGCCCGCAAGCGGGTGCTGATGGTCATGGCGCTGACGCTGGTGCTCTCGGCGATGACGGCATTCCTCTGGATCTCTTCGGCGTGGTGGTTCTTCGGCATCATGTCCGCGGTGACCATGCTCTACCTCGGCTACCTGCGCAGGCAGACCCGGATCGAGGAGCAGGTGCGCCGGCGCCGGATGCATCGGATGGCCCGCTCACAGCTTGGCGTGGAGAACACCCACGACCGCGAATACGACGTGGTCCCGTCGCGGTTGCGACGTCCCGGTGCGGTGGTCCTGGAAATCGACGAGGAAGACCCGATGTTCGAGCATCTCGACTATGCGCCGTACGCGCGGGAGGACAGCTGGAGCAGGGACCTGCCGCGCGCGGTCGGGCAGTAGCGGTTCGGCCACACCGGCCGCGACTGGTAACCTGCTACCGGTCAGGGGCTATGGCGCAGTTGGTAGCGCGACTCGTTCGCATCGAGTAGGTCAGGGGTTCGATTCCCCTTAGCTCCACAGAGATTCGAGCAGGTCAGGGCCTGTGTCGCGGGTCAGGCTTCCGAAGCCGTCCGCAGAGCGTCGGCAGTAGCTTTGGTCGCCCCGTCGAGGCGGTCCGCAACCTCGTCGAGGTCCTCGTCAAACGAGCCTAATGGTGTCAAGAGTCGGCCCCTTACGCTCGCCAGTTGGAGTTCCGCGGTATGCCGCCGCATAGGTCGGTGAAGACCAGATTGTCGCGGGCCCTGGCTGGTGATCAGCGCGGCCAGTTCCTCAACGGAAACGGAAGGGCGACGGGGCGAAGTGAAGTCACAGTTCCATGTTGACCTCACTTATATGGCTAAGTGAGGTCAACTATCCGTTAGCTTCACTTAGGGCAGGGTCAAACGTCGGTCGCCGTTGGTCGGTGGACTCCAGCGGTCCCAGCCCAGGAGAGCGGGGCGGTATCGAGGTCCCGAAAACTCGCTCATCAACAAGTGCGGGGTGACGGATCAATGTGCGGGGCTGCGGTTTCGTTTACGACCTCAGTCCGTCAGCGGCCGTCGAGCGAAATATCAGGGAGCGCAGAGCCTGTGCCGAGTTGTCCTAGCGGGCGGGGTAGGCATGGATCATCGCGCTCGCGAGCTTCGGCAGGGCGTGCGTCAGTTCGTGCTCGCTGTCGTGTGCAATGCGGTGTGCCGCAGCCAGACTCAGCGTCGGGTCGATGTCGAGTTCGGCATCGGCGTGTAGCCGGTGACCGATCCAGCGCAACCGCACGCTGTGTACCGACTGCACGCCCTCTCGGGCTGCCAGCGCGGCTTCGGCGGTGTCGACCAAGTGCGGATCCACACCGTCGATAAGGCGGCGGAACACGTCGCGCACCGCGGTGCGCAACACCGCCAGGATGGCCACGGTGATGATCAGGCCGACGATCGGGTCGGCGAGCGGGAAGCCCAGTCCAACACCGCCGGCACCGACAATCACGGCCAGCGAGGTGAATCCGTCGGTGCGCGCGTGCAACCCATCGGCAACCAAAGCTGCTGAGCCAATGCGCCTTCCGACTCCGATGCGATAGAGCGCAACCCACTCGTTGCCGATGAAACCGGCACCGCCGGCCAGGGCGACCCAGCCGAGGTTGGCGACGGGTTGCGGGTGGATGAGGCGCTCGATGGCTTCGAAACCGGCAATGACCGCCGACAACGCGATCGTCGCGACGACGAACAGTCCGGCGAGGTCCTCGACGCGGCCAAATCCGTAGGTGTAGCGGCGGGTAGCGGCTCTTGTGCTGAGCGCGAACGCAATCCACAGTGGGACGGCGGTCAGGGCGTCGGAGAAATTGTGGATGGTGTCGGCGGCCAGGGCGATCGACCCGGAGACGGCCACCACGGCGATCTGCGCGATCGCCGTGACGCCGAGCATCAACAGGCTGACTTTGACGGCACGGATTCCCGCGGCGCTTGATTCCAGCGCGCTGTCGACGCTGTCCGCCGAGTCGTGCGAGTGTGGCGCGAAGATCTCTTTGATCGCGCCGCGTAGCCCGTGCTGATGGTCGTGGTCGTGCGGGTGCATGTGGCTGTGGGCCTCGCGACTGGTCATCGCGGGGTTGGCCTGCGCTGGTTTCGGTTTCGGGAGATAGCCCGCACCGTGTCATCGCCGTGATGGTGGGCTGGAACCCCGGGGCCGGCATGTTCGGCGTTGAACACCGCGTCGGCGACGAGTTGGCTGACGTGTTCGTTTTCCAGGCTGTAGAAGATCGTCGTGCCTTCCCGGCGGGTGCACACCAGCCGGGCCATCCGCAGCTTGGCCAGATGCTGCGACACCGACGGAGCAGGCTTGCCGACCCGCTTGGCCAGTTCGCTGACCGACAGCTCACCGCCGGTCAGCGCCCACAACAGCCTGACCCGGGTGGGATCGGCCAACATTCGGAAGACTTCGACGATCAGATTGACTTCGTCGGCTGGGATCGACGCCGGAACATCAATACTTGCGTTCATACGCAGATACTAACT
>NZ_JAVKSG010000047.1:22920-28510 GCF_039583785.1 Mycobacterium sp.
GATTGAGCGCAGGACGGTGACCGCCAGGAGCGAAGACGTCCTCGCGCGCCATCGTTCCCGTGTCGATGGCGTCGCGCAGCGCGTCACCCGCCGCTTGTTCATTGCCGAACCGTTCGGCGCAGTCTCGGTGCCACGTTCGCCGGTTGTCGCGCCGGAATCTTCACGCAAACATTCCGCGCTTCGCGAGCTGATCCGGCTGCCGTGCCGGCTGAACAAACTGTGCGGCCGTTCAACAAAATTTCGGACGCTTCCCAGAAGCTTCACAGTTTCGCTTCATGGAACCGCGCATTCGCGCGTACCCGCGACGGTCTAACTCTATTTCCGCAGAGAAAGCTACCGGCGGGATTCGGCGGTCTATTTTGCGGGCGATTGCAACGTGGCGCCGTCGTGGGTGAGGTGCCCCCGTTGCTCGCTGTGCAGGACGCCGGCGACGATGGCCGACAGCACGCCGTCGAACTGTTCGGGAGTGTCGATGATCCGGTCGCCGTGGACGAACCGCAGCATCAGGCCGTTGATGAAGGTCAGCGTGACGTTGCTGAGGTCGTCGACGACGGCGGGATCAAGATCCGCGCCGTGTGGCAACAGCTGGACCAGGATGTCGTGATGCAGCTTGGTGAAGGCGTCTGTGGCGCGCTGCAGCGCGGCTGCGATCACCGGATCCCGGGTGGCCTGGATGGTCAATTCGTAACGCGCCCGGGTGCGGCTCAGCTGCGGGTCCAGACCGGACTGGATGACGACCTTGGCCAGTGTCGATGCCGACGACCCGTCTTCGACCGCAGCGCTGTCGGCGACCGTTTGCAGTGTGGCCAGGTCGAGTTCGACCATTCGCTCGGCGACCGCGTGCAGCAACGCCGAGCGGGTACGGAAGTAGAACGAGGTGGTGCCGTCGGGAACGCCGGCGCGACCGTCCACCTTCAGGTGGCTCAGGCCCTTGGCGCCGTCGTCAGCAAGCAGCTGAATAGCCGCGTCACACAGTTCGCGGCGGCGTTGATCGGGATTGGGCTTGCGTCTTTTAGGTATCCCGGCAGTGTAGCGGCCGCTGACCCGCGTTTTCGATGTCGCGGCAGATCCCGGGAGCCAGCTAGGTTTTCGCTTCCGGCGAGTCTACTCTATATTCATAGTGCCAACCGATAATCGCGCAACCCTCGAACGGACCGCACGTGACCGCGCCCGCCGGCCCAGCCGGAGGCGCCGCTGCGGCGTGATGCCTCCGATGCGCTTAGCTACCAGTTTCAGGTGCTGGCCGGCAACATTGCCGACACCTGTGTCGCCGTCCGGCATCAGCCCAGCGCCGCCGCGCACGTGTTCACGGCGCACGCTCTGGCCGCCGGCGGGATGTACGTCGTGCACGCGCCGACGAGGGCGTTTACCCGTTGACCTGACCGTCAGCCTGGTTTGCCGGCCGTGACGAACTGCAGACTGCGCTGGATCTGCTGCTCGATGTCGACGAGCCCGGATGTGGCGAACAAGTCGACGAACACATCCCGGTCGAACAGGCGCAACCCGATCGCCTTGGCGCCCGCCGTGCTCGCGTACCGGATGGGCGGTAGGTGACTCGCGTAGCTCGCGTAGCTGGTCAGAATCGCGATCCGGCCGCCGGGCCGCACCACCCGCACCATTTCGCGCGCGACCGTGAACGGCTCGGGCATCAAGTAGAGCGCCCCGAAACAGCAGACAGCGTCGAACGTTTCGTCATCGAACGGCAGCGTTCCGGCGTCGCCGCGGACGTAACAGGTGCGCGGTCCGCTGTTGTCCTGCACGGCGCGGCGCAGCATCGGCACCGAGATGTCAAGCCCGACCGCGAGGCCGCCCGCCGGAAGTTTTTCAGCCAGTTTGCCAGTGAAATTGCCAGGGCCACATGCGATATCGAGCACCCGGGATGCGCTCGACAGTTTCAAGGCTTTGGCGGCGCGCCGCTGTTCGCTGCCGGTGGTGACGCCGCTGGCGACGTAGAAGGCAACTGGACGCCACAGCCGCTCGTACACCAGGGCGACCAACGGATTGTTCATCGCCTGTTGAGCCGGCGTGGGGGTCGCACTGACCGCCGATTCGCCGAGCACGTCGAGGAAGCCGTGCCGCAGGCGCGCGTCGCGGTCGAGCAGATCCCGGGTTGTCTGCAGCGGATCATCGGTGCGGGTCACCGGAGTGAGTCTGCCGGGGCGCGCGTCCTTGCTGCAACATGATGGATGCCCCTAGCCTTGGCAGTATCTTCAACGGCGACAGGGGCGGCATGGTGACCGAGCTGACCACGCTGCGCGCCGACGAACTCGCCACCCTGGAGATCTTCAAAGGTTGCCCCGCTGAGGACCTGATGCCGCTGGCGGCCAGCCTGCAACCTGTGCAGGCTGCGGCGGGCCGGGTTCTGATGCGCCAGGGTGAGCAGGCGGTGTCGTTCCTGCTCATCGCGTCGGGCACGGTCAAGATCGAGCACCTCGCCGACGACGACGTGGTGACCGTCGAGCACGTCTGCGCCGGCACCATCGTCGGCGAGATCGCGCTGCTGCGGCGCCTGCCACGCACGGCGACGGTGACCACCAGCGAGCCGCTGGCCGGCTGGATCGGCGACAGCGACGCGTTCGCGCGACTGGTGCACATCCCCGGCATCATGACCCGACTGGTGCGCACAGTCCGGCAGCGCCTGGCGGCGTTCCTCACGCCGATCCCGGTCCGTACCCGCGACGGCTCGGAATTGCTGCTGCGTCCGGTGCTGCCCGGTGACAGCGAGCGAACGCTGCAGGGGCACGTCCGGTTCTCCAGCGAGACGCTGTATCGGCGGTTCATGTCGGCGCGGGTGCCGAGTCCGGCGCTGATGGATTACCTGGCCGAGGTCGATTACGTCGACCACTTCGTCTGGGTGATGACCGACCGGGACGGGAACCCGGTCGCCGACGCGCGGTTCGTGCGCGAGAACCACGACCCGGCCGTCGCCGAGATCGCATTCACCGTCGCCGACGCCTACCAGGGCCGCGGGGTCGGCTCGTTTCTGATCGCCGCGCTGTCGGTGGCCGCGCGGGTCGCCGGGGTCGAGAAGTTCTCCGGCCGGATGCTCGCCGACAACGTCGCGATGCGCACGATCATGGACCACTACGGCGCGTTCTGGCAGCGTGACGACGTCGGCGTAGTGACGACGGTCATCGATGTACCCGATACCCGGGATCTCTCGTTGAGCTGCGACATGATTGCAGAGATCAAACACACTGCGCATCAAGTCATTCGGGCTGTCAGTTAGCATGCGCCGTTTGGCGGCCGCGGCAGTGCTCGTGCTGCTCGCCGGGTGTGGTCAGCCGGTCGAACGGCCGCCGGCGCCGTCGGTGAGCGCGGGGGCGCGCCACGTCGATCCCGCTAACATCAGACGCGTGCGGCGTGACCTGCCGCCCGGTTATGAGGTGGCTCCGGTGGTGGATGTGACTGCACCGGTAAGCATTTGGGCTCTCGGCGGAGTCGTCGCTGCGAACCCGGCTCGTTGCGCGCCGTTGGCCGACCCGGGTGGTGGCCATGGTCAACGGGCGCAGGGTATTTCGGGGTCGGGCGCGGGAGGCACGGTGTACGCGGTGGTGGTGGCAGCCCCGGCGGGTCCTGTCGCGTTGGATCAGTTCCTGGTGGCTCAGTGCCGGCAGTGGGCCATCACCGGTCGGCGTGCCAGCGCACACGTCCACCTCGTCGATGCGCCCCACATCGACACCGCCGACACCGTCGGGATGGCGGCCGACATCGTCACCTCGGTCGAAGGCGGCAATGAAATCGGTTCGCACGCAAGCACCTTCACCGCGTACCTGGGTGATTACTATGCGTTCACCACGTTGATCAGTGATCCCGGCTTGCCGAATACGGCGCTGACGCCGCAATTCGCCGCGGACTTGCTGGTGAAAACCGTATCGGCCGTCAGGGGCTAGCGACGGTGCGTTAGATTGGCCTTAATGATGCGGATTGCGGTTGCGATCGGGGGGGTCTGTCTGTTGGCGGCGTGCTCCCACGGATCGACG
This sequence comes from Mycobacterium sp., assembly GCF_039583785.1. Classification (GTDB taxonomy): domain Bacteria; phylum Actinomycetota; class Actinomycetes; order Mycobacteriales; family Mycobacteriaceae; genus Mycobacterium. The sequence goes on from NZ_JAVKSG010000047.1 coordinate 26,904, forward strand.
AAGGCGCCCCCTGAAGCGGATATCGCCAAGATCGCGAAGGTGAGGTCTGACTTTGGGCCTGGCTACAAGGTAACGGAAACGGCGAAAACCGGGATCGACCCCAAGGTGCTGGCGACGCACAAGCTGCCGCCCGGGTTGACCTTCGATCCACCGGACTGCGCTTCGTTCGTCGTCGGCGCGGACATGCCGGCGGGTTTGCAGGGAAACATGGCCGCGGTAGCCGCCGAAGGCGACGGTGGGCGCTTTATCGCGATGGCGGTGCAGACATCGGCGCCGGTGCCGTTCGAGGAGCCGTCGCGCAAATGCAAGAGGGTGACGTTCCAGGGCGGCCGGGTTCGCGGCCTCATCGAGGTCGTCGACGTGCCGCAGATCGAGGGCACCCACACCCTCGGTGTGCACCGCGTGTTGCAGACCGTGGTGCAGGGCAAGCCGCGCAGTGGCGAGTTATACAACTATTCCGCGCATTTCGGTGATTACCAGGTGATCGTCACGGCCAACCCGATGCTGGTGCAGGGTCGGCCGCCAAAGCCTGTCGACACCAAGCAGGCCCGCGACTTGCTGGTGAAATCGGTCGCCGCGATCAAAGACTGATCGCTACCGGACATCTCGGGGCCGGAACTGGATGCTGACCCGCGGCCCGGCGTGGGTCGAGGTCTTCGGTACGGAGTGCTCCCAGGTTCGCTGACACGAGCCGCCCATCACCAGCAGATCGCCGTGCGCTTGCGGCAGCCGCAACGATGAACCCCCGCCACGGGGTCGCAGGGCGAAGGTGCGGGTAGCGCCGAGGCTGACGATCGCGACCATGGTGTCCTGCGTGCTGCTGCGGCCGATGGTGTCACCGTGCCAGGCCACGCTGTCGGACCCGTCGCGATACCAGCACAGGCCGACGGTGGTGAACGGTTCGCCGAGCTCGCCGGCGTAGATGTCGTTGAGCCGCCGCCGAATACGGGCCAGCTGCGGATGCGGAGCCTCATCGGTCGTGAGGTCATGGAAGCTCACCAGGCGGGGGACGTCGAGCACGCGGTCATACATCTGGCGGCGTTCGGCCCGCCATGGGATGGTCTCGAGCAGTTCGCGGAGCAGTTCGTCGGCGCCGTTCAGCCATCCCGAGCGGATGTCGATCCAGGCTCCGTGGCCCAGCGATCGGCGTTCGTTGCACTCGAACAACGACTCCTGTACCTCGATCGCCACGGCGCCGAGTCTATCGCACAATTGTTCGAATTCGGGCGACGATGCGGGCCGTGCAGCGGCCTGAGGAGGAGTGGCGCAGGCGTGCAAGCTCGGACAGCCGCAGCCGATGCTGTCGGCGAGTTCATCGGGTAACAGTTCGTGACGGCCCACAACCCGAGCAATACTTGAGGTCGTGGAATGCGTTCCGGTACCGGCTAGGTCACCGACACGCCCGGAACAGGACACCAAACGATCACGATGCGGTAACTGATCTGCCCTTGCCGCACGGAACCTGTCACTGTCGTAGCCGTGACTATCGATGTTGACGACGACTTGGTTCTGTACACGGACAGCCGGCCTTACCGATGCGCGCGGGGTCACTGGCTGCTGCCCGGACACATGATGGTCGGAAGCAGGTCGTGCTCCTGCGGGCGGGG
>NZ_JAVKSG010000048.1:0-28495 GCF_039583785.1 Mycobacterium sp.
CACCCGAAATACAAGGTCGCCATGCAGTGCTTCGCCTATGTCGGCGCCGCGAACGACACCCATACCTGGAAGTTGCCTTACCTGCTGGCTGACGGCATCACGCCGGACGCCAAGCGGCTGCCGAAGGCGATCCAATGCATCTCGAGCAACTACCGCGGCGCCGTGGTGGACATTCCGGAAGCCGACATCGGCGATGTCCTGGTGCGGCTCGGGACGGCGGCGTCGGTGCTCCGCAAGATGCCGTGCCAAAAGCCGTCGACGGCCGCCGCCTACCGCGAAGCCCACCAATTCCTCGAGCAGCTGGACCGGCTCTCCGACGTGGGCTGTTGCCCGAAGGTGTAGCCGGCGCGCACCCCCGCACGCGATAACGTGACCGTGGCAAACGCCTGCACCGCCTGCCGTCTGGGCGGATACTGACCGTAGCGAAAGGAAGCAGCGAGAAATTCCGTGCCCGTTTCCTGCGCGAATCGCTCGCCGCGGCCATCGTCCAGGAGCCGCACCTCATCCCGATCCACGACTGGGGCGAGATCGACAACGTCCTCTACATCGACATGCGGCTGGTCTAGGGCCAGACCCTGCACGACAGACCGGCGAAACACCCGCTGGCCCATACTGCCGTAGGTGCCCCGCCACCGCCGGTGTCTGGGCGGGTCAGCTTGGTTTTCGCTGCCCGATAGCCGCTGGAGCCTCTGCTATGGTGCTGTGCCTATGCCGGAGATGGATCGTCGCGCGTGGTTGTTGCTGACCGGATTCGGCGTGCTGTCCGCCGCGGTGCCCGCGCCCCGGGCAGGTGCTTCTCCGCGGCCACCGGCCGCTCCGGCGGGTGGCTACATCTTCTCCGACGACTTCGACGGCCCGGCGGGTTCGGCACCTGATCCATCGAAATGGGCGGTGGCCACGGCACGCGAAACCATCAAAGATCCGACGCACTGGGAGCTACCGGAGAACATCGGCCGATACCGCGACGACCGTCTCAATGTATATGTCGACGGCAAGTCCAATCTGGTTCTCCAAGCCACCAAAGACGGACCCACCTTTTACGGCGGCAAAGTCCAAAGCCGCTGGAGAGGCGGTGTCGGCCACACCTGGGAGGCGCGCGTCAGGCTCGACTGCCTGACCGCCGGTGCCTGGCCCGCCTACTGGCTGGGAAATGACGACCAAGGCGAAATCGACATCGTCGAGTGGTACGGCAACGGCAGCTGGCCATCAGCCACCACCGTGCACGCCAAAGCCAACGGCGGTGAATGGAAGACCCAGAACATCTCTGTCGACAGCGCCTGGCATACCTGGCGATGCCAATGGGATGCGACCGGCATGCGGTTCTGGAAGGACTACGTCGACGGCGCGGAGCCGTACTTCTCCGTGCCGGCGGACTCGCTGCCGGATTGGCCGTTCAACGGCCCCGGCTACACCGTCTATCCGGTGTTCAACCTTGCGGTTGCCGGCTCCGGAGGCGGCGATCCCGGAGCGGGTAAGTACCCGGCGCAGATGCTGGTCGACTGGATTCGGGTCTGGTAGAGCTCCGCACGGCACATAACGCGGTCGACCTGCACGCCGCAGATCCACCGCGGAACGTCAGAAGTTGTTGCAGGTGACGGCCACCTGGTTGATCAGCGGCAAGTACTCGTTGGCCTGCTTGGGGAATTGCGCCTGGGCCTGCTGGGCCATCTGGATGCGCTGCGGCGGCGGCGAGGCGAGGTATCGCTGCAAGAAGCCGCTTGCCATACCTGAACTGCGGAGCTTTGCGCCGGCACCCGGCTGTTGAGCATCGAGAGCCGCGATAACCTGCGGGTAGCTGCACGTGGTGTTGATTGCCGCCGGGGAGAGATCGTCAGCGGACGCGATTCCCGCGCCAGCTAGCGCCGACACCGCCAGACCTACAGCTACAGCAGCCCGTTTGCTCATTGAACGCGTGACCATATGGGGAACACCTTCCGGACTACGATCTGCCGAACCTCGGCGTCGAGGCCCTAAGTTTACCGGAAGAGTTCGGACGTCGGCCGTGTCGAGGATTGGACTCACAAACCTCACAGGTCACACTTAGCTGCCTGCTACCAAGGTATTTTCGGATATGGCCGACACGCCGGTTCGGAACCTCGCAGTGGATTTTTATCGCGTTTCCGGGGTCGTGCTCATTGTCCTCGGTCACTGGCTGGCCGGATCGGTGACTTACCACGACGGATCCTTCGGACGGCAAAACCCGCTCCTCGACCAGCCCTGGACCCAGTGGCTCACGTGGCCCTTCCAGGCCGTTCCGACATTTTTCCTGGCAGCCGGGTTTGCCGGCGCGGTGTCGTGGACCCGTCGGCGCGACGTGCAGGGCGCCTCTCGCCAGGCCTGGCTACGGCATCGGCTCGCCCGGGTGCTCGGGCCGTCAGCCGTCTACGTCGCGCTGGTGTCGGCAGTTGTCGTGGCCTTCGAGAATGCCGGTACGTCGGGCTCACTGTTGGAATACGCGGGCTGGGCGGTCGCCATGCAGCTGTGGTTTCTCGGCGTCTACCTCGTGGTGGTGTCGCTGACGCCGGTTGCGATTGCCGCCCAACGGCGTTGGGGGCTATTGGCGCCGGCTGCGCTGGCGGCGGCCGTCGCGGCGGTCGACGCGGCCTCGCTGGTCGGGCATGTCCCCCACCTGGGCCAGCTCAACTATCTGTTGTGCTGGGGGTTGCTTTACCAGATTGGAATAGCTTGGCAGAGCGGATTTCTCGCCGGAGTCCGCTCGGTGGTGCTCGGCGTCGGCTCGGCAGCTCTCCTGGCCGTGCTGATCTGGCTACGCCGATACCCGGTCAGCATGATCGGTGTTCCGGGCCAGGCAGTGCAGAACACCTCTCCGCCCACGGCGGCGATGATGGCATTCGGCTGCGCGCAAGCCGGGATGGTGATCGCCCTGGCGCCGGCGCTCAACCGCGTGCTGAGTACCGCTGCGGTGCAACGGATACTGGGGGGAGCCAACCGCAACGTGATGGCTCTTTACTTGTGGCACATGGTCCCCGTCGTGCTGGTGGCGATCGTCGGCTACCCTGCCGGTCTGCTACCTCAACCTGTCGAAGGCGGCGTGCAGTGGTGGCTGGCCCGGTTGGAATGGGTAGTGGTGCTCAGCCTGGTAATGGTGCTGGAGCTGAGGTTGTTGTGGCTCGGCAGAAGGATTTTCGCGGCGCCGCTGCCCGCGCTCAACGTGTTGCGCGGGCGCTGGGCCGAGCCGGTGATGCTGGTCGGCGCCGCGATGGCGGCCGCCGGGCTGTCGTCGATCGCCGCGGACGGATTTGCGCCCTCGGGGCACTTCTCTTCGCTGACCGCGGCGACCTTCGCCGCGGGAGTGCTGCTGGTGACGCTGTGCCCCGCTGTCGACCGAGCGCCGGTCGGTCCCCAGTCGCTCACGAGCGGGGAGGGAGAGAAATGAGCGCATCGGCGCAGACTCAATTCCGGCGCGTGTTGTGAACAGCTGCGTGCCGCCCACATGCGGATGCTGTTCACCGGATTCACGGCACACCCCATGTGAACGTGCCTGTTTGGCCTACGACATCGGCTGGAAAACTGCAGCCCGAGCCGAGCTAGGCCGATGCGCTCACCGCGGCCAGCGCTGCGTCGTAGTTGGGTTCCTGGGCGATTTCCGGCACGAGTTCTTCGTAGGCGACATTGCCGTCGGCATCGATCACCACCACGGCCCGGGCAAGGAGGCCGGCGAAGGGACCGTCGGCGATCGTGACGCCGTAGTCCCGGCCGAAGCTGTCACGGAACGCCGACGCGCTCTGCACGTTCTCGATGCCCTCGGCACCACAAAAGCGGGCCTGCGCGAACGGCAGGTCGTTGGACACGTTCACCACCGCTACACCGCCGGCGGCAGCGCGCTCGTTGAAAGTGCGCACGCTGTTCGCGCAGACCGGGGTGTCTATTGACGGAAAGATATTCAGCAGCAGGGGTTTACCCGCAAATTGCGCACTGGTCACCGCGCCCAGATCCGATCCGGTCAGGTTAAACACGGGTGCTTTGGCCCCGACGGCCGGCAGGTCGCCGACGGTGTTGATGGTGTTTCCGCGCAAAGTTATCTGTGCCATGCGACACAGTCTGCCAAGACCCGCGGACCGGCGTCGGTCCGGGGGCGGGTTCGTCGATAACGCAAACGGGCCTGCGGGTCGGCGCAATGCTCTCTATATTATCTGTCTGTGCCCGAAATGAATCGACGCAACGTCATGTTGACGTTCGGGATTGGCGCGCTGGCTGCCGCAATCCCCGCCCCGAAAGCCCATGCGTATCCGTCGAGACCGGCGCCTGCGCCGTCTGCTCCGGTACCGGGCATGCAGACCGGCGGCTTTCTGTTTCACGACGAGTTCGACGGCCCGGCCGGCTCGGCGCCCGACCCGTCGAAGTGGGCAGTCTCGGTCCACCGCACCCCGATCAAAAATCCGACCGGTTTCGACCGGCCCGAATTCTGGGGCCAGTACCGAAATAGCCGGGAAAACGTCTTTGTCGACGGCAACTCCAACCTCGTTCTGCGTGCGACCCACGACGGCAATAGGTACTTCGGCGGCTTGATCAGCGGAAATTGGCGCGGCGGTATCGGAACCACCTGGGAGGCCCGGATCAAACTCGACTGCCTCACCGCTGGCGCGTGGCCGGCGTGGTGGCTGTCGAACGACTTTCCCGGTCGCGAGGGTGAGGTGGACCTGCTCGAGTGGTACGGCAACGGTGAATGGCCCGCCGGCACCACCGTGCACGCCGACCCGTTCGGTACGGCGTTCGAAACGCAGCCGATCGCCGTGGACGGCGGTTGGCACACCTGGCGTGTGACGTGGAACCAGAGCGGGTTCTACTTCTGGGAGGACTACACCGACGGCAAGGAGCCCTACTTCAGCGTTCCGTCCACCGGGATCGAAGATCTCAACGATCCGATCCGTAAGTGGCCGTTCAACGACCCGGACTACAACCTGTTCCCGGTGTTGAACCTCGCCGTCGGTGGTTCGGGTGGTGGTGACCCCGCGTCGGGCAGCTACCCGGCCGAGATGCTGGTCGACTGGGTCCGCGTCTTCTGACCAGAGATCCTCAGCGCCGTGACTGGCGCACTTTGTAGGTTGACGGCCACGAATGGCGGCTATCGTCGCCGACCAGCGCCGTGCCCTTACTTCCGACCTTGACGGCGTAGGCTTCTTCACCAGCTCCCACCTCGCGGTTGGCGTGCTCTTGGGCCAGGTAGTACAGCTCGTCGATGGTGGCCTCGTGGTAGGCCACGAACGTGGTTTTGCGTTCGACGTCGCCGGCGGTGGCGGTCATCCAGTCCGGCAGAATCCGGGTGGCGAGTGCGCCCAGACCGAGCAGGGTGACCGGCACGACCCAGGAGCCGATGTAGCACGCGGATCCGTGGGCGTCGAAGATCGCTGGGATCGCCGATGACACCGTCATACCGGCGAACACCACGACCCAGATCCAGGTCAGTCGGGCGACGATCTGGCCGAACACATCGCTGTTGACCACCGCCGGTGGTTGATTCGCCGCGGCGTACTCATGCGCGAACGACGTGCCGAATCGCCGGCTGAACACAGTGGTCAGCAGCGCCCCGGCGAAGCTGAGCGGCAGCCCCCACCGCAGCGCCACCGACTGGTTGGCCAGTAAAGTCAGCGCCGTGAGCGCCAGAAATGTTGCACCGGAGCCGATTTCGAGTGACCGCCTAGGTGTCCGGGTGAGAAAACCGGCGACCAGCCCGGCGATGGCGAGCGCGAAGGCGGCCAGAGCCGCGACGTCGACTGGAGTGTTGCCGACCAGGATCCAGTAGACGATCCACGGTGCGAAGCCAAACAGAATGCCCACGGTCGGTCAGTGTATGAGCCCCGTCACCAAGACCTGAGCGCCGGGTGTCGTGCGAGTGCTCAGCGCTGCAAGCTGCGCAAGGTGCTCGTGACGAATCTCTTCAGTACCTCATCACGCGACGCCCCCGGCACTCCCGCGCTGACCAGTTGCCCGTGCACGCCGATCAGAAAGAACGCGGCGCTATCGTAGGGGTCGACGTCGTCGTAGAGCTCACCCCGGATGCGCGCTCGTTCGATCTCGGCGGCCAGTAGCAGAAACGTGGGGTGCTTCGTCCAATTCTCGTCCTTGGGTGCCGTCGGGGAGAAGTAGAGGCTGATTACATCACGGAATAGTGCTGCACTCCAACGGGTCTCGAGTGCGATGACGAGTCTGATGATTTCGCTCAACACTTCCGGAAGATTGCGGCGGGTGTTGAGAAACCGACTCAGTTCCTCGGCAAGATAGTCCTCCTCTCGGCGGATCAGCTCGAGCAGGACGTGCTCTCGGGTCGGAAAGTGAAAGTAGAAGGTGCTTCGGGCGACCCCCGCGGCTTCGACGATCGCGTTGATATCCGCCGAGTGTGCGCCGGCGCGCTGGAACTCAACGATCGCGGCATCGAGTAGCCGCGCACGCGTTTTCTGGCGCTGAGCGTCGCGACCCGTGACGGTGTCTGGCACACCGCCATTCTGCCGCACTCGGTCGATTCGCTGACAGGTATCAATCAAAGTCCCGCTCCCGGCCGAGTCCGGTATTCAATACTGCTTGTCGAAGGGTTCACTGTGCCGCCGGGGTTATCCGATTTCGTTGTTATCTGTCAGTGAACGTGCTAGATCTGAGACGCACGTTTTCCCATCCGCCGAGGCAGGGACGGCAGCGATGAACACCAGAGGTCAACGCATCCTGTTGTGGACGGCGCCGCCGGCGGTGGCACTGTTCGTCTTGGCCTACTTCGCGTTCCCGGTGTTCTCCCCACCGCTGTCGCCGACGTTGACGCCCGATCAGGTCGCGGCGTTTTTCCAGGGCAACGCCACCGGAGTCCTGGGTGTGTCGGTGCTGTGCAACCTGATCGCATGCTCTCTGGTGCCGCTGTTCGCCGTGACCGCCGTGCAGATCTCCCGGAGCAACACGTCAAGTCCGGTCTTGACCTACGCCTACGTCATCTGCGTCGGCGTCGGTACCACGGCCTTCATCCTCGCCGACTATTGCTGGGGCATGGCCGCTTTCCGGCCCGACCGTGACCCGCAGTTGACCAGCTTGCTCAACGACATGGCGTGGTTCTTCTTCGTCGCGCCCGTTGGGACCATCATGGTGCAGAACCTGTGCTTCGCGTTGAGCGTCTACCTCGATGACCGCGCAGATCCGATTTTCCCGCGATGGGTGGCGGACTTCAACGTCGCAACCGTCGCATTGCTGGCCCCAGGCGCGTTCTCCATTCTGTACAAGGCAGGCCCGCTTGCCTGGAACGCTCCTCTCTCATTCACCCTGCGGCTGACCACGTTTGCCGTCTACATCGCGGTGATGTTCTGGGCCCTGCTGCGAGCCGTCAACCACCAGGGCCACGAGCAGGTGGCTCTCGCATGAGCGCCTACGTGGTCGCGGTCCCACGGTCGGGCGTTCGGCCGAAAAAGTCGTGGCGGACCAATCGCAAACTCGACCAGTGGATCGCATTCTGGAGCGTGCCCTTCTTCTTCGGCCTGTTCGGTCTGGTGTTCGTGCCACTGAGCTGGATGATGCCGCCGCGGTCACCCAGCGATCCCACATCTCGCATCGTCGATTTCATGCATTCCCACAACCTGCTGATCGCGTGCGTAATCCTCACCCTGGCTTACGGTTTGGCACCGGTATCCAATGCCTGTTACCTCATGCAGGTCAAGCGGATGTCAGTCAGCCCGGCCTTCCGCTACTCGATGATGGTCGGTGCGATAACCGGCGCGATCGTCGGGATGTTGTTCCCGATGTTCTGCTTCGGTCTGGGTGCGTTTCGCCCGGGCTACAGCGCGGCTGTCCTGTCGATGCTCTACGACTTCGGCTATCTGGCGTTCATCGGCTCACTGGGCTGCTTTTGCGTCATGTGGATGGCGTTCGGTCTGGCCATCATCCTGGACGAGAACAACATCCTGCCAAAGTGGTTGGGTTACTACACCATTTGGCAATACGTCACCGAGTTGATGGCGGCCCCGGTCTGGATCGCTAAATCGGGTCCTTTCGCCTGGAACGGCCTGATGACGTTCTGGTTCGCCATGGTGCTCTACGTCTCGTGGCAGATCATCGTCTATTTGCGCATTTTCACGGCGATCAAGAACCAACCCGAGAATCAACTCGCATGACCAACGTGGCCGAATCGGTCGCCGGCGCGCGCGGTCGCGTCCCGGGCGAATCGAGCATGTGGTTCTTCGTCATCGGCGACCTGCTGATCTTCGCTGTGTACTTCGTCGGCTACATGTACTTCCGCGGTCAGCATCAGGATCTGTTCCTGCAGAGCCAGGCTCGGCTCAATGTCGATATCGGTGCGGTCAACACCGTGCTTTTGCTGACGAGTTCGTTGTTCGTCGCCTTGGGTACGGCGGCCGCTCGCGCCGGAGATTCGGCAAATGCTCTGCACGGGTGGATAATTGCATTCGCCTTCGGCGCTGCCTTCCCACTGGTGAAGCTGTTCGAGTGGATTCCCGAGATCAGTGCGGGTCTGACGCCGGGAAAGAACCTGTTCTTCATGTACTACTTTGTGATGACCGGCATGCATCTCTGCCATGTTGCGCTCGGCCTGGTCATCATGTGCTTCGTGATTCGCAATCTCAAAACATCGGCCACGCCCAAGATCTCGCTTGTCGAGACCGGAGCCACCTACTGGCACATGGTCGATGTCTTGTGGCTGGTCCTCTTCGCGCTGCTCTACCTGATGAGGTAAATCTATGACGTCTCTGGTTCGCAGTCCGTTGACGATCGTGTGGGCAATCCTCACCGCGGTCACCATCGCGTCATCGTTCGTCTCGCGAGACGGCGGCGCCGCCCATCAGATCAACACGACGGTCACTTCCGTGGTTCTGCTCATTGCTGCGGTCAAGGCGTACTTGGTGATTCAGCATTTCATGGAAGTTCGTCGCGCACCGCTCTGGCTCAAGGTGACCACCAGCGGATGGGTACTAGGGCTTGTCACGTGTCTGCTGGGCTGCTACTTCGCGAGTCTGTAGCTCTGCTTCACACGGTGATCGTTTGCGCCAATTCCCAGGCAGTCGCAGCCATACTGCGGTAACGCTCGCGATATTCATCGGTGCCGGCTCGCGAATCGGCCGCGTTGCCTTCGAGGCCCCGTCGCCAGACCCCTGCGGTGATCGACGCCAGCCGGAACATCGAGAACACCACGAACACATCGAGCGAGTCCGGCAGGTCGCGACCGGAATGCGTGCGGTAACTGTCGAGGAACGACTGCTGATCGGGAAGTCCAGTGCCAGTGAAGTCTTCGTCGAGCACGCCGCTTCTGCCACCGGGCCCACCAGGCACGTGGTACGTCACGCAGAAGTACCCGAGGTCGGCAAGTGGATTGCCGATCGTCGAGAGTTCCCAGTCCAGCACCGCCACCACCCGCGGTTCGGTCGGGTGCAGCAGGACGTTGCCCAGCCGATAGTCGCCGTGGGCGATGCACGGCGGCGCATCGTCAGCCGGCAGGTGCTCGGGCAGCCACGCGGCCAACTGATCCATCGCCGGCATGTCCTCCATGCGCGCGGCGTCCCACTGGCGAGTCCACAACGCCACCTGGCGCTGCAGGTAACCCTCCGGTCGACCGAAGCCCTCGAGTCCGACTGCGCGCCAATCCACCCGGTGCAGTGCCGCGAGTACTTTGGCCAGGTCGTGGTAGACCGCGGCGCGGTGCGCGGGAGTCTCCTCGCGCATGACCCGGTCCGGGAAGACCCGGCCCGCAACGTGGTCCATCACGAAAAATGTTGTGCCGAGCACGGCTTCGTCGTCGCACAGCAGCTGCATCCGCGGCACCGGGACGTCGCTTTCGGCCAATGCGGCCATGACCCGGTGCTCCCGCTCGACCTCATGCGCCCGCGGCAGCAGCTTGCCGGGCGGCTTCTTGCGCAGCACGTACTCAGCGCCGGCGGTTTGCAAATGAAATGTGGGATTGCTCTGACCGCCCTGAAACTGCCGGACTTCCAAGTGCCCGTCGAATCCGGGTAACCGGCCGCGCAGGTACCGGGCAAGCGCAGCCTCGTCGAAGCGATGCCCAGGAAGTACCGGCACCAGCTCTGCCATCCCCGCCATCCGCGGCCCCTTGTCGTCGACTGCAACAGCTGAAAACCCTACCGAGGAGTGCAATGCCGAATGATGCCGATGATCGAGCTGACCGACGTGCGCGGCTTTACGGAATTGGTCGCGGGTCTGCTCGACGACGCTCCGTGGTCAGCGGCCTCGATTAGGGTCCGGCTATGGACATTTCTTGTGCGTTCGCGACCTCATCGGACACCCCGGCGCATGTCGAACTGGCAGAGTCGCTCGGCTACCGACGAGCGTGGCTCTACGACTCCCCTGCCCTGTATCCCGATGTGTGGATGATCCTGACCCGCTGCGCCGAGCGCACGTCTCGCATCGAGCTGGGTCCGGGCGTGCTGGTTCCCAGCCTGCGTCACCCCATGGTCAACGCGGCCGCGATTGCCGAACTTGTGGATCAGGCGCCGGGCCGGGTCGCGGTGGCCATCGGATCCGGCTTCACCGGGCGGTTCTCGTTGGGCAAGCGGCCGCTGCCGTGGCGCCAGGTCGCCGACTATGTCCGCTGCCTGAAATCCCTGCTGGCCGGCGAGACCGTCGAGTGGGACGGCGCCATGATCCAGATGATGCACCCGAGCGGATATGGGGCCGGGCGACCGATCGACGTGCCGATCCTGATCGGAGCCGACGGCCCGAAGGGCCTGGCGGTTGCCGCCGAACTGGGCGACGGCGTGTTCTCGGCTGCCGTGCCCCAACCTGACGCGGTCAACGCGGCCGCCTGGCGGGCACTGCTCGCCTTCGGGACGGTGCTCGAGGAGGGCGAAGAGCTGACTTCGCCTCGAGTCGTCGACGCCGCGGGCCCCGGAGCGGTGGTGATGTATCACGCCGTATACGAGCGTGGTGGCCCCGCAGCCGTGGATGGATTGCCCGGCGGGCGCGGATGGCGGGAGGCGGTGGAGAAACACCCCGAAAGCGAACGGCATCTCGCCGTTCACGAAGGGCACCTGGTCAGGGCCAACCCACGCGACGAGCCATACGTCGCCGACCTCATCCCGATGGCCAGCGCCGCGTCGCTGACAGGGACCGCCGGGCAGGTGGCGGAGTGGGTGCGCGGCCTGGCGGGCGTCGGGGTCACCGAAGTCGCCTACCAGCCAGCGGGATCCGACATCGAGCGCGAGTTACGCGCCTTCGCGGCTGCCACCGGCATCGCGAGCTGAGGATCACCGTCGGCTGACGCCCAAAACCCGCTATTTCGAGGCGATTTCGTCTTCGTACTTCTTGGCCATGTGCGCGACGGCGTCGTTCTGCGACTGCGCGAGGCCTTCGCGCACTTCGCTGGCACGCGCGGCGGCATCCAGGGTCGGCTGTGCCTGGCCCTGGAAATGCGGCATCACTTCGGCGGCGAACAGTTCCGCCGATCGCTTGGTCGCCGCCGGATTCGCCCACTCGTGGCCCATCTGCAGCATGCAACCGAATCCACCCGACTGATCCCACATCCGCTGCACCTGCTCGCGGGCCCGATCGGGCGTACCGATCACCCCGGCGCCATTGTCGTTGATGACGTCGATCATCTCGTCGATCTGCTCACCGGGCATGGTCATCTGCGGGAACGCGGCGACCTTCTGGAAGTACTCGAACCACTGTGCAAGACCGAATTTCACGTCCTCTCGGGCCTGCTTGTCGGTCTCGGCGACGTGGAACGGTCCGACCAGGCTCCAGTTCTTGCGGTCGACTGCGGTGCCGAACACCGAGGCGCGCTCTTCGACGATGTCCCAGTGGTACTGCAGGGCGTTGAAGCCGTCGACGGTCAGCGTGGCGCCGATCGACAGCAGACCGATGCCGTGCTTACCGGCCAGTCGCGCACCCGTCGGTGAGGCGACTGCGGCCACCGCCAGCGGCATGCCGCCGTCGGAGTACGGCGCAAGTTGCAGGCGGGCGTTGTGTAGTTCGTGCGTGGGCGTTTTCGCCGACACTGTCTCCCCGCGCAGCAGCCGCACCACGATGTCGAGGTTGGTGTCCAGCAGCTCCCGGGTGTCGGTCGGCGTCAGACCGATCATCGCCGAGTCGCTGGGCAGCGAACCTGGACCGACCCCGCCGATCACTCGGCCGTGGGTGAGGTGATCCAGCATCATCAACCGGTCGGCCACCCAGAGCGGGTTGTGGTAGGCCAGCGAGATGACGCCGGTGCACAGCTTGATCCACTTGGTCCGTTCCGCGGCGGCGGCGATGAAGATCTCGGGCGAGGCGATGATCTCGCTGCCCGCGGAGTGATGCTCGCCGATCCACGCCTCGTCGAAGCCCAGCGCGTCGAGGTGTTCGACGAATTCCAGGTCCCGCCGTATGGCAAGCGTTGGGTTGGTCCCGGCGCGGTGAAACGGTGCGATGAAATACCCAAACCTGAGCTTGGCCATGAGCGATCCCCTAACGTCGAATTGACCCGACCCTAATCCCGATCGCGCGGTGCGACTGAATAGTTCACCCGTCAAATCTGCGAAGAGTCTTCCGCGGCAGCCGACTGCCAACACCAGCATGGCGACACTGAAGAACAGCGTGATTGCCGCGCGAAAAGATGTCATTCGATCCCCACTCATGTCTCGCTGCTCCCGAGGTACCTGAGACGAGTGGGTGCGCAACCCGTTGCCGGCGGGCGGGGTCAGCCTCGTCGGGACAGCTGCGCGTGGATCAGCGGAGCAATTTTCTCAGCCATGTATGCGTGCCCGTCGTCGTTGGGGTGCACGCCGTCAGGCCCGATCAATTCGGGTCTGCCGACGAACCAGCCTTCGCTGATCGGGTCGATGAACGTCGCTCCGGCATCGTGGGCCTGAACGCGGAGAATGTCGCGGATATACAGCACATCCCATGGCGGATCGGAGTCAGTCCATGGCGGGCCGATCACGAGCAACTTCGCCGACGGAGCTATCCGATGGGCCAGATCCAGGGTGTCGTGCGCCATGGTCGTCATCTGCACCGGATCGACCCCGTGGTCGTTGCGTGAACCGAAGAACACCACCAGCGCGTCGTCGGGGTGAACCGCGCGATTCGTCAGGTCCTCGAAGACGCTGCCGTGGTCACCGCGGACGACATAGCCGGCCCTGCCCTCGGATGCGACCTCGGGCGCGATCTGGACGCCTTGGCGTGCGAGCGTCAGCCAGGTGCGGTTGGTCCACGTGTTCGCTCCCCAGCCGCCTTCGTCGGTGCCCGTGGTGTACGAGTCCCCGATCACCGCGAGGTGGTCGATCGGTGTTCCACGGGCGACAGTCCGAAAAGGCTGCGGCGCGGCGTGACTGTGCGGGACGAGTCCGGCTGCAACCGCGGCCGCGACGACAAGTGTGGCTGCCCGACCCACCGTTAACTGCACTGTCCACCACCTCGGCCGCCTGTCCTGCCCGTATCAGCGGCATCGTAAGAGCACCACGACGAACTTTGTCGTCGACGCGCGGTGCCCGCGCGGGAGGAAGTCAGCGCTGGTGAAACCCCCACCGTGTCGACGGGCGCGGGACGCCGAAGGCGTCGCGCCACAGCGATCTTACTCGATCAATGTTGTGGCGCAGTATTGCTCGCGCCGCCACGCGAGGCTCAACCCGCGCGCGCCGACACGGACTTCGGTCGTCTTTCGTGAGCGCCGTCGATCGACTGCAACGTGGTGCCCGCGACCTGCCCGGCAGTATCGGCATCGACCACGGGTCGGCCATCGCCGACCATTCTGCGCATCCAGAGCCGGGCCGGTTCCTCGACGACGTGGTAGAGCGCAGCCGCGCTGACGAAGGTCACCGCGATCACCGCAGCCAGCAACAGTTTGCCGTCGTTGGCGAACATCGTCAGCTCGAACTGCTGCGCCGTCCAGATCCACGACGTGTGCACCAACTCATGAACCATGTATAGGCAGAACGAGATCTGCCCGCCGTAGACCAACGGCCGGGTGGCCAGCAGCGCCGGCAAGCTGCCCGTGCCGATCGCCAGCGTCAGGACCAGCGGCACGAACAAGATGTCGACCAGACCACCAGTGTCGGAGACACCGTGCAGCGGGTGCGCGTCGGACCAGTAGAGGAAGCCCACTACACCGCCGATCAGCAGTGCGGAGACGTAACCGGCCGCCCGGCGGCCTCGATCGGTGATCTGCAAACGACTGGCCGCCGCGGCGACCAGCGCCCCGGCGGTGAACTGCATGACAATGCGCGGCAGCCAGCTCCACGGCGTGTAGAACTGGCCGGTCACCAGCAGCGACATCACCGGGGACAACGAGGCCCCGACCGCCAACCAGACCAGGGTGCGGGCTCGGGTTGCGCGAACCATTCGAAAGATCACCAGCACCAGCGACCCGAATAGCAGATAGGCCAACCACTCGGCGCTGATCGACCATGCCGGGCCGTCCCAGCTCGAGTTGTCAAAGAATGGCTGGAACCACAGCTGGGCCAGCAAGACCTGACGCACATAGCTGATCGCGGTGAATCGGTGAATCTCCTGGGACGGTACGTGACCGACGTGCAGCGTGAAAATCACCCACAGTGCGGCCAGGTGCAGGGTGACCAGATAAACCGGCCATACCCTGGCCAGCCGCAGCCAGAGGAAATGCAGGGTGGCACGGGTCGACCAGGATCTGCCCATCCGGTCGAGGTAGTTCCAGGTCAGCACGAACCCACTCAAGATGAAAAACAGATCCACACCTTGGGCTCCGCAATTGAGCACCGGTGTCAGCGCGTCAAGAAAGCCCGGTACCGCATCGCTTAGCAGCGGACGGAAGTGGAACAGCACCACCCACACGGCGGCGACGATGCGAAGTCCTGTGAGGGCCTTGATCTCTCCGCTGCGCACAACAATCTTTCCGTGGGGCCGTCGGTGCTCATCCACCGCGGCGTATCGTCGTAGGTGACGGCGTTGGCAGGGTATCAGTGCGCTAGGGCGATAGCGAGCCGCCGACCCGGTGTGCCCAGAAGCGAATGCGCAGGCAGGAGCGCGGAAGCAAGCGATGAATCGCGCATCGGTTGACGAACTGCTGACCACCACCCGCCCACCCGCTCGGTTTGCAGGCGTCTGGACCTGACCCGACCGGTCGGTAGAGGCGTGATCATGGAGTGCCTGCAGATCGCCCCGCAGGCGCCGACGGCGAGCAACGCCCAGGACTGGCGGTGGCTGGTGATCACCGACGCCAGCTGAATCAAGCCCAACTTTGTTGCGGGCGCGTGAAATTGTTTCTTACCGAAGTATTAAAGGCTGGAACACGTGACCTTAGAGTAGGCAATTAGCGTCTCAAACAGGTAGGGATCATCGCGATCCTGACTTTGCAGTAGCAGTGTTTGGGAATGGGGGAAGTGTCACATGAACGACTCGATTAGGTCGGCCGCCTACTCGGCACCTCGGCACCCGCAGCTACCCGTTGACTGCAACGGCGCTCTGGTGCGCGCCCAATGCCGACACCTGGCAACCGTGGTGACCGTCTCCGGCACGGTCGACGCGAGCAACGTAGATCAGGTCATCGAGTACGCCCAGCGCTTCAACTTGCCGGACAAGCCCTTTGTGCTCGACCTGACCGGGGTGGACGGCTTCGGTGTGCAAGCAGTGCGACTGCTGTACGCCGTCGATGAAGCGTGCACCGCCGCGGGCCTCGAATGGGCGGTCATCCCGAGTCAGGCCGTGAGCCTGACTCTGCTGTTGACCCGCGGCGACATCGACTTCCCGACCGCCACCACGGTCCATGAGGCGCTGCAGTTCATCGCCGACGCATCCACTGCCCGGCGTCGTGTACTGCTGCCGCTCTTCACTAAAACCGCGTAGTTGCCCATTTGGGGCCCGCGCGTGCATTTCGCGAAGTCCGTATGCTGTCATTTGTGACATCTAAGTCCACGGTAGCCGCCGCGACGGCGCTGATGGCGCTGGGCTGGGTTGCATCGGCCGGCCTCGCAGGGGCCGACCCCACACCTGCGCCGCCTCCTCCGGCACCCGCGCCCCCGCCCGGAGCGGCACCAGGTCATGGACCGGCGCCGGCCCCCGCCAAAACGACAATCGACAAAGACGGCGTGTACAACGTGGGAACCGACATCGTGCCCGGCGTCTACACCTCGGCCGGCCCGATCGGCAATGGCGTCTGCTACTGGAAGCGGCTCGGCGAAGACGCCAAGCAGCCCCTCGACAACGCCATGAGCAAGAGGCCCCAGGTCGTGCGGATCGAGCCGACCGACAAAACATTCAAAACGGACGGCTGCCAGACGTGGCAAAAAAACGATGCCGCGGTCCCCGACCCGGGCAAGTCTCCCGAGCAGGCCAGCTTGGGACTGGGCATCCTCAACTCGCTGATCGGCGGCGGGGGCGCACCGGCCCCGCCACCTGCTCCCGCTCCAGCACCGGCGCCGCCCAAGTAGCTGCGGGACCACCCGCAACGCATGCAGACACTCGAATACGCCGCCGGTCGGCTGGCCGATGTTTTCGGCGCTCCCACCCACCCCACGGTTCTGCTGTGGCACGGTCAGCAGGCTGACGCGCGCATCTCGGTTCGGTCGCTCGCCGAGTTGATCGCGAGCCACGGTCTGGGTGTGGTCGCCCCGGACTGGAATTCCTACGCCGCCGACGGCGGTCGCGCCGATCTGCTGGGCTCTGTGCAATTCACCCGTGGGCGTGTCGACGACCCCGCCGGTGTGGTGCTCGTCGGCTGGTCACTGGGAGGGTTGCCAACTGTTGCGGGTTGAGTGGTCGTTAGTTGTCGGTGGTGTGCTGTAGGAACAGGAATATGAATCTGGCGGTGTGGGCTGAGCGCAACGGGGTTGCGCGGGTGACTGCGTATCGCTGGTTTCGTGCGGGCCTGTTGCCGGTCTCGGCGGTGAAGGTCGGCCGGTTGATCCTGGTCGACGAGTCGACCGCAGATACCGGCGTGGATCGCCGGACGGCGGTGTATGCGCGTGTGTCCTCGGCTGATCAGAAAGCGGATCTGGATCGGCAGGTGGCGCGGGTAACCGCGTGGGCCACCAGCCAGCAGATCCCGGTTGAACAGGTCGTGACCGAGGTCGGTTCGGCTTTGAACGGGCACCGCCGAAAGTTCCTTGCTCTACTGCGCGACCCGACGGTGCAACGGATCGTGGTTGAGCACCGCGACCGGTTCTGCCGGTTCGGCTCGGAGTACGTCCAGGCCGCACAGGGCCGAGAGTTGGTGGTCGTCGACACCGCTGAGGTTGATGATGACCTGGTGCGGGATATGACCGAGATTCTGACATCGATGTGCGCCCGGTTGTATGGCAAACGTGCTGCTGCCAACCGAGCCAAGCGGGCTGTCGCGGCTGCTGCTGACGACTGTGAGGCGGCGTGATGGCCCGGTTCGAGGTTCCTGAAGGGTGGACGGTGCAGGCGTTCCGGTTCACGCTGGACCCGACCGAGGATCAGGCTCGCACGCTGGCAAGGCATTTCGGTGCGCGACGTAAGGCCTTCAACTGGACCGTTGCCGCCTTGAAAGCGGACATCGCTGCCTGGCACGCCACCGGACTCGAAAACGACAAGCCGTCGTTTCGCCGGATGCGGGACCGCTGGAACCAGGCCAAAGACGGCGTGTGTGTCAATGCTGAGACCGGGGCGGTGTGGTGGCCGGAATGTTCGAAGGAGGCCTACGCCGACGGAGTTCGTGGAGCAGTGGACGCGTACTGGAACTGGCAACAGAGCCGTGCCGGCAAGCGTGCCGGGAAACGCGTCGGGTTCCCCCGGTTCAAACGCAAGGGCCGCGACGCCGATCGGGTGTGTTTCACCACCGGCGCGATGCGCATAGAACCTGACCGCCGACATCTGACACTGCCGGTGATCGGGACCGTCCGTACTCATGAGAACATGCGTCGGATCGAACGGTTGACTCGATCCGGACGAGCGCGGGTGCTAGCGATTTCTGTGCGCCGCAACGGAACCCGGATCGATGCGAGTGTGCGGGTACTGGTGCAACGACCGATCCAGCCGAAGGTGGCGCTGCCTGACTCGCGGGTCGGGATCGACGTCGGGGTTCGCCGACTGGCGACCGTCGCTGACGAGCGCGGCGAGGTCGTGGAACGGGTCGCCAACCCCCGGCCGCTGCACGCTGCGCTCACAGAGCTGCGGCACGCCAGCCGTGCCCGCTCGCGCTGCATGAAAGGCTCGCGACAATATCGCGAGCGCACCACCGAGATTTCCCGGCTGCATCGCCGGGTCAACGATGTCCGCACTTATCACCTGCATGTCCTGACGACACGGTTGGCTAAAACCCACGGCCGGATCGTTGTTGAAGGTTTGGACGCTGCGGGGATGCTGCGGCAAAAAGGGCTGCCCGGGGCGCGCGCCAGACGGCGCGGGCTCTCCGATGCCGCCCTGGGCACACCGCGGCGGCACCTGTCCTACAAGACGGGCTGGTATGGGTCGCAGCTGGTGGTCGCCGACCGCTGGTTCCCATCGAGCAAAACCTGCCATCAATGCGGCGTGGTTCAGGACATCGGCTGGGACGAAATGTGGCAATGCGACGGTTGTTCGGTCACCCACCAGCGTGATGACAATGCCGCGATCAACCTCGCACGCTACGAGGAGACAGTTAGCGTCGTCGGCCCAGTTGGGGCCGCCGTTAAGCGTGGAGCCGACCGTAAGACCGGGCCTCGCCCGGCTGGTGGCTGTGAAGCGCGGAAGGGACGCAGCCGCACGGCTGCCGAACAACCCCGAGACGGGGTGCAAGTCGCGTGACCACTAAAGATCACTCATTTGCAACGGCTCGCGGCCGCGGCCCTGACCATCCAGGCGAATCAACTGGGCATCGCCTTTGCGCACACCGTCTGCCTCGCCGGTGCATTCATGATCGCCGACCCGATCTTCCACGAGCTGCCGGCGGCTCAACTTCACGACACCGCGAAGCCGACACCGTTCACGCTGTTGCACGGCGCCGCCGACCGTGTCATCCCGGCGTCGGTGGCCAACGACTTCGCGTCGGCGTTGCGGCAGCACGATTGGCCGGTGCAGGTGGCCGAGTTGCCCGCCGACCACGGGTCGATCGCCGGTGCGGCGTATGACCCGGTCGCGCGCGTATACCGCGCAGCAACAGACGAGCAGTCGTTAGCGGTCGCCGCCGATGTCGCGGCCTTCATCGCTGATGCCAGCAGAGCGCACTGCTGACGACGTCAACCAGTCGGGCAGTGCAACGCAGCGATACCGCGCCGTCGGTGATATGGCCCCCTACAGCTGGACGGATGTCAAAATGGCCTGGTAACTCCCCTGGCCGCCCAAACCCCGCGTACGGTATCCCTTCTGAACTGCCGGTTTGTTCGTTCAGTATACAAACGTTTACTGTAAGTGGCAGCGGCCGATTTTGACGGACGCCACCCGAGTGCGGGCGCAACGCCTGATAGGAGCGCTGATGGCAGACACGTTGACGGATGGGACCTTTTCGCTGGACCTGTCCGAAGAAGTGGTGCAGGTTCGTGACTGGGTGCACGAGTTCGCCGACTCGGTGATTCGGCCGGCGGCCGCGGAGTGGGACGAGCGGGAAGAGACGCCGTGGCCGGTCATCCAAGAGGCCGCCAAGGTCGGGCTGTACACCCCGGACCTGTTCGCTCAGATGGCCGGCGAAGCCAGCGGCCTCGGCATGCCGACCGTGTTCGAAGAGATGTTCTGGGGTGACGCCGGCATCGCGTTGTCCATCATGGCCACTGGGCTTGCCGCGGCCGCACTGGCCGCCAACGGAACCCCGCAACAGATCGGCGAGTGGCTACCGCAGATGTTCGGTACGCCCGGAGATCCCCAGTTGGCCGCGTTCTGCTCGTCAGAGCCCGGTGCCGGCTCGGACGTCGGCGCGGTGCGCACCCGAGCGAAGTACGACGAAGCCAGCAACGAGTGGGTGCTCAATGGGACCAAGACGTGGGCGACCAACGGTGGCATCGCCAACGTCCACGTCGTGGTGGCATCGGTGGAGCCCGAACTGGGCACCCGGGGGCAGGCGACGTTCATCGTGCCGCCGGGCACCAAGGGTCTCTCCCAAGGACAGAAATTCAAGAAGCACGGCATTCGGGCGTCGCACACCGCCGAGGTGGTGCTCGACGACGTCCGGCTGCCCGGCGAGCTGATCCTCGGTGGCCGAGAGAAATTCGAAAGCCGGATCGCCCGGATCAAAGAAGGGCATCGGACCTCGAGCCAGGCGGCGATGATGACGTTCGAGCGCACCCGCCCGACCGTGGGGGCGATGGCGCTGGGCATCGCCCGCGCCGCCTACGAGTATGCCCTCGAATACTCCGGTCAGCGTGAGCAGTTCGGCCGCAAGATCGCCGAGTTCCAGGCTGTCGCTTTCAAGTTGGCCGACATGAAGACTCGTATCGACGCGTCCCGAATGCTGGTCTGGCGGGCCAGCTGGATGCAGCGCAACAACAAGCCGTTCACCTCAGCCGAGGGATCTATGGCCAAGCTCTACGCCAGCGAGACTGCGGTGTACGTGACCGACGAGGCCATCCAAATCCTCGGCGGCAACGGCTACACCCGCGACTATCCCGTCGAGCGGATGCACCGAGATGCGAAGATCTTCACCATCTTTGAGGGCACCAGCGAAATTCAGCGGTTGGTGATCGGTCGGGCGATTACCGGTCTGTCCATCCGCTGACGCACGTCGCTAGTGAGTGTGCGCCGCTTCGCCGGTGCCGCAGCTTCGTCATGGCTCTCGTCTAGGCCGGCCACCATCCGGATCGCGACGATCAGCTGCTCGACCAGCGGCGTCTCCTGCGCGCCGCCTCGTGCGCCGACAGCTTGGCGTGCCTGCGGGCTTTGTAAAGCTGTTGTCCCAGAGTCGATCAAGGCGCTTCGGCGGCGCGCTCCATCAGGTCGTCGTAGCGCCGCCGTGCGTCGCTGAGCGCCAGCATGACGGTGGGAGTGGGTCGGCTGTGGCTAGCGGCCTCGGTCAGCGCGGCGCGAAGTTTTCGCATACCGGTCAGAACCACTTCGGCGCGCTTCTGGAGTTTCTTGCCTTCGGGAAATGGCAGCGAATCGATGGCCGCCCGGCACATGTGCATCGCCGCTTCGGCGAGATTCACAATGGTTTGCGCTTCACCCTCGTGCGCATCGAATTCACCCATCACCCCTCAACTCTTTGATGTGTTCAGCTCAGGTCGGGCTGCCACCAATGTTCGTCGCGACAGCGGCAGGAGAGGGTATTGGCAACAGCGGCGACTCGCCGACAACAGTGCGCGCCCGGTTGACTGGCAGTCCCTCCGCTGCGAACACCAGATGGTGGGTAACTCGAATTAGCGCGACAACGTCCTCGCGTTCGCCGACGATCTGCGCACCGTCGCCGACATTCTCGGCATTGACACGACGCCGATCATCGGACTGTCCGGCGGCGGTCCGTACCCACTGGCATGTGCCGCAGCGACGCCTGATCGGGTGATCGCCGTCGGGGTGCTGGGCGGGGTATACCGGGCCTTCGGCTGGCTGGACGAGCCCGAGGGTGACCGCAGGCTTCTGGTGCGGAGTCACAGCGATGTTTCTCGACGACCTGCTCAACGGTTCCCGCAAGCAGTTGGCCGCGCCGTTCGCCGACGTCGTCGTCTTCGCCCGTGACTGGGGCTTCCGCCTCGATCAGGTGAAGATGCCCGGCGCACTTCTACCCGCTCCCCGCGGAAAGTCATCTCGCGGGCCTGGGTTTCGCCGAGCAAATCCTGCGCACCATGATCGAGCTCTGGGACAGCATCGAGAAGACGTGAATTCTCCTCTGCGCGCGATGCCGTCAGACGCGGTGTGGTATGCGGTGCGAGTGCCCGCGAACCCACCGCTGACCAACGACCAACGCAACTCTTTCGTCGCCGCGATGTTGGGCTGGACGATGGACGCCTTCGACTACTTTCTGGTGGTCCTGGTCTATGCCGACATCGCCAAGACGTTCCACCACACCAAAGCCGAAGTCGCGTTCCTGACCACGGCGACCTTGCTGATGCGCCCGGTGGGTGCGCTGTTGTTCGGGCTGTGGGCGGACCGGGTCGGACGCCGGCTGCCGCTGATGGTGGATGTGGTGTTCTATTCGACGGTCGGATTTTTGTGCGCGTTCGCGCCCAACTTCACCGTGCTGGTCATCTTGCGACTGCTGTATGGCATTGGCATGGGCGGGGAATGGGGACTCGGTGCCGCGCTGGCAATGGAGAAGGTGCCCATCGAGCGGCGGGGGTTCTTCTCCGGACTGCTGCAAGAGGGTTATGCGTTCGGCTATCTACTCGCCACCGTGGCGTCGCTGGTGGTAGTCGATCGACTCGGGCTGTCGTGGCGGTGGCTGTTCGGGCTGAGCATCATCCCGGCGCTGATCAGTCTGATCATCCGGTACCGGGTGCGGGAGTCGGAGGTCTGGGAAGCCGAGCATGATCGAATAAAACTGACCCGCAAAAGGATTCGTGACATCCTGCGCGACGCCAAGGTCATCCGGCGGTTCGTTTATCTGGTGCTGCTGATGGCGGCCTTCAACTGGATGAGTCACGGCACCCAGGACGTGTATCCGACATTCCTGTCAGCCACCCACGATGGCGGCGCGGCGCTCTCGCACGTGAGCGCCACATGGATTGTGGTGATCTACAACATCGGAGCCATCGCCGGCGGGTTGATCTTCGGATCGCTGTCGCAGCGGTACACCCGCCGCCACACCGTGGTGTTCTGTGCCGTGCTGGGGTTGCCGATCGTGCCGCTGTTCGCCTACTCGCAGTCCGCCGCGATGCTGTGTCTGGGTTCGTTCCTGATGCAGTTCGCGGTGCAGGGTGCGTGGGGCGTCATCCCCGCGCATCTGACGGAGATGTCGCCGGATGCCATCCGCGGCTTTTACCCAGGTGTCACGTACCAGTTGGGCAACCTGCTGGCGGCGTTCAACTTGCCAATCCAGGAACGGCTGGCCGAGACCCACGGCTACCCGTTCGCATTGGCCGCCACGATCGGGCCGGTCTTGATCGCCGTCGCGGTCTTGACGGCGATTGGTCGGGACGCCACCGGAATTCGCTTCGGCAGCAGCGCAAGCGGTGCGACCGGCGGTTAACCTTCGAGAACCTGACGAAGTAGATGCATCGCCACCGTCGTCGACCGCTCCCGGATGTCGCTGCGGTTGCCGGGGAGTCGCAGCGTCCGGGTCGACGGCGCCTCGCCGGCCAGGGCCACGGTAAAACAGACCGTGCCGACCGGTTTGTCGTCGGTCCCGCCACCTGGCCCGGCAATCCCCGTGATCGCCACGGCGGTATCGGCACCGAAGCGGCGTAGCGCGCCCGCGGCCATCGCCTCGGCCACCGGCTCGGACACCGCGCCGTGCGCATCGATCAGTGCCGGATCGACACCGAGCAATTCGGCCTTCGCGTCGTTGGCATAGGCCACCAGACCCCCCGCCACATAGGCCGACGAGCCGGGCCGTTCGGTGAGCCGGGCCGCCAACAGTCCCCCGGTGCACGATTCGGCCGTCGCGATTCGGCGCCCGGTCAACAGCCGCCCGATCTGATCGTCGACCTCGGAACCGTCTTCGGCGAAGATGTGCTGCCCGTGCCGGTTTCGGAGCAGTGCGGTCAACTGGCGATAGGTGTCGGCTGCGTCGGGCTCGTAACGGGTGACGATCTCGAGCTCACCGCGACGCAGACAGGTGGTGATCTCCAACGCGCCGAATTCGGGTACGGCGTGCGCGGCCTCCCGCAGTGTCTCGGCCAGGCCGGATTCCGGCAGGCCGAACATCCTGATGGTGTCCTGGCGGTAGATCGTGCGCCCGGCGATGGCTTCCTGGACGGCGGGCAGCTCCACCGCGGTCTTCCACATCGGCCGCAGTTCGCGGGGTGGGCCAGGCAGCACGACGACGGTCGGTTCACCCGGGATGACGACGCCGGGTGCGGTTCCGACCGGGTCCATCACCACGGCTCCGACCGGGACCATGGCCTGCTTGCGGTTGGCGGCGCGCACGGCCTCGAAGTCACCGGAACCGATGCGGGACATCAGCTTTTTCAAGATCTCGGCGATCGTGTTTTCCAACTCGCCGTCCAGCGCGAGTTCGCGGCCGCAGAACCGGGCGACGGCGGCCACGGTCATGTCGTCGGCGGTTGGCCCCAAGCCGCCGCTGGTCACGATCAGGTCGACGCCCTCGTCGGCCAGGAAACGCAGTTGCGCTTCGATGTCTGCTGCACGGTCGCCGCAGATGGTGATGTGCGCGAGCTCGACGCCCAACTCGAGGAGACGGTCAGCCAGCCAGGGGCCGTTGAGGTCGGCGACCCGCCCGGTCAGGACTTCGGTTCCGGTGACGACGATGCCTGCGCGTGCACTCACCGTTACGACTTTAGGCGGGGCTGCGGGCGGCTTCGACCGCGCGCTCGACCAGTACCGACATCTGGCGAGCGTACCCACGACCTCGGGCCATTGCGCCCGTGAAAGTATCGGGTCATGCGGGTGCTGGTTCAGCGAGTCACATCGGCAGCGGTGTCAGTGAACGGCCAGGTTGCCGGCTCGATCCGGCCCGCCGGCCAGGGCCTGCTGGCGCTGGTCGGGGTGACACACGACGATGATTCCGGAAAAGCCCGGCGGCTGGCCGAAAAACTTTGGCAATTGAGGATTCTCGACGATGAGCGGTCCGCGTCCGACGTCAACGCGCCGGTCCTGGTGGTCAGCCAGTTCACGCTGTACGCCGACACCGCCAAGGGCCGGCGACCGTCCTGGAACGCCGCCGCACCCGGTGCGCTCGCGCAACCGCTGGTCGACGAGTTCGTTCAAGCGCTGCGGGGTCTGGGCGCCGACGTGGAAACCGGCATCTTCGGTGCCGACATGCAGATCGAATTGGTGAATGACGGGCCGGTGGCCGTGTTGCTGGACTTGTGAAGGGGGTTCGATGAGCGACAGGTGGGCGCGAGACCGCTCCGACGACGACACGTGGGACATTGTCAGCGGCGTGGGATACACCGCGTTGCTGGTCGCGGGGTGGCGCGCGTTACATGCGGCAGGCGAACGGCCGTTGGTGTGCGACGACTACGCCCGCCATTTCGTCGCGGCTTCCCGGGACCCGTTTTTGAACGATGCCCTAGCGAACCCAGGCAGTTCTGCGGGCGCCGCGACCTTCCCCCGGTTGTACGGCGTGCAGACCCGGTTCTTCGACGAATTCTTCACCTCCGCCACGCACCAGGGCATCCGCCAGGTCGTGATCGTGGCGGCCGGCCTCGACTCTCGCGCGTATCGTCTCGAGTGGGCCGACGGCACAACGATATTCGAGGTAGACCGACCCAAAGTTCTCGAATTCAAAGTGCGGGTGATGGCCGAGCATTCTGCCGGACCTGCCGCCGACCGGCGTGATGTCGCAGCCGATCTGCGCGAGAACTGGTCGACGCCGTTGCTGGCGTCCGGTTTTGACGCGACCGTGCCCAGCGCATGGTCGGTCGAGGGCATCTTGCCGTATTTGGACGGCGACGCTCAGGACACGCTGTTCAGCCGCATCACCGAACTCTCGGCGCCGGGCAGCCGGCTCGGGATCGGCGCGTTGGGCTCATGCCTGGACCAGGACCGCCTCGCTGCACTGGAAGAAAATTACCCCGGCCTCAACCTGTCTGGTGACGTCGACTTCTCTACGTTGACCTACGACGACGCGGCGAAAGCCAAACCCGCACAATGGCTCGCGGACCACGGCTGGGCGGTTGACCCCGTGCGTACCAACCCGGAACTGCAACGTGAGTATGGCCGGACCCCGGCCCAGGTCGATCTGCATCTCGACGAGATCATGCACTCGGAATACATCAGCGCAAGGCGCTAATCCACCACGACGTAGGTGCTCCCCCGGCCTGCCCGGTGCCACAGTGCACCGCCCGCGGCGGTCCGCCCTGCCTGGATCAGTTCACGCTTGAGGATCTTCATGGTGGCGGTGTGGGGAAGTTCGGCGTTAATCCGGACGAACCGAGGCCAGGCCTTCGGCGACAGATCCGGTTGGGTGGCCAGGAATTTCTCCCATTCATCCGGTGTCAGGGATTGGCCGTCGTTCAAGACGATGGCCACCATCACCTGGTCGCCGACGTCGGGATCCGGGATCCCATAGACGGCAACCTGATTGATCGGACCGAGCCGTTGCAGGATTCGCTCGATAGGCCCAGTCGCCACGTTCTCGCCGTCGACGCGCAGCCAGTCCGAGGTGCGGCCTGCCAGGAAAATCCAGCCGTCGGCGTCCCGATACGCCAGATCGCCGGACCAGTACCTGCCGTCGCGGATCCGCTCGCTGGTGGCCGCGTCATCGTTGTAGTAGCCGGCAAACGGGCCGGCTCCTTCGGTGTTCACCAATTCCCCGACCGCCTCGTCGAAGTTGGCCAGTGCACCGTGCTCGTCGAAAACCGCCGGCGCGCATTCGGTCACGGTGTTCAGCGGTGATTATCTGCATGAGCACGTCACTCACGGGTATGCGGTCACCGTGCACTCAGCCCAAGGCGTCACCGCCGAGACCACCCACGCCGTACTCGGCGAGCACACCAGCCGCAACCTGCTCTACGTTGCGATGACCCGCGGCCGGGAGTCCAACCACGTCTACCTGCACGACCGCCACGGCGGGGAAGGCGACCACGAACACCGCCAGGACCCCGGCACCCACACCCTGCGCCGCGGCACCCCCAGTCAGGCCGCCCAGCTCGTGCGCGCCATCCTGGCCCACCGCGACGACCAAGCCCGCACCGCCCACGACATCGCCGACCGAGCAGTGCGTGGCCAGCTGCCCGAACGTGTCCAAGACTTCATCGACCGGCGTAGCAGTGCTGTGCAAGCCCGCCGCAGCGCCCACCTCACCCGTTATCAGTCCCACCCCAAACACGACCTCGAACACCGCCGCGAGCTCAGCCAGCATCGCGAACGCGACCAGGGTTACGGCCTCGAGCTCTAACAGTCCGACCCGATCATCCAAGGCCGCTGGTGGCTGGTCTTGATGGTCGTGCGGCGACTGGTAAAACTCGTTTCTACGAATCCGGACGTATGATCTATTTATCTGGACTTCAGGGTGCCGTGACTCGGCTCCTAACTTTGCGTCAGCAAACTCTCAGTAGACCAGCTCGGGTTGTCGGTGACTGATCGGTGCGGTGCTGCTATCCAGAGCGGTATCGCCGCTGCATGACAGTCGGATCAGCAGCCCGAGGTGTCTCAAGTTGGTTTATTAGCGGAGTCTTAATTACGGAACGTCCACGACCACTAGACTGGTAAAAATTAGACACGTGTGCATCTTGTGCGAATCGACAGCGCAGTATCTAATGATCGAACCTGGCTGAGATGCCAACGTACAAAACAATTTAGCGGCCTCGGCCGTGCCTTCGATCTGCGTCACCCGATGGTGACCACCTCCTGACACTGCGCCCCGTGCGGACCGCGTGCGAACAAGGGGGTTCGTGGTGAATCAGACGCAAGACCATGACGGCCAGCAGAGCGCAGCGCACCGTTGGCTGGCATCAGAGTCCCCGATCGAGCAGGTGTCGATCGCGTCGCTACAGCAAGGTGATTCCCCGCGACTCGAAAGTGACAGCAAACCGCAGGACGCACGGCTGCGCGGTGACGCCAAGGTCGTCGCGAACAACACCGCCCACGGGCAACCGCTCACGCCCACAGACCGCAATGCCGCCGCTGCTCGCATCCTGGCCATGCATCCAGGCTGGTCGGATCGGATGATCGCCTCGATTGCAGGTCTCTCGCATCCGACGGTGGCCGCCATTCGCCGCCGTAGTTTGTCAACTGGTAAAACTTTCCAGTCGAACCGCCGGCTGGGCCAGGACGGCAAGACCCGACCAGCGGCGTTGCGCGACAGTCATAAAGTCACCGCAGCGGCCGCTGTTCACGCAGATCAGAACGAGTCGTTACACGGGGTCGGCGGGCAGGCGAACGGCCCTGTGGGAGCCGTGCATGATTTGCGGGCTCGACGCAAGCAGGACGAACAACCGTCGGGAGCCAAGACCCACGCGGCGGGTGTCGACGTCTTCCTCGCGCGGGGTCAGGCCGTCGTGCAGAAGCTACGAAACAACCCGTCGGTGTGGAGGACCGACAACGGGAAAGCGTTGACGCGGATGCTGCTGCACAGCGTGCAGCTCGTCGGCCTGGTCCAGGCCGCCAGTAGTGCGGTACCCGAGCATTGCCGCGGCGTCATCGCCGAAGCCGCATCCGCACTTAGCGATGCCTGGAGGCGACTCGCTCAAGAACTACGCGCACTCAACCGAATCGGTTGACAAACAACAGTTCTCGATCACACAACGGATGATGTGAGATGAACAGCAACGGTCGACCGTCGCGGGCCGGACAGATCGCCCGCCAAGCCGGCGCGGTCGCGACCGCGGTCCACACCGCCGCCGGATTGCGGTGGCAGGTACGCCGCGAGCACGACGGCTTGACCCGCACCACCTCTTGTTTGGCCCACACCAGCCACTGGAGGCCATCGTGACGCTGTTTTATCCCGACTGCAGCAACAACAACTGGGCCACTACCCAAGACGCCCTCAATTTCCTCAACCAGCTTGTTCCCGAGGGGTTTTGGCCGTGACAGCCTGAACTGGCCCCGGGAGGGCGGCTTGAAATGGCCCCACCTGCGAGGCGGCTGGAGTGTCGTT
>NZ_JAVKSG010000049.1:0-16237 GCF_039583785.1 Mycobacterium sp.
CGCGCGCGGCGGGGCGGCCGGAGCGGGCGGCGGGGCGGCCGGAGCGGGCGGCGGGGCAGCCGGGGGTGGCACCGATTTAGGTGGAGCCACGACACTTCTGCCGATGTTGGGCCGGGTATCGACCGTTGGACGGATGTCGAGCGCCAGCGAAAGTGTCAGCGCCGCGACACCGATAACGAAGATCATCAGCACTCCGAGGGCGACGAGAAACGGCCGGCGACCGTTTTCAGTTTCCTCGACAGCGAGGACCTCCGACAGCCCCGTGTCGGCGGCGAACGTGCCTGCGTCTCCGATCGCGGTATACAAAGCGGGCTCGTCCGGCTCGGCACTGTAAGCGAGTTGCAGGTCGGCCCCGCCGTCGTGGTCGAACGGGACGCCGGATGCCACGCCTCCGGCAACCACCCCCCCCGGGCGCACTGCTCGGCTTTCCGGGTCTTGCGCATACGCCAGGGCGGACGTCGACCAGTCGCCGAGTGGCGCATGCGCGGACGCTAACGCCGCGCCGCGAGCCAGCGCCGATTCGGGCTCGGTGGGCGCACTGACGTTGAGCGGGGTCGCGGCGTCAAGCTCCGCTTTGATCACCTCGACGTCGACGCCGCTCGAACCCACGACGAACAGGCCCTGCGGATGCGGATCCAAGCCGTCCGCACCGGCCGCCATCGCACAGAGCTCGGCGACGGCGGCCACATCATCATCCGGCAAGTTGGCCTGGCGGACATCGGCGATTGACCCGTCCGCAGAATCGATGACCGCCAGCGTCGCAGAGTCTGGCTCGATGAAAAGCAGCCCGGTGTGGGCGTAGCCGACGGTAGTGCCGTGAGCATGGGCCAGCGCTGCCGCGGACAGAAATGCCGAGACCAGCATGACGTTTTGTACCTGGTGGGCGGCTAAGGCATCGCGTAAGGCACCTGCACTGACCGGATCCGTATAGGCCACACCGGTCGACGCCAGTCGGTACCCGCCCTGCGTGGCGCCTTCCCGGGTGCCCAGGATCGCTGACATCACCTGGTCGGAGGCACTCAGCGTTGCGGTACTGCCGGCTGCTGAGGCGGCGTTGACCGGGAAACCGTCCCGATCCACGGTCGCGCCGTTGCCTTTTTCGCCTTCGACCAGCACCATGCGGACGGTCGACGGCGCCATCGACATCCCGAGTACGAGGTCCACAACTCCTCCAAAGCAGTTGGCGGTCACCCGCCACCCAGACACCTCTGGCGTAACCTTTCGACTGTCGCGGCAACGCGCGCGGGCCGCTCGGCGGCTCTGGTATTTCGACCCTACTAGGTAGCGCAACGGTGACCGGGGCATCGGCCTTGCGATCAGCTGGTGAACAATCCGCCGAGCGGCCCGACAAGCCCGACCATCGGGTCGAGCAGGGGTGTTCGGACCGCGACTCAGCGACCCGGGCGCTGTGCGAGTGAACCTCGACGAGATACGGCAGATTCGCGGGCTGCCGACTCGTCGCATAGTATCTGGACGACGAAAACTTCGCGCCGACGCACGCGAGGCTTACCGGCAACTCTGTGAGAAGCGATCCGCAATTGCAACACGACGCCGCACGGACCGTTATGTGTGAGCCATACAGCGGTCGCGAGAAACCCACGCGCTCAACCGCGCCTGCGCGGAATGCAGCCCATGACTCAGGTTAGTTGCGGCTTACTACGGCGGTTGGTTGCGCAGACATGACCGTCGCCAAGTCGATGCTGCTGTTCGGGTTGGCCGCGCTGCTGGAGATCGGCGGTGCGTGGCTGGTGTGGCAGGGCATCCGCGAGCATCGGGGTTGGGTCTGGGCCGGGCTGGGTGTAATCGCCTTGGGCGCTTACGGTTTCGTCGCGACCTTCCAGCCTGATGCGCAGTTCGGTCGGGTGCTGGCCGCCTACGGCGGCGTGTTCGTGGCCGGTTCCCTGGCATGGGGCATGGCTCTGGACGGATTTCGGCCAGACCGGTGGGACGTTATCGGCGCAGCGGTCTGTCTGGCCGGCGTCGGCGTGATCATGTACGCGCCGCGTGGGCGCTGATCACTCCTTGTGCTCGATGACCCCGGTCGCGTGCTGCGCGCGGTCTTGGTAGCTGCGGCGCGCGCTGTTGTCGAAGTTGAGGAACACCGTGTCGTTGCCGCACTGAGACACGGGATTTGGGCTTGCCGAGCACTTTGACGATGGCCGCGGTGATCTCCGCCGGCTCGACCGGCTGCTGCGCTGAGGACGGCGACGTGCCGGAAATCAGTTCGGTGTTGGTGAAGGTAGATAGCACCGCGGTGACCTGCACGCCCTGCGGGGCAAATTCGTCGGCCATGGCGCTGGACAGTCCGACGACGCCGAATTTGGTTGCAGCGTAGACGACATGGCCCGGCACGGCCACCATGCCCGCCAGCGACGCGATGTTGACGATGTGGCCCGCACGACGTTTCACCATCTCCGGCAGTACCAACTGACAACCGGTCAGCACACCGTAGAGATTCACCTCGATCGACGAGCGGATCGCCTGCGCCGACTGCTCCGGAAACGGGCCCACCGGCATGACGCCGGCGTTGTTGATCAGCACGTCGATGTGCCCGCCGCCGTCCGCGCGAGCCTTGTCCAGGAAGGCCGCGAACGATTCCTTGTCGGTGACGTCGAGGGGATGACCGCTCACCTGCCCGAGGCTGCTGATGCCGGCGACAGCGGGGTCTCTCTTCAGATCCCGAGATCCTTGGCGACAATCGTCTTCATGATCTCGGTGGTCCCGCCGTAGATCGTCTGAATGCGGGCATCGACAAAAGCTCGCGAGACCGGATATTCCCGCATGTATCCGTATCCACCGTGTAGTTGCAGGCAGCGGTCGGCGGTGTGCACCTGGAGCTCCGTGGTCCACCACTTCAGCCGAGCCGCTCGCGCCGCCGTCAGTTCACCCACCAGATGTTCGGCGATGCAGTCGTCGAGATAGGTACGCGCGACGTCGATTTCCGTCGACAGCTCAGCCATGACGAACTGGGTGTTCTGCAGCCCTGATATCGGGGAGCCAAACGCCTTGCGCTGCTTGACGTAATCGAGCGTTTCGGCCAAGACGCCCTCGGCGGCGGCCACCGCACCAACCGCCAGCGAAAGTCGTTCCTGCGGAAGGTTGTTCATCAGCTGATAAAAGCCCCGGCCTTCCTCGCCGAGCAGATTACCGACGGGCACCCGCATGTCGGTGAAGCTCAGCTCACTGGTGTCCTGGGCGTGCAGGCCAATCTTCTCCAGGTTCCGGCCGCGGCTGAAACCCGGCGTGTCCGGGTCGACCACGAGCAGCGACAAGCCCTTGTGCCGGTCCGGCCCGGTGCGCGCCGCGACGACGAACAGATCCCCGGTCTGCCCGTTGGAGATAAACGTTTTCGCGCCGTTGACCACGTAATGGTCGCCGTCGCGGACAGCGGTGGTGCGGATCCCGGCCAGGTCGCTACCGGCGCCCGGTTCGGTCATCGCAATGCCGATCACGGTCTCTCCGGTGACGACGCCGGGCAACCAGCGCTGCTTCTGCTCTGCCGTCGTCAGGTCGGTGAGATAGGGCAGCACGATGTCGTTCTGCAGCGACACGGCGATGGCCTCGGCCGCCGCCCCGGCCCGCTGAAACTCGTCGACGACGATCGCGTTGTACCGAAAGTCCTCGACGCCCGCCCCGCCGAACTCCTCGGGGACCGAAAAGGCCAGCAGCCCGAGCTTGCCGGCGTCGGTGAACAACGATCGGTCCACGCAGCCGGCCTTCTCCCAGCCCTCGTGGGCCGGGACCACGGTCTGCTGCACGAAATCATGGACCAATGTTCGGAACTGATGATGCTCGGGCGTGTACTGCAACCGCGCGCTCACCGGAAGGCATCCAAACCGGTGAAGGCCTGGCCCAGGATCAGCTGATGCATCTCCGGGGTGCCCTCATAGGTGAGCACCGATTCCAGGTTGACCATGTGCCGGATCACCGGATACTCCAGCGATATCCCGTTGCCGCCCAGGATGGTTCGCGCCGTGCGGCAGATCTCGATCGCCTCGCGGGTGTTGTTGAGCTTGCCGAAACTGACCTGCTCGGGGCGCAACCCGGTGGTGTCTTTGAGCCGTCCCAGCTGCAGTGCGAGCA
This sequence comes from Mycobacterium sp., assembly GCF_039583785.1. Classification (GTDB taxonomy): domain Bacteria; phylum Actinomycetota; class Actinomycetes; order Mycobacteriales; family Mycobacteriaceae; genus Mycobacterium. Next base: position 4,084 of record NZ_JAVKSG010000049.1, read on the forward strand.
ACAGGCCCTTGTGCAATTCGACGGCCATGTCGACGAGTTTGGCCTGGGTCAACTGGAAACCGGCGATCGGTCGGCCGAATTGAGTGCGTTCGCCGGCGTAGTCCAGCGCTGCCTGCCACGCGGAGCGCGCGGCGCCCATCGAGCCCCAGATGATGCCGTACCGCGCTTCCGAGAGGCACGACAGCGGTCCCTTGAGCCCTCTCACGTCGGGCAGTAGCGCATCGTCGGGCAGCCGAACGTCGTCGAGCACCAGCTCGCTGGTGATCGAGGCCCGCAGCGACAGCTTGTGGTGGATGGTGTTCGCCGAGAATCCGGGGGTGCCGGTGGGGACGACGAAGCCACGCACGCCGTCATCGGTCACGGCCCAGACGACGGCGACGTCGGCCACCGAGCCGTTGGTGATCCACATCTTGCGACCGTTGAGCACCCAGTCCGACCCGTCACGTCGCGCCCGGGTGGTCATCGCGGCAGGGTCGGATCCGGCGTCGGGTTCGGTCAGCCCGAAGCAGCCGAGCAGTTCGCCCGCGGCCATGCCGGGCAGCCACTGCTGCTTCTGCTCTTCGGAGCCGAACTTCCAGATCGCGAACATGGCCAGCGAACCCTGCACCGACACCATCGACCGGATGCCGGAGTCGGCGGCTTCCAGCTCGGTACAGGCCAGCCCGTAGTGCACGGCCGACGCCCCGCCGCAGCCGTAGCCCTCCAGGTGCATGCCCAGCAGGCCGAGCTGGCCGAAGTGTTTGGCCAGTTGGCGGACCGGCAGATCGCCGATTTCGAACCACTCCGCGACGTGCGGGAGGACGTGCTCGGCGCAGAACTGCCGAACGGTGTCACGGACCGCGATCTCGTCGTCGGACAGTGAGCCGTCCAGGCCGAGCGGATCCTGCGGGTCGAAGTCGGGAAGTGTGCCGGTGCTCATCGCTTCACCCTAGTCAGCCGCGGTCGCCGAAGCGGCCGCCGGTTCAGCCGAATTCGAGCAGCGCGTAAACGCTGCGAAACCGCCTCACCGGCCGGAACCGCCACAACGTGGGAAACACGTGTTCGAAGAACAGACCCCGCCCTGTGGGCATCGGCACATCATCCCTCGCCTTGGCCCCCGGCATGGGCGGCACCCGGTAAAGCCGCGGCGACCGCGGCCCCTTGGGTGCGATCCTTTTGACGATGACAAGCGGCAGATCGACTGAAATCCAATTAAACTGAGCCGCAGGCTGTTTAGCGCTCACACGCCAGGAACTGGTTTGAAAGCCTTCTGCCAATGCGGCGACGGTCGCCCGGGGATGTCCGGCGACGCCGCTCAGCATCGGCGATCGCCAGGAGGTCGCATCGCCGACGTTGGCATCAGCGGAGCATCTGCATCCCCTTTTTCAGGACCACGCCGACGCGGTAGCGTCGCGGGTTGTGACGCCCCGCGACCATGGTGACCTCGGCGATGCGCCGTCGACGCCTCCCCCGCTGCAGCGGCCGGCTGCCACGATCGCGGCGTCGACGAATACCGCCACGTTGGCGACGTTGACTGTCGACGGTGACCCGTGGGCGTCGTTCGTGGCCGACGGGTTGCTGAACGGGTGTGTGTCGAACCTGGCCGAGTATGGCCGCAATCTTGCTGGCGATCCGCGGGCCAGCCTGTCGATCGTGGCTGCGAATGCCGATACCGACACCGCGGTGTGCACCGCAATCGACCGCTACGGCTCGGATATCCGGGTAGATAATCTGCGCGGAATCGCCTACACGAGTGTCGGGTTCCTTGAGCGGCTGGATAATCCCGGCCAATTGCGGTCAGAGATCGCAGACCTGGCCCGAGCCGCCGCTGTGGTCGGTCCGGGCGCGGGCCGGTCGATTTGAATGCTCCCTATGGTAGGTGCGTGGATCAGCTTCGCGGTCGGGCTGATGGTGGTGATAGCGACGTTGATGAGCGTCGTGGGCACCCTGGTGGTTCCCCGGGCGGTCAACTCTCCGGCCTCACGGTTCGTCGAACGGGTCCTCGACGTCTTCTTCGTGGCGCTGACCAAGCCGGTGCGAACCTTCGACCGCAGGGATCGGATCCTGTCGTGGCAGGGGCCGCTGTCGTTGCTCGTCCGGCTGGCTTTCTGGCTGGGCCTGCTCATCGTTGGCTTCGCGCTGCTGCTGTTACCGAGTCTGAAAGGTCATCTCGGACGGGCCTTTTCCGAGGCCGGCTCGTCGATGTTCACCCTCGGGTACGCAGTCCCCGCCACCGGTGACAGCACCACCATCGAGTACCTGGCGGCGTTCACCGGGTTGGTCGTCATCGGACTGCAGGTCGGATATCTGCCCGCCCTGTATGCGGCGTTCAACAAGCGAGAAATCGAAGTCAGCCTGCTCGGTTCGCGTGCCGGCGTGCCGGTGTGGGGCCCGGAGATTCTGGCCTGGAGCCGGTGGGAGATTCAGGACGGCAAGATCGGCCCGGTGCTCGAGACGCTGTTCTTCTCCTGGGAACGATGGGCCGCCGAGGTGGCCGAATCCCACACCACCTACCTGACGCTGGTCCGATTCCGTTCATCTCGGCCGTGGTCACACTGGCTGACGTCGCTGATCGCGGTGATGGACGCCGCCGCGCTGCATTTAGCCCTGGCTCCGTCGCGCGAACCCAAACTCGCTGCGCGACTGGTGCTGCGGATCGGATTCGTTGCGTTCGGCCAGATCGCCCGGACGATGCGATTGCCCGTCCTCGAAGAACCACAATCCGACACGCCGATCTCGTTGTCCTACGACGACTTTCGCGCCGCCGTCGCGATGCTGCGTGAGGCCGACTATCCGATCGAGCAGTCAGAGGAAGTCGCGTGGCGGGATTTCCACACCTGGCGGGCCAACTACGACGCCATCGCCCTGCTGCTCGCCCGTGAGCTCGACGCGCCCCCTGCGCTGTGGACGGGGCCGCGGCGCTGGCCGTCGACGCCGATCGCCCCGCGTCGGCCCCCGGCCATGATGGCGCCGAATGGTCTGCCGGAGCGGTAGCCTCACCGCATGAATCGTCGGCGCCGCGCTCCGGTGTGGCTGGGCATCGATGTGGCCTGTGTTCTGGTGTTCTGCGCCGTCGGGCGGCGCAGCCACGATGAGGGTCTGAACGTCGCGGGCGTCGCGACCACCGCCTGGCCCTTTCTGAGCGGGACCGCGGTCGGATGGCTGGCGTCGCAGGCTTGGCGCCGCCCGGCGGCGGTGTATCCCACCGGGGTGGTGGTCTGGCTGTGCACGGTCGCCGTCGGGATGCTGCTGCGTAAAGTCGGCGGCGCCGGCGTGGCCGGCGGTTTCGTGGTGGTCGCATCGACAGTCCTCGCGCTGCTGCTACTCGGCTGGCGGGCGATCGCCCAGCCCCGGCGCCGTGCTGCCGGCTCGGCGTCACCGTGACGCGCACCGACGACGACACCTGGGGTCCGGACACCGGTGTCGGAACCACCGCCACCCTGGTGGCGACCGCGCGGGCATTGGCGCACCGGGCGGGTTTGATCGACGACCCGTTCGCCGAGTCGTTGGTGCACGCCGTCGGGCTGGACTTCTTCACCAAAGTGGCCAACGGGGAATTGGCGCTCAGCGACGTCGGCGACAGCAACGGATTGGCCTTGCTGACAGATCTTTTGGCGGTGCGAACCCGGTTCTTCGACAACTTCCTCACCGACGCATGCCGGGCCGGAATCCGGCAAGTCGTCATCCTCGCGTCGGGGTTGGACGCCCGGCCGTATCGGCTGTGGTGGCCGGGCGGCGCCACCGTGTACGAAGTCGATCAGCCCGAGGTGATCGACTTCAAGACTCAGACGATGCGCGGGCTGGACGCCACGCCCACCGCCAACCGGCGGGCGGTGGGTATCGACCTTCGACGGGACTGGCCGGAGGCTCTGCAGCGGATCGGCTTCGACGCCGACCAGCCGACCGTCTGGATCGCCGAAGGTCTGTTCATCGGGTTCCTTCCGCCCGCCGTCCAAGACCGGTTGCTGGGTGATGTCACCGCGCTCAGCGCGCCGGGAAGCCGCGCGGCGGCGGACTACTTTCCGGAGCGGCCGACGCCCTTCCTGGATCAGGAGCAAGCGCTGGCGGACCGCTGGCGACAGTTCGGATACAGCGGCAACATGGCTGAGCTCACCTATCCTGAACAGCACAGTGATCCCGCCGACTCGTTGGCGGCGCTGGGCTGGCGAACCGTGGTGACCGATCTGCACAAGCTGTTTACCCTCACTGGGTTGCCGGGTTTGCGTCGTCAGAATCTGAACGGCGCGCCGGTGGCAGGCCACTATGTTTGCGCAGTTTTGGGCAGCTAGTGTCGGTTTGCGGCCCGGCGGGTCTATCCGACGACGGGCCACCGCCAGTAAGAGGCCGAAGCGCTGTACGAGTCGACGGGTTACCCGCGCCTCGCGGAGAAGGATCTGTCGTGACTGATCAGTTGCAGCTGGGCGTTGCGCTAGACGGCTACGGTTGGCACCGTCAGGCGTGGCGAGCTACGCTGGCGGCCCAGCCCGCCACGGAATCGGTTGTCAGCGGCCGGTATTGGGCCGGATTGGCTGCGACCGCGGAGCGTGGTCTACTGGATTTCCTGACCATCGACGACACGCTGACGCCCCAACCGGGACGCGGTGAAGCCATCAGCCCGCGGCGGCTGGCCGGTCGCGGTGACGCCGTACTCGTCGCCGCGCGCATCGCCCCGGTCACCGAGCACATCGGACTGATTCCGGTGGCCACCGTCACCCACACCGAGCCGTTTCACATCTCCAAAGCCATCGCTACCCTGGATCACGTGTCGCACGGTCGGGCCGGCTGGCAGCCGCGGGTCAGTTCGACGGCGCACGAGGCCGCGCTGTTCGGGCGGCGCGAAGCGTCCGCCGATGGCGGCGAATTGTTCGACGAGGCTGCCGACGCCGTCGAGGTGGTGCGCAGGCTGTGGGACAGCTGGGAGGACGACGCGGTCATCCGCGACACCGAGACCGCGCGCTACGTCGACCGGGACAAGCTGCACTACATCGACTTCCATGGGAAATACTTTTCGGTGAAGGGCCCGTCGATCACCCCACGACCGCCGCAGGGGCAGCCGGTGGTGGCAGCACTGGCGCACGGTCCGAGGATCTACGAATTCGCCTCCACCAGTGCCGATCTCGTCTTCATTACGCCCACCGACGATGTGTCGCTGGATTCGATCCTCGACGAGGTCAAGGTGGCCGGCGGGCAACATCTGAAAGTCTATGCCGACCTGGTGGTCACCTTCGGTGGTGACACCGAATTCGGTTCTGACGCATTGATCTTCGACGGCAGCCCAGCTGATGTGGTCGACCTGTTGCTGGGCTGGCAGCAGCGAGGCATCGACGGTGTGCGGTTGCGGCCGGCCGTCAACGCCACCGACCTCCCGGTGATCGTCGACGAGGTGGTGCCACTGCTGCAGCGGGCCAACCGGTTTCGGACGTCCTACCGCGACGGCGAGACGCTGCGTCAACGACTCGGCCTGCCCGTCGCACCCAACAGGTACAGGAAGGTGCGCCAGTGACGGTCCCGCTGTCGATCCTGGACCTGTCGCCGATCAGCGCCGGCAGCGATGCCGCGACGGCGCTGCACAACACGATCGATCTCGCCCAACGCGCCGAGCAGTGGGGCTATCGCCGGTTCTGGATCGCCGAACACCACTTCGTCGGCGTGGCAAGCTCCGCACCCGCCGTGCTGATCGGGCAGATCGCTGCCGCTACCAACACAATTCACGTTGGGTCGGCCGCGGTCCAGCTCGGCCACAGCACGGCCGCCGCGGTGGTGGAGAGCTTCGGCATGCTTGACGCTTTCTATCCGGGCCGTATCGACCTCGGCCTCGGCCGCGGGCAGCGGCGCGACACCGGGTTCAAGCCGAAGCAGCCGTCGGCGAAGAATCGTCCACCTCGGCAGTGGCGCGAAGTCGACGGTGTGGTGATCCCGCTGCCGTTCGACCTCAAGGGTCTGCTCGATACCGAGCGTGTCATGGCGACGATGGAGGTCCTGCAGCAGCCGCAGGCGGTGGCGCCCGACTTCGCCGATCAACTCGGCGACATCCTCGCGATGCTCGACGGCAGCTACCAGGCCGGCGGTTTCGACGTGCACGCCGTGCCGGGGGAGGGATCCGGGTTGGCGCCGTGGATCTTTGGCAGCACCCGGGGGCAGAGCGCCCGGTTGGCCGGCGCGCACGGTCTGCCGTTCGTGGCCAGCTATCACATCACCCCGGCGACCGCGCTGGAAGCCGTCGAGGCCTACCGGGACACCTTCGTTGCCTCGGCCACACTGCAAGAGCCCTACGTTGTGGTGTCCGCTGATGTCGTGGTGGCCGACGACAGCGCCACCGCGCACGAACTCGCGAGCGGCTATGCGCAGTGGGTCTACTCGATCCGGACCGGGGTGGGTGCGGTGCCCTACCCGGCCCCGGAGGACCACCGGCCGCTGACCGACCAGCAGCTGCCGGTGGTCAAGGACCGGCTCGAGACCCAATTCGTCGGCAGCGCCGACGAGGTCGCGGAGCGACTGTCCGCGCTGCAACGACTCAGCGGTGCCGACGAGATCGTCATCACGTCGGTGACTCACGACCACCAGGCTCGGCTGCGGTCACATGAGCTGCTGGCCCAACGGTGGGGAACATGAGTTTCCGGGAGGGTAAGCACCGCAAGCCTATTCATCTGGCCGCCCATTTTCCGGGCGTCAACAACACCACGGTGTGGACCGATCCGGAGTCGGGCAGCCAGATCGATTTCGATTCGTTCGCGCACCTGGCCCGCACCGCCGAACGCGGCTTGTTCGACTTCTTCTTCCTCGCCGAGGGTCTGCGACTGCGTGAGCATCGCGGCCGGATCTACGACCTCGACGTGGTGGGCCGGCCGGACACGCTCACCGTGTTGGCGGCGTTGGCCGCGGTCACCGACCGGCTGGGGTTGACCGGAACCATCAACACCACCTTCAACGAGCCTTTCGAGGTGGCACGGCAATTCGCCACGTTGGACCAGCTGTCCGACGGCCGGGCGGGCTGGAACATCGTCACCTCGTCGGACGCGTTCACCGGTGCGAACTTCCGGCGCGGAGGGTTCCTCGATCATGCCGACCGCTACCGGCGGGCCGAGGAGTTCCTCGACGTGGCACGCAAATTCTGGGACAGCTGGGCATCAGATGCCGTGCTGGCCGATGTCGATGCGGGAACGTATCTTCATCCCGACCGGGTGGCCGTGGTCGACCATCACGGCCCGCAGTTCGATGTGCACGGCGTTGCGACGCTGCCCGCCGGGCCGCAGGGGCATCCGATTCTGTTGCAGGCCGGCGACTCCGACGACGGCCGCAACTTCGGCGCGCACTACGCCGACGCGCTGTTCACCCTGCATGGATCATTGGAAGACGGCCAGCGCTATTACGCCGACGTGAAAGCTCGCGCGGCGTCCTTCGGGCGAAATCCCCACGAGCTCAAGGTTTTCCCGGCCGCCACGTTTGTGCTCGGCGACACCGCCGAAGAGGCTGACGACAAGGCGTATCACATCCGGCGCCAACAGGTCAGCGGCCCGACGGCGATCGCGATGCTCGAACAGGTCTGGGGGCGTGACCTTTCCGACTACGACCCCGACGGCCCGCTGCCCGCGGACGATCCGACCGGCGACACCGGCATCTCCCAGGGCCGGGTCCGGCACGGCGACCCGATCGAGCTGGCCCGCCGTTACCGTGAACGCGCTGAGGCGCAGCACCTTTCGATCCGCGAGCTGATCATCGCAGTCAGCAGCCGGGAGCAGTTCGTCGGCACCGCCGAGCACGTCGCCGCGGAGATCGACCGCTATATCCAGGCCGACGCCTGCGACGGGTTCATCTTCGTGCCGCACCTGACCCCGCACGGTCTGGACGAATTCGTCGATCAGGTCGTGCCGCTGCTGCAGGAACGTTCAGGGTTCCGTACCGAATACAGCGGCAGCACGCTGCGCGAGCATCTCGGGCTCGCAGCAGGACTTAGCCGGCCATGAATTCGAACAAGACGTCACACCAGCCTCAGGACTCTCAACAAGCTGGCATGTAGTGACTTTCTGTTTTGACGACGTATGCGATATCACCTGCTGGTGGACCCGTGTGCAGAAGCTGGTGGACCGGCCGCCCATCGGCGGCCTGTTCGACTGGTGATATCGCATGCGGTCATGTTTCTGAAAAAGCAGGTGTCCCCGACTCAGGTGCGCATGTGGCCAATGTGGTTAGAGGTTCAGTTGATTGATCGGCTACGCTGCCAGGGTGCGCAGCCCATCTGCAATCTTGGGCCAGTCGATTTCACCCACAGCCGCCGTTAGCACCAATTGCTCGGCATAGTCAACGTCGTACATATCGGGCAAGTCGATGCCGTTGAGTCGAAGGAACGCCCAAGCCGATGCCCACGCGGTTCGTTTGTTGCCGTCCACAAAAGCGTGATTGCGTGCCAGTGAATGCAGTAGTGCGGCCGCCTTGTCCCAGAGCGTCGGATATGCGTCGTCGCCGAAGACGCTTGTCTGCGGCCGAGAGATCGCCGATTGGAGCAGCCCCTCGTCACCGACGACGAGTGAAAATCCGCATGCGATGGTTCCGCCGGCGACAATGTCGTCGCGTTCAAGGTAGAAGGTCACGCCAGGCGGTGGTTCAGCTCAGCCGACCGAGCTGTCACGTACTCAAACGCCTCGGTGACGCGGGCGGCGCGGCTGTCGGCTGCGGCCAGAATCGCGTCGTGCGCGAACGGCTTGAGCGATTGACCGTTGCGACTAGCCGCTGTGCGGACGCGTGACAGCTCATCGTCGGTGAATTGGATATTCAGCGCAGGCACTGTGCACACCTCATTTTTCCGTCCGGTACCCCAATGGTACCGGACTGCTGCGGTCGATGCGTCACCGCGCCAACGCGGTCGCCTGCTGGGCGGCTTCGCGGATCGGGCCGCGCCACAGATCGCCGTGGCCGGGCAGCAGAATCTCGGTGTCGAGCAATGCGAGCGCGGCCAGGCTACGGATGCAGCCGTCCTGGTCGTGGCTGAACAACTCGGGCAGTAGCTGCGGGCCACTGGTCGTCAGCAGGGGATGCCCGGTCACCAGCGCGTCACCGCTGATCAGCACGCCGTCGACCAGGTAGGAGCAGTGTCCGCCGGTGTGACCCGGCGTGGGGATGGCCATCGGGTTACCGGGCAACGCGGCGGCGACGTCGGCGGTCAGCGGCCGCGTGGTCGGGATGCCCTCGCGGCTCAGCCCACCGTCGCGCACCAGGTGTGCCGTCCACCGCGCCCATCGGGGCCGCCAGAGGTTCATCGCGACGTCGATCGGCGACGCCTGTTCCAGATACTCCCGTTTGGCGTGGCCGACTTCGTCGGCGTGGCAGTAGACCGGCGTGCCGTGGGCCTTGGCGAACCAGATCGCCGAGCCCAAGTGGTCGATGTGGGCGTGCGTCAGCAGGATCGCGCGCACGTCGCCGGGCTGGTATCCGAGCTGGCTCAGCGAGGCCAGCACATCGGCACGGTCGCCTGGATAACCGGCGTCGATGAGCATCACGCCACGTTCGTCGGTGACCAGCGTCCAGTTGACCGCCCCGCCCCGGGCGAGGTGCACGTGTTCGGTGACGGTGGTGAGCACCGGTGCCATGTCCCAGAGTCTAGGCAGCGGGTCGCTCGCCGACGACAGGGAGTAGAAACGACAGCGTGGCTGAACTCAAACTCGGATACAAGGCGTCGGCGGAACAGTTCGCCCCGCGGGAACTCGTCGAGCTGGCGGTCGCCGCCGAAGAGCACGGCATGGACAGCGCGACGGTCAGCGACCACTTCCAGCCATGGCGCCACGAGGGCGGGCACGCGCCGTTCTCGCTGGCGTGGATGACCGCGGTCGGTGAGCGCACCAAGCGACTGCAGCTCGGCACGTCGGTGCTCACCCCGACCTTCCGCTACAACCCGGCCGTCATCGCGCAGGCGTTCGCCACCATGGCGTGTCTGTACCCGGACCGGATCTTCCTGGGCGTCGGGACGGGCGAGTCGCTCAACGAGATCGCCACCGGGTATGAGGGACAGTGGCCCGAATTCAAGGAGCGCTACGCGCGGCTGCGTGAGTCGGTGCGGCTGATGCGCGAGCTGTGGCTGGGCGACCGCGTCGACTTCGACGGCGAGTACTACAAGACCAAGGGCGCCTCGATCTACGACGTGCCCGAAGGCGGCGTCCCGATCTACATCGCCGCGGGTGGGCCGCAGGTGGCCAAGTACGCGGGCCGCGCCGGTGACGGCTTCATCTGCACCTCCGGCAAGGGCGAAGAGTTGTACAAGGACAAGCTGATTCCCGCCATGCGCGAGGGCGCCGAGGCTGCGGGCAAGAACCCAGACGACGTCGACCGGATGATCGAGATCAAGATCTCCTACGACACCGACCCGGAGGTGGCGTTGGAGAACACCCGCTTCTGGGCGCCGCTGTCGCTGACCGCCGAGCAGAAGACCGGCATTCACGACCCGATCGAGATGGAGAAGGCCGCCGACGCGTTGCCGATCCAGCAGGTCGCCAAGCGCTGGATCGTGGCGTCGGATCCCGACGAGGCAGTGGCGAAGGTCAAGGACTACGTCGATTGGGGCCTCAACCACCTGGTGTTCCACGCGCCCGGCCACGACCAGCGCCGCTTCCTGGAACTGTTCCGCACCGACCTCGAGCCCCGTTTGCGACGGCTGGGCTGACGCACAGCGTGCCTGTCGGTATTTATATCGCGGCGCCGGAAGGGGACACCGGCAAGTCGGCGATCGCGCTGGGGATCTTGCATCGGCTGACCGCCACGGTGGCCAAAGTCGGTGTGTTCCGGCCGATCACGCGCTTTGGAGAGGATCGCGACTACATCGTCGACCTGCTGCTGGCCCATGCCACCGCCGGCCTGCCCTACGAGCGCTGCATCGGCGTCGACTACCAGCAGCTGCACGTCGAGCGCGACGGCGCCATCGAGGAGATTGTCGAGCGCTATCACGCGATGGCCGACCAGTGCGACGCCGTCGTCATCGTCGGCAGCGACTACACCGACGTCACCAGCCCCGCCGAGCTGAGCGTCAATGCGCGCATCGCGGTCAACCTCGGAGCCCCGGTGGTGCTGGCCATCCGGGCCAAGGACCGCACCGCCGACCAGGTGGTGCACGCCGCCGAGGTGTGCCTGACCGAACTGGACGCCCAGCACGCCCACACCGCCGCTGTGGTCGCCAACCGTTGTGAACCAACGCAATTGAGTGCGATCACCGAGGCGCTACGACCGCTGGCGCCGAAGACCTATGCCGTGCCCGACGAGCCGCTGCTGGTGGCGCCGACGGTCGCCGATCTGCAGGCCGCCGTGCATGGCAGCTTGGTCAGCGGTGACACCGCGCTGATGAACCGCGAGGTGATGAGCGTGGTGGTGGCCGGTATGACGGCCGATCACGTGCTGGAGCGGTTGGCGGAGGCTGCGGTGGTGGTGACGCCCGGCGACCGCTCCGAGGTGGTGCTCGCGGTGGCCAGTGCGCATGCCGCCGAAGGCTTTCCGTCGTTGGCGTGCATCATCCTCAACGGCGGGTTCGAGTTGCATCGGTCGACGGGTGCGCTGGTTGCCGGGCTGCGGCTGCGGTTGCCGATCATCGCCACCGCGCTCGGCACCTTCGACACCGCGACCGCTGTCGGGTCGGCACGCGGCCGGGTCACCGCGACGTCGCAACGCAAGGTCGACACCGCGCTGCAGTTGATCGAGAGCCACGTCGACCTGGCGGACCTGTTGGCGCAGTTGGCGATTCCGATCCCCAAGGTGACCACGCCGCAGATGTTCACCTATCAACTGCGCGAGCGGGCCCGCTCGGACCGCAAGCGCATCGTGCTGCCGGAAGGCGACGACGACCGCATCCTCAAGTCCGCCGGTCGGGTGCTGCAGCGCGGCATCGCCGACCTGACGATTCTCGGCGACGAGAATCAGATCCGTTCCCGCGCGGCGGAACTCGGCGTCAACCTGGACGACGCGACGGTCTACGATCCGCGCACCAGCGAGTTGTGCGACCAGTTCGCCGAGCAGTACGCGCGGTTGCGCGCCAACAAGGGCGTCACCCTCGAGCAGGCCCGCGAGATCATCCACGACGTGTCCTACTTCGGCACGATGCTGGTGCACAACTGCCATGTCGACGGCATGGTGTCCGGTGCGGCGCACACCACGGCGCACACGGTTCGCCCGGCTTTTGAGATCATCCGCACCGCCCCCG
>NZ_JAVKSG010000049.1:16337-26663 GCF_039583785.1 Mycobacterium sp.
TGCAGGGCCTGAACAAGCCGGTCAACGACCTGTCCCGCGGCGCGCTGGTCGACGACATCGTCAACACGGTCGCGATCACCGCGATCCAGGCGCAGGGCGGCCGATGACTAAAACAGTTCTCGTGCTGAACGCCGGCTCGTCATCGCTGAAATATCAACTGATCGAGCCTGATTCGGGCCAATCGCTGGCGGATGGCACCGTCGAGCAGATTGGTGAGCCAGCCTCGCCCGTCACCGACCACGGCGCGGCGCTGCAGGTGGCATTCGAGAAATTATCCGATGACGGCATCGACCTGAAAGCCTGCGGGCTGGCGGCGGTGGGGCACCGGGTGGTGCACGGCGGGGCGGTCTTCTACCGGCCCACCGTGATCGACGACGGGGTCATCGCCGAGCTCGAGGGTTTGTCGATACTGGCCCCGCTGCACAATCCGCCGGCGTTACAGGGCATCGAGGTGGCCCGCGCGATGCTGCCGGGTGTGCCGCACGTCGCGGTGTTCGACACGGCGTTCTTCCACGACCTGCCCGCGGCGGCGGCCACCTATGCGATCGACCGCGAGCTGGCGCAGACATGGCACATCCGGCGCTACGGTTTCCACGGCACCTCGCACCGCTACGTCAGCGAGCAGGCCGCGGCGTTTCTGGGACGGCCTTACCGGCAGCTGAATCAGATTGTGCTGCATCTGGGTAACGGTGCGTCCGCCTCGGCGATCGCCGGTGGCCGCGCGGTGGAGACGTCGATGGGGCTGACCCCGCTGGAGGGCCTGGTGATGGGCACCCGCAGCGGCGACATCGACCCGGGCGTGGTGAGCCACCTGCACCGCGAGGCCGGCATGAGCGTCGAGGACGTCGAGTCGATGCTCAACCACCAGTCGGGCCTGCTCGGGCTGGCCGGCGAGCGGGATTTCCGCCGGCTGCGGCAGATGATCGAATCCGGCGATAACGCAGCGCAATTGGCCTACGACGTATTCATTCACCGGTTGCGCAAATACGTCGGTGCGTACCTGGCTGTGTTGGGTCACACCGACGTGGTGACCTTCACCGCGGGTGTCGGGGAGAACGTCGCCGCGGTGCGCTTGGACGCGCTCAGTGGGCTGGCGGGGCTGGGCATTCGGATCGACGAGCAGCGAAACGCACAGCGCGCCAAGGGCTCTCGGCGGATCTCCACTGACGCCTCGCCGGTCGCGGTGCTGGTGGTGCCCACCGACGAGGAGTTGGCGATCGCCCGCGACTGCGTGCGGGCGATCGCCTGACCCTTACGGCACCAGGCCGGACAGCAGCTCGGCTCCGATGCCGGTGAGGTTGACCGGCAGATCGCCGCCGGTGACCGACACCGGCAGGCCCAGGTCGGTCAGCGCACTGCTCAGTAGCGATGTCGCGTCCAGCGTCGGGTCGGTGCCCAGCAGGCTCGGCAGATCCGACGCGACCGGTGTGATACTGCCCAGCGCCGCCAACAGATCATGGGACAGGTCGACCTCGAAGTTCGGCACGGCGGCCCCGGTCACCTCGGGAATGGGCAGGTCCAGGTTCAGGTTGCTGGGCAGGATTCCCTCCAGTGTGCTCAGCGGGATGCTGATGTCGGTGCTGCCGGAGCTGCCGAAGAGCGACTCGAGAGTGCTGATCGGCAGACTGATGTCGTTGCTGCCCGCACCGCCGAAAAGCCCCTCGAGGGTGCTGGTCGAGACGCTGAGATCGCTGCTGCCGGTGGCGCCGAGCAGCGTCTGCAGGTCGGAGACCGAGAGGCTGATGTCGTTACTGCCGGAGGTGCCCAGCAGTCCCTCGAGGGTGCTGGTGGAAACGCTGATGTCGTTACTCCCGAAGGTGCCCAGCAGTCCCTCAAGCGTGCTGGTGGAGACGCTGAGATCGCTGCTCCCGGTAGTGCCCAGCAGTGACTCTAGGCTGGCGACGGGAATGCTGATGTCTGTGTTGCCGGAACTGCCGAGCACCGACTCCAGATCGCTGAGCACGGTGGCGTCGGAGATCGAAGGAGGAGTGATGGTGTCGTGGTAAGCGGGGTCGGGGATGCTGATCGTGTTGCCGCCGACGCATCCAAGGAAGCTGATGCATTCTCGGGGGAGGGTGACGCTGAAGTCCGCGGGGAGAATGCTGCTCAGCGAGATCGATGGGATGCTGATACTGCCGCCGCCGCCGAGGACATCGGTGAGGATTGCGTCGGGGGTGACCGGGATGGTGAGATCTCCGCCTGAGCCGCCAGCGGCGTCATTGAGCAGGCTATCCAGCGAGACGGGGATTGTAAGCGAGCCGGTGGGCCCCCCTGTTACGTCTTGGAGAAGGCCGTCCAAGCTGACCGGCAGGGTGAGATTGCCGCCGGAAGTGGCGCCGCTCAGGAGATCGTTAAGGGAGAACGGAAGCGTGAGCGTGCCGCTGGGGGCGGCGTCGTTGAGGAGACCGTCGAGCGAGACCGGCAGGGTAAGCGTGCCGCTGGGAGCGGCGTCGTTGAGGAGACCGTCGAGCGAGACCGGCAGGGTGAGCGTGCCGCTGGGGGCGACGTCACTAAGCAAGCTGTCCAGGCTGATCGGCAGGGTGAGATTGCCGCCCGAGCCGAGAGTGTTGAGCAGGGAGTCCAGGTTGACCGACAGGTCCAAGGAACCTGGTCCGAGCACGGTCGGGCTCGTCGTCAGATCCCCGCCGCCGAGTGCCGACACCTCGTCGGCGACGGTGTTGCTCAGCTGCGCCAGCGAGTCGATCTGGCCGGTGGCCGCGCCGTCGGCGGTGTTGGTCAGCAAGCCGAACTCCGGCGAAATGTCGTTTCCGGAGCCGACGGCGTCCGGGTAGCCGTTGAGGAAGGCGTACGCCACCGTGGTGCCGCCGTTTTCCAGGTCGGTGAGCGCAGTGGAGGTGTCGCCGCTGCTGAGTGCCGACTCGACGTTGTCGGTGACGGCGGTCAGCGCGGTGGAGGCCGCATTGGCTGCGTCGTTGCCGCTGAGCAGCCCCAGCGCGCCCTCGCTCAGCAACGAAATCGGGTTGGTCACCGGGTTCGACGCGCCGGTCGACAGGTCGCTGAACAGCGTGCTCAGGCCCTGCGAGATGTCGGGGTCGGTTGTCCAGTTGCTGCTGCTCAGGACCGACTCCAACCCCGACAAGTTGGTGTCGGTAGCGCTCGTCAGTTGGGACGCGTCGTACTCGGTGTAGTCGACGAGCCTGAGCTGGCGGTGTTGCACGTCGGGCTGCGGCGCGCCAACCGGAGTGACAGCTATCAGGCTCGCACCCGCGATGACGATACCGGTGGTAACCCAGGGACGAACATTGCGCTGCATGGGCAGCCCCCTCCTGCACAGTTCTAATAAGCACCGAGACTGTAGCTGAGGTGAGCCTGAGAAGCCAATATTTTGGCTCAGTAAACATCCTGTGTTGTCGGGCCGTCACGGGCAGTTAGTTTCTCGGAGGAATCTCGGAGTTTTTCCGCGGCATGCAATCCGACGTTCGGGTCGCCGGACGTTCTGGCGGTCGCTCAGAGGAAGCCCAGAGCGCGGCCACCACGTTCAACTGCGCGGCCAGCGAGTTGTGCTTGTCACCGGCCGGCTTGACCGGGCCGAACGTGGCGTCGGTGGTGGCGGTGGCCCGATAGGCGTCGGACACCGCCGCATCGCCGGGGTGTCGTCGGGGTCGTCGACGCCCAGCGCCGCCATCGTCGCAGCGAAGCGGTCCGCGGACGCCGGCTTCTCTGACGTGGAAAGTGCTGCGGCGGTGAACTTTTCACCCACCGCCAGCGGCGGCAGCACCGGGCCGATGTTGACCGCGCGCAGCGGGTCGGCACCGGTGGCGTCCAGCCAGCGACCGATCCACCCGGTGTGGACGGGTTCGGTTGGCGAGGCGGTCTGCCAGATGTCCATCGACCGGAAGTGGCTGTGGTCGGGTCGCGGATAACTCACCCCGCGCACGATCGCCAACGTCCGGTTATTCCATTGCTGAGCCAGGCCTTTGAGGGCCGGGTTCAGCCCGAGTCGGCTGTCGAGTGCCAGCACATCGCCGGGGGCATAGGCTAATTCGGGCCGGGCGTCGTGATAAGCGTTGTCGGCGTAGGGGATCACCGTGTTGATGATTCCCAGCAGGGTGAAAGATGTCCGCGCCGTCGCCGATACCGAGTGTGCTGAGATCGTTCAAGCTTAGAGTGCTCGGCACGTCGCCGATATTGATGCCGGCGGTGCCGAAGACGCCGAGGTCGCTCCGCAACCCATTGATGCCGCATACGATCAGGGACTATGTCCGCCCCGGTGACCATGCGCCCTGCGATCTGCCTGAACATGATTGTGCGAAACGAGGCGCACATCGTTCACGAGACACTTAACTCAGTCGCGCCCTACATCAGCTCGTGGGTGATCGTGGACACCGGCTCCGATGACGGCACCCAGAATGCGATCCGCAATCACATGGCCCGTCTCGGCATCCCCGGTGAACTTCACGAACGACCATGGCGCAACTTCGGCCACAACCGCACCGAAGCACTAACCCTCGCCCAGGGCCACGGCGACTATATCTGGGTCATCGACGCCGACGACATACTCGTTGGCACCCCCGACTTCAACCAACTAAGCGCCGACATCTACCGAATGCGCATCGGACGAGCCGCCTTCACATACTGGCGCCCGCAATTGTTCCGCGACGGGGCGCGCGTGCGCTACGAAGGAGTCGTCCATGAGGGCATTGCGGGAGAGCCCGGCCAAGCCTTAGCGCATCTCGAGGGCGAGTACTACATCGAGTCTCGTCGCCTCGGTGCGCGCAGCCAAGACAAGCATAAGTATGCGCGCGATCGCGACCTGTTGCTGGCCGAGGTCGAACGCAACCCCGAAGATACGCGATCTGTCTTTTACCTGGCTCAGAGTTACTACGATCTGGGCGATTTCGCCAACGCGCGCAAATGGTACGCGCGGCGGACCGAGATGGGCGGCTGGGACCAAGAGGTCTACTACTCGATGTGGCGGGTCGCAGAGTCGATGGCGCAACTCGATCAGCCGTGGCCCAATGTTCAGCACGCCTACTTAAAGGCTTGGGAGTATCGACCTACCCGCGCCGAGCCACTGCATGTCCTTGCCCGACGTTACCGCCTCGAAAGGCGCTTCCAACTGGGTTACCTGTTTGCCGAGCGCGCCGCCCAAATCCCGCTACCCGAACAGGACATCCTATTTGTTAGCACTGACGTGTACGCCTGGCGCGCCGTCGATGAGCAGGCGATTTGCGCATCCCGGATCGGAAAGCACGCCGAGGCGTTCACGTTGTGCCGGCACCTGGTGGCCCGTCCCGACATCCCCGATGACGACCGAGGCCGGATTGCGGGCAACCGCGACTTCAGCGTCCCAACCATGATTGAAGCGGCATCCTCGTATCCTGATGCGCTAGTCCAGCGCCTTGTCGCGACCTCAGACGAGGCCGAGGCCGCCGTTAGCCTGGTTGCCGGTCCGGATCGGGGCACCACCGAACAGACGCTGAACTCATTTCTGCACTGCTGCACCGACGTGTCACGGGTGGGGCGCTTCCTGGTGCTCGATACCGGTCTGTCAGCCCACGATCGCGGGAGGCTCCAGGAGCGCTACCGGTTCCTCGAGTTCGCCGATAGCGCCCCTGGCGGCGGGCCAGGCGCCCAGCTCGCACACATCCGCGAACAGATCTCCGGCCGGTTCTGGCTGCACCTCGGCCAAGGCTGGCGGTTTTTTGCCCCCGAAAATTTGATCACCCGCCTCACCGCAGTCCTGAAGGCCGAAACACAAATATTCCAGGTAGGAATCAACTTCGGCGATGCAGTCAAGCTGACCGGTGCCTGCGCCACCGAACACACGGTGCGCCGCGCACCCGACGCCGGCCGCTACGTACTCACGGACGCAGTGGCCACCGGCCCGGCAATGTTCGACACCACACGACTAGAACAGGCCGGCGATATTGAACGCGCCGACCAGAATCCGATCGCCGAACTCGGACGACGAGCCGGCGCCGCCGGACTACACACCGCCAGCCTCGACGAAGTGCTCTGCACCACCGCAGCCTGACGGTCCGGCTGCCGCCCGCCGCTACGTTAGACGCGACCTGGTGAGCCGATCCCACCCCGCGACCCGTCGTTGCGGATACGATCTGGGCTGTGTCCGTCCCAGTAACTGCGCCCAGCGATCTGCCTGAGCGCCGAAGCTCACACACTCCGCTACCGACTGGCCGACACATCCGACTGGTGTACGCATTTGTCCGCGACGAGTTGCGCAGGCGCTACCACGTGTCGTCGGTAAATGCCCGTGTGGGACCACCCCTGAGTCGCTATGCACTAGGTGGGTTTCGTTATGAGGAACTGGTCGTTGCTGCCGATCCGCCATCTCTCGGAGAGGTATTCGGACAACTATTCCGTCCGATATATTCGGGTACCCGACGTGCGTTGTAGGGAACGGTAAGCCGTACTCCTCGGCCGACAGGAGACAGGCGAGCAATTGGTCATGATGATACCACCCGAAATCGGTCGATTCCCATGAAAGCCGTATTACTGGCCGGCGGCCTCGGTACTCGCCTCAGCGAGGAAACCATCATCCGCCCCAAACCGATGGTGGAGATTGGCGGCCGGCCGATCCTGTGGCACGTCATGAAGCTCTACTCACACCACGGAATTAACGATTTTATCGTTTGCTGTGGCTACAAGGGTTACGTTATCAAGGAGTATTTCGCCAACTACTTCCTGCATATGTCGGACGTAACTTTTGATATGTCCGCCAACAGTATGGAAGTGCATGAGCACCATGCAGAACCCTGGCGGGTGACGCTGGTGGATACCGGAGACGACACCCTGACAGGCGGGCGCCTCAAGCGCGTGGCATCCTATGTTCGTAACGATGAGGCTTTCTGCTTCACCTACGGTGATGGGCTCAGCGACGTGAACATCGCCGCCAGCATAGATTTCCACCGTCGGCATGGGCGTCTCGCCACCGTTACGACGGTGCTTCCGCCAGGGCGCTATGGGGCGATCGAACGCACGGGCGACCGGGTCACACGCTTTGTCGAAAAGCCACCTGGAGACGGCGGCCTCATCAACGGCGGATTCTTCGTAATGTCGCCCGCCGTAATCGATTACATTGAAGGCAGCCAGACCTCGTTTGAACGTGAGCCCTTGGTCAAGCTGGCTGTTGACGGCCAACTGATGGCCTTCGTCCATTCCGGCTTCTGGCAGCCCATGGATACGCTTCGGGACAAGAACCAGCTTGAAGAACTATGGAGTAGCGGCAAAGCCCCTTGGAAATGCTGGCGTTGAACACTTTTCACCCCGCGAATTGCGGGCGATGGGTAGCCGGCCTGAGGAGCTTGCTGGGAAAACTGTGGTTTATGCATCATGGGAATCGTGAATCGCCTTGGCCCTACCGCAGCCATGATGATCCAATCGCGTTCATCGCCAATGTCGTTGATCTGAGAGCGGGTCGGGCGGCGGCATGGAGATCCTAGACACCTCAATAGCCGATCTCAAGGTCGTTAAATCCTTGCCCCATCTTGATGCTCGTGGCGCGTTCGTCCGCCTGTTCTGTGCTGAGGAACTTCGGCCCCTTCTCGGCGAGCGTCTGATCGCGCAGATCAACCAATCCAGAACTACCCACGCTGGGGCGGTGCGTGGGATGCATTTCCAGCGCCCGCCGCATGCGGAGATGAAGATGGTCCGTTGCCTGCGCGGCCGGGTCTGGGACGTTGCGGTGGACCTGCGAGCGGGCTCTCCTACGTTCTTGCGATGGCACGCCCAGGCACTGGCACAAGACGATGCCCAGATGCTAGTCATCCCAGAGGGTTTTGCCCACGGCTTCCAGGCGTTGAAACCCGACAGCGAATTGCTATATCTGCACACAGCATTTCACGATCAGCCTTCGGAGGGCGGGCTGCGTCATGACGACCCGCGATTGGCAATTGCCTGGCCAATGCCTCCGCAAGACCTTTCAGTTCGTGACCTTTCCCATTCGCTTCTGGACGCCGATTTCACTGGAATTGTTATATGAATTGCCGACACTGCGGCACGTTTTTGGAGCACTGTTTCGTGGATCTGGGCTTCGCGCCGCCATCCAACGCCTATTTGGGTGCCGAGGATCTGTGTAACTACGAGGTGTATTACCCACTGCGAGTGAAGGTATGCCACCGGTGTTGGTTGGTGCAGACCGAGGACTACGCCCGTGCTGAGGAACTATTTAGTCCTGACTACGCCTATTTCTCCAGCACCTCCAGCACATGGCTCGAGCACGCTGCTCGCTATGCGCGGATGGTGACTGAACGCCTGCAACTCGGACCCGACAGCTTTGTCATCGAGGTGGCGTCCAATGATGGCTACTTGCTGAAAAACTTTGTGGCAGCGGAAGTCCCCTGCTTAGGCATTGAGCCGACGGCGAGCACCGCCGCAGCCGCCGAGGCACAGGGCATTCCGGTCTGGCGAGAATTCTTTAACGAGGCGCTGGGGCGTCGGCTGGCCGGTGATGGAATGCGGGCGGATCTGGTGGTGGGCAACAACGTCTACGCCCATGTGCCCGAGACCAACGATTTCACCCGGGGACTGGCCGCTGTGCTGAAGCCGGAAGGCACCGTCACGCTGGAATTTCCTCACCTGCTGCCGTTGATCGAACAAACGCAGTTCGACACCATCTATCATGAGCATTTCTCTTACCTGTCGCTCACCGCGGTGACCCGCATCTTTGCAGCGGCTGGCCTGCGCGTGTGGGACGTAGAGGAACTGCCCACTCACGGCGGCAGCCTGCGAGTGTATGGCTGCCACGCTGCGGCAACCATTGCCAAAACCGACCGCGTCGATTCGCTACTGACGCGCGAGGAACACTTTGGATTAACCCGAGTCGAGACCTACTCCGCCTTCCAGGTGCGTGCCAACCGGGTCAAGGACGATCTCCTGACCTTCCTAATCGAGCAAAAGCGTGCCGGCCGGCGCGTGGTGGCCTACGGGGCCGCGGCGAAGGGCAACACCTTGTTGAACTATGCAGGCGTCAGACCGGACTTGCTGCCGTACGTGTGTGATGCCGCGAGGTCAAAGCAGGGAAAATTCATGCCGGGAAGCCATATCCCAATCTATTCGCCTGAGGCGCTGTGGGAGGACCCGCCAGACGACGTGGTCATCTTGCCGTGGAACATCGCCCAAGAGGTGCAAACTCAATTGGCTGATCTTGTCCGCAAGGGCACCCGTTTTGTGACGGCGGTTCCCAACCTGAGCTACCTGGAAAACCCCACGTTATCTTGATCGAGAAGTTTAGCGAATGCAGCGATTTGGTCCCGGGTCACCATGAGCGGGTCGGCGCCCGCGCGCACGCGCCGCTCCCAGTCGACCGTCCAGGCCAGGGCATCGTGGAAGCCGAGCCGATTGTGCCAGCCGAGGTCACGCTGGGCCTTGGAAGTGTCGAGGGCCAGCAGTTTCGCCTCGTGTGGATGCTCCCCGTGGTCGAGCTCCCAATGCGCGCCGCCGCCCCACAGCTCGGCTGCCAGGGTGGCCACCTGGCCGACCTCGACGAAGCTGTCGGGGCCCGGCCCGAAGTTCCACTGGCCCTGGCCGACGCCAGCCAGTAGCGCATCAGCAAGAGTTAGATAGCCGTTGAGGCAATCGAGCACGTGTTGCCACGGCCGTACCGCATGCGGGAACCGCAGCCGCGGCGTTTGGCCCCGCGCATAGGCCGCGGTCAGGTCTGGCAGCAGCCGGTCACGGCTGATGTCGCCGCCGCCGACGACATTGCCAGCGCGGGCAATCGCCGTAGGAACGCCGGAGAAACTGCGAATCCAGGACTGGGCCAGCAAATCGGCCATCGCCTTGGAGGCGCTGTAGGGGTCGTTGCCGCCGAGGGGGTCAGTTTCAACGTAACCAACCTCTTGGTCGACGTTGCGGTAGACCTTGTCGGTGGTCACGACAAGGTGCGCACGCACCGAGGGGGTGGCCGCGACGGCCTCCAGCACGCTGAGGGTGCCGATGGCGTTGGTTTCGTAGGTGTCCCGCGGCTTGCGATACGACTCGCGGACCAGTGGCTGGGCGGCCATGTGCACCACTACGTCCGGAGCCGCCGCCGACACTGCTGCGGCCGTGCCTTCGGCATCACGGATGTCCACCCGGCAGTCGTGGACAAGCTGGCTCGCGAGCCTGGCCCGCTTGAACAGGCTCCCCTCGACCGGGTCCAAGGCCAGCCCGGACACCCGGTGCCCGCGGCTAACCAGAAGAAGCGTTAGCCAAGCCCCTTTGAACCCGGTGTGCCCGGTGACTAAGTAGTGCACCGCTACCGCGCGCCCTCGGCCATACAATCGCAGACTGGGTCTGACGGGAAGTCGAGCATCAGTCTGGGTAGGGTCCTAGCGGTGTCTACCCAGTACATCTGATGCATGC
>NZ_JAVKSG010000050.1:0-26222 GCF_039583785.1 Mycobacterium sp.
GATCATCCCCGGGAGGGTGCGCCCACTTTCACGCCACCTCGCCGAGGCTCATCCACAGGTTTTGATCATTGCTCCCGAAACCCGTTTGTGCGCTCTGGCTCCCACTTCTTGAAACTGCTGAACCGCAACTCTTTGGACGCAACTATCATCCATTGACCACTCTCGAACCCGGAGGACGTGCTGTGAGCGCACGACGACGGGGCTATTCAGCCTCGCCCGGGATCGCCGGCGACCACGATCCGGGCGTGTGCCACAGCGGCCTGCTGGTTGGATTCCTCGCTGTTGCCCCGCGCGGCCAGCGGCGCCATCGGCAGCCCGCCCCCCATTGACGTGGTCGGGCCGGGTGTCGCAGCGACGGTCCGCAGGCTCATTGGCCGTCCCCCGCTTTCCGGCTCGAACGTGCTGGTGGGCCGCGTGTAGCTGGTCAGGCCCGCGCCGGAAACGGCGCCCAACCCTCCCGCCGCGCCGGCCGCCCCCGCACCGATGCCTCCCGCCGCGACGCCGCCGGAACCGAGTGGCCCAGCCAGGGAAGCGATTTCGGCTGCCGGCGGCCCCGACGCCGAGGAGAACATCCCGCCGAACGCGCCCATTAGCGTCGACGGCAGGCTACTGAAGCTCTGCAGCCCCTGCGTCGGAGCCTGGAGGAACTGGGCGGCCGGCTGCATCGCACCCGATGCCGCCTCCTGTAACGGTCCTAAAAAAGAGCTGATCTGTTCGGTGGCGCCGCCGGTCGCCGAGACGGGCGCCTGTCCGGCCGCCTGAGCAGCCTGATTCGACAGGCTGATCCCGTCCTGCGCTGCGGTGCTGCTCGCAGCCTGACTCAACGCCTCCCCCGCAGCGGCCGGCGCCGCGGGCGAAGCCCCCTCGGGCGCCAGCGGAGGCGGCGTTCCCAGCGCGGCGGTGAATCCGCCCAACGCCGTCGAGTAACCCATGCCGATCGTCGAGTTGTGTGGCCAGTGCTCGCCGAAGTACTCGAGGTCGTGCTGCGCGATCGCCGGGGTGAAGGACCACAGGACGCTCGGGTTGACCTTGTCCATCGCCTCGCGCCTGGCCCGGTTCGACTGGCTGACCGTCGACGGAATGACCGATGACCGCGCCGTGGTAAAGGCGTCCACCGCACCTTGGGTGACGCCAATCTTGTGCGCAGTCCACCCGGCCGCGGTGTGCAATCCGACGTTGAGGCCGTTCACGGCTGCGGTCGACGCAGCAGAACCCAGGCCCGCCCACGACGCCATCGTCGCCGCAGTGTTGGCGCTCGAAACGCCCGCCGCCACCTCGTGATGGGATGTCTCGGTCACCCAGACCATGTTGTTGGCGACGACCGCAGCCGCAGAACCGGCCTCAAAGATCGCCGCGACGGTCTCTGGTGGCCCGGTCCAGCGTGGATCGCCCGGCATGCTGGGTCGACTAGCCCAGCGCGGTGCCGTGGATCGCGTCCATGGCTTGGTATGTCGTCGACGCCAACGATTGCGCTCCCGCGAATCCTGTCCGCTGCTGGACGTTCTCCGACATCGCCGCCAGATAGGACGCCCCGGTTGCGTTCAACGCGATCGCAAAGGCCGCCGAATCGGCGTCGGCCGCCATCGGGGTCACACCGGTCAGCGCCGCTGCACCGGCCGCTGTGGTGGCCGCCATTTCGGCGCCGATCCCCGTCTCGGTAGCCGCCGATGAATTGACTGCGGCTGGAATTACGCCGAATCCGCTTGTCATGGTGCCTCCCAGGTCTGTCCGCGGATTACCTCTGAAGCGAATGTGTGCCCTCTGAGTTTAATTGACCAGGCTGCGCTGCCGAGTCAGGACTTTCTAATCCGGGCTTCCGACCAGAACCCCTTCGATGTCTCCTTCGGTGGTCACCAGCAGTCCACGCCCGGGTGCTAGTTGCTGAGCGCTTGTCCGGCCGAACACCTTCACGTTCGCCGGATCGTTGTCCATGAACAGGGTCGGCGAACGAGATCCGGTCAGCTTTTGGATGAACGGGTTCATCACGACCTGAGCTGCCCAGTTACCGGGCAGGCGCGAGGCGATGACGTGCAGACCAATCTCACGGCTTCGCTCGATCAATCCCCACAGCGGCGCTGTTGCTGCGGGGCGGATGGCTTGATTGTGCGGTCGGAGTTCGTGCTCGTCGTCGATCAGCAGGAACTGCCGCGCGCCGTCCCAGGGTTTGAAATCCAGCAGCTCTTCCTGAGTCAGACCCGACGGCGGAAGCCGGTCCTGCAGCAGACCCACCAGCTCTCTGATCACGATGTCGATGTCGTCGGCCGTGTAGGCGTAGGCCCGCACATGGGGGCCCCGGATCTGCCCGATCAGCGTGGTCTTGGGGTCGATGATGGTGATCTGAGCCTGCTCGGGGGTGAACCGCTCGGTGATGACTCGACCAAACGCCGCGAGTGTTGTTGTCTTGCCGCACAATTGGCGGCCCACGACCAACACGTGCGGCAGTGCTCGGGTCGGCAGCGCCACCGGCTGTAGACCGCTCTCCCCGATTGCGAATGGGATGTTCAGCGGATCCTGGGTGCCGGGCGAGCCGGCGAAGCCGGCCACGATCGCGCTGAGCGACACCCGGGCGGGCAGGCGCGACAGGCGTTCGACCTTGCCGGTGCCGGTGAGGTGGGCGATGAGCGGGCCGATGGCCCGCGTCCCCACTCGTTCACCCTTGCTGCCGGTCACCTCGGGCACTCCGACCAACAACTCGTGACCGTCTCTGGTCAGACCAAAGCCCGGCCTGTCCAACGTGTTTCGCGCTGCCCGGCGCTGTTCCAGCGAATTGCCCATCTGCGACTCGTCGGGGTTGCTCAGGCGCAGCTGAATTCGCGCGTTGGAGACGTTGAGCAAGCCCTGCTTCTGACCGACAAACCACGCGGTAGCGCTGGTCATCACGTGAATGCCGTAGGACAATCCTTGGCGTGCAAAGGATATCGCTCGGTCGCCGATCGCTGAATCTTTGTCGTAGAGGTCACCATAGTTGTCGATGACAAGGAACACGTCACCGAACTTGTCCTCCGGATCGGTTCCCCCGCCGCCGACCGCGCCGAAGCGCCGCTCACGGAACTCGGAGATGTCGATCTGATACCGCTTGAACGACGCCTCCCGCGCACGGATCACACCCTCGATCGTGGCGATGGTGCGCGACACCCCTTCGGTGTCGTTCAGGCTGACCACTCCAGCCACATGGGGATATTCCTCGACCGGATACAGCGCGGCGCCGATGCAGAAGAACGTGACCCGCTCCGGTCGGTACATCAGGGCCGCTGAGGTGATCAGGGTCATCAAGGTGGTGGATTTTCCGCGCTGCGCGGTCCCGACCACCATGATGTTGTCCACCTCGGCGTCGATGACGTGTACCCGCTGCTCGTGATCCTCCGGAATGTCCACGATCGCGTAAGGCAGCACCAATCCGGGGTTGTGGCCGTAGTCGACGTGCCAGGGCTGGTCGCGCCAATAGGCCACCAGTGCGTCCACCTGCTCACTGACTTCCAGTGGCGGAAGCCAAATTTGATGCGGAAGCCGGGCGGGATGCGAGATCAGCGACTCGCGGATGACGTCGAGCAGTTTCTTCTTTCGGAAGCCATCGGTGTGGAACAGGTACTCGTCGGGTTCCTCGGGCGCTTCGGCCACCGCCAATGCTGCGTTGTCCTCGTCGCTGAGTGGTTGGTACTCCCAGGTGAGCGGCCGGGGCTGGGAAAAGCTGACGTCGACCGTGGTGCCGACCGTGACGGCTTTCTTGGGCAACACGAACGGCGCGGACAGGTAAAAGCACCGGAACGGCTCCAGGTCGCGCGGACCCACTTTGAGAAGCGCGTAGCCGTTCTCCTTCGACGGCAGGTGTAACGCCGCGTCGCTGCCGATCACGTCGCGGGAATCCTCGGCGGTCTCGGCACGCAGTGCCACCCGGAAGGCGATGTTGCTCTTGGCTTTACTCAACGATGACAGGTCCAATCGCTGGCCGCCGAGTGTGAAGAACACGTTGCAGCCTCGGCCTTCCTGACCGATGTGGATGACCAGCTGTATCCACTCCTGATGGTGGTGGAACAGCTCCAGGTATTCGTCGATGATGACTAGCAGCACAGGCACCGGCTCCAGATCTCGTCCGGCGAGCCGCATCTCTTCGTACTCGTTGGCGTCACGCGCACCAGCCTCCTTGAAGAGGCGATAGCGCCTGGCGATTTCGCCGTTGATCGCTTTACGCATCCGCTCTGCGAGATGGCGGTCGTCTTTGCCGAGGTTGGACAGCGAGCCGGCGACGTGGGGGAGTCCTTCCAAGTCCTGGGCGGCCGATTCGAACTTCATGTCGACGAAGATCACCGCGAAGGTCTCGGGCGAGTGCGTCAGCGCGATCCCGTTGGCCAGCGACAGGAAGAACTCCGACTTACCCGATCCCGACGTTCCGATTACGACGGAGTGAAAACCGAAGCCGCCGAAATCTTTTGCGCGGAAGATCACGTACTGCAGCTCACCGCCTGGCTTGACACCCACCGGCACCATCGCCCACTTCGCGTCACCGCGTCCGCGACTGTCAGCCCACAACCGGTCGACGTCGAGTTGCCGGGGGTCACTGATGCCCAGCGCCCGTAACAACTCGGCGCCCTGGCTGTCGGTTTCGGACAGGTCGTCACCGGTCATCGGTGACCAGCGCGCCAGGGCTCGGGCGTACCGACTGGCAGTCGAATCGGCGAGCATGTCGGGCACCGCGTAGAACGCGCCGCGGTGATAGAGCCGGCCTTCTCGTAGCTCGAACCGCTGGTCGTCGTCGAGGAAGCCGACCCCGACGCCGGATCGAGTTGCCAACCGCAGCAGCGTGATTCCAGCCATACCTTTCTGCCCGGTAACGCTCTCCCATTGCTCCGGAGTCCCGACGTTGTCGTCGACGATCACCCAGTGCGGGCCGAGGGTCAATCCCGGCACTTCCATCGCCGAGGGCATGGATGTCGGGCTTGTCCCAACCGATGGTGACCATGGTCCGCGGCCCTTGCGATGCAGCTCGGCATCGAGCGCTTCTTCTAAGTCGGTGGGCGTGATGAACACCAACCGACGTAAACCGCAGGCGTCGAACATCTCGTCGTGCTGGTTGTGCGGCAGCCACACCAGCCACGACCACAACTCGGGATGGCGGGTGACCACCATGACCTTGACGTCGTTCGGGCTGTGGTAGACCGCCAACGAACACAGGATCGAGCGTGCGACATTGTGCAGCTCGACGAGATCGCCTGCAGTGAAGCTGAATCCCGGCTTGGCCCGCAGGCTCAGCACCTTGCCGATGCCGCGGATCTTGCTCTGCTCGAGAATGAAGTCCCGCAAGGCACCACCGGTCACCGGCTCGAGCTCTTCGCCGATCGGCACCTCCGGCCACTGCAGGGAGACCGCTGAGTCGCTGGCTTGCTGCACCCCGATGCCGAGGCGGACATCGAGAAAGTCCGCGTCGCCGGGGCGGCGCTCCCACATTCGCGGGCCGCCGATCACGGTGTCCAGGTTCTGCGGGTCGCCGTGCAGGAAGAGCTGGTTGCGTCGTTGGTCCTGAGCGGCGCGCTGGACCTCGTCGCGGTCCTCGTCGAGCTGGCGTAGATAAACCCGCCGCTGCTTTTCCTGTTCGCCCCAAGAGATCCGCCGGCCTCGGCCGAAGCGTCCGCTGAACATCAACGCGCCGAATCCCGCCAGGCCCATCATCGGGAAGAATCCCGACTGCAGCGACCGGACTCCGGAGGTGTACATCACCATCAAGGTGCCGATGATCCCAACGAGCAGGGCCGGCAATGCAATCATCAACAGGATGTTGCGCGGCTCGCGTTCCGGCAGCGCCAAGGGCGGCGCGACCGCGACCCGTACCGGAGGCACCACCGGCGCGGGTTTGCGTGCACCACGCACAAAACCGCGTTTGGACATGCCTAACCTCCGACTTGTTGGTTGGCTTCCGGGATTGACGCAACCGCGCCGCCGCCGTTGATCGTGTCGTGCGCCAGCAGGGCGCTGTCCCGGCTGATGGCCGGCCCCGCCGCGAACGTGCGGACTATCGGCCAGGGGGCCTGGGCGGCGCTGCGCGGATCCAGTCCGAGTGCCTGCAGCGTCTTGTCGTCCCACTGAACGCCGAACCGGACACCTTGGGGCGAAATCCAATACAGACTTTCACGGCTTTGCGCCGTGGCGACGCCACTCGTGATGGCCACGAAATTCGCGGCCCCCGGCGACACCAATGTCTGGTCCGCCTCCACCGACTCGGCGTGGCGGTCGTCGCGCACCAAGTGGACCAGTCGGCCGTCCATTCCGATCGGGACTGGCAGGCCCCGTCCGCTGAACACCGCGATCGCGGCTTGCGGGTCGCTGGACTGTTTCTGCCATGCGACGCAAGTCACCGGATTGGCGTTCTTGTCAACGAAATTCAGCTTGCCGGACGGGTAGAAGTCGACATTGAGTCTCTCGACCACCGGGACCCGGACCAGTCTGTCCGGCGCCACCAGCGTCGGCGTGACAGATCCGTGCGAGTTGGCGGTTCGGAGCAGATCGGCCACGAAGCTGGTGATTTTCTGAACGCCGTCCGGGAGCAGCACATAGAAACCGGTCACGTTGCCGTTGGCATCGCGGGTCTCCAGCACGTTTCCCACCGTCGAGCCGGGCAGCAACGTCGATGGCGTCCCTGACTCCGGAATCGCCGGAATCACAAGGGGTTCCGTTGACGGCAAGGCGTCGAACAACGCGTTGGACATTTCGATCGGATACGTCACGCCGGGGTCCAGGCCCAGGTTGAACGTCACCGCCCGGTCGGCCGGGTCGACTTCTGACCGTTGCCCGCCCCAGATCACGTAGGTCGCTCCGATGTGCGTCGCCAACACCGCATCCGTGCTAGGCATCGGAGCGGCCCGGCCCCCTTGTTCGAGGGCCCCCGCGATCGACGTCACCAGCGGTGCCCCGGCACCACGGGCCGGTGCGGTATCGCAGACCGCCCAGGCCGACGTCGACGCCGGCGCAACGGTGAGCTCGTCTGGTATGCCAGGGATTCCGATCATCGGTCCGGCCGGATATTTGGCGATCTCAGACGCCTTCACCCAGGCGACGGCTGCGGCGTGGCCGACGGCCAACCGGGCGGAGGTCAGATTCAGTGCGGGGTACAGCCGACCGTTGATTTTCGCGTAGACCGCACCGGTGTCGCGGTTGCCGACGATCGCGGACTGCCCGACCAAGCCCGCGGGCTTCATCACGTGCAGCAGCGCCATCCAGCCGACGCCGATCAGTACGAAGACCATCGACAACGCTACTGCCGCTTGCTGTTTGCGGTCGTCGTGCTTCATCCGCACCGAGAACCGGGTGATCGCTGCTTTCAGCCTGCGGTTGTAGAACAGGTGCCCCGAGTTCTGGTCGCGGTTGGAGAGATTGAGTGGCACGTCAAAATCCTTTCGGCGGCTGATCCGCCTGATGCCTGAAGATGGTGCTCGGCAACGAGTTACCCGTCACTGCAACGCTCCGCCGTACCGGGCCTGATTTTCGGCCTCGGCCTCCTCGCGCAGCGCGGCGACAGCGAGGTTCAACCGGTCGGCAAGTTCTCCGTGCGGGTAGCCGGACATCACGCTCGGGTGCAACGTCAATTCGACGAGCCTGCCGTCGGCATTCGCGACGGCCTGGATATCGCCGAGATCCACGCTGTAGGTGACGGACTCGGCTTGTCCGACGAGTGCCTCCCACTTGTCGGCGGCCTCGTTCAATTCACGCAGAACCGACTCGACGAGATCCTTGTCGCTGAGCTGCGCGCGACTATCCGGTCCCGGCATCACTGCAGTATCTCGACCCCTTGTGACCAGCGTCAATTCATCGGCCGCGGACTAAATCACGGCGGTCTGTCACGGGCCGGCCTTCCAGTTGCCGGGCGGCGCAGAACTGAGCACTTGGAACCAGGCGAAATGGTAGTTCGCGCTGACCGCGTTCTTGGTGGCGATGCCTTCGGTGGCCGCCAGCAGTAGGCAATTCAGCAGCTGCCCGGGGTCGACGTCCGGGTACTGCGCCAGCAGTTGGTACCGCGACGTATCGAGGTAGACGCGCAACACGTCGATCTCGGTATCGACGATTCCCGTTCCGGTGGCGCCTGCCCTGGCCAGCGTATTCACCATCCGCGGCAGGCCGTCGCGCCAGTGCGTCGCCTCCCCCAGCACCCAACCCAGGTCGTCGACCGCGGGCAGTTCGCGGGGTTTCGACGACGTGTCGGTGACCTCGTAGTCGGTGGCCCAGCCAAGCGGATCGCCCGGCGCGTATGTCGCCAGCAGAGCGGTCTGCCCGAGCAGCGCCGCCGCAGTGCCGTTGCGCCGACCCGGCTCCAGCAGCCGTACCTCGTTGGGCAGGGTGATCCCCGGCGGCACCCAGCCGTGGGCCAGGTCGGTGACCAGCAGCGTGCTGCCGTCTTCGCGGACGCCGACGGCCCAGCGCAAGCCGGGTTCCTGCCGAGCCACGAACTTAAGCAGCCGTTCCAGCCGTTCGCTTTCCGATTCACCGGGCTTGGCATGGCGGCTCGTCATCTCCGCGACCGGCGGCTCCGGAGCCCGCGGGGGTGGTGCATCGACCGGCGGCTCTGCCAGCGGCGCGATCTCCTGCAAGAGCGTCGCCAACTCCTCGAGCACATCGGTGTCGTCGGAGTCCAACGCGTGCTTCGGCGCCGACGGCTCCGGCTTCGGTTTCGGTGGCGCGGCCGGGGTCACCGGTACGGTCACGTCAGCAGTGGGTGTGACGGTGACCCACTCGCGATCTTGGCGCGGCGGAACATGTTTGAATCGTGTGGTGTTCTCGGTCTCGCCGAAACCGTTAACGCTCCGGTGTCCGGTCGGCGAGTTCGACTTCATGTCGTGAAGATGACGAACTGTCGACTCGACCCGACGCACCGCGAAGGCGCGCGCTTCATTGATGACGCGGGCTTCTTCTCCCTGTCGCGTGGAATCCACCAATCCCGCGCACCGAATGTGGGTGAGTTCTTCGTTTGCCGAATTGACGATCCGCTGCAAGTCGGCTTTCAGGTGTCTGACAAGTGGTGCCGTCTCGGCCGTCACCATGGACAGCTCCACAGGCCAAAGACCGCCCGTTATCCATGGTGTGGCATCGACGGGTGGCGTGAACGCCGGGATCTTCAGCGATTCCTGGGCAGCTCGTCGGAGGCGCTGACGCGCCGAATTCCGTCCGAAGATTGCCACCGGCCAAGCCTACCGCCCCCGGCGGCTCGACAACTGCGCTGATTGACGGTCGAGAAATGTGGGTGAATTGTGCGAATAACGCCGTCTGGGTAGCGTGAACGCGTGGTGGATTCAGGGCTTCAGCAGCAGTTGAATGAAGTGCGTGCGTTGCTCGATCGGGCGCGAGAGTTGTTCGGCGACAACCCCGTCGAACCGCCCACCGACATCGTCCCGGATCGTACCGCCGTCCAGACCTGGATCCGCTAGTCATTCGGCCGCGTCGTCGCGGCCCGGCAATTCGTGTGCGACCAGTCTTTCGATCGCGATGTCGAGATCGTCGGCGGTGGGAACCTCGGCTGACGGGGTGTACCCGGCGGCGACGATCTCGCCGCGAACCTCCATCGCCGCCTTGAGGTAGGACACGTCGGCGGTCAGCAGGATGCCTTCGGTCAGGCTCTCGGCGTCGGTATGCATCGCTGCCTCAGTCAGGGTGACGCTGTGCACATAGCCGCCACGGCAGGAGCGGACCAGGATGTGCCCGCTCGGATGTACGGTGTCGAACGCGGGATCGGCCTCTGTCATCGACCGCCGTCGGAGATGCGGTCGAATTTCCGGGCGGCTTCGGCCTCGTGCTGTTCCCACCTGGCGGCCGATTTTGTCAGGTCGTCGGCGATGTCTGCATGGTTGTCGGCTTGTTGCTCGTAGCAGAGTCGTCGCTGCTCCAGTAGTTCTCTTCCGGCCTCCCTCAGGTCGCCGAAGATCGGGCCCAGCGAATCGAGGCTTCGCTGAATTGCCTCGTGTACGTCTGGGAGGGTTCGAAGATAGTCCGATGTCTGTTGATGGTGGCCGGCAGCTTCACGCAACTTGGCCGGCACCACGTGGATTCGATCTGCCATTGGTGTTCTCCTTCTGACGTTCCGGCGCCAGCCGGACTATTTCTACGCTGTCTCGGTTCGCTCGGCGACCGCCGGTCTGGTGGGGGCCGGCGGGTCGGGTGCGTCCGGGGCGGGCGCGTCGACCGGTGCCGGAGGGTGCTCCCAGCCTAGGAAGTCGGGGCCGTTCACGGTAGAGATGTGCTGGATCTGGCCGTTCACCAGCGCCCGACCCGGGCCGAGTGCCAGGGCGTGCCGGTCGGTGAACATGCCGATGTCCCCGGGTGCAAGCTGCGACGGGTCGACCGGGTCGCTGACCGCGGTACCCGGTGGTGGGAGGGTCATTCCCTGCTGCTGGAAAGCCTCCGCGATGGGAGTTCCGCGCGCGGCGGCTTCGATGACGGCGGCCAGCTGCGGGCTCGAAGCGGTCAGCGTTTCGCCGTCGGGCAGCGTCACCGTTGTCGGACCGGACGCGGGTTCGGTGTGCTCGTGACCGGCCCGCTGGGGTTCATCCTCGTCGGCGTCCGTCCGGTCCTCGGCGTCTTCGGTGGCCGGGGACGCGGCGTCGATGTCGTCATGGCCCGCCGGCGCAGAATTCGGCAGCGAGAATCCTGCCGGCACGCCGAACCCGGAGCCGCCGGGCAGGCCTCCCCCGCCGAAGGAAGGAATGCCGGGCATCGCTGCGGGCACCGGCGCCGATGACGCCCGCGCCGGCGCGCCCTCGGACGGCATGCCGAGATCATCCTCCGGCATTGCGTCGAGATAGGGTTCGAGCTCGGATTCCGTTGCCGCTGGCTGAGTTTGGGCGGCCGGGGCCATCGGCGGTGCCACGGGCACGCCGCTCGAGGTGGGCTGGTCGGCTGCATCGGGGCCGGGTTGGGCCGAGTTGTACAGCGACGTCCAGGCGGCCATCAGGGCCGAGTTCGACGTGTCGTCCAGGCTCGCACCGGCGACCACGGCGTGGATGTCTCGCAGTTTGCCGATCAGATACCGCTGGAAGTCGCGCGCCCCGGCCGGGGTGTCCAGATCCGATCGGGTCGCCACTGCTTGCTCGATGTCGCGTTGCAACGTGTTCAACGCATCTCGGCCGGACGCGACTTTCTGATGCGCGTTCAAGATCGCGGACACGACTTCCAGATCGACCTGAGCTGTCGTCGAATTCTGATGCGCCAGAGCAGCTTCCGCGCGCCTGATGGCGTCTGCCGCGTCGCCCTCCTGGTGATCGGAGGCGGACCCGTCGTCAGGCGATGTCATTGCTCTGCTGCCCGAACATGGTGGCGACAGTAGCCAGGGGTGTCGGCGCCGACAATTCACGGTTGTGGATAGCTGCCGCGATTCCCCGGGGCTAGCCGGCGGGCGACGTGTAGTTCGCACGCAAGGTGTCCAGGGCGGCCCGCGTCTGGGCGTCGACGTCGCGGGCCCGCGACACCACCGCCGAGATTTCCTGTTGCTTGGCGATCAAGAACTTCTGGAATTCACGGGCGCCCATCGCCGTATCGAGCGCGAGCGCGCCCTGATTGGCTACCGCGCCGTCGATCTCGGCCGCGATGGCATCAAGGCGCCGGATGCTCTGCACCGTCACCACATGCGCGCTGGCGAGCGCTTCGGCGAGAGCCCGGTCGGCCTCGACGGACGCCGCGTGGCGTGCCGACAACGCCGCCTGCCGCGGCCCGATCGCGTCGATCGGGCCGCCAGCCTGCGCGGGCGTTCCCTGTCCGTGTTCGCCAGCCATCGTCGCTATCCCAGTGGACGCCGGATCTGCACACCGGTGCCGAGTGGACTGATCCGCACGGTAGCCCCGGAGTGGGGTGCCTCGACGACCAGGTTGTTACCGATGGCGAGCTGCACGTGACCCGCCGTCGGGAACACCAGATCGCCCGGACGCACCTGCGAACGTGGCACCGGCACCCCGTCGTAAATCTGCTGATATGTGGTGCGGTCCAGGTGAATTCCGGCTCGGGCGTAGGACCACTGGGTAAGTCCCGAGCAGTCGAATTGGTCGGGGCCGGTCGCTCCCCACACGTAGGGTCGGCCGAGCCGCGACAGCGCGGCGCGCACCGCGATGCCAGCACGCGTGTTCGGCGCAGGCAACCGCACCCGGTGCTGCGGCATTCGATAGCGCGTCGCCCGCCATCTCGAACGATGCTTCCCGGACTTGCGGCGCGCGGCAAGCACGTGCGCCCGCTGGGCGCGCAGCCGCGCGACCCGACGCCGGATCGCCTCGCGCTGCGCGATGGGATTGTCCGGCACAGCACTATCGGCATGTGCCTCGTCGAGAACGCTTTTGGTCAACGCGTGGGCATTGGCGTGATCGCGGTGCGCTTCGTGTGCGGTGGCGGCCACCGTGGCGTCGACGGCGGCCGCCGACCGCAGGTCGTCGCGGCTACGATCGGCCGCTGCTCGGTAGAGCGCCTGTCCCCCGGCATTATTAGGTGCTGCGGCACGCGCCAGCAGTTCGTCATACGGCGCCAGCCTGGCGCCGAACGACGGCACCCGGGTAGTACCGGCAAACAGTTCGTGTGCACGGCGCAGGGCCGCCAAGTCGTCAGTCATCGCCGCTCCCCCGGCGTCTGGTCGGCCAGTTCGGCGAATGCCCGGACCCGGGGGAGAGCGCCCGGCGGGATGACACCTCGGTTGCGGATGTCCCACATTTCGGCGGCGCTGACCCCGAGCAGTGCCGCGATCACCGCCTCCGGCAGCGGGGATTGGGTGCAGGCCCGATCCAGACGCGCGCTCAGGCTCATCGGCACGCGTTCGAGGAGTCCGCCGCGGATGGCTTCCAATCCCTCGAGATGCCGCATGAGGCGTCCCGCAGATTCGGCGTCGGCGTTGACGGCCAGGCGCCAGGAGTTAGCGGCCAGCATCTCGGCCTTCACGCACTGTTCGATCACAGAGAGAATATACGTCTCATATTCGTTTGAGGTTTTCACCGGTGCCCGCTCGATCGCCGATTTGATCGAATCCAGGTGGGCCTCGGCGTAGCTCTCCAGCACTTCGGTGTCCGTATTGTGCCGGACGACCACGATCGGCCCGTCGGTCCGTGCGGGCGTCGGCCGGGGTGGCGGCGCGGCGGTCAGGCGCTCGAGTTCGGCAGCCGAGTCGGCCGCCACGACGAGCCGCGAATACGTGCCAGTTGGCAGACCGAGCCCATTTTCAACCTTTTGAACTGTGCTTTTGTGCGGCTTACGGGCACCGCGCTCCAGGTAGCTCAAACCCATGATGCTCACCCCGGTAACCGAGGCGAAGTCGGCCAGCGACCAGTTGCGCGATTCGCGTAGCTCCCGGATAACCGCTCCCGCCGACTCGCGGCTCACCGCAGCGCTCCGGCCATATGCGGATACTACACAGCGCTACCCGCCTTCCTGGCTATATACGTTTGCTTATCACTTCCCTTGCGGAAACTCACGGGATGTGTATATGTTTTCATATCCGTTTCGATGCCAAGGAGGAGCTCCGATGGGTAACCCGTGTTCAGTCAACCCGGAGATGTGGTTCGGCTACGCCGACGACGACAGCGGCGACGGCGCAGCCAAGGCGCGTGCCTACGAGCAGTCTGCTACCGAGGCTCGGCTGCAGTGCCTGCGCCGATGCCCGCTGGCTCAGCAGCGACTGTGCGCACAGTATGCGGTCGAGAACCGCGAGGAGTACGGGGTCTGGGCCGGCGTGAAACTGCCTGGCGGCCAGTACCGCAAGCGTGAGCAGCTGGCGCAAGCGCATGCCGCCCTGCGCCGGATCGCCGCGGGCGAGATCAGCTCGCGGCAATTGGCCGACAATGCCGCGCTATTGGCCCGGCGCGAGAACGACGCGACGCCAGTCCCCACGACGGTATTTCACCTGCCCGTTTGCCAGATCGGGCCGCGCTCCGCGGCGTGAACCGTTGGTTACGCCTCGTGGTCGAATAGCGGGTTCCTGCGCCATTGACGCGGGCCGCGCAGGCGGTGTTACGGCACCCACGCACGTAAATCGGCGATTTCTTTGCTCCTATCCGACGTGGTCTGGCCCGCAGGACAAATTGTGTCAACCGGTATGCGGGAAGCGCAGTAAAGTTTGGCCAGCGTACGAGCGCGTGCGGAGAGGGGTCGTGTCGTGGGAGTGCCACGCGATCAGAGCCCGTACGGGTCGCAGACCTTGATGGGTCCCGGCTGGCCCGACATCGACGAAGAAGCGCTTTCAGCTGCGGCAGAGGCCTACGAGCAGCTCGCTGCGCACCTCACCGGAGTGATCGTGCCCCAACTGCAAGGCCGCGTGACCCAGATACAAGGCGACTGGGAAGGCGCTGGGGCGACAGCAGCGCTGGCTGAGGCCGGCACCATTGTCGGAGGGCATCAGATCAATGCCGCCGAGGCCTCGGCTATCGCGCTCAAGCTGCGAGCCATGGAGGCCTCAGTGACCAAGGCCAAAGCCATGGTCAACGCTACGGCGCAAGAGATTCAGCACGCCTGCGAAATGATCGAGGCGGCACCGATCCAGAACAAGGAAGAGCTGCTGCAAAGCATGATCAAGTTCGGCCAGTCGCAGAATATGGCCGACGTGATGGAAGGCACCAGCGAACTGGCGGCCAGTTTGGGCGCACCGAACGTCAATCCGGCCGCGATACCGATTCCGCCCGGCGGGGACCCCGGCGTCGGACAGATAGCGAAAGCGGCGCAGGACGCCGGTAGCCAGGGCCCACAGCAGGTGACGCAGATGCTGAGCCAGCTCGGGCAGATGCCGCAGCAGCTTGGCAAGTCGCTCGGTGGCGGCCAGGGTTTACAGCAGCTGATGCAACCGCTGCAGCAGATTTCGTCGATGTTCGGCAAGGGCGGCGCAGGCTCGCAGGCGTCGCCGTTTGCGGCGTTCAGCAACCACCCTGCGGCAGGCGGCCACGGTGCGGGAGCGGGGAGCGGTCTCGGCCGCGGCGGCTCAGTGCCCGGCGCTGGCGGCAGCTCCCCGCGCACCCCGTTGATGGGAAAGCTCGTAGGCAAATACAGCGTGGTGTCTCCTGCGTCTGTCGAAGAAGGTGCGGTGGCGGGCAAGACGGCCATCGCCGGTTCCGCGCCGGTGGCGGCCGGCGGAGGCACGGGCGGCATGGGCGGGGCCGGGATGGCAGGTCACCGCGAATCCAGTGGCGGCACTCGAGCGGCTCTGGCTGTCCCGACGCCCTTGGATCACGACCTTGCCGAAGACGACGTCGACGAGGACTGGTGACATGGCTTTCGCATCGCTTGCACTGACGGACGACTCGCATAGAGGGAAGGTGAGCCATGGTTGGTGATCCGATGAAGAAGACTGGCAATCCTGGCTGGGAGCCGAGCTCCGTCCAGCTACCTCCGATACCGAGCCTTCCACCCGGTGCAGACCCGATGAGCTCGATGATCTCCGCGGCGCTGCCGACGCTATCGGCCCAGATGGAGGCAAACGTCGCAGCGCTGCAGGGCAAGGAGACGATGTTCTCCGGCAAGCTGACCGCCGCTAACGCGATGTATGCCAATTCCGAGGATTCCGGCACCCAGGGCGTCATGCAGATCGTCCAGATGTTGGGTCAAATGGGCGGCCAGGCAGGGCAATTGGGCGAGGTGGCCGGCGCGCCGACCCAGATGTTCGGCCAGGTGGGCAGCCAGTTCGGTCAGCTCATGCAGCCGATGATGCAGGCGTTCCAAGGTCACGGTGGCCACGAGGGGTCGCCCGGCGGGCAAGGTGGCGTCGGAGCGGCCGGCGGAGGCGGGCAGGGCCTCGCGGGTATCGGCGGCTCGCAGCAGCAAGAGCGGGACGAAGAGCGGGCGGCGCAGCCGCAGCCCGAAACGCGCCACGATTCTGACCGCGACGGGCACGGTTCCGCCGGCGCACAGGCCGGGCCGGACGTTCGCCAGGGCCTGACTCCGGTCCCGCCGCTGACGCTTGAGCCGCCGCACCGTTCCGCCGAGGGCGACGACCCGGGCCGCAACCTCTAGCGCTGCGTGCGCGCCGGCGCCGTCGCGTGCCCGCGGGGAGTGCAGAAAAAGCGAACCGGGCGGGCCTCAAACAGCCATAAGATTGTCCGTAGCCTGCGTACCGCCTCGAGGGAGCGAATACGTTGCTCTCACCTGACGGTCCGCAGTTTGTCGTTTGTGGTGGGCTCGCTGACGTGACGCCGATCGGAAGGGGTGTGGTCGATGGTGCGCCGTCTGGCCTTGATGCTGGCGGCGGCGCTGGTGCTGCTCAGCGCGCCGCCCGCGCTGGCGATCGCGCCTCCAGTGATCAACTCGGATGCGATGCCGCATGACGAACTTGGACCCGATCAACCGACCGAACAGCGCCGGGTCTGCTCGGCGCCGACCTCGTTTCCGAACGCCAACTTCGCCGACCCGCCGTGGGCCAACAACTACCTGCACATCGCGGAGGCGCAGAAGTTCGCCACCGGAGCGGGGGTGACGGTCGCGGTGATCGACACCGGCGTCAACGCGTCACCGCGGGTGCCGGCCGAACCCGGCGGGGACTTCGTCGACAAGGGCGGCAACGGCCTTTCCGATTGCGACGCTCACGGCACGTTGACCGCGTCGATCATCGCGGGCAGACCGGCCCCGACCGACGCCTTCGTCGGCGTCGCACCCGACGCGCGCCTGCTGTCATTGCGCCAGGCCTCCGAAGCTTTCCAGCCCGTCGGCGCACATGTCGACCCCAACGATCCCAACAGCACCCAGACGGCCGGATCGATCCGCAGCCTGGCCCGCGCGATCGTGCACGCGGCGAATATCGGCGCCAACGTCATCAACGTCAGCGAAGCGGCCTGCGTCAAGGTGACCCGGCCGGTCGACGAATCCACGCTCGGGGCGGCCGTCAATTACGCCGTCAACGTCAAAAACGTCGTGGTCATCGTCGCGGCAGGCAACACCGGCTCGGACTGCACCCAGAATCCGCCGCCAGATGCGTCGAAACCCAATGACCCGCGCGGCTGGCAAGAAGTACAGACCATCGTGACGCCGGCCTGGTACGACCCACTGGTCTTGACCATCGCCAGCTTCGGCCAGGACGCGCTGCCCAGCAACTTCTCCATGCACGGCCCGTGGGTAGGGGCCGCGGCACCCGGCGACAACATCATCGCGCTGGGATACAACGGCGAGCCCGTCAACGCACTGCAAGGCCAGGACGGCCCCATTCCCATTGCTGGAACGTCGTTTTCGGCGGCATACGTCTCCGGTATCGCCGCCCTGCTCCGTCAGCGATTCCCCGAGCTGACTGCGGCGCAGATTATCAACCGACTCACCGCGACAGCGCGCCACCCGGGCGGCGGTGTCGACGACGTCGTCGGGGCCGGAGTCGTCGATCCAGTCGCGGCACTGACGTGGGATCTACCGGCAGGCCCCAAGACCGTACAGTTCGACGTCAGGAAAGTCCCACCGCCGGTATACATCCCGCCCCCCGACCGCGGGCCGATCACCATGGTCGCCGTGACCGGGCTGGCCTTGGCGCTCGCGCTGGGCATCGCGGCGCTCACTAGGCGGGCGTTGAGTCGACGGTGAACAAGGTTGTGGGACTTCAGTTGTCCACCGGCCACACGATGGTCGCCGGAGCGCTCGCGCCGGCATGCGTGGCGGTATCCATGCGGACGGCGTACCCGTGGATCGGTATCACCCTGGCCGTGCTGATAGTTCTCGCGGCTGTCGTCACGGTACGCAACCGGCGACTGAGTGGATGGGCACACGCCTTCACCTCGTGGCGTCGACGGCGGAGCACCGCTCCCCCCGCTCCCTCGGCGCCGGCGGTCGGAGCAACAGTGCTGCCCGGCGATCACGTCGCCGTTCGCTGGCACGACGATCACCTGGTCGCGATTATCGAACTGATTCCGAGACCCTTCACACCCACGGTCATCGTCAACGGGGAGGCGCACACCG
This sequence comes from Mycobacterium sp., assembly GCF_039583785.1. Taxonomy (GTDB): domain Bacteria; phylum Actinomycetota; class Actinomycetes; order Mycobacteriales; family Mycobacteriaceae; genus Mycobacterium. The sequence goes on from NZ_JAVKSG010000050.1 coordinate 17,863, forward strand.
ACGACGTCGTCGACACCCGGTTGGTCGAGCAACTGATCACAGCGCACTGTCCCGATCTGGTGGCCGACGTCGTGTCGGCGGGCTACCGGCTCGGCAAGACCGCGCCGGCCAACCTCGTCGGGCTTTACCAGCAGGTAATCGGCCCCTACCCGGCGCCGGCGAACCGGCGGACGTGGATTGTGTTGCGCGCCGATCCGGAAACCGCGCGCAAGTCGGCCCACCGTCGCGACGTGGGTGTTGCCGGGCTGGCCCGGTATCTGGTCGCCTCGACGACGCGTATCGCCGACGAGTTGGCCAGCCACGGGATCGATGCCCGCTGCGCGCGCAGCCTGGAAAGTTTCGACCAGGCCACTGAGATCAGCTTCGAACACGAGACGTGGTCAGCGATCAAGGGCCGCAGTGCATTTACGGCCGCCTACATTGCGCCGGGTGGCCCTGATGTCTGGTGGTCCGCCCGCGCCGACCACACGATAACCCGGACTCGTCTCGTTCCGGGATCGGCACCGCAGTCCACGGTTTTGCTGACCACGCTGTCCCAGCCGACGACGCCACGGGGCTTCTCGTGTCTATTCGGTGGCCAACGCGCGGCTCTGCTTGGTCATACCCCGGTGAGCGACCGCCACCATCACCTTCCGATCGGGTCGGCAGGGGTACTTGTCGGCGAGACCTCAGACCGATATCCCGTCTACATGCCGTTCGACGACGTCGATACGAGCGTGAATCTTGGTGACGCTGCGCTGTTCACCCAATTCGTCGTTCGCTCGGCAGCAGCTGGCGCGGTCGTCACCCTCGAACCGCGATTCGCCGAGTTCGTCAACTTCGTCAACGGGCGCATCGGACAGACGAACAAAGTTGTCTGGCCCAACGCGACGACCTACCTCGGTCCCCAGCGCGGAGTCGGCCGAGTGATACTGCGGCACAACTTCATAGACACACCTCGGCACCGCCAGTTGCCGATCCGGATGATCCAGCCGCGCGAGGAAAGCCGCTACCAGTGGGCGCTGGAAAAGTGAACGGCAACTTGCGGTTTCGGGTAGCCCGAAGGAGCAGTCATGGGCGATAACCTTAGGGTCGACACCAGCGACCTGCGAGCCAAGGCCGACGAGATCAACGGGATCAAATGGGCTACGCCGGCTGACGAGTCACCGATTACCCCGCCATCCGCGCTCACGACATCCATGGACGCCGTCACCAACCTGGTCAATCTCGCGCGTTCGCTGTGGGAGTACCAGAACTGGGGCGCTACCGAAGGCAAACGCCTCGCGGAGTCCCTGTATCACGTCGCGAAGGCCTACGACGAAGTCGATTTACGCGCGCAGGCCGAGATCAATTCCGGCAATCCGATATCCAACGGACCCGTCAGAATAGACGACTGCTCGATTCCCAAACCCGCCCATCCGAGCGCACCGAGCGCACTCGGAAAGGTCGGCCATGCCCCCGGCGACCCGGAGGTGATCGAAGACCCTTTGAGGAACGGCGATCAAGGAGCAGCCCTGCAGCACGTTGCCGAATTCTGGCGAAACACCGGTGACGAACTTCAGTCAGCTGCCGAGTCTTTTCACGTCCGAATCCGCAACTGGGAAGGCGCTGCCGCGGAAGGCGCCTACAGCCGTTTCAACCAGTTCGGCGGATGGCTCGAGGGCATGGCGAGTTCATGGCAACAACTGGCGAGCCAGGCGGACAAGATCAAAGAGGCGCACCGGAGCGCGCGGGACGCGCACACCCCTGTCTACGAGCAGTGGATGACCCTGAAAAAGCAGTTGGAGACCGCCGACGACGATCAGAAGCAAAGCATCATGGAGGGCCTGCTCAAGCAGTACGCGGAGTCCGAACATGTTCGCGCGCAGTACGAGTCCGCTGCCACCATCGACCCTGTGCAACCGCCCGAACCGGTTGACGGTTTGCTTGCGACACCGGTTTACACCAACGGAGATCCACGCCGACGGGCCATTCCCGGTCTAGACGACATCCCCGACGTCCAGCAGATGGTGGCTCCTTTAACAGGCACTCCCGGTGGTGGGGGAGCGCCGGGCGGTAGCGCTTTCCCGTCGACGCCGGTATCTGCTGGCACCCCGCAACATTCTGCGCCGCAACAACAACCGACGGCCGCACAGAGTGCCGGCTCGCCCAGCGGTGGCTCTGGCTCGCAAGGCGGTAGCCCGTCCGGTGGTTCCGGCGGCGGGGTGCCGGGCGGCATGCCTGCCGCAGCGAATGCCTCTCCGCATCTGCCCAAGGGCCCAAGCCTCAAGCCGGCGTCAACCGGAGGGCACGGCGGCGGCGCCGGCGGCGGCGCCGGACCGCTGCAACCCTCGGTGACCGGATCGGCGGTCGCCCCCTCGCGCGGTGCTGCAGCACATGGCGCCGAAGCCGGCCACGCCGGGCTGACGGCGCCGGCCGGGGCGGCTGGAGGTGGCGGCGGTGCGCCGATAGGAGGCCAGGGCGGCCACGGTCAGGGTGGCAAAGAAAAGCGCCGCACCCCTGGGCTGTCCCCCGAGGAAGAGTTGTACAAGGAAGAGCGCGAATGGACCGAAGGGGTCATCGGTCACCGCAAACGCCGTGACGTGCAGGACGGCAAGGACTCGGGTGGCTCGAAGTGACCGAGATGCATCCCGAGGTCGCTGCGGTGCTGCAGCAGGCGCAACGTTTGCTGTCGATCATGGATGATCAACTGCACAAAATGAAGTCCGAAAAGTTCACTGCCACAGACGAAGCCGAGACTGTCGAGGTCACGCTCAACGGACATCATTGGCTCACCGACGTATTCATCAACGAAGGCTTGCTGCGGTACGGCTCTGAGAACGTTGCGCAGCGACTGAACGAGGCGTTGCGCAACGCGTCGGCCAAAGCGACAGCCTCGATTCACGCCGACTGGGAAACCCTCGACGCGGCGTTCGCGGAGATCGCCGACGAATTCGGCTAGCCAAAATCGGCGCATCGCCCCGCTGCGGGCGGACTTAGACTTCTGTGTAGGGCATACGCCGCCGTGGAAATGAGGTGCACGATGAGCCAAGACAATCTCTATACCGAAAGCGAAGGTCTGCGCTCATTCGCCCAGACGCATTCAGATGTGGCTGCCGAGATGTCCCGCGTGATCGATCCGGCCTCCTACACTGTCTCGGTCGCGTTGAGCCACGGCGCGATTGCGTCGGGAATGCACAACGCACTGAACGGGGCGATCGACGCTCGCTCTGGTGCGCGAACCTCGCTGTCCGAGGCCGGCCGGGCGCTGGCGGATTCCCTACGCCAAGCTGCGCACGCCTACGACGGAGTCGATGACGGCGCAGCCAGTCAACTGCGGTCGGCGGCAGATGCCGTCGATGGGACCGCGGCACCCGCCCGCGGCGGCACGTCGGGTCCCGGCGGCAGCAGCATGACGGACCTCGCGGGTGCGTTCACCGGCGCGGGCAAGGACGCGGCCGGAACGCTTGGCGGCGTGATCGGGCCGATGACGTCAGGCCTCGGCAGCGGCGCCTCGTCGCTCGGCAGCGGTTTCTCCAGCGCCGCCGGCGCGGCCGCCAACAGCATCGCCCAGGCCGTCGGCCAAGCCGCCAAGGCCGGTGCCGTGCCGGCCGGCGCGGTATCCGCTGCAGCGTCGACGGACGATGTCCCTGGCACAACCCTGTCCGGAGGCGATGGTGAGGCCCGGACCGGTGACGGCGCAGCCCCCGGCAAGGCTCCTGGGGAACACGTGATACTGGCGCGGAGCACGTCGGGGCCAGGGATGGGCGGCGCGGTGGTATGACTTTGCCTGCTGTTGTTGACTTTTCAGATTGAGCCGCGGAAGGGTTGGCTGCGTGGGTGCCATCGACGCCTTTATGTCGACGTGGTCGAACGCGCGCGACACGTTGGGCCAGGGCACCCCGCAGGACGGCGCTCCGTTCGACAACGGCTCTCAGTTGCGGCAGATGCAGACCACGGTGGCCGCCGCGGCACCCGGGGCACGCTGGACGGGCGCAGCCGCCGATTCCTACACCGAGGCCAACAGCAAGCAGGGCCGGGTGTTGGGGCAGATGGCCGAGCTGGATCAGCGACTGGGTGCGGAAATAGACCGCTCTGCGGCGGTGGTGGTCGCGGGCCGGCAGAACCTGGACGAAGTCAAGCAGTGGGTGCTCGACGCGGCCTCGGCGGTGCCGGCGAGCGACGATCGTGAACAACAGTTGTTGCCGATCGCGCGCAAGGGCATCGGCGATGTCGCCGACGTCGTCAAGCAGACCAACGGCGACCTCAACGCCATCGGCGGCCGCATCCGCGATATCGGCGATGAATACAAAAAGCTCGGCGACGGCCCAAAAGGCGGCATGGACGCAGGGGATCCCGATCCGAAGAAGAAGACCCCGGAACCGCAGATACCTGACGGCAAAGATCCCAAGTAGGTCAAGCGGTGGTGGGATTCGCTGACACCGGCGCAGCGGGATTAGATGCTGCGCGATCACCCCGATAAGTTGGGTAACCTCAACGGAATTCCCGTCGCGAACCGCAGTACCGGCGAACAAGGCCGTCATGCAGCAGGACCTCGACCGCGTCAATCAGGCAGCCGCAAGTCACCACGTCAGCGTCGACGAGGTGAAGGCTCATCCGGAGAACTACGGGCTGATTCCGAGCGACGTGACGCGCTATACGAATGCCGACCAAGTCAAGAAGGGCCTCGATCACGGCGGCAGCAAGGACACGAACTACGCCCCGAACTTCCTGTATGTGTACGACCGTTCCTGATTACTGAGCAGGAGTGAGTCCTGTTCGGCCCGAACGTTTCTGGCCGCTGATGGTGGGTGTTGTCTGGTGGACCGGCGCGCCTCGTCGTCGTTGTGGGCGTGGCGGTGAGCCAGGACTACGGCACCGTCGGGTGGGTGTCGGTGGCTGGTCAGGTCTGGCCGGTGGAGTGCCCGCACGCATCCTCTGTTGGGTGCGGGGTCCTGCCGGCCGACGCCTGATCGGCTTGCCGAGTCCACGTCTGCCGATCGCGGCCGCGGCCCCGTGATGCACGGTGACAGTGGCCGGGTCGGATGTCGGTTGTTGTAAGGGTTTACGCCAGTGCTGGCGGCCCCACCTGCTGGTGTAGGCCGGGTCCACACCGATCACCGCCAGACCGCGCCGGGCGGCCATGCCGATGAGTCGGTCCCGGAACCGGCGGGTGGGGATACCGGCGATGGTGCGGCGCAGCCGCTTTCCGCGTTTCCCGCGGCCAAGAGTGTCTCGGCCGGTGGCTCGCGCGTCAGCGAAGTCGAGGTTTTCCACCACCACCACCACCACCACCACCGCACAGCCGCTGGTCTGCGCGTTGTCGAGCACACCGACGGCCAAGTGGCCGTCGTTAAGGTCCACCCCGAGCACAAGCCCACACCACCGTTACAAGTTCCGTTGACCTCGCCGGCATCCGGGTTCACCAACACGGAGCGCTGATTCACCCGCACCGCCGCCACCGGCAGCGATCCCTACCGAAACCAGCGATACGCGGTCTGCGGATGCACACCCTAAGACCACGCCCACTCCGTGAGGTTCACCCCACCAGGCTACTCACTAACACACACATAGGCTCACTATCGCTGAGTATCTCGCCAGCAGCTGCCAACCCCTGCGCGTTCGACGGCAACGGGGGTGCGGCGATCGCGATCGGACACCCCGACAAAGCCGCCAATACCGTTGTGGTGGTACCCGGGACCAGCCACAGTGTCAAAGAGGGTTGGCTCAGCAGCGATGACGCGGCCCACGTGGATCACGAGACGTCCAACGCCGATCGCTCACGGCCTACGTCGGTGATCGCATGGATGGGCTATGAAGCACCCGACGGCCTCACCGACGCCCGCGTCGCGCAGACTGGGCTGGCGCACCAGTGCGGTGCATTGCTGGCCTTAGATGTCAACGCTCTCAACACCACTCACGATGATGGCACGCCCACTCATGTCACGGTGATCGGGCACTCGTACGGTTCGAAGACGGTCGCTGACGCTGCGGCCGGCTGCGGTATGCACGCCAACGACCTGGTTCTCGTTGGCTGTCCCGGTACCGATATGGCCCGCAATGCCGGCGATTTCCACCTGCAACCGGGCGGTTGTGTATACGTGGGGGGTGCGTCCGGCGACCCGGTGTCGTATCTGGGTGGAATCCCCGGTGCGCTGGGGGCGGACCCGTACATCGACGGCTTCGGTTCGACCCGCTTCAAAGCGGAGGTTCCGGGACTGGCCAGCGACCACAGCCACTACTACGACCCCGGCAGCGAATCACTCTTCGGTGCTGCCGATATCGCCTCCGGGCATGGCGACGCACTAGAGCATGACCATATGACGGCCCCGCACCGCACTGCCTGGCCTTCCGTGCATATCCCGGGCACTCCAATAGATATCCCTGTCTTGCCGAACCACCGCGATTTCTCCAGCTGACCGTTCATTCGGTGGCCGTTAATGAACTCGCCGCCCTTCCACTCGCCGAGCATGCCGTCGACAGTCGCCGGCGGCAGGCTGGCCCAATAGTCGTCGAGCTCTGCATCGGCAATGGTGCCACCACGTTGCCTGAACGCGTCAAACCTCCTGCGCGCCAACGTCTCACCCATCACGATCTCCTTTGATCCCATTGCCCGGCTCCCATTGGCCCGCTTCCCGGCCCGCATCGTCGCCGCGCTAAACCCAGTTCTCGGCGAATTTCAGCAGCGCGTCGTTCTCTTCGGGCGCACCGATGCTCACCCGGACACCGTCGCGGCCGAACGGCCGGACCACGATCTGCGCGCTTGCGGCCTGCTCGACGAAGTCCAGTGTGCGCGCACCCAATGGCAGCCACACGAAATTCGTCTGCGACGACGGAACGGTGAATCCGTCGCCGCGCAACGCGTCGCTCACCCGGGTGCGCTCGGCGACCACCGCATCGGTGCGGACCAGCAGTTCGTCGGCCGCGTCCAGCGAGGCGATCGCCGCCGCCTGCGTGATGCTGGACACTGTGAAGGGCACGTAGGCCTTGTCCAGCGCGGTAATCAGGCCTGGGTGCGCGGCCGCGTACCCCACTCGCAACCCGGCCAGACCGTACGCCTTCGAAAATGTCCGCAGCACAACGACATTGCTGTGCTCACGCACCAGGGCGAGACTGTCGGGAAGCAGACCGTCACGGATGTATTCGACGTAGGCCTCGTCGATCGCGATCACGATGTGCGACGGCACCGCCTCGACGAATCGGGTCAGCGCGTCCGGAGCGACCACAGTCGAGGTGGGGTTGTTGGGGTTGCAGACCAAGATCAGCCGGGTCCGGTCGGTGACGGCGGCCAACATTGCGTGCAGGTCGAAAGTGTGTTCGGTGAGCGGGATTTGGACGGCCGTGGCACCGGCCAGCCGGACCTGTAGTGGGTAGATCTCGAAGCTGCGCCAGCCGAACAAAACCTCGTCGCCCGCTGTCGACGTGATCTGGACGAGCTGCTGGCACAGACTCACCGACCCGCAGCCGACGGCGATGTGTTCCGGACCCCAGCCGCCACCGTGGGCGACCCGGCCGGAGTTCAGATGCTTGGCCAACGCTGATTTGAGCTCGACGCAGCCGTTGTCCGGGTACCGGTTGATGGCGTCCGTTGCCCGCTCGATGGCCGCGCGGACGCTGGGCAGCGGGCCGTGCACGGTCTCGTTGCTGGCCAGTTTGATCGCGCCCGGGACTGTCTTGCCGGGGACGTAGACAGGCAGCTCGGCCATTTCGGGTCGAAGGCGAGCAGTCATTTCGACAGCATATGTCCGGCCTGTGTACGCTGTGCTCCGCGGCGGTTCCGGGAGTCAGTTTGCGTCCGGTACCCTCAGACGGTCCAGGGAGGCGTGCCAGAGCGGCCGAATGGGACTCACTGCTAATGAGTTGTCCCCCTTACCGGGGACCGGAGGTTCAAATCCTCTCGCCTCCGCCACGTGGCGATCGCGAGCGCGGCGTAAGCCGGGCGAAGCGGGTCGACACGACACGACACGACACAACTGAACACTGGCGCCCGTAGCTCAACGGATAGAGCATCTGACTACGGATCAGAAGGTTGGGGGTTCGAATCCCTTCGGGCGCACTCACGGCCGGCGAAACGAGTTCGTTTGGTGTCAAGCGACGGCAACATCGTCGCGGATTGTCACAACTCGCGCCAAACTCCGCGCCGTCGGCCCGCGCGTTTGGCCTAATGCCGTGCGTCGTGGGGCCGGATGCGGGGCGCACCGGCCGCGGTGACGGTGTTGGCTCGCATCGTGGACAGCGTGTCTGGGTGGTGTAGCTGCCCGGCTTCGTTGCACACCACATAATCGAGGCCGGTGTAGTCGACACCGCATTTCAGATGCTCGGAGAGTGTTGCCGGGCATTCAGGGTGACCACGTTCGGATGGGGTACGGGCGCCGAGGGTGAGGATGGTTGGGTCGGATCCG